>DYJC01000036.1 GCA_020723305.1 Desulfosudis oleivorans
AAGATTGACATGTTCATTCCGGAAGGGTTACTGCATTTTTAGGATGGCCCTGTCAAAAAGTGTAGTTATTGAAAATAGAACATATGTCCAAATAGCAATATGACACGTTTATACGCCGATTATACCACTTAACGAGAAAGTCAATTATTTTTGGTGTAAAATTATCCCGCGATGATTGTATAAGAAATATTGTTCACCAATTCGGTTTTTTGGAGCAAAAAGAAGCCGAACGATCCTGATAGAATTGATTGTCAATGATAACAAATAATTATTTAAACAACGTGGTAAGTATTGTGCTGAATGGAAATTAAGCGGCAAGATCCGTAATGCCAGTGGCTACATTGCTCAATATCGATCCATTACAATACAGTAAAGCCAGTGACTTTGTGCCGTGAAAGCTTTTTTCATTCGTTTTGAAATATTAGGAACCGATCTCAACAACGTTCAAACCAAATAGATATACATATTCTTTCAAGTGATCGCTTAGAATAATCACAAAAAAATTGTGATATACATTTGATATGTAAATAAAATTGGTTAATTTCCAAAAATTTCAGGTTAGTTAATCATACCCCATGAAAATATGAAAATTCGACAAATCTATGATCGGAAAAAGAAACATGTAGTAGGTGCTTAAAAAACCCTTGTGATTTGTTTTCCTGATAACAGAAAAGGTATTTTGGTGATTGATCGTTGATGTCGAAACCAAAGGGAGATGACAAAAAGTTCTTTTAACGTTATCGTTTATGGGAAATGAATTTTTGTGTTTTGGAATTCAAATCACTACTGATATTTTTCATCTATTGTTATTTCCCCACCGATCACAACGGGAATAAAAATGATTGCATCTGTGATTTCCCACAGGGGGCAATTCTGACGAACAGATTTTTGTCCAAGGCTGAAATTTTTTCATAGAAAACCGGTTTTGATTTTCTTTTTATACAACAGCACTAAATTTCATTTTTTGGGGTTGAGGTATATCGTTGCTAGACGTAACAAGTTTTGGTGATGAACAGACAGTAAATACATACTCTGGATATTCGGTTTCGTAATTCCGTGATCTACTGTACTGAAATTCAATCCATTATAGTAACGTAATCACCACGATTTCAGACCCTGATAGTCCCGGTGACAGTAAACTGATCTTCCACACTTCTTTTTTCAGCCCGGATCCCTGATATTTGAATCTGCAATATAGAAGGAGTTCCATTTCATCAATAAAAGAATCCTCCCCTGATGATGCGGGCAACAGGAAAACTTCAATCAAGATCGGAAAGACGCTCGATTTCCTTCATCATACTATCGAGAAACGGTTTTGCATTCCGGGTGGGCGGGGTTGTCACTGGTTTGCCGATGCGGATATTGACGTTGGTCCGCAGGCCGTTGGGCTGATATTGAATGCCGACAGGCAAAAAGGTGTTGCTGTCTTCAGAGCGGGACAGGATAAAGCGCACCATCCCTTCGTGTCCTGGGCCCATGCAATTTGCAAAATACGTCCCTTCCGGAAAGATGACCAGGGGGTCGCCTCTTTTTAATACCTTCAATGCTGCTTTAAAGGAATTCCGGCTGCGCATGGGATTTTCCCGGTCCAGTGGAATACCGCCCATGAAAATCATGAGCCGGGCCAACCAGCGGAACCTGAACAATTCAATTTTGGCGATATAGAACATGGGTCGGGGCGTTATGAAAGCCGTCATGGGGATATCTTCCCAACGCTGATGTTTGGGAAGCAGAATATACGCCCCTTTTTCGGGCAGATTTTCACGGCCTTTGATCCGGATCCTGAAGAATAGAGAGAATCCGATGCGCACGATCATGGAAACGATCCGATAGAGCCAAAATCTGATGTTGATATCTGCCATGAAAAAATTTTATGTCAACCTATGATGGTTATCATTTTTTATATTTTATATGCAGGTCGTCAGCTACTTGCGCCAGTTTCTTATCAAGTGTCCAAATTGGAACGTCCGTTAACAGAGCGGATGCAATCAGAGCAGCATCCACATAGCCTATACCTTTTCCCATTAGCCGGTTATTCTCGATAAAGGATAATACCTCATCATGTTCGGCTTCAATACTCATTGGCAGCAGTTGAAAAAAAGAGAGTATAACGGATCTGTCCGTAAGATTTCCGCAAACGAGTTCCCCGACGATGAATGGGTGGCATAATACCGTGCCATTATTAAGCAAGTCTGCCAATTCAGTATTTCCATCTCTCAAATGCGAAACCCAAACAGACGTGTCCACCAGAACCATGAGCTTCAGGCCCCTTTTCTCCTTGGTATTTCCTGAAGCTGTTTTTGAGTTCCACCCAGCTTTGCGAGTCTCTTCGCGCTTTCTCTGGCAATAAGAGCTTCCAGGCCAAGCTTAACGAGAGTTGTTTTCTCTTTGATTCCAGTAATTTTTGCTGCCTGATCAATCAGGCTGTCTTCAATATTCAACGTTGTTCTCATTGTATTACCTCATATGAATGTGATGACGTAATATGTATATTTTATGCATATATGTCAAGATCATTATCACTAAATAAAAAGCCACGCCTTAAAAAAAGGCGTGGCTTCAACAATCAGATTAAATCAGTCCGCTATTAATTACCTCTTGAAAGCGATCGGGCGATTTTTTCCCAATTCCATACTTCCTGGTAATCACCGCTTGTCTTTTCTTCAATAACGGAAGCGACCAGAGAAATACCCTGCAGATCACCGGTAACGCGAACATCCTTATTCACCAAGCCGCTTTTCTGCGACCTTGAAAGATTGGGCAGGAAGTAGTATTTACCGCCGGCATCTGAAAGCACAAAATCAGCTTCCAGCGCCAGATGAGGGTCTTCCGGGGACATGGGGCATACTTTTTTATCAATAACACAATTTGCGCCGTTGATTTTACCTTCAATTGTCGTCTTTCCGGCCAGAGCGGTTCCGGAAAGAATCAGGGCTGACGATAGAAGCAATAAAGCTATTTTATAGAAGGAATTTGTTTTCATGTTTCTCCTCCTTTTTTTAAGTATGAATGGTTATGAATTTTCAATGCCATTGTTTTTTTAATAAAAAACAACGATTGTAAATTATAATAAGCATTGAGCCCTGAATGTCAAAAAATTAAATCGTGAGCCAATTTCAAAAGTCTCTTATTGAAGTTCCGGCGAAGACGAAAATCCAGTAATTCCGGCTCTTTTTTGAGCACTGGCTTTCGCCGGTATGACGCTTTATAATCGTTTTGAAATTGGCTCTCGTTATTGGATACAAAAAAATGGAATATCAATTTATTTCTTTGCCAGTGATTTGATATTTTTAAGCAGCAGATCCTTGTCAACCGGTTTTTCCATAAAAATATTTGCATCGAAATATTCGTAATCCCTGTTTTCATTATAGCTTACACTGAGTTCATCCGCCATCCCGGAAATACCGATGATGGGAATGGACTTCAGATTTGGATCCTGACGAATCTGCCGGCTTACCTCAAATCCGGAAAAAAGAGTTTCCATCATTACATCCAGAAGGACGATATCCGGTTTTTCCTGTTTCACCAGATTTAAACCAGCTTCACCGTCACTGGCTGTAAAGACAGTAAAATTCTTTTTTTTCAGAAAGGTTCCCATTGTAAAAAGATAGTCTGCATTATCGTCAATGATGACAATCTTCAGTTTTTTTTTCGCCATTGGTGCCTCCTTTTGTTAAAGTTGTGAATGAATCCTTCATCACAGCTTGAAAATAATCCTGAACAGGGTGCCGCTTCCAGGAGAGGATTCCACTTCCAGTTTTCCATGATGTTCTTTTACGATCTGATGAACGACAGCAAGCCCAAGGCCTGTTCCGGCTGTTCCCTTGGTTGAAAAAAACTCCTTAAACATATTTTTCTTCGTATGTTCATCCATCCCGGTTCCATTATCTTCCACTTCGAATTTGAACTGAAATTCGTTGAAATAATCCGCCCTGAGCGTAATGGCGTGTGAATCCTTGGCCGTATCTTTCTGACAGGCTTCGATGGCATTGGAGACCAGGTTGTTGAACATCCTGCGGATTGAAAAAATATCTATCATGACCTGTGGCAGTTTTGGATTGAATTCATGGGTCAGCTTGATATTGAGTGATGCTGCTTTGTGGTGAAAAAACTTTACTGCTACTTCCAGAATCTCGCCAGGAGTCACTTTTTCAAATCGCAGTGTACGTTTTTTGGAAGAATACAGAACATTCTGGGTTATTACGGAAATATCGAGGAGGTTATTCCGGACAACATCCCATCCCTGACGGACCAGTTGAAGATCGTTATCATGGAGCCCTTCGTCAATAATATAGGAACCACCCTGCAGAGCCTCAAGAATGTTTTTGATGCCATGAGACATGAATGCCATGGATTGTCCAATGGATGAAAGCTCTTTCTGGATCGCTTTCACTTTGGTGATGTTGACAGCCAGCTCCATTACAGACTCGATCTTGTTTGCTTTATTCGTTATTGGAGCGGAATAGACGATCATCTGTGATTCTTTTCCGTCCAGTGTCCGGATGGTTTCTTCACTCAAGTGAATTTTATTATCCTGAAATGTCTTATATACCGGGCAATTCGGACATTTTTTTTCAGCTCTTTTATACACTTCATAGCAGCGCTTTCCTACACCATCACCGAAATCATTTTTAAAGGTCTGATTTGCATACAATATGGTAAGATTCCGGTCTTGAATCGAAAGATAGACAGGCAGAAGATCAATAATCTCTTTGAAACGTTTATCTGGAATTTTCATAATAAAATTTCTGTTCAGTTATTTTAATCTGTTCCTTTTTTTATTTTTTTAATGCCTCACGGATTTTTTTCAATGTCTCCTCATCTGAATTGCAGATCATCTTTAAAATTTCGTTTTTTTCATCAGATGAGATATTGACCCGATCTTTATCCATGACAGGCATGACATCCAGCATTTCGCATATTGCTCTGATCAGACGTTCCGGGGTAACCGGTTTTTCCATGGTGATTTTGGGCCGATAGCGAGTGGCAAATGCATTGAATTCCTTGATATCCTCACTGCCGAATTCATCATGTGCATGAGCCGTAATGACAATGATCGGAATTTTTGCCCATTGTTCGTTTTTTCGGAGCTTGCGCATGAGATTGATACCGGATTTTCTGGGCATCACCATGTCCAAGGTCATCAAGTCCGGAATATTTGCCTCGATTTTTTCCAGGGCATCCACCCCATCGATTGCCGATTCGACCCTAAATCCTGCGTCCTCAATGCAGGTAACCAGAAAATTACGGACATCCGGCTCATCATCAACAACCAGTATTCGTTTTTCAGAAGCGAGTGTCATATTTTTCTCCTTACTTTTATGGCAACTCATACTCTCTGATATTTTCCCGAGAGTTTTATCTGCTGCAAAACACAGCATATCGGTTTTGCAGCAGATAGTTTAACCGGAAGGCATTATTCTTCACCCCACTTGATAAATCCGGGTTTTACATCCACCATTGCATTCACAATCAGTTCCACAACACCACTGTAGGTAAGCTTTTCCTTCTCTAAGAGATGATAGTGTTCAAAAATATCTCTGAGCTGGCCTTTGCAATTGGAACATGGTGCACAGACATATTTGGGTGTTTCCGGTCCCCTGGAATCGGAGAATGCATTCAGTATCTGTTCCAGTTTTTTCCGGCCGGTAACCTTGAAGCGCCAGTCCGGAATATTATTACGGCTCATGATTGCATATCCGCTGCCACCTCCGCAGCAGTAGTTGTGAGGTCCATGGGGATGCATCTCCCTGAATTGAGGGCAAAGCTTGTGCATGATCTCTCTCTGGGGCTTTATGATTCCCATCAGACGGGTGACATTGCAGGGATCATGAAGGGTAACAGGGAAGTTGTTTCTTTCCGGGTCGAATTTTATCTTTCCGGACATGACAATATCCCGCAGCAGCGGGAAACAGCTTTCACGCGGAGTTTTTAATCCTTCCGGCAGAACCCTGTCGGCAATTACCGTAAGCGCTTTATGGGCATGGCCGCATTCTCCAAGGACGATTTTTTTCACACCGAGGTTTTTGGCTGCCTGGGCTTGCAGGAGTGCTGTTCTGGCAAACTGGACATCATCATAAAAAACACCGTAATTGATGCTGTCATAGGCCGCAAGATCGCTTGAAAGAGTCCATGAAATACCGGCTGCCTGAAAAATAATGGAAAATGCGGCGATGTTTTCCGGCCATGCCATGATCTCCCCGGCATTATGGATCAATAAAATATCTGCTCCTTCCACATCCCATGGGGTTTTAAATTCATATTCGAACTCTTCCGAGAAGTCTTCGTCGATAAATTCAACATTATCCCGGACAACAATCTTGTTCATTTGAGTAGAGGAACCTGTTTTCAATTGCATCATGGAGCCTTTGTCATGAAGCTCAGGTACGGTGATGCCCAGTTCCTGGCTGAAAATTTTCCGGATCTCTCTGGCGACCAGGGCATTGTCCGCACCAATCGGGCAGGTCTGGGCGCATCGTCTGCAGATATTGCATCGATAGGCCAGTTCTCCGAGACGGGCAACCGTCCTCCAATTCAGGTCAATGTCACCGTTTCGCCATCTTGAGAAAGGCTCCTTCTTGACATATTTTTTATAGATCCGTCTGAAGATTTCGGTACGGTAGTTGGGGCGATACATCTCATTGCCGCCGGTCGCTTCGAATAAATGGCAGGATTCGGAACAGGTATTGCATTTTGCACAATGCTCCATGGTGGTTTCGAGCATGGAAAGGAAGGTCCAGTTGTTTTCTTTGGTGAACAGCTTCCGCATTCCGTCAATAAATTTATTAACCAGTTCTTCCTCTTCCTTTACGGTCTTTGGCATTGGAATTTGCAGAATATTGACATCATCCAGTATGCAGGCATATTTTTCTTTTAGTTCTTCCGGAAGATCCGCCCATGGCTTTTCTACGAAATCAGCCGGAAGAGGCATGAGATCTTCGTTTTTTACCGTGGCCAGCTTTTCCGTATTTTTACTCACATCATTGATTTGAAGGTCTTTGCTCATTGATTTACTCCTTTTCCTTGTTCGTGCTCTTTTCCGGCTCGGCAACCGGATTAAAAGTAGCCACTTCCGCCCATGTTGTTTTCCCATGCCCTGCAATATGGGATGCTGACCAGGATACGGGATAATTTAAAACCACATTGATTTTTGCGTCTGTTTGGGGTGTATCGATGTTGGGTTCATCTCCCCACCGGATGTCGTGATACAGGAAATATTTCATGAAAAAGTGGGACATATGGGTAATCGGGATGTAGGCGATGGTAAAAGCAGAAAGGAGGATTTGAAGATTGAACAAAGGGCTGTGAATTAATTCCATGTTAAAGCTGATCAGATTTGCAATAAATGTGCGGGCAAAATGGAAGCCCGGGTCGATAAACAGCCATGTGAGTAATGCGCTGCCCATCGTGACGATGAAAAGTCCAAGATTAAAAAAATGCTCTGCAGAGGTGTATTTTCGGAGACTTGGGTCGGTCATCCTTTTATAGATCAGTCCGATTGCTCCGGCAATCACCAGGATAAAACCAAGGGGGCCGAACAGGTTGGTCAATGCAGCAATAGCCGAAGAAAGGGCACTACCGGAACCAATAACGATCCCCGCCAACTGGGCAATAGCACCTATCCCGAGAAGCCCGATAAAAGCGACGACAAGATAAAGCCCGAAATGGAATGGAAATGTAACATACCATAATGGCCGATTGTATTCCCATACGGCCTTCAGGAAAAGGATCTCAGGGATCATCACCTTGAGTTCTCCTATTTTTGATTTTTCCCGGGGTTTGCTCCACCAGTCAACATCTTCCAGATAACTTCCACCATAAGATGCTCTTTTCCCCTCATGGGCAACCGGATAAAGCTCCCATCTCACATGGATCGGATTGTTGAGATAGCTGACGATACGCTTGACGACAAAAAAGAAAAAAACGATTATCGCCAGATAAACAATTAAATATATAAATAGAGCCATTTTACTCTCCTTGCTTGAAGTAATTTTGATTGCCTAAAAAACTCAGATGATCACGATTTGCACAACAGATCGGAAACCATCTTCAAAAGTGTTTTCTCATCAATGGGTTTGTTCATGAATCCTTCCGGTTCAGGAAATCCGCTCAATTTTTTTAAAAAGCTTCTCATGGAATCTCCGATGGCGGTAATAATGATCACCGGTATTTCTTTGAGTTCATCATTTCCCTTGTAGTACCGGTAGGTTCTTACACCGGATTGATCGGGCATTGTGATATCGAGCGTGATCAGATCCGGCTTTTCCGTTTTTGCCAGATCAAATCCTTCAATTCCATCTTTTGCTGTAATGACTTCGTATCCATTGTCCTGAAAAAGCGCGGTAAGATAGATCAAAACATCTTGCTCATCATCTACTACCAAAATTTTTTTCTTGTCGCTCATATCCTTTCCCCTTCGATTTTTAGGTTGGCTTTACTGGATGATTTTTTTGAGCAATCAGTCTTGATCGTTTTCTCTTCAGAAAATCATCCGGATACATATAATTTTTCAAAAAGTCATTTCATTTGAGCCAATCTCAAAAGTCTATTGTTGTAGTTCCGGCGAAAACGAAAAACCAGTATTTTCATCTCTTTTCTGAGCACTGACTTTCGCCGGTGTGACGCTTTATAATCGTTTTGAAATTGGCTCATTTGGAATCATTTATCCTTTTTACAGTCAGAAGATGATTTTCGATTTTGGTTATGAAGAGAGATTTCTTTCTCGGCAAGCCTTCTGATTTTATAGGCCGAGTCACGCAATGTCCCGAAAACAACTCCGCATCCGTCATCAAGCCGGAATTTGTCTCCGTGATCTGCCAGTTCAAGCATCTCATAGCAGAGATCCACTATTTTTTTCAGGGTTTTATCTTTTTCCATGTTGGTTAAGATTCCCACAAAATTATAGCAAGCTTAAACAAGACAAACTGTCAATCGATTCTTCAGATGGATAACAACAAGTGTGCCAATATTAAATGGATAGAGATTAAATAATTTGTATTGTTATTACAGAATGTTAATTTGAAGGATAGGTTGATTCAGGATGCTATGTCTCAAGTTACTATTATGGAATGTATATTGAACGTATTTGAGTGGTTTGGAATAATTTTTATTAATGTACTGTTATTTTTATTAATAATATATCTAAGCATTTTTTTTGATACGTATTGAGTAGTATTATTGGACGAATTAGAGACACGAGACACGGATTGTAAAGAAGCAATCTTGCTGGTTTGCTCCTGTATTGCTTGAATTATAGCAGGTTACCGGCATTTTTACGGTAACTCAAATAACCGATAATTTCATTTCTAACCGTTTTTTGCAAAAAGGCGATATTATTATTAAATAACGAAAGTTATATAATATATGTAATAAAACATCTTGACAATATAACAGTAGTTATATAATATGTGTGATAAATACTGATTAGATGATAAAACATTTAATTACATACTTAAAAGTGGAGGATGGGAAAATGAAAAAAAGATTGGTCTTCGTTTTAATGGTTATGGCCCTTTTCGTTGGATCAAATGCATTGGCTGCGCAAGATGAGGACTGCAATTGCGAAGAGACGGCCTGCAATTGCGAAAAAGGCGGTCTTGGTTTGAAAATCGAAAACTTTGTGTGCGCGTTTGGTTTTAAAACGTTCAGCTCGAAACTCGGCTGTGACAAAAACGTCGGTATCGGGTTTGGCATCGGCAGTGAGTTGAATCGTTTTACCGTTGGCTTTGGTTTTAATGAAGGTGTCTTGGGATTTGGTTTCGGTTTTAAAGGGCCGGAAACTACAAATACGATTGGCTTTAGTTTAGGATATGATTATGGGGATTGCCGGCTGATTTGGCCGGTCGGAGAATAAAATAAGATAACATGCAAAAATGTTAAGCAAAAGAAAGGCAAAATATATGTCACGTTCATATAAAAAATGGGTTTATCAAATAACGGCAATCATCTTCATGCTGTTTTCCTTAGGCTGCGCCAAGAAGATCGCCAAGATCTCCGTGGACGGCATGCGGCCGATCATGGAATCCATGAATCAGAGTACCAAGTTCAACAATGATTTCAAATTAGTGCGAGACTCCATGCCGATGTTTATGGTGCAGATGGATGGCTTTATCGAGGTTTCGCCTGAAAACAGATTTCTGCTCACACAAGCTGCGGAATCCTACATCGGTTATGCCTTCCTGTTTGTCGAGGATACCGATAAAAAAAGAGCCAAGAAACTCTATTTAAAAGGTAAGGATTACGCCATTAGAGTTCTATCTATGGACGATAATTTCAAAAAGGCCCTTGAAGATAACGATGCCGAGGGATTGATCAATGCCCTAAAAACGGTTCATAAAAATGATATCGCAGCCTTATTTTTTGCTGTCAACGGCTGGCTGTCCTATTTGAATCTGGCTCATCTCGACGACCCTACAGTTTTAAAGGATATCCCAAAAATCGAAGCCATGATGGCCAGACTTTATGAAATGGACGATACCTTTAAGTATGGTGGCATCCATGCGCTTTACGGTGTTTATTACGCCTCACGTCCAGAAATGTTTGGTGGTAAACTCACTCAGGCTGAAATTCATTTCAAAGAGGCTTTTGAAATTTCAAAATCCAAATACCTGGTGTGGGATTTTGTGTATGCCAGATATTACGCCACTGCTAAAAAAGATAAAGAACTCTTTGTTTCAACCTTAACGCGTATCATAGATGCACCGGACGACCTTTTCCCTGATGAGGCCTTTGTCAACGCGGCCATCAAGCAAAAAGCCGCAGAGCTTCTGCTTAAAGTCAACGATTACTTTTTGTAAGAGAGGAAAGTTAGGATCTCCCATGAAACGCTATATTCTAAAAAGGCTTTTATACTCTCTTCTAACGCTTTGGTTAACCTCGATGCTCATTTTCGCTATCGCGCGGATTTTACCCGGCGATCCAGTACAGGGTGTAGTGATGGCCTCACACATGGGCGCGGTCGACAACAATGTCATAGAAGGGATCAGGGCGCAATTCGGTTTAAATCAGCCGTTGACAGTTCAATATCTGATTTGGGTCAAAAATTTCATTTCCGGAGACTGGGGCGTTTCGATCGCGAGCGGTGAGAAGGTGTTTGACATGTTCATGAAACGTCTCCCGATAACTTTTGAACTTTTTGTCTGTTCCGTGCTTTGGTCTATGTTGATCGGCTTTCCCTGCGGAATCATCAGTGCGGTAAAACACGGCGATTTCATAGACCGCCTGCTGTCCGCGGGCGCTGTGCTGGGACTTTCTTTACCGGTGTTCTGGGAAGGTATCATCTTGATTTATCTTTTCTCGGTCATGCTGCATATTCTGCCGCCTTCGGGATTTGTGCCTTTTTCAGACAGCATCAAAGGCAACCTTTTGTCAATCGCCATGCCAACTTTCATAATGGGCACCCAGGGCGCCGGGCTCATCGCCCGCTATGTCCGGTCGAGCCTGCTCGAGGTCTTAGGTCAGGACTTCATCAGGACTGCCTACGCCAAAGGCTATAGCGAAATTGAAGTGCTGTTGCGGCATGCCTTAAAACCCGCGCTGCTGCCTGTTGCCACTGTCGCCGGACTGACCTGGGGGTATGTAACGGCCGGATCATTTATCGTCGAATATATGTTCGCCATCCCAGGCTTAGGGCGGATGGGCGTAAATGCCATTTTTTCAAACGATTTTCCAGTGATTCAGGCCACGCTGATCATTGTCGCCATCAATATTTTAGCGGTCAATCTTTTGGTCGACTTGCAGTATGGCTATTTGGATCCAAGGATCAGGGTGCAGTCATGAAAAACAGAACGCTTTATTTAGGTTTAATCATCATTGCGGCTTTGCTGGTCGTTATGGCTGCGGCGCCACAGATCGCACCGCACGATCCTGAGGCTCAGGACTTGTATCATGTCCTGGAAGGGCCTTCTGAAAAGCATCTGCTCGGTACGGACGATGTCGGCCGCGATCTTCTTTCACGTGTCATCACAGGGACTCGTCCCACTCTTTTAATCGGAGTTTTGTCCACTTTGTTTTCTGGTATTATCGGAGTGGGACTAGGGCTTGTGGCGGGTTATAAAGGCGGTGCGATCGATATGGCCGTCATGCGTGTCACCGATGCCTTCATGAGCCTGCCGGTTTTGGTGGTGACGCTTGCCCTTGTAGCTATTTTCGGATCTGGCATGCAAAGCGTGATCATCGCTATCACCCTTGTCAACTGGACGGGTTTTGCCCGCATTGTCCGGGGTGAAGTGCTGCATACGCGTGAATTTGTTTATGTTGAAGCCGCCAGGGCCATGGGTGCATCGGGGTTAAGGATCATTTTTTACCATCTGTTACCCAATGTCATGGGGCCTATCATCGTGACAGCTTCCATCGCCATCGGCGGCAATATCATGATTGAAAGCGCGGTTTCTTTTTTGGGTTTGGGCGCTCAGCCGCCGCTTTCAACCTGGGGCAACGAACTGCGGATTGGTTATGCCTATCTTGAAGTCGTCCCTCTTTTTTCCATCGCCCCCGGGCTTTTGATCACGCTGACGGTGCTCGCGTTCAATTTCATCGGAGACGGGCTGCGAGATGCCTTTGATCCCCGTATCAGTCAAACCTTTAACAAGAGCAAGGAAAAATAATCAGCCATGTTGCTGCAAGTTTCAAACCTGCGTACTTATTTTAAAACAAGATCAAGCTTAGTCAAAGCTGTCGACGATATTTCCTTTGAGCTTGATCAGGGACAAACGCTTAGTATCGTCGGTGAAAGCGGTTCAGGCAAAACTGCCGCGGCTTTGTCGCTCATGCGGCTCATCCCCGGATCTGCTCAGCTTTCCGGAAAAATCATGTTTGAAGATCAGGATATCGTCACCATGGGCCGCAAGGCACTGTTTGGCCTTCGAGGAGACAAAATCGCCATGGTTTTCCAGGATCCCATGACCGCACTAAATCCGGTGTTGACTATCGGCGAGCAGCTGATCGAGCCCTATTTGATCCATCGCAAGATGAATAGGAAGCAAGCATTTAATCTCGGCATAGCGCTTTTGCAGAAAGTGCGCATTCAAGATGCTGAAAAAAGGATGCATTGCTATCCTCATGAGCTTTCCGGAGGTATGCGCCAACGGGTCATGATCGCCATGGCCATTGCCTTGCATCCGCCTTTGATTATTGCCGATGAACCGACTACAGCCCTTGACGTCAGCATTGCGGCAGAACTCTTGGAGCTGCTCAAAAGCATTACCCGCGAACAAGGCTCGGCTTTGCTGCTGATCACTCACAATTTAGGCATTGTAGCACGATACGCGGACAAGGTCATGATCATGTATGCTGGGAAAATCGTTGAAAAAGCTTCCAAGGTCAATCTTTATCAAAAACCGCAGCATCCTTATACACAAGGGCTTTTGGCCTCTGTGCCTAAAATCAGTGCAGATACAGGTAAAAAACTGACACCGATTCCAGGTAATCCTCCTGATCTTGCTACTCCTCCGAAAGGCTGCGCCTTTTATGACAGATGCCCGTTCAAAATAACCCAATGCGGCAGAAATGTCCCAAAGCTTACAAAACTGAACGATGACCATGAGGTCGCTTGTTTTGCAAAGGAGGCAGGTAGATGACCATGCAACCTCTTCTTCAGGTCAAAGCGATTTCAAAGGAGTTTCCGGTTTATCAAGGCCAGGTCTTCAAAAAGAAAACCTATGTGACGCAAGCTGTGAAATCAGTCAGCTTTGACATCTTCAAGGGTGAAACATTTGGTCTTGTGGGTGAAAGCGGGTGCGGAAAAACAACGGTCTGCCGGGCTATCCTGCAATTGACACCGTTAACTTCAGGCGCGGTATTCTATAAAGGGAACTGTCTGTCCGGGATGGCAAAAAAAGAACTGCGGAAAGTCCGACGGCACATGCAGATTGTATACCAGGATCCATTTGCATCGCTAAATCCCCGGACGAAAGTCAGAGATATCATCGGTGAACCGCTTGTTATCCACAAACTGACACAAAATCGTAGCGAATATAAAGACAGGGTAGAAGCAATGATGACCATGGTTAGTTTGAACCCGGCCATATCAGGAAGATATCCCCATGAATTTAGCGGAGGACAGCGGCAGCGTATCAGTATCGCCCGGGCCCTTACCGTCAATCCCGATTTTCTGGTTTTAGACGAACCGGTTTCCTCTCTGGATGTTTCGATTCAAGCTCAGATCATCAATTTGCTCGAAGAAATCAGGGAAAAATTTTCTTTGACCTATCTTTTCATCGCCCATGATCTTGCTGTTGTGCATCATATCAGCAAGCGGGTGGCGGTTATGTATGCCGGTGAAATCGTTGAAATCGCGGACAGGCAAAACCTTTACGGCAATCCCAGTCACCCCTATACAAAAGCGCTGCTTGCCGCCCTGCCTATACCTGATCCACAGGCATCCTATAAAGATGAAAATGCCATGCTGCAAGGGGGCAATGGGGTTATGGAGCATCATGCAGGATGTAAATTTTATGTCCGTTGTCCTGCCCGTAGGCATCTTTGTCAGGTTAAAAAGCCGGTGCTTAAAAAGGTGAATCAACATGACCACATGATGGCCTGTCATTTGGGAGAAAGTTAATCGGCAGGAAAAGCATAGGCATAAATAAAAGGTCAATACCGGGCGGCTCACAAACCGCCCGCAATTTAAAAAAAGGAGAGTTTAACATGAACAAACAGAAAAATGTCATGGGTATGATCAAAAGGATGAGCCTCATTTTAGGGTGCTTATTATTTTGTTTTGGCTCATTGGTTTACAAGGTCTCAAGTGCGTCAGGAGCACCTGCCGCAAAACAAGACTATATGGAATGGGGGGATAAATATTGTACCGACAAGCCGGTCAGAGGAGGTTATTTCAGGATCGCCTCGCCTTACTATATCGGTGCGATGAATCCTAATCATTTTCCGGTAATGGATTGGGTGACCATGAGCTACATGTATGAAAAGCTCATTGTATTAGACGGCAACTACAAACCGACCATTCCCTGGCTAGCGGAATCCTGGGAGTATATCAATGAAACCACGGTGATAATGAAACTGCGGAAAAACGTCCTGTTTCATGACGGCTCGCCATTTAACGCCAAAAGTTTGAAATATCAGATGGAGTGGATTTTAGATGATGAAAACGCGGCCTGGACCAAATCCTGGCTCGAACCCCTGAAAGAGGTCGAGCTTGTCGATGAATATAGTGTGAAATGGCATTTTAAAAGGCCTTGGGGGGCGTTTCTAGGAACCATGGCCAGTGTGCCGGGCTTTATGATTTCGGCTCAGGCTCTGGAAAAAGATGCGGCACAGAAAAAAAGTGAGCGCATCACCCATGAATTGATTCCCTTAAGACGAAAGGCCAGGGCTGAAAAAGATAACGATAAAGTCGAACAACTTCAAAAAAAGATAACCAATCTTGAAGAACAGCTGAAAAAATTTCAGGCGCTCGCCCAAAACGCAAAGCCGCTCGATACCAATCCTATCGGTACAGGACCATACATGCTGGAAGCCGCCAGCACCGACAATTACATTACCTTAAAGAGAAACCCGGACTGGTGGTTCGGCAAAAGCATCGGCAAACCGGAGATGCCCTATTTTGAAGGTATCAAGGTTGCAGTCATTCCGGATCCTTCCGTACGCTTGGCCAATCTAAAAGCTGGTGAGCTCGATTCCATCGTGTTAAACCCGGTGCAGTACCGCCAGGTCAAGGATGACGCGTCGCTATCGGTCGTTACCTTTCCGGTCAATTTTTTAGTCTATAATATTTTCAATCACGCCAAAGGACCTTGTGCAGACATTAAAGTGCGCATGGCCATTTCCCATGCCATCGACCGTGAGGCTTTAGTTATGGGTACCCAGCAGGGGCTTGGCAGAGTGGCAAGCTGTATGTACCCTGACGATCATTGGGCGCATAACCCGAACTTAAAACCAGTGGAATACAATCCCGAGCTGTCCAAAAAGCTTTTGGCAGAGGCAGGCTACTCGAACGGATTGACGCTTAAAGGGTTTACCGTAAATACGCCTGAAGCCCAGGCATTTGCCAAAGCGCAAATGGCGATGCTGGAAAAAGTCGGCATCACATGGAAACCCACTTTTTTGAGTATTACGGGCATGATCGAGCCTTTTAAAAAGTTGGATTTTGACTTGTTTTGCTCCATGTACCCCTGGATTCAGGAACCTGATCAAATCGCCACGCTGCTTTATGATCCGAAAAGCCCCTTCAACAATGGCAGGAGCAATAACAGCAAGGCTATTGAATTGATCAAAACCGGCAGAGAAACTACCAAGGAAGATGACCGGCGCAAGGTTTATTTAGAGCTGGAGAAAACCCTTGCCGATCATTTCGAAGATGTCTGGCTGTTTTGGCCGACCGCGGTTTTAGCGAGCAGCAAGAAAGTAAAAGGTTTTAATCTGGAAATGTATAAAAACTTAGGCGAAAGCTACAGCTTCTCTCATCCCTTGTGGTTTGCGGATGGACGCCCATAGTGAAAAAATGGTTACATAAAAACAAATATAATCGAGGAGGAAAATTTTCCATGGAAGTGATGCGCCCTGCCGGCATCGCTTTGGATGCCTTGCCTGATCCGGATGCGGTTATCGCTAAAAACTCCGTTTTTTGGGAGGTCAATAGAAAAATTCGTGAGTTAGATTTACATACGTTGAAAATACCTAAAGATCTTGGAGGCTTGGCAGGAGACATCGATCCGATGGCGGCAATTTTGATTACAGAACAACTTGGTTATGCCGATGCTGGTTTGGCCGTCAGTTTAGGGGCATCTTGCATGCCCTTTAACTTGGCGGCAATGATGCCGATCCCAGAAATGCAGCAGCTCGCCCGTGACTTTTGTGCGGATAAGGAAGGTAAATTGATCGGTTGCTGGGCTATTACAGAACCTGATCATGGCACAGACTGGATTATCGGCGGCAACCGCCCGGAAATAAAACCGTCTGTAACTGCGGTACGAAAAGGCAATGAATACATCATAAACGGCGAGAAAGCAGCGTGGATCTCCAACGGCTCGATCGCCTCCCACGCCTTGCTGCATGTGGGGATAGACGCCTCACGCGGCATGGAAGGGCAGGGGCTTGCCATTCTTCCACTTGATTTTAAAGGATCTCCCGCGGCAAACCCATCGATAAAATGGGCCAGAGGTCATTAAATCAAGGCTTCTGAATATTTATAGAAAATAAAAAGCGATTCTATCACAAGGTAATTTATGAAAGTTGCAATCAATTTCCGTCTATGTATTTTTATTGGATAGGATCTAAAAAAATCATTTGCAAAGCTTTTTCCGCAAAAGTATTACTTGATATTAACAAAGGTTCAGAAGAATGGGTGCGATTAAATGGAGCGATCGCTGTTTTAGCTTAAAAAACCAAAAAAAAAAATTGAAATGGAAGCCCAAGTCCGAGGACAGCATAGCTGTTCTGACGGAATTTATGAAAAATTTAGATAAATCATTAGCGTAGAAAAAAAATTTCAGTTTTTTTTCATGATGAAATTATATTATATTCAAGGAGAAATATTATACTGTTTGCCGGCAGGAATTTGATGGACTCTTAAAAAAATATGTTTTTTTACCCTTACAAAAAGGCAAGACGATATGCCAAGAAAAATTCAATTTTCACCTGAAGACATCATCGAGGCCGCGTTTAAGGTCGTAAGAAGAGATGGCATGGCTATGCTATCGGCAAGATCCATTGCCAAGGAATTGAACGCATCGACCATGCCCATTTATTCTTGCTTAAAATCGATGAAAAACCTTGAAGAAAAAATTATTGAGAAAGCTTTGGAGCTTTTATATGCCTATCAGATCAAACCCAGAACCGGTGATCCTAATATCGATATGGGTATTGGATATGTAATGTTCGCCAAAGAGCAAAAGAATTTGTTCCGCTGCATCAACGATGAGAAATACATGGGGTTCCGTATCAAACATGGAGCCTCATATTTCGATGCCCTGCTGCCATATCTCGGCCGGCATTCCAGCGGTTTGAGTGATGCAAGTAAGCGCACCCTGCTTTTTTTTGGATGGATTTTTGCACATGGCTTAGCCGATCTGGTCAGCAATGAATTCCATCAGCATATTCCGGAATTAAGCACCGCAGATGAATCTTCCATCGGGCAAATTTTAAAAACCTCCAATGACATTTTCATCAAAGGCTTTATCAATTATGTAAGCTCGGACTCTGATGGTAATGATGGTTTGGGTTAACGCAGGGAACCACTTACTTTTTTTTACTTCAGTCCAAAGACATCCAGGTAACGGTACAATGTTGCTCGTCCAATACCGAGAATCCGGGAAGTTTCTTTCCGGTTACCTTCCGCTTTTGCAAGAGCGATAATCACATCTTCTTTTGAATGTTTCAAAACAGGACCTGGCCGTATTTTTTTTTCATCCTTTCGGTTGATGATCTCGGGGGGAAGGTCTTTTTCCGTAATAATGCCGGTCCGGCATTTAACATATGCGTATTCAATTGCATTATGAAGTTCGCGAACGTTCCCAGGCCAGGAATAGCTTGAGAATAAATCCATTACTTCGTTTGAAGGTATCAGAGCAGGTCTTTGGACTTCATCGGATATGATTTCAAGAAAGTGCTCTACAAGCATCGGGATGTCCAGCCTTCTTTCCCGCAGAGGAGGCAGGGTGATGGGTACAACGCACAATCGATAGAACAGGTCTCTCCGGAATTTTTTCTTTTCAACCAGTTTCATCAGATTCTGGTTGGTAGCGCTGATGATTCTGACGTTGACCTGTATCGATTTTTCTCCACCAACTCGTTCGAATTTCTGTTCTTGGAGGACTCTGAGCAATTTTACCTGCATTGCCGGTGACAGCTCACTTACTTCATCAAGGAAAATAGTTCCCTCATGGGCCAGTTCAAATCGGCCTTTTCGATCCTGGACAGCTCCTGAAAATGCTCCCATAACATGTCCGAAAAGCTCACTTTCGAGAATGCCTTCCGGAAGTGCTCCGCAATTAATTGCCACAAAAGGTTTGTTGGAACGAGGGCCAATATTATGGATAGCGTTTGCCACCAGTTCTTTGCCTGTTCCACTTTCGCCTTCAATAAGAACCGGTGCAATAACAGCGCTCACTTCCCGGATCTGATCAAAAATTTCAAGTGTTTTTGGGTCTTTGCCTACTAGCTCTCCAAGGGAATGATGGTGTTTCAGTCTTCTTTTTAACAGATCCAGCTCCGTATCATCTTTAAAGGAGAGAAGAGCCCCGACTTCCTGGTCGCTTTCATCGATCAGAGGCATGATGGACATCTTCAGAACCCGTTTTATGTTGTCCGGCCTTGTGAAAATGATTTCTTTTTTTAAGATGCTTTTTTCCCGGTTTTCCCGGTCCATCGTTAGTGTTTCGCAAAATTCACAATCTCCGCCGCAGAATCTCCCCGGGAAAACTTCATGGCAATCTTTCCCGAGAATATCTCTTCTTCTATATCCGGTTATCTTTTCAGCAGCCTTGTTAAAGAAAAAAATTCGTCTGTTTCGGGTATGGGCCATAACGCCATCCAGAAGATTATCCAGAACACCTTCCAAATTTCTCCGGGTAACAAAAAGGGCATTTAGAAATCCAGAGTCAAAAAGCGTGCTGAGTCTGCTTTTTATTTTCTCCTCAGCAATTTTCAGTTCGTTGTATCGATGATTTTCATTTTCACCCGGAGAAGGATCAGGCAGATCCCAGTGTATATGCGGGGGCATGCCCGGAAGGGTTGGCCGGCAATCCTGATCAAATTCTCCAAGTGTGATAATCAGGTCGAACATGAAAGGTTCGACATCCAGAAGAGAAAGCAGGGGTAGACCGGACAGATCCATTCCGGACTCCCGCATCACTTTTTGCGTGGTTGGATTCAGCTTCGGAGGGGTCATGGAGGCACTGATAAAATCAACAGAATCGGTTTTCATCTTATAGGCAAAGGCGTTTGCCATAAGGTGAAGGTTGTTCCCGCCATCGCCAAGAAAAAGTATTCGTCGTTTCCGGTCAGCCATCAGGTGCGATTTACTCTGTTTAAAGAATGTTTATCGATTGATCTTTTATCACTACCGGCGTTATATATTTTTTTTAAAAAAATCGGTTGCGTCAGGATTCCTCCGTACCTGTCGGCACCGGCAAACGGTTTCGGGGCAGGGTGATCCGGAAAGTGGTTCCCTTGCCCGGCTCGCTTTCAAGCTCAATCTTTCCACCATGTTCCTGAATGATTTTTCGTGTTATTAAAAGTCCGAGGCCGGTTCCGCCGAGCCCTTTGGTGGTAAAGAAATTGGTAAATACCTTATTTTTAATTTCGTAATCCATTCCGCATCCATCGTCAATAACTTCATATATGATTGCATTATCTTTTTCAAAGGTTTTCAGGATAACATTTTTTCCATTTTTATTTTCAATCATCCGGCAGGCATCAATGGCATTTCCCACAAGGTTGGTGAGGCATTCATGCATGCTTTCGCTGTCTATACAGGCCGGGGCGATATAGCTGTCATATTCATGCAGCAGCTTAATCCCAGACTCATTTGCCTTGGTCGCATACATGGTAACCACCTCATCTGCGGTTTTAACCGGATCGCAATTTTCTGCCTTGATTTTTCTGCCTTTTGAGAAACTGAGAAATTCCTGAACAAATGTGGATACCCGGTGGATATTCCGGTTCAGCATTTCCATTCCCTGTCCGATTCGATCGGTTTTGCCTTTTTCAATTCCGGAATTCAGCATGTACATGCCTCCTTCCAGGCCGGTGATCAGATTTTTTACGCCATGTGCCAAACCGGCAACGGTTTGCCCGACGGCTGCAAGTCTTTCCGCTTCCAGCTTCTCATGTTCCAACCGCCGGATTTCGGAAAGGTTCTGGATTGAAATGGCCATTCCTGACTGCTTCCCTTTGATCTGAATCTGTACTCCTGCTAGTCGAACCGGTATTTTCCCTCCTTCCATGGTGATCACCTCGGTTTCCGGGAGATACACATGGCCAAGCCCGGCCGAAACCTGCGTCAGAAAATTTTTAGGAAGCATGGAGGCGAGTTTTTCCTTGGTTATTTTTTCATGGTCTTCAATCTGAAAAATTTTTCGGGCAGCCTGATTGAATATGGTTACCTCTTCTCCCATATCGACTGCAATGATACCGTCGATTGAGGTGGCAATGAGAGATTCCATAAAGGCATTCGCGATTTTTAAATCATCTTCCAGTTTCAGTGTCTGGGTTATGTCAATCGCCACCTCCATAACCAGATCAAAGTGCCCGTCTTCATGTCGGAGAGGTACGGTGGATACCAGAAATTCACGTTTTTTCCCGCTGCGGGTTTTCCATACGTGATTCCCGGAATGCATTTTCCCGTCACGGAATGTCTGGCCGGCGGTGCATTCCTGGCATTCCGTATCATAACCTTTGAGCGCCACATAGCAGTTCTGGCCGATAATATGACCAAAAGTGTTATCCACTTTTTGATTGGTTTTCACAATCCGAAAATTTCTGTCGATCAACAGGATGCTGCAGGGAACCTGGTCAAATAAAAGCTGGTATTCTTTTCGGATCTGGGAGGTTTCGGTGATATCCAGTGACATCTCTACCAGAAAGGGGATATCTCCATTTTCATCGATCACCGGGATGGTATGCTGTAAATAATGTGTAATACGGTCTTGTTTATTGTATCCAAGCTCTTCGCTCACACGCGCAATCCCATCCTTGAACACTTTGACACCTTTGCAATCTGCACAATTGACATCTTTGTTTTTATAAACAACATGGCATTTCTTTTTTTCCCATCTGCCGAACATTTTTTCAAAGGTCTTATTGGCGAATACAATTTCGAAATTTGGATTGATCACTGCAATGGCAATCGGAATCACATGAAAGAGATTATTCTTTATCCAGTCGTCAATATTGGTAGGAGTTACCATATGCGCTCCTTAACTTTTTAGTTTATGAACAAGTTTTATCAATTCCGGCAGTCGGATAGGCTTTTCTATGAATCCTTCGGGTAATGGAATGTTATCATCATTGACCAGTCGCCTGAAACCTTTGGGAAGAAAACTTTTTTCCGAAGACATTCCGCTCATCAGGAGAATTGGAATTTTTCGAAACATTTCCGTACTGCGCAGCTCCCTGTAGATGGATATGCCGGAGCGCTTCGGCATCATGATATCCAGAATAATGAGATCCGGCTGATTGTTCTGAATAGCCTGGATCACAGAATCATTTTCATCTACGGTTATTACATCATGACCGTTATCCTCAAGTGCAGCGCTCAGATAAGTACAGATATCCGGCTCATCATCGATTAACGTTATTTTCATTCCTTTATCCTGTTTACCATGGGAATTCCTGAATTATTTTTTTTGTCAAGTTCGATCATAAAATATTCTGGACAATATCATTTAATTGATGATTAATCATCTTAAAATATTGAACAGGAGGATATGAACCCGGAAAATAAAAAAAAGATGTTGGAAATTCTATATGGGCATGTCAACAGGCGTGAATATGTATCTCCGGACCCGTTACAATTCTTATATGATTACATGGATGTAAGGGATCGGGAGATTGTTGGACTGGTTGCCTCTTCTCTGGCCTATGGCCGGGTTGCCCAGATACTGAAAAGTGTTGAAGGAATTCTTACCATCATGGGGCCGTCGCCGTATCGGTTTCTTAAAAAGGAAACGTATCAGACGCTTATAAGGAGATTTTCCGGATTTAAACACCGGTTTGCTACAGGCGAACATATTTCAGCACTGCTTTGTGGTATGAAAAACACAATTGTCCGTTTTGGATCTTTGAATGCCTGTTTTCAGAAAGGGTATTCTGAAAAAGATGAAAACAGCATTCCCGGGATGATTTTTCTGGTGGATAATCTTACACAGCCGGAGTGTGATTTCGGTCATCTTATCCCTTTGCCGGAGAGGGGGAGTGCCTGCAAGCGGATGAATCTGTTTTTACGGTGGATGGTGAGAAAGGATCATGTCGACCCCGGAGGTTGGGAAGGTATTTCCGCCTCTAAATTAATTATTCCGTTGGATACCCATATGCATAAAATGGGGATTCTTCTTGGATATACGGAGCGAAAACAGGCAGATATGAACACAGCTTTGGAGATCACACAGGGTTTTCGTGAGATGGCTCCCCATGATCCGGTGAAATATGATTTTTCATTGACCAGGTTCGGCATCCGGAATGACCTGGATATGAAAGATTTTTTAAAACCGACCTTGACATATATCTGAATTGCGGTATAACTCTCACTTCTTGGTAAAATTTTAATGAGTTAGGAGTATTATAACGTTGAATTCCCATGGATGATCCTGCTTTACATAAGATATTTACAAATCAAAAAAATCTGGAACGTATCCTGGATAATCTTCAGGATGGAATCATTGCCCATGATTTAAACAGACGAATCTTTTATTTCAATAGAATGGCGGAGAAGATTACGGGCTTTCAGAGAGAAGACGTTCTCGGAAAGGACTGCCATGCTGCATTGGGCGGTCCTTTGTGCGGGAAAAACTGTTCCTTCTGTGGTGAAAAAACAGGCCTTACGGACCACAGCGAATATACAATCAATATTACAACAAAAAACGGAGAATCCCGGAAACTTGAAATGTCCGCCACCATGATGCGGGATGAAAACGAACAGAATTTTGGAATTCTTGCGTCATTTAAAGATGTGACAACTCTTTTTCATCTCAAGGTAAGGGCAAAAGAGGTAACCGCTTTTGGAAATATCGTCGGACAAAATCATAAAATGCTGGAAGTGTTTCAGCAGGTCATCAACGTCGCTCCATATGATTACCCGGTGCACATTCATGGTGAAACCGGAACCGGAAAGGAGTTGATCGCAGGTGCCATTCATGAAGAGAGCCGCCGGAATGGGGCACCCTTTGTACCCATCAATTGCGGAGCGCTTCCAGAGGGGCTGATCGAAAGTGAATTGTTTGGCCATGTGAAAGGGTCATTTTCCGGTGCTGTCCGTGACAAAAAAGGACGATTTGAGCTGGCTCAGGGCGGAACGATTTTTTTAGACGAGGTGGCAGACCTCCCCAAACACGTTCAAGTCAAGTTATTGCGTTTTCTTCAACAGGGCGTTCTTGAAAAGGTAGGCAGCGAAGGTTCGATTACCGTGGATGCCAGAGTGATCAGCGCGACCAATCAAGATTTGAAAAAAGAAGTGGAAAAGAACAATTTCAGGGAAGACCTTTTTTATCGTCTGAATGTAATACCTATTTTTATTCCCCCATTGCGGGAAAGAAAAAACGATATTCCCCTGCTGGTAAAACACTTTTTAAAACAGATCGAAGAGAGATATAAAAAGAGTGAGATCAGTGTCTCTGATGAAGCCATGTCCATTATGATGGACCATAGCTGGCCCGGAAACGTCCGGGAAGTGGAAAATGTGGTACAGTTCGCCATGATTAAATGCAGACAGAATACGATACGCCCGGAAGATCTGCCCATGGAGCTTCATCATTCAGCCGATATCGGAACCAAAAGAGGCCCTTTGAAAAGGCTGGAGACCGAATCGGTTCGGGAGGCGATCCGGAAAGCCGGTGGGAATAAAGCAAAGGCAGCCAGGGTTCTGGGCGTGGGGAGAGCCACATTATACCGGTTCCTGAATGAGAATCAGGATGTGATTTTACCGGATGGTTGATTGCTGACCTTGAACGATTCATTATCTTCCTTAAGACAGACCTGTTTCTCCCATTTTTAAATAAATACAGTCTGCCCGGATTATGGGTTCGGTAACAACTGGAGAACAAATGAAAAATACTGTGGCATCTTTTTTTTTCCTGATTCTGCTATGCGCAAGCAGTGTGATTTCATTCAGCAGCCTTACAGACGGTCACCATTGGGGAGGTGACTTTTCTCAATATATCATGCAGGCCCGGAGTATTCTGGCGGGCAACCCATCCGGATTCGTCAAAGAAAACCGGATCATGCTTCAGGAATCCTCACCTCCTCCTTTTTGCCCTGTTGCCTATCCTTGGGGATTTCCGGTTTTGTTGGCACCTTTCTATGCAGCGTCTGGTGAGGATATTCTTGTTTTAAAGCTTCCCGGGGTTATCTTCTATCTTTTATTCCTGTATACGCTTTACTGGGGGTTCCGGAAATACCATTCTGCCCCGTGGTTGTTTGCACTGATCCTTTTTTGTTCCCTGAACCCGGAAACAATCATATCTCTGAATGAAATCGGTTCGGATATTCCTTTTCTGTTTTTTTCAACGATCTGTCTGGTTTTCATTCGAAGAATCATCGTCGAAAGAAAATATCTCCTCTCGTCAACATGGGACCCGGTTCTGCTCGGAGCAATGATTGCAATGGCCTTTTTTATCAGAACCAATGGGTTCCTGCTTCTTCCGGCACTTGGGTTTGCGCAGTTGGCAATGACATTGCAGCGCCTTGAACAGAACACCACCCAAAAAAGAAGCCGGTTCAGAAACATAGCGTCCTGTATCGGCAAACATCGGCAGCATGTTTTTTATCATATACAGCCGTATCTGGTTTTTTTCATTCTGGTATTGCTGTGGAATATCATGCTGCCGGCAGGGGGATCATCCCATTTGGAGCATCTGAAATGGATAACCCCGGATACACTTTACCGGAATTTTATTTTTCATTATAAATTGTGTTTAAGCTTTTTTTCAACGATCCCGCATAGGGGTCTGATTTTCTGGATAACCGTTCCACTATTCATATGGGGGTTTTGTGTACGATACCGTTCCGACCATTTTATCTTTGTATATATTATTCTGACCTTCGGTCTCTATATCACATGGCCGCATCAGCCGGCCTTCCGGTTTATCCTTCCGGTTATGCCTTTATACATCTCTTTTGTCTTTACAGGGATCGAGAGGTTGGGAAAAATCAGCACTCCCCGATGGAGAATTAGCTGGAATACCGTTAGTATCGTGTCCGTCATTCTGATTATATCATGGTTTGGATGGAAGACGGTAAAAAAATCTTTTCGTAACCTTCAGCAGGATCGGAAGATGACATCCGGCCCATACTCGCAAACCTCCATGGAGATGTTTTCATTTATCAAAGAACAGACCGATCCAAAGAGCACAATCGAATTTTTCAAACCTCGGGTGATGAGAATGATAACAGGCCGAAAATGTGTGAGACTTACTGAAGTGAAAGGGTTTTCCCGGGTAGATTATTTATGCATGTATGTCAGAGCGAACGAAGACGCATATAAAATGCAGATCACCCTTGAAGAATTCACTTCTTTATCTGCTCAGAAAAGGATTCAGCTTGTTTACGAGAATAAAGAGTTCAGCGTTTACAAGCTGACAGATTATAATCGAACCCGTTCATTCCTTACCGATCGTTTGTCAAAAAAAACAGTTTCCGGTTGAGCCAATTTCAAAAGTCTGTTGTTGTAGTTCCGGCGAAAACTAGACACGCAG
>DYJC01000014.1 GCA_020723305.1 Desulfosudis oleivorans
TTCGATGCATTCACTCTCAGATGCCAGTTATTTTACACTTCGTGGCGCACCGCGGTTTTTTTGCGTCCACTGAATTTGGGTTCTGCTTGTGTGCTTCCATATACATACGAAGGACGGCGTTAATTCTTGTCTGATAGCCAATTCCATAGGATTTAAACCATTCTAGTACATCCGGGTCTAATCGAATCGAAATACGGGGTTTGGTTTTCGGCATTCGCAGCTTTCCATTTTTAAAAAAGGATTCACCGAGTTCGGGAATATCGGAGTAATTTATTTTTGAATCAGACTTACTATTTAACTTGTCCCAATCGGTTTTTGATTTCTTCTTTGAAGTATCCGGTTTCATTTTTATTCGCCTTCCTTGCTGAAATAATTCGAATGACATCAGCATTTTTTTCGATGAAAACGACAATTGTAATCATATTTTCCATAAAACCGACACCAATAAGCCGATCTTCGTTATAATCAAATCGATCATCAAAATTTACGATCATTAGCCCTTGAAAAATTTCAACAACATCATTGAAATCGATTCTATGTTTTCGGATATTTTCTGAATTTTTGTTTTCATCCCATTCGAATTTCATGTAATTTATTATATGTACATTTTGTGCATACGTTAAGCAAATAATTTGAGCTGTTTTTTGTTTAAAAGTAATGAGGGCGGGGAAAAAGCAGAACGCCCAGCATAAGGCGCGGCGGCTTTTTGCCGTCGCTCTTAATGCTGTTGGAAAGCCGTTTACGGTTGAAACTATGCCCTTTACATAACAGCTATTTTACAGCCAAGGGCCTTTGTTACTTTGCTGATTGTGATAAATTTTGGATTGCCATCTTCGGCAAGAGATTTATACAAACTTGCGCGGGTAACACCGGCTTTTTTAGCGACCTCGGTCATGCCTATCGCTCTGGCAGCGGTATTCAAGGCGTGAATGAAGTCGGATTCGTCGCCAGTGGCAGCAACCTCTTGCAGAAAACCACGAATTTCTTCAGGGGTGTTCAAATGTTCGGCAATGTCAAAAGATTTTGTTTTAAGTTTCATGATTCAATCCTCCAATTCTTTCAAAAGCTCAGTAACTATTTTAATATCTTTTTCCTGGCTGGACTTGTTACCACCCGCCAGAAGGAAGATCACCTTGTTGTTCTGGATGGTATAGTAAATCCTAAGACCTGCGCCAAAGAAAAAGCGCAACTCAAACAAACCTGGGCTGATTTGCTTAAAATCTCCGAAGTTGCCGTTTTCAAGTCGATTGAGTCTAGCCAAAACCCTTATTTTTAACGTGGACTCTTTCAGCTTGGAAAACCACTTGTCATATTGTTTTGTACTTCGGAGTTTATATTTCATGCTTTAAAATGTATCTCACAGGATACAGATTGTCAAGATTTTTTTTGGGACTATGAAGCCCTTTATATTTTTACATTTGGAACATAAAAAAATATAAAAACGTAAAGGGCGTCCCCGACCGCCCTGCGCTGCGACTTGTTTATTTTATTGAATAGGCTTTGTCTTGAGGGCCGACAGTCAAAAACACAACTGTTTTATCAAGCAGGCCCTCACAGAAGCAAAATTCGCACTCTTGAATATTGCGGCACTCCTCGCAGATAACAAAAATGACTCGAAAGTTCCGGTCAATGCGAGCGCTACGGCACCCGATTAAATTCAATTTTCCACTGACGTCACCAAGAAATTCCGTGTTGTGGTATGGGTTTTCCAGAACCCGGTCGATTCGCCGCTTGATGGATTGTCGTTTTGATGAATATCGACGAAGGTTTTGAGTGAACCGATTTCATATACAGCGTCGTAATCACCCACCCCAAACCTCGTCATGAGAATGTAGTTTGATATGCCCCTTCGCTTTTCTCTTCTTGATGTCTTTCATATCCTTGTAAAGCGGCATTTCCGGGGTAAGGTGGAATATGTTCGGTTCCTTTTGGGCGATCCTTGTCAGCTCCTCGCGAATAATCCGCCGGATAAGCGGTTCCAACGCCTTGGCGATCTCGTTTGCTGAAAATTGTTGGGGCTGGTTCATTTTATCTTCTCCTGTTATTAGGACGTATGGCCAAAATATTATTCTACAACAAATGCGCTGTCAAATTTACTGGTTGCAGCTGAAAAATAACCAAATTTCTGTCCGTGTATAGAAGAAAACTCAGGAAATACGCTTTAAATGCTATTTTGAAAAACGCTCAATCAGTTCACTGATAGTTTTCACCTCCAGAATGACGGATCTGATCTGTTTCAACCGGCCGACATCCTGACTATTCTTCATAATCCTCAGCAGCTTCTTGCTTTCAGCAGCCGTTCCAAATTAGAGGATAAGTGTTATTATCAGATCTCCATTTATATCAAGTAAATATTGTTTAAAGATGAATTAGGTGTTGAATTTGATGATTGGTATAGGTTTTGAGATATAATGCAAGATGTTGTATTGAAATATAAAAACGTAACGAGCCCTTACTCCGCAATTACCTGTTCAAACGAAACAGGGACAGGTTCGAGTTGAGCGGAATTACATACCGGTCAAAAAGTTGATCTCAATGAAATTACGAATCACCGTAAAAAGAAATACGGGCAACCACAAGGGGAATACGGGCAACCACAAGGGTTTGCCCCTACGGGTTTAAAAAACGATCAACCGGGAGAATAGAGTACTCTGAACACTTTACTATTTATCTAAATAATTTTGAATGGAAAGAGTCGATTTTTAAATTGGCTTATTATTTAAACGGTTACCGTCACGTTGCGGTGTTTTATTATTTTCACTTGGCATCGTCATGTGTTGAGTGTAATAAGTGTTTTCAGGCCGTCTGCAAAACGTCTGTATTCTGGGTTGAATCCGGATGTTTTTGGACATTTTTGAAAATAAAAAAAGGGATATCGAAAAAGCAATAACGATTCGATATCCCTTGAAATTTCGTGGAGCCGACGCGCGGGATCGAACCGCGGGCCTGCTGATTACGAATCAGCTGCTCTACCATCTGAGCTACGTCGGCCTAACGAAAGTCCATTTACAGTGATGAATGTGCAAAATCAAGAGAAAAAAGTGATCCCGTCATTTATCGATCCTTATTTCCGCTCCGGACATGGAGTTGAGTATTCCGGAATATCGGGTTCAGAACGGGCCTACCTGGTTGCAAAGCTGTATCAGCAGGTTAAAAAAACCATTGTTGTCATCCTTCCCGCTTCAGGTGATGCGGAAAAATTTTTGGTGGATCTGCAATTTTTTCTTCAACTGGATGAAAACAGCCTGTTGATGTTTCCGGCATACAATATTCAGCCTTTTAAGCTGCTTTCCTACCACAATGAAATCGCCTCCGCGAGAATGAATGTCCTGTACCGCATGATACAGGCGGATCAGCCGCTGATTGTTGTCACTACCGTGAGTGCGGTTTTGCACCGGTTGATTCCCAGAAAGGAATTGATTGATTTTTCCGAGCTTGTCATGGTGAATGAAGCCCTGGACCGGGACAGCCTTGTGAGCAAGATGATTGCAGGCGGATATGTCCGTACCACCATTGTGGAAGAACCCGGCGATTTTGCCGTGCGGGGCGGGATCATGGATATTTTTTCCCCCATGTACTCTGAGCCGCTGCGGATCGAGCTGTTCGGGGATATTGTGGACTCCATCCGGTTTTTTTCAGCATCCAATCAAAGAAAGGTAAAAGTCGTCGGAGAGGCAATCATCCTGCCGGCCAGGGAGGCGGTTCTTCGAAAAGAGAACCTGAATCAGATCATCAACCGGATCCGGAAACAGGCTGCGGAACTTCATCTGCCGGTTACCCAGAGCCGGGAAATCATTGACCGTATCCGGGAAGAAGGGGTGTTTCCCGGCATTGAAAGCCTTTTGCCGCTGGTCTATGAGGAGCCCGGATCGTTTTTTGATTATATCCCGGACCAAAGCCGGTTTGTATTGATTGAGCCTCAGGAACTGGCTGTCAGCGTCCAATCTGTTGAAGACCAGCTCCATGAAAATTTTGCAATCGCCAAAGAGGAAAAGCGGATCCGGGTTGAACCGGAAACGATGATTCTTAAGTGGCCGGATGTTTCCCGGCAGATTGCAGAAACCCATCCGGTTTACATGAAAACGCTGCTGGTTGCAGGTTTGGAAAATACCGATCCGGTGGATCTAATTCCCTTGAATATTGAGCACAATTCCGCTGTTGTCGGGGCATTGAGAACTCCCCTGGATAAAGACCGGTTGCTGTCGCCCCTGACAGACTGGATTTTTGCATGTAAACAAAAGGGATATTCAGTTCTTATCATCTGTAATGGAAAACCGCAGGCGGATCGTCTTCAGGCTTTGCTGAAACCGTATGATATTTCTCCTTCTGTTCTGGAAGGCATACCGGATCTGCAACGCGGCAAAGGCCTGGTATACATCTGCCTTGGCCGGCTTTCCTCCGGATTCGTTTGGCCGGAGGAGTCGCTTGCGATTATTACCGAGGATGAGATTTTCGGTAAAAAACTTCATCGCCGGAAAAAAAGAGGACAGACAACCCGAACCGAACTGCTGGCTCTTGAGGATTTGAAAAAGGGGGATCTTGTCGTACATGTGGATCATGGCATCGGTCAATATCAGGGTCTTTCCAAGCTGAATCTGAACGGTGTCACCAATGATTTTCTGCTGGTACTTTACAAGGATGATGACAAACTTTACCTTCCGGTAGACCGGATGAGTATGGTAAAAAAATATATCGGCGTGAATGATGTGCTTCCGGTTCTGGATAAAATGGGAGGGAAATCGTGGATCAAGGCCAAGGGCAAAGCCAGGAAAGAGGTGGAGAAGATTGCCGGAGAACTCCTGAAACTCTATTCTGCAAGACGGGTAAAACAGGGCCATGCTTTTGGAGCGGCGGACAGTTACTTCAAGGATTTTGAAGCAGCGTTCCCCTATGAAGAGACCACAGACCAGATGAACACCATTGACGAGGTGCTGAGCGACATGGAGTCCACTACTCCCATGGACAGGCTGGTATGCGGGGATGTGGGATATGGAAAGACCGAGGTGGCATTGCGCGCCTCTTTCAAAGCCATCAGCGACAGCAAGCAGGTTGCGGTTCTGGTTCCGACAACCGTGCTTGCGGAACAGCACTATAAAACCTTTCACCAGCGATTTGAACGGTATCCTGTCCGGATTGCGTGTCTGAACCGGTTCCGCTCCCCAAAGGAACAGCGGGCCATTGTCGATGACATGAAATCCGGAGCCATTGACATTGTGATCGGGACCCATAGGATGCTTCAGAAGGATATTGAATTCAAAGATCTGGGCTTGATTGTGCTGGATGAGGAGCAGCGGTTTGGTGTCAAGCACAAGGAAAAGCTGAAAAAACTCCGTACAACCGTGGATGTGCTGGCACTTACCGCAACCCCTATTCCACGAACGCTCCATATGTCCCTGATGGGGATAAGGGATATCAGCGTCATCTCCACCCCGCCGGAAGAGCGGCATGCCATCATTACCTATATTTCCGAATTCGATCATGGGGTGATAACCGATGCCATCCACAAGGAGATCAATCGCGGGGGCCAGGTGTTTTTTATCCATAACAATATCCACTCCATCAACAAGATGGCAGACCTGGTCCGGAAACTGGTGCCGGAAGCAAAGATCGGCGTTGCTCATGGCCGTCTTTCCGAGGATGAACTTGAAAAAATCATGATCAGTTTTGTAAACCATGAGATGGATGTCCTGGTATGCACAACCATTGTGGAGTCCGGCCTGGATATTCCGGCGGCCAATACCATTATCATCAACCGGGCGGACCGGTTCGGTCTTGCGCAGATTTATCAGCTTCGCGGCCGTGTCGGGCGTTCGGATGAACAGGCCTATGCCTATCTGTTCATCCCGGCGGAAACCGGTCTTGGAAAAGATGCGCAAAAACGGCTGAAGGTGCTGATGGAGCACAGTGATCTGGGCTCCGGCTTTCAGATTGCAATGAGCGATCTTCAGATCCGGGGCGGCGGATCCGCACTGGGTGTTTCCCAGTCCGGGCATATTGCCGCAGTGGGGTATGACATGTTTTTGCAGCTTATGGAGAACGCTGTGGCAGAGCTGAAAGGCGAACCCATAACCGATGCCCTCGAACCGGAAATCAACATCCCCATATCCGCGTTTATTCCGGAATCGTATGTTCCGGATATTGACCAGAGGCTTTCTGTCTATCGCCGTCTGGCAAGAATGACGGAACTGACGGAAATTTCGGCTATAAAAGAGGAGATGCTGGATCGATACGGTGTTCTCCCGGATGAGGCGGCCAATCTGTTGTTAAAAATCATGCTCAAGGTTCTTTCTGTAAAGGGAGGGGTAAAACGACTGGATATCACCGGAAGAAATCTGTCCCTGCAATTTTCAGAGATCCATCAGAAACATCCGTTTGGATTGGTGGATATGGTCACAGCCAGTCCGAAAAAATTTCAATTTACCATGGATCATGCATTAAAAGTGAAGCTGACCCAGTCCGGGATTCAGGGCGCTGTTATTGAAATTAAAAACATCTTGAAAGAAATTGCGATGCATGTTAACCGCTGAGAGCTTCAGGGATTGAACTTCTTTTTATAGAAATCATCAAGTTTGCTTTTTTAGGCTGTGATATGGATATTGAAAAACAAGACCGGTTGATTTTCTATATATTGATTCTTTCATTCTTTTTAACAATTCCTGGGTGTTCAGGCCCGGGAACAGTCACAGAGGATGAGGCTCTCATTCAGGTGGAAGATCAGGTGATGACCTCACTCGATTTTGCCAAAGCCCTGGAATTTTCAAGCACGGCCTACCCCCACAATGCGATTCAGGACAAAGGGTTAGTAAAAACCATTCGGCTGCGCCTGATGGATCAGCTTATTGAAGAGATGATTCTGGTACAAAAAGCCAAGGAGCTTCATATCGTGGTTTCGGAACCGGAGATCCAGGAAGCAATCGATGAGATTAAAAAGGATTATCCGGATGATCAATTTAAGGAAACATTTCTTGAAAATGCGGTTTCCTTTGAAACCTGGAAAAGCAGGCTGAAAATACGGATTCTCATGGAAAAGGTTATCCGTTCTGAGCTGGAGGATAAAATTAAGATAACCAAAGAGGATATTTCCGGGTACTATAAAGAACATGCTCCGGATGGCACACTAAATCCGGAAGCTTTTACCGGAGAATCTGAAATGAATGAGATGATTGTGAAGAGCATACGGAGAAAAAAAGCAGAAGAAAATTATAAAGACTGGATAAAGAAACTTCGAAAAGAGTATAAGATTGAAATTAACAAGAAATTGTGGGAAAAAATCCTTGAATCATAAAAAAAGGAACTGAGGAATAAATGAAATTTTTTCAAAGAATTAGATGGGTTGCCTTATGTATCGGCCTGTTTTTACATACCACCTTATCCCTCTCAATTGCTGAAACAGGGGATGCAATCGTCGTGGATCGAATTGTCGCGATTGTAAATGATGATATTGTAACACTCTCGGAACTGAACGAAATACTGGATCCATATGCTGAAAAAATCCGTGCATACGGGTATTCTCCTGAAAAGGAAAAAGAGCTGCTTTTCAATGCCCGGGAAGAGATCGTGAATCAGCTTATCGAGAAGACACTGGCAGATCAGGAGATCGAGAAAGCAGAGATCGTTGTGAACGAGAGTGAGATCGATAGCGCTATCGAGCGGATTAAAAAGAAAAATTATTGGACAGATGAGGAGTTGCGGGAAAATCTGGCCAATGACGGGCTCACTCTGGAAAAATACCGCCAACGAATGAAAAAACAGATTCAGCGGTCCCGGCTTCTGGATTACAAGGTGAAATCAAAAATCATCGTGACCAACGAGGATATCGGTAAGTATTTTCAGGAACATCCGGAAAAATACTCCGGTATCGTCAAATACCATCTTCGGAATATCATTTTACAACAGCCCTCTGATTCTAGTGGAGAGGAGGAAGGTGATGTTCTGAACAGAATGAAAGTAATTCAGGAGCGGCTTAAACAAGGGGAATCCTTTGAAATGCTTGCCAGACTGTACTCTGAATCCACCCTTGCAGAAGGAGGCGGAGATCTTGGTTTGTTTCAACTCAAGGACCTTTCCGAATCCATCCAAAATGCAGTGAAAGATCTGAAGACAGGACAATTTACAGATATATTGCAGACCGATAAAGGGTATCAGATTTTTTATATTGAAAATATCGTCACCATTCCGGGCAAAACACTGAAAGAGGCTTCCCCTGAAATCGAAGAGGAACTGTATAACGAAATGCTGGACAATGCTTTAAAATCATGGATTGATGATTTGAAAAAAGATTCGCACATTAAAAAAATATTATAATCGGGTAAATTTTTTGAAACAGAAATCAGCAGAAAATATAATCGCAAATATTGACTTGCCATCTTTCGGCAGCTACCTGAAAAATACGCGGCTTGAGAAAGGGATTGGTCTTGAGGAGGTTTCCGCGGCAACAAAAATATCCATGCATGTGCTTTCCCTGATTGAGAAAGAAGATCATCCACAACTGCCAAGCCAGGCTGTTGTAAGAGGTTTTTTGCGATTGTATGCGGATTTCATCGGTGTAGAAAAGGATATGCTGATCAATTTATACAGGGAAAACCTGGAAGAAAATGCCATTGCATCCTCCGGCAGGAAAAGGATCGGCAGTCGTCTGAATTCCTGGTTCCGGCTTTTTCTGGTCTTTGGCCTTCTCACAGGGATTGTTCTTATTTCTGTCCATTATATATCGGATGTAACGATTCAGGAACCGTTGAGCGCACCGGAAAGCTCAAAAGGCAATATGGATTCAGCGGGGAAAACAGCAGATGCGAAAATGGCTGAAAAAGTTGAATTCCCGCCCATAGAAAAAGAGCATCCATCTAAAAAACATAGATTGCTTATTCAGGCGACCGATGATTCCTGGATAAAACTGATTATTGATGGAAAAATGCCGGAAGAATATACCCTGTCTTCAGGGGATCGGCTGGAGCTGGAAGCCTTAAACCATTTTAATATTTTAATCGGAAATGCCAATGGCATTAAATTAGCCATGGATGAAAAATCGGTCCCGATATCCGGGAAAAAAGGGCAAATGGTATCATTGAAACTTCCGTAAAATGGATATCTGCATATGCTGAGCGAAAAAAATAAAATACTGGTGGAAAGCATCAAACGCCTGATCAGAAGGGGCGCAACTTCCCATTTACGGAAGATTGTCAATAAAACACATGCGGCAGATCTGTCTGTAGTGTTTCGATCTCTTTCACTGAACAATCAAAAACAGTTGTTCAATATGATTGATGATATCGAAAACAAAGGCCTTCTGTTCTGCGAACTGGACAAGGATACTTTTCTGGAGATTGTTGAAGATATCGAGCTTGATTCACTGGTTGCCATCCTCAAAGAAATGCAGACCGATGATGTTGCCGATCTGATTGCAAAGCTTCCGGAAGAGAAAGCCAAAGCCGTTCTTGAAAAAATGGAAAAGGAGGATTCGGAAGAAGTAGAGGATCTGCTTCGATATGATGATGATACCGCAGGCGGTATCATGGTGCCTGAGTTTATTGCATTGAATCAGGAGATGACGGCAAAACAGGCAATCGAATCCATTCAGACAGAGCATCAGGATGTGGAGATGCCGTTTTATCTCTATGTTACGGATGAGTATGGATGCCTGATGGGAGTGATTTCACTCCGTCAGCTAGTTGTCGTGGCACCTCAGAAACCGCTGAAAGAATTCATGGCAAAAGAAGTGATTTCCGTCCTGCCGAGTGTTGATCAGGAGGAGGTTGCCAGGATCGTTGCCCGGTATGATATTCTGGCTGTTCCGGTTGTTGATGAAAACAGACATCTGATCGGAATCGTTACCGTAGATGATGTAATTGACATTTTCAGACAGGAAGCCACAGAAGATATTTTAAAAATGGCTGGTGCGGGGGATGAGTTTATCGAAACTAAATCGGTGATACGGAGTACCAAGAGCCGTCTTCCATGGCTTTTTGTAAGCTGTATCGGTGGTATCCTGGCATCCTTGATTATTGGTAGTTTTCAGGGAAGCCTTGTAAAATTTGCATATCTTGCTGCATTTATTCCTGTTATAGCGGGAATGGGGGGAAACATCGGTACCCAGTCCTCCACCATTGTTGTTCGCGGACTGGCAACAGGCCGATTGAATATCCGGGACCTTTGGCCGGTTGTTTTGAAGGAGTTGACAGTGGGTATGATACTCGGCATTGTCTACGGCACGATGATCGGACTGGTTGCCCAGTTTCAATACAGCAGAGTGGCGCTGGCTGTTTCCGTATGTTCAGCGGTGGTTTCTTCCATGACCATTGCAGCACTGGTAGGCTCTCTGGTACCTATGGTTTTTGCCAGAATCAATATCGACCCTGCTGTGGCAACAGGTCCGTTTGTCACTACATCGATAGATATCATCAGTGTTTTTTTCTATTTTCAAATTGCTACAATCCTCCTGGGTGTGTAGCAGATGTCCGATTTTTCAGCCCGTGCGATTATACTTCGGCGCATTGATCATGGGGATTATGATCTGATTGTTACTCTGTTGACAAAGGAATATGGAAAGCTATCTCTGATCGCAAAAAATGCCAAGAAAAGCATAAAACGGTTTTCCGGGGTTCTTGAACTGTTTTCGGCCTTAGATATTATCGGGAAAAAAGGACGTGGAAAACTTCCTGTTTTAATGGAAGCCAGTCTGGTTCAACCCTATACCGGGATTCGGTGTGATATCTTGAAAACCGCATATGCGAGTTACTTCGCAGAAGTCGTAAACATCTGGGTGGAAGAAGGCAAGCCGCAGAAGAGTCTGTATTCTCTCCTGGAATATGTCTTTCATCTGCTGGATCAGAATTCTCTTTCCGGAGAAGAGTTGAGTATTATTTTCCAGATGCGTTTTCTGGCACTTTCCGGTCTGAGTCCAAACCTTGTGGAATGCGGTAAATGCCGGATTGACCTGGAACAGTTTGATGGCAACAGGATTTACATTGATTTTTCAAAAGGAGGGATTCTGTGTCAAAACTGCATAACTTCCATCCAGGAAAAGAGGCTGCTTTCCGTGGGGACAGTGAAGCAACTGCTGTGGGTCAATAATAGCGACTTGAAAAAGGCGGAGCGGATTCGTTTCACCCCCCGTGCTGTAATGGAGGGGCTGGATTTTCTGGAAAAATTTGTTTTTTTTCAGATGGGAAAAGAACCAAGAAGCCTGAAGTTTCTAAGAAACATTCGAATGGCCATGTAATGGGCGACATTCCAGAGATCGAATCAATCAAATACAGATGAATCAATACGGATGTTAAATTGCCAATGAACAACAAACTGCAAAAAATTCTTGAAAAAAAACCGGTTGAAGCCATAGCACCTTGCCGGATAGATTTGGGCGGAACACTGGATATCCGGACCTTTCACCTTCCGCTGAGACACCTGTCTCCCTGTACGTTTAATATCGCCTTGGATATGAATACGCATGTCACGCTGCTTCCCTATCAAAATGATCGGATCCGGATCTCCTCCAGGGGATTCCCGGATGCTGAATTTCCGGCAGATGAGGCGCCTTTTGATCACCCCATGGGGCTGATGTTCGCCATTGCCACATATTTCAAGGCCAACGGGGTGCATGTCCGGATACATTCATCATCCCCTCCCAGAAGTGCGTTGGGCGGATCATCGGCAGCAGCCGTAGCGTTGGTTGCCGCTTTTTCATCGATATTGCAGGATCAGGGAAATGATGAGTTGTCCAGATCCGATACGGCCATTCTGGCGCATGCAATTGAAGAAAGTGTCGCCGGTGTTCCATGCGGGTTTCAGGACCAGCTTGCAGCCGTATACGGAGGAATCAATGCCTGGCATTGGCCTTGTCGGATTACGGAGCCCCTTTTCCGGAAAGAATCGGTTATTCCGGAACCGGAATACAAACAGTTTCGCAAGCATTTTATTGTGGCCTATTGCGGTATCCCGCACGTATCGGCCGATATCAACGGCAGGTGGGTCAAACAGTTTCTTGCCGGAAAATGCAGGCAGGAATGGCGCGAAATTATTTCATGCACGAAAAATTTTATTGATTCACTCAGAGAACATAATTATAAAGGTGCATCCGAATTTATGCAAAAGGAAACATCGATCCGGATGAAAATGACCCCGGATGTTCTGGATGATATGGGAAAGAAGCTGACGGATGAAGCAGCCCGGAATCGATGTGGAGCCAGATTCACCGGAGCCGGCGGCGGGGGGTGTGTCTGGGCATTGGGAGAACAGGGTGATATTGAAAAACTGGAATCCGTCTGGCAGGAGATCCTGTCCGGCCGGAAGGATGCTTTTCTGCTGGATACAGCCGTCAACTCAACAGGATTGATGGTGAACAGATAGCGCTATTTATTTTGTAAAAAGGAAAATCAACATGTATTTTCAGGATGTCATACTTACATTGCAGAAATTTTGGGCCAAAAAGGGGTGTGTGCTGGTTCAACCCTTTGATTCGGAGGTTGGAGCCGGAACATTTCATCCAACCACACTTCTTAGGGCGCTTGGACCGGAACCGTGGAATGTCGCTTATGTCCAGCCATCCAGGCGTCCTACGGACGGTAGATATGGCGAGAATCCGAACCGGCTCCAGCATTATTATCAGTTTCAGGTTATCCTGAAGCCATCCCCTGAAAATATTCAAGCTCTCTATCTTCAGAGCATTAAAGCTCTTGGTGTGGACCCGCTTGAGCACGATATCCGTTTTGTGGAAGATGACTGGGAATCCCCCACATTGGGTGCTTCCGGCCTGGGATGGGAGGTCTGGCTGGATGGAATGGAGATCACTCAATTCACCTATTTTCAGCAGGCAGGCAGTATCGAGCTCCATCCCATATCCGTGGAGATTACTTATGGTCTCGAAAGGATCACGATGTATCTGCAAGGAGTGGATAATGTGTATGACCTGAAGTGGAATAAGAGTATCTGCTATGGCGATGTCCATCATCAACAGGAGGTGGAAGGGTCCACTTATAATTTCGAGATTGCAGATGTGGATATGCTGCATGACTTTTTTAAAAAATATGAAGCAGAAGCACTTCGGATCATTGAGAAGGGATTGGTTCTGCCGGCATACGAATACTGTTTGAAATGCTCACACAGTTTTAACCTTCTGGATGCCAGAGGAGCCATCAGCGTCACGGAGAGGACCGGATTTATCGGGCGTATCCGGAATATCGCAAGGGCATGCGCAGAAGGATATCTGAAGCAGCGTGAGAACATGGGATTTCCACTGATAAAGAAAATATGAAGTGATCATTAACAGTGATCATCCTGAAAGCATTCCGGCTTGGTCGGTTTTTTAAACCAGACAGTCGTAAGCCGATGAAGAATAGAGGATATTATGGAAAAATTGCTACTTGAGATCGGAACAGAAGAGATACCGGCAGGATATATTGAGCCTGCTTTGAAGGCATTATCTGCCGCCTTGTTAAAAAAACTGGATGATGCCCGTATTTCTCACGGAAATGCAAAGACTTATGGGACTCCCAGAAGACTTGCCGTTGAAGTGCCGGATGTGGCGGAAAAACAGGAACCCGTAACCAGTGAGGTTATGGGGCCTCCGGAACGAGTCGGATTTAATGAAACCGGTAACCCGACCGTTGCTGCGGTTAAATTTGCCGAAAAAGTGGGTATTCCGGTTTCAGCGATCAGGGTCTCCGAAACCCAGAAGGGACGTTACCTCATGGCCGTGAAAACGGAAAAAGGTATAGCCACAAAAACAATTTTAAAAACAATCCTGCCGGAAGTGATTGTTACGCTACCTTTTCCCAAATCCATGAAGTGGTCGGATATGAACATCCTGTTTGCCAGACCGATCCAGACTGTCCTGGCCTTGCTGGGAAAAGAAGTAATATCTTTTTCCATTGAAAGACTCAAGAGCGGCCGGTGTGCAATGGGGCATCCGTTTATGGCACCGGGGAAAATTAATATTGAATCGCCGGACCATTATGTTGAAGCCCTTGAGGCTGTCTTTGTCTTTGCAGATAGTAAGAAAAGAAAACAATCGATATTGAATGCCGTTGCATCTGTTGCTGAAAGCTTGGGAGGCCGTGTAGAACCAGACGAGGATCTGGCCGATATTGTTACCAATCTGGTTGAATTCCCGGTTCCGATCGCCGGTTCCTTTAATACAAAATTTCTGGAGTTGCCCAAAGAGGTTTTGATCATGGCCATGAGGGAACACCAGAAATATTTTGCCGTTGTAAATGATAGAAATCAGTTGAAACCCAATTTTATTGCTGTCAACAATACCCGTGCAAAGGATATGAGCCTTGTGGCAAAAGGACATGAAAGGGTGTTGAGAGCACGGCTTGAAGATGCCATGTTTTTCTATCGGTCAGATCTGAAAACAGATCTGGATCAAATGGTGGATAAGCTAAAGGGTGTGCTTTTTCAGGCAAAGCTGGGTTCTGTATATGAGAAGATAAAGCGGGTTCAAGAGCTGGGAGAATTCCTGGTTGAAAAGTCAGGCCAGGATGAGCCTGTGAGACTTGGTGTATCCAGGGCAGCATGGCTATGCAAGGCGGACCTGGTCAGTCGTATGGTGGTTGAATTTCCGAAGCTCCAGGGGATCATGGGACGGGTTTATGCAAAGCTTGCCGGTGAAAGCGATCCTGTGGTAATGGCTATCGAGGAGCATTACCGTCCGGTTTACTCCGGTGCGCCATTGCCGGAAACAAAGGTGGGATCTCTTCTGGCAATCGCCGACAAGCTGGATTCGATCTGTGGGTGTTTTCATGCCGGATTAATCCCGACAGGTGCCTCTGATCCATATGCACTTCGGAGGCAGGGAATTGGAATTATACAGATCATTCAGAAGATGAATTTCACTTTTTCCCTGAAAGAGGTTATTGAAAAAAGCGTCCGCCTTTTTGGAGGAGCGGATATTTCGAAAATCCAGGATACTGCCGGACAGATTTATTCCTTTTTGCAGGATCGGATATCCAATATGCTTGCCGATGAAGGATTTCAAAAAGACGTGATTGCTGCGGTAACTTCGGTTTCTGTTGACAATATTCCGGATTTGCGAAAAAGGGTCAAGGCACTTGAAAGCATGAAGAACAAGCCGGATTTCGAACCCCTTGCCATCGCGTTTAAACGGGCGGTGAATATTTTAAAAAAAGCAGACAACTACCAGGGAGGTGAAATATCGGCATCTCTTTTTGAGGAGAGTTGTGAATCAGACCTATACAACGCCTGCAAGAGTGTTCGGCAAAAGGTTGCAGGGTGTCTTGCAGAAGGAAATTTTGACAGGGCTTTGATAGAGATTTCAGGATTGCGTGGTGTTGTGGATGCATTTTTTGACGGGGTAATGGTGATGGCGGATAATCCGGATGTGAAAAACAACCGGCTGGCCTTGTTGTCGGAGATTGCAGCCTTGTTCAAGGATATTGCGGATTTCTCCAGAATCTCTGTGTAGTTCTTTGATAGTATTTGGGCTCCGGTAAAACCGGGTAATTTAAATTTATGATTTCAAGGAGAAGGATATGCCTTTTGATCCAGACCAGGATAAAAAGTTAAAAGAATGGAAATGTGAAGAAACCGGATTGATCGTTTCCATAAATCAATATGGGAATGCGCAGCCCAAGGTCCAGATCGGTCCCAGGATGCTGAAGAAAAAAGATGGAACCGATCGGGCTCCTGCAAAAGCAGGCCGGTTGAATATTGAAGATATGGAATTTCTTTATAGTATTATCGATGAAGTCAAGGAAGAACTTGAAAACCGGATAAAGCCCGAATAGCAGAGCATATGCATATAGCCGAAGAATGAATTCCAATGAAGCCATTATCAATCCGATCCGGAGCCCAAGGTCTCCGGATCCCGGATCTCTGGTAATTCTGGTCTCATCCAGGAAGGATATGACAGCACTCTGTTCACTACTACAGATGAAACCGGATCATTCTTTTGGTTTTATGATGAGCCGGATCTGCACTTCTATCAGTGAAAACCATCATTTTTCGGTGGTTGGACCGATGGTCGGGGCTCCGTATGCTGCGATCCTTTTTGAAAACCTGATTGCATGGGGAGCACGGAAGTTTATTTTTTTCGGACTTTGCGGGTCCATCTCTCCAAATGTTAAGATTGGAGACATCATTCTGCCGACTGGGTCTTTCGTACAGGAGGGCACCTCTCTGCATTATGGAAAGAAAACGGGAGAGGTTTCTTATTGTTCAAAAGATATCCTTTTACTGCTGAAAACGGCATTTGAAGAAGAACCACTTGTGTTTCAGGAAGGGCTTGTATGGACAACCGATGCGGTTTTTCGGGAAACAAAGGAACTGGTTTGCACCTATCAGGGGAAAAATGCCTTGGGTGTTGAAATGGAGCTTTCAGCCCTTTTCACCATCGGAAATTATCGTAGTGTAGACATTGGAGCTGCCCTTGTGGTATCGGACGAATTGTCCACCTTTCATTGGAAGCCAGGGTTTGGAGAAGTTTCTTTTAAGGAGCAATGCAAAGCAGTACAAAGGACGATTTCGAAGTTATGTCTGACATTTCAGCCAATGAAATAAAACAGCTCCTCAATCAACTGGAGATTTATAATTCCGCCTATCGCAAGGGAAAGCCGTTGATCAGTGATGTTGAGTATGATCAGCTGGTAGAAAAGCTCCGGTCATTCAACCCATCCCATCCTTTTTTGAACAGAGTCGAACCGGAATCATTTGAGAGCAAAAAGGAGGTTCGACATCCTGTCCCCATGCTTTCCATTGAAAAAGCATATTCCCTGGAAGCCCTTGAACGATTTATCAATCGTGTACAAAAAGAAGCTTCGGAGATCGGAATATCGGATATTCGTTTCTTGGTAACTCCAAAGCTGGACGGGCTTGCCGGACGGGATGATGGAGAAATTTTTGCATCCAGGGGAAATGGCGAGGTCGGTTATGAGATCAGCAGTGCATTTGAGAAGGGAATTATTCCTCTTGGCGGCCGAGGCCGAGGGATCGGTGAAATCGTTATCAAGAAATCCTATTTTGAAGAGCATTTATCCGGCCATTTCGAACACCCCCGGAACCTGGTGGTTGGAATCATCAATTCTGATAAATTGAATGAATTCGCAGTCAAGGCCATAGAAGACAAGGCTATATTTTTTGTGCCCTATGCGGAGTTGGAATCATGGATCGGAACCCCGGATGAGCTGCTGAATCAGATCGAAGAGGTAACCAGGATGCTTTCAGCCAAAACCGATTATCCTATGGATGGAATGGTTGCCGGCGTGACGGATGAGAAAGTTCGGGAGCATATGGGATCGACTGCACATCACTACCGATGGCAGATTGCCATTAAAACAAAAGGTGAAACCGCAGTCACCCGGGTGGAAAAGCTGGTCTGGCAGGTGGGGAGAACCGGCAATATAACGCCGGTGATGGAAGTTATGCCGATATTTCTTTCCGGTGCAACAATCCGAAGGGTTACGGCACACAATGCCGGAAAAATAAGAGATGAAAAAATAGGCATAGGCGCGAAGATTGAGGTCATACGAAGCGGAGAGGTCATCCCCAAGCTGGAAAAAGTGATCTCGCCCTCTGATCAGATTGCGCTTCCAGGATGTTGCCCTTCCTGCAATTCATCCCTTGAATGGGATAATGATTTTTTAAAGTGTATGGCCTCTTCTTGCCCGGCTCAGATAGAGCAAGGAATTATTCATTTTTTCAAAACTCTGGGAACCGCGGAATGGTTTGGTATCAAGACGGTTCAGAAGCTGGTGAAGGATGGATTTGACAGTCTTGTAAAAATCTATGCCATGACAGAGCAGGATTTTCTGGACATCGGATTTGGACCGGTGCAATCAAAAAATTTATGGAATGCCATACAGACAAGTATAAAAAAACCTGTAGAAGATTGGCGGTTTCTCGCAGCTTTCGGGGTTCCGGACCTGGGTACTGGGGATAGCCGGAAACTTTTATCCCATATCCGTCTGGAAGACCTTGGGAAAATCCGGAAAGAGGAACTTACTGAGATTCATGGCTTTGGTGAGAAGACCGGTGAATCCATACAAAAGGGAATTGAAAAGATATGGGACACCATAAAACATATGCTGAATATGGGCTTTACACTGGAAAAAACCCCCCTGGAAAATGAAAAAATAACAATAGGGAGCCCTATTGCCGGGAAAGGGATTGTGTTTACCGGTAAAATGAAAAAAGGCAGCCGGGAAGATATGCAGATTCATGCACGAAAGCTCGGTGCCAATGTTCAAACAACGGTAAGTGGAAAAACGGATTATCTGGTATGTGGTGAAGATGTGGGGGATAGCAAGATCAGAAAGGCCCAGACGGTTAATGTGAAAATAATTACGGAAGAAGAATATTTTCAAATTGTTGGAAGATTGAATACCACTTCATAATCTATTTTTTGATCTAGACATTTTTCTATCCTTCGTTCTGCTGATGACAAACAAAGGATACTCGCGTCAATCGGACTCAGGTGTTCAGCGATCGCGGCTGTTGCCTCCTGTCCTCACTGTCTCTCCGTTCAATCCCCTGTCGTCGCTCCGGGATGTATATATCATAGGATACACATCGTCGATCAATATTACTTCGTCTGCCTCCATTATCGGTAAGATTTGTTTTCAAAATATCTATCTCCCTTTCATATGAGATGTTCGAGTTCCAAGCGATTTCAAAAGTCGCTGCGCTGTTCAGATGTATTATCCTGATCCATCAATTTAATTGTCCACTGTTTAAGCAAGCGCTGTACCAATTATCAGAATTTTAAAAAAGCAAATGATAACAGTTTGTTTTAGAATTCAGGCTGTCCGGATTCAGTAAAATTTGTGGTATGAATGAAATAAAAACAGGCAAGATATTACCACTCGATAATATATGTAATACCTTGAAAGATAACAGAAGTGATGATGAAAAAAGAAAAAGAAATGCCCCCGTACATTGCTTGCGTGTACGAGGGCAAAAAAGGTTGGTTTTCAAACTGTACAATCAGAGCATACGAGGTAATGGGTTATTTATATCGTCCGACAATGGATATCGCATTTACATTGGAAAACGGAAAACCCCCCAGATTGTGTGTCAGGCCAATGTTCGCGTTGCTAAGCTGCCTGTTCCCGGCTTTTCCCAAAAGCTGGAGATACATTTCGTAAAGCATTCGAAGTCCGGATGCGCCGATTGGGTGTCCAAAACATTTCAGGCCACCGTCAATCTGACAGGGAATCTTGCCATCTGCATTAAAAAAACCATCCATGACATCTTTGGTTGCCCCACCTTCCGGAGAGATAAAAAGATCTTCATAGGTTACAAATTCGGTAATGGAGAAGCAGTCATGAACTTCAAACATGGAGATTTCTTCTCTTGGATTTTGAATGCCGGCCTCCTGATAGGCTCGTTTTGCCGCCTGTCTGGTTGTGGCAAAATAGGAACCATCCCAGTCTTTATATCCCTGCTCCTGACCGTTACTGACAGCCAACTGAAGCGCTTTAACGGTGACCAGGTCTGTCTTGCCGAGACTTTTCGCAATTTCAGGAGTCGTCACGATAGCGCATGCAGAACCATCACTTACCCCACAGCAATCAAAAAGCCCCAACGGATCAGCAATGATCGGAGAAGCCATAACCTGTTCAAGGGTTACCGGTTTCCTCAGATGTGCTTTGGGATTTTTTGCTCCATTTGCATGACTTTTCACAGAAACCATGGCGATCGCTTTTTTCAGGTCCTCATAACTGATGTTGAATTTGGCTCTGTAGGCACTGGCAAGTTGTGCAAAAGATCCGGGTGCGGAAATGTTCGGCATAACCTGCCCAACCAATGAACCACTGTTTACGCTGTCCATGGCCGGTAATCCGCCATAGCCGGTGTCTTTTAATTTTTCAACGCCCTGAGCAAGAGCAATATCGCAGGCTCCGGAAGCAACGGCATAAACCGCACCTCGAAAGGCTTCTGTTCCTGTAGCGCAGAAGTTTTCTACCCGGGTGACCGGAATGTATGGCAACCTAAGGGCAAATGGCAAGCCAAGCGCTCCTTTTCCAGTTCCGATTTCGTCGTAACATTGGCCAAACCAAGCTGCCTGGATTTCGCTTTTATCAATCCCTGCATCTGTTATGCATTCCTGAAAAGCTTCGACCATGAGTTGCTCCGGGCCGCAGTCCCACCGTTCACCAAACCGGCTACATCCCATTCCAAGAATTGCAACTTTATCTTTGATTCCATCAGCCATGTTATACCTCCTCTTTTGAAATTACCGGTTTTGCTTTCCAGTAATACTGTATAAAACCTCTAGGCTTATCAAAATTTCGAATTCGGAATACCATCTTGACTGGTAATCCGACTCTGATTTTTCCGGCCTCATAGTCTGTGAAATCGAACATGCCACGACCTTCGTTTTCAAAGGTGATCATGCCATAGTGCGCTGGAGGATCCAACGTATAGGTTAACAGGTCAGAGGTATAGGTTTTGATTGTTCCAGGCAGGTCTGAAAATTCACAGTCTTCCTGGGTTCCGATCTCTCCGCATTCCGGATTTACACACATCTCTGATTTTGGAAATTGGGCAGTACTACATTTTTTGCACTTTCCACCGACCATTCCCAGAATCATCTTACGGCTTCGGTAGAGGGTTGTGAGGGCGGTTTTATAATTTCCTTCCGCTCTCATCATCCAATCCTGTTGAAGCATTCCCCGATGGGATAAAAATTTGATATAATTCAGTTCTGCTTTTTTATCCGCCAGACAGCCGGAGATTCCGTGTCTGGGACTTAGATTTTTTATTTTGTCCGTTACCTCAAACAACATGGCAACCGCTCCCTGGCCGAAAGTTGCAACGAGCAGTTTGTCGCCTGGTGATGCTGTTTCAAGGGCCAGGGCCAGCATGACGATTGGATGCGCTGAACCGGTATCACCACAAACCTTGTGCATATTGTCGGATACTTTATCAGCGGTGATGCCGAAACCTGCTGCAATTTCCGAAGGTACGCGGCCAAAAACACAAGGCATGATGAAGCGGGAGATTTCCTTACCATCCACACCGGTTTTTTTGAGTACTCCCTGAATCGCCTTTGGCACCAGTTTGCCGATTCCTTCATCCTTGATCCAGCGCTCTTCCCAGTTGTAATCAAATTTTTCACCTTGTCCCCTGAAATGATCGATAAAATCATCTGTGATGGTATACGCACCTTTAAACTCGGCGATTACATTTTCCCTTCCGATCAAAAGAGATGCAGCACCATCTCCTGCCCAGAGCTCATGTGAATAAGCCATTTTGGTAATTCGTCGGTCACCTGCGGCAACGAGTGAATTCCGATAGTCTCCGGTTTTTACCGCATTGATCCCTGCAATAACTGCCGATAATCCGGCCCGTGTAGACCCTGTAAAGTCGGCGGTTTCTATATCTTCTTTCAGGTTTAGTGCTGTGGCAAGAATTCCACCATTTTGTCTATCCTGAAACGGCATGTTGAGGGATGAAAAGTAGGTCGCATCAATCTTTATTTTGTCAAAGCCTGCAATGCAGTCTCTTGACGCCTCTACCGCCATTGTCAGACTATCTTCGTCCCAGTTGGCCATTGATTTTTCACCACCTGCGGAACCGATGAGTCCAGGTGCCATCCAGGCGTTTGCGCCATATATTGCGCCGCGGTTTAATCTTAATCTGGGGATATATCCACCATAAGATGTGATACCAACCATGATTGACCTCCGTGGTTTTTTTTGTGTAATTATTTTTTTAAAGGGGTTATCTCAAAAATAGTTACGTTTTTGAGGATAACCTATAGTGAATAACAAGTGCCGGCCTTGTGCTGTTTTTTCTTTTCTGCTTTGGCTTGGAGGAGATTCAAGCAAATTGATTGAAAAGTGATAACATTCATTTCCGAGCTCGGCCGGCACTTGTTAAAGGTTATTATAAAATCAGGATGCGTAACAGTTCCTGGGTTGCTGTTCGACATCTATTTTTTTTAACTTCAGGATAGTAACGGTCCTAAGTAGGCAAAGGATTCACCAACGCTGCCAAGACTCTTTGCTTTGTCCAGACTGGTGATTTTATCCCAGTTATTCTGAATTTCTTCTGCTGTGATTTCTCTCTTCCCATCCCCGATACAGATTCCGGGTGCACAAACAATCTCTGTTCTGCTGAACCATCCAGCAGCACAGTTGAAAATCATTTTGGTATCCTTGTTATCCTCTGATACAAGATACAATACTAGTGGCGTGATGAATTCGGGTTTTAGTTTTTTAAACAGATCCGGCGGCATAATATCTTCCGTGAGACGGGATGCTGCAATGGGGGCAATGGTATTGATTTTAATATTATATTTAGCACCTTCTATGGCGATGTTGTTCATCAAGCCAACCAGGCCCATTTTGGCGGAACAGTAGTTGCTCTGTCCAAAATTGCCGTATAAACCTGCACCGGAAGCTGTATTTATAATTCGGCCATATCCGTTATCTTTCATGATTTTGAACGCCGGCTGGGTTACGCAATAAGCCCCTTTCAGATGAACAGCAAGTACCAGATCCCACTCCGCTTCCGTCATTTTCACAAGGCTTTTATCTCTCAGAATACCCGCATTATTGATGACGATATCGATTTTACCAAAATTATCCACAGCGGTTTTCACAATGTTTTCTCCGCCTTCAACGGTTGCCACAGAGTCATAATTGGCAACAGCCATTCCGCCGGCTTTTTTTATTTCATCCACGACATTATCAGCGGCGCTATTGCTTTTCCCTGACCCATCCCGCGTACCACCTAAGTCATTTACAACTACCTTCGCTCCTCTTTGAGCAAGGGCTAATGCATAAGTTCGACCAAGACCGGCACCGGCACCGGTAACAATAGCCACTCTGTTATCAAATCGGATTTCTGCCATGATTTTTCTCCTCTTGTATGATTGGGTAATTTATTTGAAGCGATCCACAAATGTTTAAAAACTTATTCTGAAGATCGTTTCCCTTTATAACCATCGTGCACAAAAGTCATCAAATTTTATAACTGCATCAGTTTGGAGATGATAAATTTCATGATTTCATTTGTTCCGGCAAAAATTGAGGTAACTCTGGCATCCCGCCATCCCCGAGGAATCAAATTGGCTTCCACCATTCCGTCCTCTCCCATAATTTCAAGGGATTTCCCCAAAACACGATTTGTCATTTCCGTTGTCCAGAATTTTGCCATAGAGGTTTCTGTCTTGATATCTTTTTTTTCAATATGGTCGGCGATCAGTTTGTCTACAAATGTTCTGCCGATCTTGATATCGGCAGCCATTTCCACTAAGGCAAATTGAACTGCCTGGGATTTGGATAACGGTTTCCCAGTCCCATCTTTTTTTGTTTTACAATACGCAACAATCTGTTTCAGACATACTTCTGCGCCATATAACGCTCCCATTGAACAGACCAGCCTTTCCTGTTGAAGTTTTCCCATAAGCATGAGAAAGCCATATCCCTTTTCTCCCAGGAGGTTGGTTTTTGGAATCCGGCAGTTGTTGAAGAACAGTTCGGCGGTATCCTGACTATGCCAGCCCATTTTTTCGAGTTGTTTGCCTTTATCAAAACCAGGAGTTCCCGCTTCAACAACATACAGGGAAAGAGCCTGATAAGGGTCCTGAACTGCGGGATCTTTGGCCGCAACGATAACAATATCACAGAGAATACCGTTTGAGATGAATGTTTTTGAACCAGAGATAACGACCTCATCCCCATCTTCTATAGCAGTGGTTTGAAGGGAAGACAGATCACTTCCTGCACCTGGTTCCGTCATGGCAACGGCCGTTACAACTTCTCCGGATACGCATCCGGGAAGATATTTCTTTTTCAGCTCCACAGATCCATATTCATCCAGATAGGGAACAACCACATCGCTATGGAGGGGTGCGGCAAGTCCGGTTTGGCCTGTTGCGGCCATTTCTTCACAAACGATTGCCGAATAGAGAAAATCTCCACCAAGGCCTCCGTACTCCTTGGAAACACTTGTGCATAAAAAACCATTTTTTCCCATTTTATTCCAGATCTCTCTGGGAACGATATGATCTTTTTCCCATTGATCTGAATAGGGTTTAACTTCTTCTGCCAGAAAATTTCGAAGGCGTTGTCTGAAGTCATTGTGTTGTTCTGTATAGCGTAAAATATCCATGATTGTCTTTCTCCTAAACCATCTTACCCCAAGCTATTTCAATTTTCCGATAGTTGTATTGGCGATAATATCTTTTAATACGGTAAAATTACCCTCTCTTATCTGTAATACCTTGGCATCACGATAGAAGTGTTCGATTTCGTATTCCGTCATATATCCATATCCACCCAAAAGCTGAACAGCTTCGTTGGTGACTTCCATTGCAGCATTGGTCGCCGCTATCTTGGTCAAGGCAGAAAATTTGGGATCTAATTTGCCGTTGTCGAATCTCTGAGCAGACTCATAGGTTAGTAATTTTGCGGACTCGATTTTAATACACATATCCGCTATTTTGTGCCTTACAGATTGAAATGCAGCAATCGGTCTGTTGAATTGTTCTCTTCCTTTAATATACTCCAATGCTCGTTCATATGCGCCTTGAGCTGTTCCGATCGCCTGAGCTGCGAAAAGGATTCTGCTTTCGGTGAAAAATTTCTGAACATTATCATATCCTTTTCCTTCCTCACCGATCAGATTGGTTACAGGAACTTTTACATTTTCAAATTTCAGATCAGTCATGCTCATCATATTGGTGCCGAGTTTGGTACCCTGATCTGCAGTTGACAGGCCATCTGTTTTCGCGTCCACCAAGATCAGGCTGGTACCATTTATCGGGATGGATGCATTGGGGTCGGTCTGGCAAAGAACAATATAAAAGTCTGCAGAACTGCCATTCAGGACAAAAGTTTTCTTCCCGTTGATCACCCAGGAGTCACCTTTCTTCACAGCAGTTGTAAAAATGCGGCAAAGGTCACTGTTTGAATCCGGCTCAATAAATGCTCCTCCGGAAAGAGACTCCCCTTCTGCAATTTTAGGAAGATATTTGCTTTTCAGCTCATCACTGCCAAATCGAAGAATACACTCAGATGCATATCCGGCCATGGTAATGGTAATCCCCATACTGGAATCTTTCCGGCATAGTTCTTCAGCAACAATAACATTTTCAAATATTCCCAGATTTGCACCCGAAAATTGTTCCGGATAGTGGATACCAATAAATCCTAATTCAGCAGCCTTTTTCCAGATTTGTATTGGATATTCCCGATTTTTTTCAAATTCCTGGATCTGCTCTTTGTCGAATTCTCCTTTTGCAAATGCTTTGACGGCTTTCTGGATCTGTTGTTGTGATTTGTCAAATTCAAACATTTTGTCTTACTCCTGAACCGTTGCCTTCCTTATCGGAAGTTCTTTGCTTTTGTTGTTGCTTCGTAATTTGGGTATAACATAACCGATATATTAATACCTACATTTTACGACTCTATTGCTTTTTTATCCTGAACAAATGCAGGTATCAGAATGAAATTTAAAGTTTCTTTTACAACGTTTAAATAGTCCTGGGACTCTGCACCTATTATTGGGCTTAAGTATTTTTTACCGGCAATAAAATTAAACAGGGATAGCATGACCACCATCACCCTGGCCTTTGCCTGTTTTGTAATTTTATCTTTATCCATGGCAAGTCCCATTGAAATCGCAATTCCGGTAATAATATCAATAAAATGAAACTCAGCTATATCTTTTCCCTTTGGTTTGGTAAAATAATTTAAGAGAATCAGGTTTGTAATTTCTGAATTTTTATAAAGGAAGTCGCAGGATTCATTGATCGCAATTTCAAGGCGTTTGGGAAGAGGCTTTCCATGTATGACTCTTTCTATCCTTTTCAACTCTTGTTTTAACTCTTCCTGTGTATCCATGAGTACTGCATTGTAAAGATCCGCTTTTTCACCCCAATGGTAGTATAGTGTGGAAATATCGATCCCCACTGCCTTGGCAATCATTCTGGTGGTTGTGCCTGAAAAACCGTTTTTGCTGAAGATTTTACGTGCGGAAGTCAGTATTTTGGCTTTCATTGAGTTTGGATCGCGCCGGGCCTTTTCAAGGGGTGTTGCCATAAAGTATCGCCTTTTCCCATCAATTCTATCCCAAAATCTGCTTGCATCAATTGATGGAGAGACTACCCAATCTGTTCTTTGTTGTCAAGTATAATTTGATATTTAAACTGATGTTCACAATTCTTTTCATATGCTTATGACCATTTTTTCATTTTTAAATATTTAACATATCGATATTTAAAGGTTGTTTTCTTCAGAATTTTTGGTAAAATGATTGAAAAAAATACAATTGCGGAAAACCAATTGAATGTGGAAAATCAGACTAAAAAATAAGGAATAATGATATGATGAAAAAAAAGATTTTTTTTGCTTTTTGTTTGATCATACTAACCGCACGAATGGTAGGTTCCGAAACATACAATGGTGTGGAAATTGAAAGCACTACAAGCTTTGCAGATAGTGTCGTGAATTACACAGCAGGAGAAAACGTTGGGGCTCCGTACAATGAAGCTTCGGCTGCCCTTGGAGCTCCTGATTTTACAGATAACCATAATTTGCCGGACTATCAGGTCGCACCATTTCCATCGGTCAGTCTCGGCGATGCCGGAAGTCTTATCCTTCGTTTCACCAACAATTCCTTAACCACATCCGGCGACAGCGGGATTGATCTATGGTTCTTTGAGGTAGGAGACCAGATTGAGTCAACCGAGATTTCAATCAGTAAAAACGGCACAACATGGATACCGGTAGATACCATTGGAGGAGCAACTTCCGGTATTGATATTGATGAATATCTGGATTCAGGAGTGGAGCTTTGGGGTAAATACTATTATGTCAAAATGACAGATCTGAATGAAAAAAAGTCCGGGTCCCCTTTTGCCGGAGCGGATATTGACGCGGTTGCTGCGCTGAGTAATGCGGTCACAGATGATATCAATGCCCCTGTGGCGGTAATCGGCCCGGATCAAACAGTGTCCCAAGGTGATACTGTTACTATGGATGCAACAGCTTCCTATGACCCGGATGGTGGTTCTTTTTCATACTTATGGACACAAACCATAGGAACTGCAGTTGCATTATCAAACAGCACCGCTGTACAAGCAACCTTTACAGCTCCGACTGTTGCTCCAGGCGGGGAATCTCTTGTTTTTAAAATGACCGTTACCGATTCCGGTGGGTTGAGCTCTTATGCAAATACAGTCATTACCGTGATCGGAAGTTCCGGGAATCTGCCACCGGTAGCGAATGCCGGCCCGGATCAGGAAGGTATCGCTCAAGGTGATACAGTCATATTGAATGGATCCAATTCATATGATCCTGAGTCTGCTGGGCTTCAATCCTACTCATGGGTACAATTATCAGGAACTCCTGTAAACCTTTCCAGTTCATCCGATGATAATCCAACTTTTACAGCACCGTTTGTCGGCACCAGCGGTGAAAACTTGGTGTTTGAATTGACTGTTTCGGATAATAATGGTTTGCTCGGAAAAGACAAGTGTTCTGTTGCGATCACGGATAAAAATTTGCCACCATCAGCTGATGCAGGGGCGGATCAATTATTTGGGTTAGGGGCTCTTGTTACACTGGATGGTTCTGGTTCTACTGACCCTGATATTGGTAAGGGAGATCAGATAAGTTATCATTGGAGACAATTATCTGGGACGGCTGTAATATTCTCCGACTATTCTGTAATTAGCCCCACATTTACAACACCTTCTTCTTTGCCCGGTGATGAAGTTTTTATCTTTGAACTTACTGTAACCGATTTAGCAGGGCTTAACTCGGTGGATACATGTATTGTAAATGTTGCCGTTGGATCAAATCATCCGCCGATCTCAGATGCAGGGCCGGCGACCGCCACTATGGTAGAAGGAGCATCCATTGATCTCGATGGATCCAACTCCAGCGATCCGGACGGTGATGTCATTACTTATCGGTGGACACAAAAAACAGGGCCTCCACTGACATTTTCAGATCCGTTGGCCATGCAACCCACTGTTACTTCATCAGATGTTACGGCCGATGAGGTCGCAGTTGTCGAGTTGACGGTTACGGATACTCGAGGACTTCAGGGAACCGATAAAATCAGTATTGCCATAGATGATACCGGGGCTACGGTGGAGGCAGCAACAACCGATGGTGGTGGTGGTGGTGGGTGTTTTATTTCTCATATAAATTATTAATTTTTAAAATTAAATTTGTATTGCCATTCAAGCGATGATGATTTAGACCATCAATCATCATCGCTGTTCATTAAAAAATTCCATCCTTCTCTTCTTTGCCTTCAAATAAAAAAATAAAACAGCATTTTATTTTTGAGTAATAGATATTCCAATTCGTTTACAAAGCATTTATAGTTTCTATTTGATGAATAATTTGACAAAATGAATTGGAATATATTATAATAATTAAAAATTTGTAATAAGGTTTGAATATTTTCACCAATAGATCTCACATCTACTATATTTACTGTTTACAGAAAAATATTTTTTAAATACGTCATTTTTTATATCTTGATTTATCCGCAAGGACTCACTCATTCTTTTTTTCAATATCATCATCCTTCTATTGGGTGCAATTTTAAAGGTATAAAAAAAGGAAACGCAGATAGCTGCTTTACATCGCAAATTATTGATATTAATCAAAATAGTATCGGCAAAGTAACTGTTTATCCCTTATAAGGTAGCCTGTTCTATCCTCTAAAAAAAACCTGGTAATTCATACTTTGTATTTGGAGAGATAAAGTGATCGAAAAAATAAACCGGTATGATCAAATTTTAACAAAAATTGCTTTCGCAAATAAATTGATCGATAAAATGCAACTCACAAAAGCATATTCAATCCAGAAGAAGCTTGAAAAATCTGGTGAAAACATTGCGATTGATGAAATATTTTTAAAATATAAAATGATACCAGAGGCGATGATAAAAGATCTTCAAACTGCAACAAAAAGAAGTATTGGCAAAGGTTTTGGATCAAGAGCTTTAAAGAAAGGGTTTATTACGAAAAGCCAGATTGAAGTTGCACTGGGTCTGCAGGCGAAAGAATTTCAAAAAACACACTCATGCAGATTTATTGGAGAGATCATGGTCGATCAGGGAATGATCACAGAAGAACAGCGTCAAATTGTTTTAAAAGAAATGGAACATATTGAAAAAAAAGAATCAGATCCGGTGAAATCCATGGTTTCGGGAGTTGAAGTCGAGGATAACCATAAACTCTCGGATAACAGACCAAAAAATGGATCTTTCCAACAAAATGGTACTTTAGATAATTCAATTATTGAGGAAGGCCAACCGGTAGCTTTCGATAGCACTATTGAAAGAGGGAAAATTCAGTTAATGGTCTCTACGAACAGACTGGAGGCTAAAATCGTTGCAACTGGGAATTTATCAACGCCCTTCACCATGGAAGAAGTTGATAATTTACTGGAAAATGCTGGAATCAATTATGAGTTGGTTGATAAAACAAAAGTAGATTTTTTTTTAAAAACAATATCAAATAAAAATAATGAACTGGTTGTTGCAAAAGGTGAAAATTCAACACCAGGTAAAGATGCAGTCATAAAGTATTTTTTTAATTCAGATTATCTGAAGGCTTGTCGGATTAACGAAGATGGTACAGTTGATTATAAAGACAGGGGCGTTGTTCCACATGTAAATTCCGGTGATTTGATTGCGGAGAAAATTCCGGCTCAGGAAGGCAAGGATGGTTTCGATGTTTATGGGAGGCAGATTCCATTTATTGTGCCTGAAGATAAAAATATAACATTCGAATCCGGGGTTGAGTTATCTAAAGATGGTCTTAAGGCATTTGCAAATGTTGACGGCCAACCCAACATAACTGTTACCGGCAAACTTTCTGTTTTTGACGAGTTCAATGTAAAAGGCGACGTTGATTATAGAACCGGAAATATAGAATTTAACGGGAATATAAATGTGGACGGTGTTGTCAAGGACGGATTTAGTGTCAGAGGTGGTAACCTCACAGTTAAAGAGATTCAAAAAGCAGAGATCTATTTAAAAGGAAATCTAACTGTGAATGGAGGGATTTTCGGAGCGGCTATTCAAACTGAAGGCCAGGTTATTGCAAAATATATAAAAGATGCCAATATAAAGTCATATGGGGATGTTGTTGTGGATAAGGAGGTTTTCAATTCCAAGATACGAACAAGCGGTAAATGCGTAATTGAGCGGGGGAGAATAATTTCGTCTTTGGTCACCGCAAAAGAAGGTATTGAGGCAAAGGAAATTGGTACAGATGTATCCTCTCCATGTACAATTAAAGTAGGTCAGGATGAACATATCAGAAAAGTAATTCAGGGGTTTGATTTTAAGATAAATCAAAGAAAAAAGGAATTAGAGGGAGAACAGGCTCAATATGAAAAACTTCTTGAAGAACAGAAGGAACTGCATAATAAATTATCAGAATTGGCACAGATTCAAGATCGTGCTCAAACTCTTGAAAAATCATTATTAGCGAAAATTGAAGAAGCAGAAGAACAAAAAGTGGAGCATGAGATATCAAAGATAAAAGTTGCAATTGATAAGATCAGAAAAAAATTAAAAGAAGTTGAAAAAGAGATCGGAGATATTTTTTCAAAACAAGAACGTTTTGTGGAGGATATTTCAACATCTTTGACGAAAATTGAAAATAGTATTAATGAAATTGAGAAGTTGAGTAAAGAGAAAATAGATGTCGTTGAATGGTCAAAAAAGGAGGTTGGAAACCCTGTGATTGTCGTAAAAGGATTAATCTATGGTGGCACGAAAATATTTGGACCGCATTCTATTGCCACGCTAAATGAGACAGAAAAAAATGTTACGATTAAGGAAGTGCAATATAGTGAAGTTGAAAAGAAGTGGAAAATTGAAATCTTAAAAGGAGGCGCAGTTTCTACATATAAAAAAGCTTGACAGTATAAAAAAATTTACATATAAACCGACCAGTCGTCCGGTTTTTAATCTAATTGGTCGGAATGCATAGCAACCTATTTATTTTTTTAACTTTACTAAAATAACTCCTCATGATCTTCATTCACTTGATGAAACCATGGTCGCTATTACCGGACGCATTGTTTTTCATCTGGATTATAAATTGACATAATATTTCCATTTAGGAAATGGGAGGCGGTATCATTCATTTCATCAAGATCCGTGAAAATGGTTCATTTGAAACCACGACAGGTGAAATGGTAATACCGCTTTTTTTGCAGCAATAGGGTTCAATCATATTCATTTTTGAAAGGAGAGGATTATGGCAGTGTTTGAAAGCAGAGAAACAATGCATTCTGTATTGGGGGGGCTATTCGAGGCACTTGTTACTCATCCTGAGTTTGGTCCTAAGTTTGCAGCAACTGGAATTGTCATCAAGTTTAATATCACTGACCCGAAAGATCAACTGTGGATCACACCTGGAGATGGTAAAACAGGACAAGTGATCTGGGGCGATACAGATTCGAAAGCCACAGTTGAAATGACATTGAGTGGCGATACCTGCCATAGCTTCTGGTTAAAACATATCTCCATGCCGGTTGCCTTGGCAAAAGGCCTGATCAAGGCAAAAGGGCCGATGCCAAAGGTATTAAAACTACTGCCTCTGTTAAAACCTGCATATGAAATGTATCCAGAGCATGCAAAAAGTTTTGGTCTTTCAATTGAGAAAGAAAAATAACAGGAGGAAAATCGATGGAGAGAAGTATTAAACAATTTGAAACCGACCGGTTGCTTGCAGCTCGAACAGCAGCAAGATTAATACTGGCATCTGGCACAACCTCCCCAAGGGTCGGTGGTGTAGGAGAGTGCTCAATTCATATTCTGGATGATGAATGCGATATAGAGGATGTATGCCAGGAGATGGAGAGGATGGCCCAAATCAAAAAAAGCTGGAATTTTTTCGGCAGGGATGCAGCAATGCTTCGTGATGCAGATGTTGTTCTGATTGCGACCTCTCTCCGGTGTGTCTCAGATCCTGCCGATATCAACTGCAATCTATGCGGGAAGCTAGTCTGTGAGTATTTAAAAAAAGAAGAAAAATTACCAGACGAACCGGATGTGGCTTTTCGGGGTCCCTTGTGCACTTTTCGGGCTACAAACATTGCCTATGCTATAGACGGCATGATTTCTCAGGCAAGAAATCTGGGGATCGACTATGGGGTCTTCTGGTCTGTAGGTGCAGCAGCAATGCGTATGAGCATTTTACCGCGGAACACAGGCTTTGCTCTTGCCGTGGGAATTTCCGTTACAGAGAAAAGTCCGTTCAGGGATGTTCCCAAACGATATGCTGAGATCAACCAACGAAGCATGAACGACCGGATGATTCAACGATTATGGCCTCAGTTTCGCTCGATTTACAGCTGATCCGTGAGGGCGGGAAATATTTTAAATATCGTTTTTTTTGAAATACCAGCTTGTTATATACTACGAATGGATCATGACAAAGGACAAGTCACTGCAAACGTCCTTTATGGAGGAGAAAATGGCAATTAAAGAAATGTCTCAGCTTGTAAATGACGGATTAAGTCGTGCCGTTGAACTGATGGCGGTAGCGGCTCATAACAGTTATCGATTTAACGATAGAAATACGGTTAAAATCATAACGGTTGAAGGAGAAGATCTTGAGCAAATAGCAGAATACTGTTTTTCTTTGGGAGATATGGCACCGCTGGCTGCCAGGGATGGAAGACATCTGGCGCAATTGATGAAAGAGCCATGTTCCTTAATGATTATTGGTGATAAAAGAAAATCGGATTTTAATTACAACTGTGGCGCCTGTGGATATAGGACATGTGCAGAGTTGAACAAGGCGGAAGAAGTGGAATCGCTTACAGCCAATGGACCAAGTTGTATGTTTAAAAATGTGAATTTAGGAATTGCCGCAAATGCTGCCGCCTCGATGGCACATCGATTGGGATTGCATTGCAGGGTCTTCAGTACTTTAGCTTTTAGTGCATTGGCTCTGAAAGTGATAACGGATGTGGATATTGTTATCAGCATTTCCGTCAGTGTTTCCAATAAAAATCCATATTTCGACCGCCATGAATTTTGGACCAAGGAACACTGGGATGAGATTTTTGCTAAAGAATTCCCAACATATAACCGTGGATTTATCGGAGCAGTTGAAGATTAGTCATGAAAGCGATTTGCCTTTCGATCAGGCAATAGAAAACGTTTCATGATGGCATATGTCTCAATATCTTTTGGCAGGGTAGAAAGGGGAAATACAGTATGAGTTCAAAAGCCCATTTGAATCAAGCCATCGCTTCTCATCTTATCGAAATCAAGGCAGACGAAAAACCGGATAAAGAAGTTCTTATTTTTGAGAACGGAGATTATGATGACGAAATTATTACTTATAAGGATCTTTATGAAAATTCCAATAAAGTAGCCCGTCTTCTTTTGGATATCGGCCTGAGCAAAGGAGATACCTATGCGGTATTCATGAGGAATCATCCGGAATTTGTTTATGCAATGCTTGCAGGACCGGTTATCGGTGCCATCATGGTTCCCATCGATCCGAGGAGTCGAGGGGATCGATTGCGGTTTCTTTTAGCAAACTCCAATGTAAAAGCGGTATTTGTTTCCGGAGAATTGATGGCCCAGCTAAACCAGGTAATTGGTCAATTGCCGAACATCAAGCTGGTTAGTGTGATCTATCGGCCGGAGCAGCAGATAACGGTTTCTAGGGATTATCCATCTCTGAATGAAATACTGGAAAAAGATTCCTGGGATTTGGTTACTCAACAGATCATGGATGTTCGCCATCCCATGCAGATTATCTATACCTCCGGTACAACAGGAGACCCAAAAGGAGTAATGATACGTAATAATCGTTTTGGACTTTATAATATTGCCACTCGTCTTGTCTGGCAATATAAGCCAAATGACATTCTGTATTCCGGGCTCTCTCTGACTCATGGAAACGCACAGGCTGTGACGTTGTTCCCAAGCCTGAGTACCGGAACCAAGGCTGTTTTCAGTGCTCGTTTTTCCAAGAGCAGGATTTGGGACATCTGCAGAAAGTATGGTTGTACCTCTTTTTCTCTCCTGGGTGGAATGATGGCCGGAATTTATAATCAGGAGAAAAAGGAGAACGATAAGGATAACCCGGTTCAAACGGTCATGAGTGCAGGCACTCCGACTTCAATTTGGGAAGATTTTGAGAGACGATTTGATGTGAGGATTCTGGAGTGGTATGCGGCTGTTGAAGGTGGGTTTGCTTATAAGCCTCCTGGCAAGGGGCCGATTGGATCTTTTGGTAAACCGCTACCCGGAATGATGGAGTTCAAGATCATTGATGAGAAAGACAATACGATTCCCGATGGGGAAACGGGTGAGCTGATTATCAAAATGACCCGTGGCGAAACCAAGGTAGACTATCATGACCTCCCCGACGCGTCAGAAAATAAAACACGTGGCGGATGGTTGCGAACCGGTGATATTGTGAAAAAAGATTCGGATGGATGGTACTTTTTCGTATGCCGCAAGGGAAGCGAACTCAGAAGATCCGGAGACTTTATTCAACCCGATCATATCGAGAAGGTTATCGGTGAACATCCTGATGTGAGTGAAGTCTGCATCTATGGGATTCCAGCTTCTTCTGGAGCCCCTGGAGAAAGTGATCTTGTCGCTGCAATTTCTCCTGTACCCGGGAAATCGATTGATCCGAAGACTATTTATGAAAAGTGCAAAGCCGACTTAGAACCAAATTTCATTCCATCATTTCTTCAGTTCGTTGAGGAAATCCCGAAAACCATATCTGAAAAAGCTTTGGATAGAGTATTACGGGAACAGTTTACAGCAGATGCCGAAAATATTTTTAATTTTGAAAATTACAGATAATGATATTTTTTCTGAATAGTGCCAACCTATATTCCGATGCCTTTTTGGGACGAAAGGAGTAGATCATGATTGGTTATAAAGAGTTGAATATTGAATTGACGGATGAGCAAAATGCGATCAAGGAGGAAACGCATCGTTTTGCAAAGGAGGTTTTACGGCCTGCCAGTATTGAGCTTGACAAAAAAGCACCAGATGATGTTATAAAAAGTAAATTGTTCTGGGATACAATGAAAAAAGGATATGATTTGGGCTATCATACAATTTTCATTCCGGATACATACGGAGGATTGGCAACGGATCCTCTGGAAACGCATATTGTACTGGAAGAGCTTGCATGGGGAAGTGTGGATTTTGCCATTGGCTTGGGTGTCTCCTGTTTTCCTGCTTTTTTTGCATCCATGGTTCCTTCAGAACGTCTGATTGATGAAATTATTAAGCCGTTCTGTCAATGCAAGGATGCTTCCATCATTGGATGCTGGGGGATCACAGAACCGGAACATGGTACAGATACCCTTTGCCCCTATACACCTCAATTTACCGATCCAACGATTTCCGGACAGGTGACAGCCCGTCTTGACGGTGATGAATGGGTTATTGAAGGGCAGAAGTCAGCATGGGTTTCGAATGGCACGATTGCAACGCAGACCCTTGCATATTTGACAATCGATCCTTCAAAGGGCATGTCAGGAGGAGGAATCTGTATTATCCCCCTTGATCTTCCGGGTGTTCGAAGGGGAAAACCGCTTAACAAGATGGGGCAGCGCGCCCTCAACCAGGGTGAAATTTTTTTTGATCAGGTGCGGGTACCAAAGGAGTACATGCTCGTAGATGAGGAAAGCTATGATTCAATGCTGGATATCACACTGTCGACGGCAAACGCCGGCATGGGAGCCATGTTTGTTGGTGTTGCAAGGGCAGCATATGAAGAAGCCCTTGCATACTCCAAACAGCGGATTCAAGGTGGAAAACCGTTATTTGAACATCAAATGATCAAACATAAACTGTTCAATATGTTTATGAAGATTGAAGCGGCAAGAGCCTTGTCTCGTTCCGCCATGATTTACAACTACAATAACACGCCGCCAATGATTGAATACTCGATTGCTTCAAAAGTGTTTTGCACGAATGTATCACTGGAAGTTACCAGTGAAGCGATTCAGATTTTTGGCGGAAACGGTTTGAGTTGTGAATATCCGGTTGAGAAATTTTTCAGAGACGCTCGTGCAGGCTTGATTGAAGATGGGGCAAATGACAGCCTGATGATTACAGGCGCGCATCATTTATAATCCTATAATTGAAGGAAGGAAAAGAATGGAGAATGTTTATATTATCGGACTTGGAATGATTCGGTTTAATAAGTATCCGGACCGTGGTGTCCGCGATATGTCTCATGAGGTTACACGGCTGGCTTTGGAAGATGCAGGGCTGGAAAAAGAAGATTTACAAGCGGCATTTTTTTCCAATACATTCTGGGGAATGTTTGACAATCAGCATTCCATCAGAGGGGAAGTCGCACTCCGATCCATGGGGATTGAACGGATTCCGGTGACCAATGTGGAAAACGCCTGTGCCGGGGCATCTACTGCCCTTCATCTTGCATATACCGGTATACGAGCCGGGATGTACGATGTGGCTATCGCACTTGGGTCTGAAAAAATCACCAACCCCAATAAAGCCCTGTCTCTTTCCGCCTATGCCACATGTATGGATGTTGGAAATTTTGAGAATCAATTAAAGAGAATGGAGGAGTTGAACAAAACATTTCAGGTAGAAATTCCGAAAGATCAGACTCAACCGGGAGAGGGTCGAAGTATTTTTATGGATGCATATGCTATGGGCGCGCGTTGGCATATGAGCACCTATGGATCTACGCAGAGGCAATTGGCTCTTATTTGTTCAAAAAATCATTGGCATGGGTCATTAAACCCCATGTCCCAATACCAGATGAATATGACGTTGGAAGAGGTTTTGGCGGACAAGCCGATTGCCTATCCTCTTACAAGGGCAATGTGTGCGCCGGTAGGCGATGGAGCTGCTGCCGCAATCATCTGTTCTGAGAGATACTTGAAAAAACTGGTTGGTGCCCGTCCGATCCGGATTCGAGCATCGGTTCTTGGAACCGGGTCTGATCGAACGTTAGATGGAGAAGATATCGGAGAACGTTTGGCGAAAGAGGCATATGAGATTGCTCAAGTAGGGCCATCTGATATCAGTCTGGCTGAACTCCATGATGCAACAGCATATGGGGAACTTCATCAAACCGAAGCAATGGGTTTTTGCCCGATCGGTGAAGGAGGGCCCTATGCTGAAACCGGTGCGACAAAGCTTGATGGCAAACAGCCTGTCAATACCAGTGGGGGGTTGGAGTGCCGTGGTCATCCGATTGGTGCTTCCGGCCTGGCCCAGATTTATGAGATCGGTATTCAGTTGAGGGGTGAGGCTGGAAAACGTCAGGTTGAAGGGGCAAGACTGGGGCTTGCGGAAAATGGAGGCGGCAACATTGGAGTCGAGGAGGCGGCCATGTGTATTCATATTCTTGAAAAAGTATGATTTGAATTCGATCTGTTTCAGGAGAAATTTATTTTGAAAAAAAGTATTGCAATAACCGGCGCGGCTTCAGGAATTGGGAAAGCGACTGCTGAAATGTTTTTCAGTAAGGGGTGGTATGTTGGATTGTTTGATATCAATGAAAAGGATTTGACTTCTCTTTTTTCAAGGTTTGATGAAAAAAGTGCATGTATGAGAAAAATGGATGTCTCCGACCCTGAAAGCGTGAAAGATGCGATCCATTTTTTTTCTGAAAAAACAGATGGAAAAATGAATGTCCTTTTCAATTGTGCCGGTATTCTCCAGATGGGGCATCATGAAAAGATTCCGCTGGAGATTCAAAAAAAAATTGTGGATGTCAACCTCATCGGTATTTTGAACTGTATTGATGCGAGTTTTACTATCCTGAAAAATACAGATGACAGCCGGATCATCAACATGTCTTCCGGGTCTGCAACCTATGGAACGCCTGAGTTGGCTGTTTATTCCAGTACCAAGTTCGCAGTTCGGGGTCTGACTGAAGCGCTGAATATTGAATTTGAAGATCAGGGAATCTGGGTGTGTGATATTATGGCGCCATTCGTCAGTACACCCATGATCATGAATGCAGAGCAGAAAGCATCCAGTGTCAGAAAACTTGGCGTGTGGGTTTCACCCGATCAGGTTGCAGAGACAGCCTGGAAAGCTGCGCATGGCCGTAAAGTCCATTGGATCGTAAGTCTGCATTTGAAATTATTGATGATTCTGACCAAAATAGGGAACATGCATGTTACTCGATTTCTGGTAAAACTGTTGGCATTTTCATCCAGACAGGTCTCAAAAAAAATGAATCACTGATTTTTACAGTGACACCTTGAGCCTCAAAACCAGTTGAGACTCCCTTTTGTAACAGAAGCTATCTTAAAAATGGTTGAGAGAATTACCTTTTTGAGATAGCTTCTTTTTTTAAAAACATCAGAGTACCGTTCTACTTCAAAATTGATTGAAAATTAAATTCTTATGAATATTTGCAATGTAAGCGTAGAAAGAAAAGATAATTCCTGTTTAAAAATTACCTGGAACGTAGAAGATTCGAATCAGGTGATTACGATATATTCAGGAGATTCGCCGGATCATATCGACTACCTGAATCCAATTGCCAGAGTTACACATGGCAACGATTTTACTGTTCAGGATCACACGCCTGATTCTCGAAAATATTTCTCAATCATATCGGATAACAGCAAGGAAATTATTACATCGGAAAGATTGGTATGTATGGAAGGTACTCATAATTTCAGAGATCTTGGGGGATATAAAACCCAATCGGGAAAGTATGTCAAATGGGGACAAATATTTCGATCTGACGCCCTTTCAAAGCTAACCAGCCGGGATCAGCAGCTGTTAACCCGCCTGGGTCTAAAAACCGTATGTGATTTTCGAAGCAAAGCCGAGGTGGAGAGGTCTCCAGATAATCTTCCGGGTGATGATTCTATTGCATACCTTCATCTTCCGGTTTCGAGTCATAATTTTGATACGCTTTCCGCATTAGAAAGATTACAGAAAGGAGATACTGAATGGCTGACGGAGTCCTTTATGAGAGAAGGCTATATTACGAACATTGATCAATACGCTCAAACTTGGGGAAAGGTATTGACCTGTCTGTCTTTATCTGAAAATCGACCTCTGGTCTTTCACTGTACTGCTGGAAAAGACAGGACAGGTACCTGTGCAGCAATATTACTCCTTTTGCTAGGTGTGCCTGAGGAAACCGTTATTCTGGATCATGGTCTATCCAATCTTTTCCTTGCGAATTTTTTAGAAAAACTGTTTGTCTATTTTAAAGCTTTCGGTATTGAAAGAGAGAAGATCTCTCCATATCTCACTGCTCCCGAGGATGCAATTATCTCACTGCTGAATCATATTCGAAAAAAATATGGTTCTTCTGAAAAATATCTAATAAAAATGACAGGAATAAATCCAGAAACGATTAATTGTTTGCGCAGGGATTTATTGGAATAGTGTTCGTCATTCCGGAATTGACGGCTTTGAAAACACTCCGATTTCAAGTTGACTCCTCACTTTAAAAAAACCGAATATGACGTTTTTGTTAAAAGTTAGAATTAATTACATAAATGTAAAAAAGTTTGAGGGGGCCGGTATTTAATATATTGAAATGGTAATGCAAAATCCAAATTTCGTTTTGGCCTGTATGTTGCATTAATTGATGTCTTTTATTGGAATGCTATCAAAAATGGATTCATTGACTTGTTCCGTAGTCATCAGTTATTCGTAATGTAAAAATGGATACTCAATTATTAACAAATTTTCGAATAGAAAAAGAGGCACTTGTCGGACTTTTCTTAAAAGGCGAGAACCGGTCTTTTATTAAAAAACATACTGAGATTCTGGATCGATATTTTTACGAGAGCTTTGAATGCAGCCGAGTTGGCCCAGTAGTAAATATTTTTAAAAACCCCTATGCCATTATTGCTCTTGGTGGATATGGGCGGGAAGAGCTGTGCCTGTGTTCAGATATTGACCTGTTGTTTCTTTTCAAGCACGACGTGCCTTCTGAAGCTGAAAAATTGATTCAGGAGATTATCTATCCCCTTTGGGATCTTGGGTATGATGTCGGGCATTCAACCCGATCCATGAAAGAGTGCTTAAATTTAGCCTATGAAAATCTGGATGTGTTTACATCACTTCTTGATGCTCGATTTCTGTGTGGCATATCAACCTTGTATTCTGAGTTAAAAGAAAAAATGAATACCTTGTTGATTCAGGGGCGATCAAAAAAACTGGTCGCTGATCTAGTAGCAAAAAATATGGAACGGCATCATCGATTCGGAGATTCAACCTATCTCCTGGAACCGAATATCAAGGAAGGCCAAGGAGGACTCAGAGATTACCATACCATTCTTTGGATAACAAAAATCAAGTCGAAATTAAAGACACCAAGAGATCTTGAGTATTATGGGCATCTCTCCCATGATGAATATGAAGCACTGAATCAGGCGCTATCTTTCATCTGGTTGGTTCGAAATCATTTACATCGGCTTTTTGGACGGAAATTAGATCAGCTTTCCTTTACCTACCAAGAAAAATTGTCAAAAATATTGGGTTTTAAAACTATAGGCAATCAGATGGCTGTTGAAAGATTTCTCGGACACCTTCACGGTCAGATGGAGTTGATAAAACAGTACAATCTTATGATTCTATTAGAGTTTGGATATTCATACAATAAAAAGCCAATGCGGAAACACACGGTTACAAAAAGCAAGGTCGATGGGTTAACAGTTTCAGGCAACATGCTCAAATTTTCTTCAATTCGGGCGCTTATGGCAAAACCAACGCTTCTCTTGAAAATTTTCGAGGAAAGCGCTCGACTGAAAATCCCTTTGAGTGCTGAAGCCAAAAGGGTAATCAAGGATTTTTCCCATTTGGTCAATAAACAATTTAGAAGTTCTCCTGAAAACGTAAAAATTTTTGAGCAGATTCTTATTAAGCCCGCTGTCCAATTTAATGTACTGAATGAAATGTTGAACACCGGATTTCTTCCGAATTTTATACCGGAGATTCAAAAGATCGTTAATCGAATTCAGTATAATACCTATCACTTATATCCGGTTGACAGGCATTCGCTTTTTACAGTCAGGACGATTAAAAGTTTTCCTTTGTGTAGTGATAAAGATGAATTTGATCTATGCCGGAAATTGTATAAAGAGATTGGCATGAAACGGATACTGCTTCTCTGGGCTGCGTTGTTGCATGATATCGGGAAAGGTGAAGACCATGGGAATCACTCTGAAATAGGTTCAGAGATTGTCATCAGAATCATGAAAAGATACGGTTATCGTGAAAAACAGATTGATACAATATCTTTTTTGGTCAGGGAGCACCTTTTTCTGATGAAAACCGCCACACGAAGAGATATTAATGATGAAGAGGCCATTATTGCCTGTGCCAGGAAGATAGGAAACATAGAAAGATTAAAAATGCTTTATCTACTATCAGTTGGCGATTCTATGTCTACCGGCCCTAAAGCTTGGAATGAATGGACTGCTACACTGCTTCGCGATCTGTTTTTTAAAGTATTAAATATCCTTGAGAAAGGAGAATTTGCTACTTCTCAAGCAGTTGAGACTGTAAGGAAAAAGATGTCAGATACAGTCGGATTGGCAAAAAATAAGCATGAAAGAAGAGTGATCCAAGATCACTTTAACATATTATCACCTCGTTATATGCTTTATGTAAGCGCTATTGATATTTATTCACACTGGAATTTATTCCATACACTGGGCGCTCGTGAGTTTGTCTGGGAGATCTGGCATGACAAGAAATCTGATACAAGAAAAGTAACGGTGTGTGCCAAAGATCGGTCCGGGTTATTTTCGAAAATTGCTGGTGTATTTACCATGAACAGTTTGGATATTCTGGATGCACAGGCCTATACTTGGAGGAATGGAATCGCTCTTGATATTTTTCGGGTAAAGCCACCGGCGGATCAGGTTTTTGAAAATGAAAAATGGGAAAAGGCGGAAAAAAATCTTGAGTCAGCCTTGGCCGGTGATCTTGACCTTGATTCTGAGGTGAAAAAGAAAAAAGTAATGCCTCCGTCCCTTCAATCCCTCTATGCAGGAAGGCCGAACCGCATTAATATCGATAATGAAAGCTCCAGCTTTTTCACAATAATTGAGGTATTTACAAATGATTTTCCTGGCCTGCTCTATCGGATAACCGATGTTTTTTTCAAGAAAGGTTATAATGTCCATGTAGCAATCATAGCAACAAAAGTAGACCAGGTAGTGGATATTTTCTATATTCGAAATGTTCTTGGAGAAAAAATTGATCACCCGGATGAGGTAAATGCCCTAAGAGCAGCTGTTGATAAGGTATTGCTTGTATAGTCAAACTTTTTTCAAAATTGATCCAATTGACTTGGAAAGATTATTCCACCTAATATGCGTTAAAATTACCCCTCCTAGTAAGATTCTGAGCTTATAGCAAGACATGACATTTTTTGTCACTTTTTTTTTACGATAATTGTCACTCAAACCCTTCATTTGCAGCAAATGATTAATTTAACAATTTGATTTTATTTAAAAATTAATAAAACCATTTTTGGCACACATCTTGTTAAGTCCCTATCATATAAGCTGTTAATTTTATATGGATTTCACTTCTGGTTGGTTTCTGTACTTCGATGGAAAAAAGGAGCTTGTATGAAGGGATCTCAATCCGGTTGCCATTTCCCCAATTGTTATAACACAGTTCAGACAAAAAGTTTTTTTTCACCTGCTTTTCACTCCTACCAAATAGAATTGATCTCAATTTTGTTTCTTTTTGTAATCCTGATTTTTATGAATGGCTGTACACTGTCTCGTGGTATTGTTGAACAGTCAGATACGGAAAAACGGCAACCCCGGACAGAGGAGTGGGTCTGGTATGGGAACTATAATACCATGCTTGGAAAATTTGATAAAGCGCTGGAGGGTTTTTCCAATGCAATTGAGATGCAGCCTGAAAAGTCAAAAACCTATTATCAAAGAGGCTGTGTTTATGAAAAAACAGGGGATATGAATTGTGCATTATCCGATTTTTCAACAGCGATCTCTTTGGATCCTGAAAATTCAGACTTCTATTTCAGCCGGGGAAAAGTATTGGAACAAAGAGGAGAATTAAGACAGGCCGTAAAAGATTTTTCCATGGCGATAGATCTCAAACCATTATGTTACAATGCCTATCTTCATCGGGGTAATGTTTATAGTCAAATGGGAATATATCACCAGGCAATTCACGATTATCGAGAAGCGTTAACGATAAAACCCGAGCTGACGGAAGCTTACTTCAGACGAGGAGAAGCCTGGAAAATGATCGGGGAACTCGATAATGCGATCATGGATTTTACAAAAGCTATTGAAATAAATCCATATCTGGCTGATGCATATTTTCATCAGGCAACCTATTGGAAAAAGAATGGAAAAATTTATCAGGCAATAGAGGATTATAACAAGGCATTGGAAATATATTTATTGTATGTGGATGGTTATACGAACCGAGAAAAAACCTGGAGAATGAAGGGAGATATTGTTCGGGCCGTTGAAGATCTGCAATCTAAAAGAAAATTAATACCAAGGCTAGCCGGTGTTTATTGTGACAGAGGAGATGCCTGGGGTCGAAAAGGAAATCTGACTCGGGCTTATATCGATATTCAAAGTGCATTGGGTTACAGACCAGAGGACACCCGGTATCATTTATTATTGTCCAAGTTGGAAACGGAAATGAAAAATCGACAATTGCGGTAAATCTGTTCGGATGACCGGATCTGAGAGAAGAGAATGCCTATTGTAAAAAAACCGATTGTTTTTGGAGTTGCCATTTTTTAAATCAATCAATTCAACAACAATAGGCACGTATTCCTGAACTAGGGCTGAAATGTTGTTTTTCCTTGACCCAGTATCACATTTCCTTTTTGTGTTTCCATCTGGAAAAGAGCTTCCCCATCTTCAGTCTTCCAAATTTTTGTGATCAGCGTATCACCCATGTATACCTGATCCGTAAACCGGCCTTGAATGCTTTTAAATTGTTTTGGCTCATTCTTGCAGAGTGTCTTCAGAATCGCCCGACAGCCGAATCCATATGAACACAGGCCATGAAGGAACGGTTTTTCAAAACCGGCAAGTGCAGCAAATTCAGGGTCAATATGGATGGGATTCGGATCTCCGGACAACCGGTAAATTGCGGCTTGCTGCGGAAGCGTAATATCTTTAACCGTATAGTCAGGCGTCCGTTGCGGTGGCACATTGAAATCCTTCGTGGAAGGGCCCCGATCACCACCAAACCCGCCAGCCCCGCGAATAAAAAGAGTGGATTTATTGGTAAAAATAGGACCGTCATCGTCTTCTACCGTGCCCTCAAGCCCAATGACAGCGGCTTTACCTTTATCCCAGACTTCGACGATCTTGGCAATACCTCGAGCGTTTGCATTTGGTGGAACCGGACGATGCAGGATTGTCATCTGTTCTCCATGCAGAAGGTTCATAAGGTTTATTTCAACCTTTCCAATAACTCCCAGCATCAGATTCAATCCCGGGCAAACCCCAAAGGTTGGGATTACTTTCGGGCCTTTGGGCTCGTAGATATAATCCAGCTCATCATCAGGAGACGCCCCGACTCCCAATGCATAAAGAATTGTATCTTTTGAAGTCCATGAAACTTTAACAGGGTCAAACTGCATACCAACTATATCACTGTTTATTGTAAGTGGCATTTTTTGTTTTCCTTATGGTTGGATGTTGATTGTTAGTTGAAAAGTTTCAGTATAACCTTCTTAATTGTTATGAAAATGATCTCAATAAAACGTTACCATCAAATGATGGATAAAAGTTATTGGAATTCATTTTAAATGTCAAGCGGTTTTTCCATGAGTCAATTTCAAAAGTCAGTTGTTGTCGTTCCGACGAAAACGAGACACGCAGTGCAGTTTTCCAAGCCGTCAGGCGCAACCGTAGCGCTATCCAGTATTTTCGGCTCTTTTCTGGGCACTGACCTTCGTCGGTGTGACGCATTAAAATCGTTTTGAAATTGGCTCGCAGTAGTGAAGGGTTAAGGGTTCTTTTTCCGGTCATCATACCGGGCAGCAAGTATGGGAAGAAATGATTGAAGGTCTTCAACCACGCCATAGTCTGCTATAGAAAAGATCGGTGCATTCGGGTCTTTGTTGATTGCAACGATGCAGCCTGACTTTTTCATGCCGGCAGTATGTTGCATTGTCCCGGAAATTCCACAAGCAATATACAGTTTGGGAGAAACCTGTTTTCCCGTTTCTCCAATTTGACACGCATAGGGTAACCATCCATGGTCACATACAATTCGAGAGCCCCCAATCGCAGCGTTAGAAAAGATGGATGCAATTTTTTTAATCAGGTCTATTCTTTCTTTTATTTCAATACCCATACCTGCGGATACGACCACATCTGCCTCTTCGAGCCGGTTATCTTTGCTTATGGTTTCAATGATTCTTATGGGTTTATACGCAGAGGCATTCTCATTGATTTTTATGATCTCTGTTTTTTCATGTTGAATTGTACGATCCGGTGTGAACGAGCCGCAGAATGCTCCTGGAATAATGGTCAATATAAACTGGTCTGCTTTGCAAGTGGTTTTCCCGATTAATTTTCCATTAAACATCATCCGGGTAAAAACCGATCTTTCATTTTGGATTTCATAAGACTCAACACCTGTAATACATGGCCTATCGATTTGTATTGAGAGTGAAGCGGCTATCTGGCAGGTCCGGACATTATGCATCATGCAAATATTGGAAGGCATGTATTTCCGGATTACTTCAGGTAGTATTTTTTCAAGAAGATGAGGATTGGGATATCTCAAATCCTCATGTTCAACTGCAAGGGTATGAATGTTATTTTCTATGGCGATCTGCTCTGCCAGTTCTTTAATATTTTGACCTGGAATAATAAGCAGAATCCGGTTTTCACCATCAGGATGGATAGATGCTCCGAATCCAAGCAATTCTTTGTATGATGGAGATATTTGATTCTCAATTGTTTCCGTGATGAGGATCTGTTTTTTGTACATAAAAAATCCTATTTTAAAAGCGACTTGTTATGGAAGATGGTTAATAGCTGTTCTGCTTTTTCCTCTGCGGAACCTTCCAGTATGCATATTGTCGAAGATTTGGCAGGGTAGTCTATGGATAGCAGGAGCACTTTATCGGTTGGATCATCCTGAAAAGATTCCTGAACTACAATCAATTCCTGAGAATTCGCTCTTACTATATTGGAAAGAGACGGATACCTTGGCTGATTGATTCCGGTTTGAATCGTGAGCAGTGCAGGCAATGATAAAACTACTTCTTCCACCTTTCCACTTTCCATTTCGCTTTGAACCGTGATGATCCGGTTGAGCATATCAATCTCTTCTTTAACCACAGACACAGCGCAGGGAATGGAAAGAAAAGCGGCTGTCATCGGTCCGACCTGGCACAGCATATCGTCTTCAGCCATTACACCGGTTAGAATGAGATCGTATGACTGCTTCCCGGCATAGTCGGCAAGCTGTTGAGCGATTTTTCGCGGAGGGCAATATCCCAACTCCTCATTCAAAATATGCACACCATTGTCAGCACCTTTGGACAACCCTTTTTTTATTACTTCTTTTACCCGATCCGGTCCGACAGACACAACATCAATGGTGACGTTGGGATTAGTCTCCTTGATGAGAAGGGCTTCTTCCAATGCATACTCATCAAAACGGTTCATTCGAAATTCCGTTGAATCGGTTTCCTGAATCCATTTCCCGTCCGGATTCAATTTCAGAGAACTCTCTGAACAGACAACCTGTTTTATGCACACAAGAATTTTCATATTGTTTTACGATCAATCATTTTTTTAAAATTCAGCGTTTCTCTGTTTACAATAACTTTACAGGAATGAAAAGTTTTGATCAAGTAAAAAATCGAGCGCTCGCTATATTTTTTTGTTTGACTTCACATTTTCATTTCTATTATGGTACAAAATGCTATTTGATGGTATTCGGATTTTTGCTTTGCATAAGGATAAACCAGAAGGGGAAGAGAGAAAAATGAGTCTTTTTCGGAACAAAACCGGAGTGATCTGGAAAGGGAATCTATGAATCAGTCGCTTTCAATTTATGCCGGAGAAAAGGCGCTTTTGCATATTCGCGATCAAGGACTTTCTGAGGAAGATGTGAGTGTTATTGCCGGCGCAGCCGGAGGCCCAAAATGGCTTGTGTTGAACCATCTGGATCGGATGATTTTTTCGTCCTGGCTGAGAAACAGAAAAAAGCCGCTATATTTACTGGGTTCATCCATTGGTTCATGGCGGTTTGCCGCAGTATCTCAAAAAGACCCCATGGAAGCGATGGATCGATTCCAGTATTCCTATATCCATCAGACATATCAAACCAGACCCGGCCCCAAAGAGGTGTCCAGGATTATCAGTCAGATCCTGGATGATTTTCTGGATGATAAAGCCATCCGGGAGATATTGGGTCATCCTTTTTTTCGTCTGAATATTATGGCTGTGAATTGTCGTCATATGCTGGCAAGCGACCATAAAGCCATTCTCGGACCAGGGATAGCGTTTGCCGCTTTATTCAATGTGATCCAACGCGACTTGTTGAAGTTTTTTTTCAAACGGGCTCTTTTTTATCATCCAGGAGAGACCCCCCCTTTTTTCAATATGAAAGGGTTTCCCATTGAAAAAACAGCATTGACACAGCAGAATCTCAGAAGTGCTTTGCTGGCATCCGGTTCGATTCCATTGGTAATGACCGGCGTAACGGATATCCCCGGGAACCTTTCTGGCATGTATCGTGACGGTGGTATTCTGGATTATCATTTTGATATCGATTTTTCAGATCAAAACAGCGGTCTGGTTCTGTATCCCCACTATACGGATCGCATTATTCCAGGGTGGCTTGATAAAAAACTGTCATTCCGGAAACCTCTTCCCAGGAACATGGAAAAAGTGATCCTGATTGCTCCTTCCAAAGAATTTGTGAACAAGCTTCCCTATCAAAAAATTCCGGACCGGAATGATTTTTTTCTTTTCAAGGGACGAGATAAGGCACGCATCTCCTATTGGCTGTCTGTGATCAATGAGAGCCGGCGCCTTTCCGATGATTTCCGGGATTTGGTTGAAAGCGGCCGGATACGGGAAAGGGTAAAGCCCATGCCCGGATCATGAATCCAGTCAAAAGGGAAATAAAAGCCTTATTCACCATAGACATGAATTGTGGAGGATGACCAGATTCCCAGTACACTGTATATTTCCTGGTCTGCAAAATAGACTTTTTTGATTCCGTTCTGTTTTGCAATATCACCGATTGCATTGGAGTACATTTCCGTGTACAAGCCATATCCGGTGAACGGCTCTGTGATTCTGATTATTTTTTCTTGACCTGGAATCGGAGATTGAAATGCAGGTGTATGGTTTATGTTTCTGGTAAGGGGGATCGTAACGTGTGTATAAACAAATCCTCTCAGAAAATACTGCTGACAACTGGTCAGCAGGGATACAGAGAAGAAAAACATAAGCATTATAAATCGATGTTTCATATTTGATCAGTGTATTTTCATATGGGGTTACGGGCAGATTTTACAATCAGCTGATGGCATCCAAATTAATCTCCATACACAATAACCTTCCAGTGGGTGTAGCATCCGAAAAAAATCTGATGAATCTCCTGATCCGCATGCTTCATGACCCGTATATTGCCGTTTTCAGCAGCCTTTGCATATCCTGCGTCACCCCAGGCAAAAAGCCAAAGAATACAATAGGCTTCCGAAACCCCTTTTTTGGTTCCAAGATCGGTTTGATTCAGGTCAATATCAAATGGTGCTTTAATATCCACATACGCGCAGCCTGTGCAAAAAAACAGGATGAAGAAAAGAATCAGAATTTTTTTTGATTTCAATTTATCCCCCTTATTCATGGGTCAGCGGAACAGTTTTCGGATCATTTCCATATTATATTTTCCCATGTTATTTCTGGGAATCCGGTCGACTACTTTTATACTCCTGGGTTGAGCATAGGGTTCCAGCTGCCTGGATAAATATTCCCGGACCTGTTTTGGATGGATTTTTCCTTCCAGAACTGCTGCAATTTCATTTTCTCTCCCTTTCTTACAGGGATTGGATAGTATCATTGCATCGGTTACATCCGGGAGACAGAGGATTTTTTCCCGAATCTCTTCAAGATCAACTCTTTTTCCGCCGATTTTTACAATCCCGTCTGACCGGCCGTAAAGGATAAACCGATTGGAGTCAAATTTGCCTCCCCGATCACCGGTTTGAAAAAATCCATCTTTATCCCTTGCCAGATTTGGAGAGATATAGTCGGAACGAACATGGATTTTTTCATCAATAATTTCCATATCCACGGTTTCAAACAGCGTAAGGGCTGCGTCATCTTCAGCCCTGCATCGACAGGCGATACCGCCTGTTTCAGTAGAACCGTATATTTCCGTGATTCCGATCCCGGTTTGTTTTGAAAAATTTTCACTGTCTGTTTTATCCAGTGCACCGGCAGAAGAAAACGCGATCCGTAAGGAATGATTTGGTATTGTTTTGTTTCCAAAGGTCCGGTAGTGCATGGGGACACTGACTAATACTGTGGCTTTTTGCAGGGTAATGGCGTTTATGATTTCATGCGGAAAGGTCGGGGTTCCGGCCATTACACATGCAGATGAAACAAGGGGAATAAGGATGGAAAACAGAATTCCATAAATATGACAGGGAGGGATAGTCGCAACGATTCGATCATCCGGGGAGAAGTGAAATTTTTTTGAGAGGTAAAACGCTTCGGAAAACAGATTTTTTATGGTTTTAGGCCATATTTTGGGCTTGCCTGTCGATCCCCCGGTAAAAAGGGACAGGAACTCAAAATCCAGATTCATATTGATTTTCCGGTGCAAATCAGAAGCGGGAAATGTTTCCGGTGCAACGGTGATCCGTGAGATCTCATCGGGAAAATGCTGATGTTCATCGGCTATGGCTGTATCATATGGCACCTGCCGTCGTAATTCGTTCAAAACAATGTCTGAATCCGAATAAGGAATGAGCAGATGAGACCCTTCACAGGAAAGAGCAGCTATCATTGCAGCGGCCATTACAGAATGGTCGTGAGTCGAAAGACAGACAGCCTTATTTTGTAAATCTGATGAGCGAAAACGCTCCTGAAGTTTCCACGCCATCCCGAAAATCTCTCCAAAAGTGCGGCCGGAAAAAAGAAACTCAGCATCAGGATTTTTCGGCCCCTTAAGAAATTTTTTTATTTTTTTCTGTAATGGATCATCGGAAGGGTCGAGGCGCATTTTCATTTTTTTCCAATCTATATATTTAAGCCAATTTCAAAACTATTATAAAACGTCCCACCGACGAAAGTCAGTGCCCAGAAAAAAGCCGAAAATACTGTATTCTATTTTTCACAGGAACTACAACAACAGACTTTTGAAATTGGCTCATTTTTTTTAGATTTTTTTACACATCAGTAAGAATGCTGATTTTTTACCGACCGGATTGAGCGATTGTAGGATGAGTCATCTCCGATGAACTCAATTTTGATGCAATGCTTGCCATGAATGACAACTTCAGCCAGGCTTGTTTCAATTCAACAGTTTCGCATTCCTGAAGCTGATTTTTATCCATGCTGGTTTTCGCCAATAAGTATATATTTCACAGCCCAGCCCCTGTCCGTGTTTTCATTTTAGCTACCGCTGCCTAAAGAACGATCCGGTATCAGACTCATCGCTCTTTCCGCCAGTGCCGTAATGGTCAGACTGGGATTAGCCCCGATATTGGCGGATACGGCAGAGCCGTCCACGATGTAAAGCCCTGGATAGCCGAATACTTCATGATTGGTATCAATCACCCCGTTTTCGGCAGAACTCCCCATATGGCATCCCCCCAGAATATGGGCGGTTGTTGCGGTGTTGCCGATGCTCTCGGTCAGAATGTTGAGCGGCTGTCCATTGCAGGCTTCTGCCAGCTTTTTGGCTGCTTCATTGGCCACCGGCAGAAATGTGGGTGCTTCCTTTCCTTTGACAAGCCTCGATTTTAAACCTTTTCGAAAAAGGAAAGAGGCTTTTCTTCCATATTCCAGGGAAATCTGGTTGTCCAGATGCTGCATCACTGTCAATATCGTCACCCGCTTGTTCCAGTTTTTGGCTGTCCAGTTTTTCAAGAGAGATGACGGCCGGGTCATAATCATCCCCACTGTTTTCAACGACCGGATAACCGGATTGGGATGATCCACCAGGGGGCCGGTAAAAAATTTCATATAATCATATCCCTTTGGAAACCGGTTCTGTGTGATATGGGTATGTTCGTCCGGATAAAAATGGGAAGAAATGGCGGTACCGTAAGTAAGATCCAGATCCTCATCCGATGCCAGTGCTCCCACAATGGCCTCGCTGTTGGTTCGAACCACCTTGCCAAGCTGTCCGGATATTTTGGGAAGGGATTGGGTCACTTCCCGGCATCGGAACAGCAGCTCAAGGGTTCCCAGCACGCCGGCGGACAGTATCACTTTTTTGGCATGAATCGGCGGATATTTTCGAAGCGGGTTAATGGGATGTTTGATCTGAAGCAGATATCCGCCGTTTTCCTGGGGCAGGATATTGGTCACCTTTCGAAACGGAAGTATCGAAGCGCCCAGGCCCTGCGCAAGGTAGAGATAGTTTTTATCCAGGGTGTTTTTGGATCCATGAGGACAGCCGGTCAGGCACCTTCCGCATAAATGGCATCCAGGCCGGTGAGGCCCCTTGCCGTTGAAAAAAGGGTCCGGTGACATGACTTCCGGGGTTCCGAAATAGATGCCGTTTGGTGTTGGGCCATAGGTATCTGCAGCGCCCATTTTCTCGGCTGTCGTGCGTAAAAATTCATCCTGTTTATCCTTGTTGGGATTGTTGACCACTCCCAACATGGTTGAAGCCGTCGCATAATGTTGTGCAAGTTCCTCTTTCCAGTTGATTCCCAATGATGACCATGCCGGATCTTTGTAGAAATCATCTTTGGGCTTCAGAAGAACCGCGGCATACACATGGCTGCCACCGCCTACGCCAACACCGCGCACCAAGGTGACATGCTGAAAAAAATCCTGGGAAAAATACCCGGACAGACCTAGAGCAGGCATCCAGGTTAAACGGTTGATGCTGTTATCACCCTCTTCCATATCTTCAGAAGTAACCTGCCTGCCCTGCTCCAGCACAACAACCTTATATCCTTTTTCAGACAACCGGAGTGCGGCTACGCTCCCCCCAAATCCGCTTCCGATGATCGCGTAATCATAATTCATGGTCTGCTCCATATTAAAAAGTTACTATTCCCACTTTCGCAGGTCATTGATTTTGGAATATTTCTCCGGCAGGGCTTTGCGTTCAATAAATTCAACCTTACCGCGAACACGCATGCTTCCGGGGATGGCGGATTCAATCTGTTTTGCGAGATCATCTGAGGGGGTGACACCATCTGCGAGAACTACCTTAAAGGTCATCTGATCCACATGGCCTTCCCTTGTGACCACGACCTGACACTCTTTAATCTCTTCAAACCTGGCAGCCACCTCTTCCACATTGCCCGGATGGATGAACATGCCTTTTACCTTTGTGACCTGATCCAAACGCCCCAGAATTTTCACAAGACGACCTGAGGTTCGGCCGCAGTCACAGGGCTCATCCGTATAATAAGAAAGATCACCGGTTCCAAAGCGAATCATGGGATAGGCTTCATCAAATACAGTCGTAACAATTTCTCCGGTTTCACCCGGTCCGAGCTGCTTTCCGGTTTCCGGGTCCACAATTTCAACAATGCAGTTATACGGAAAATGCATTCCGTTTTTATGATAACATTCAAATCCCATGCACCCCACGTCAGCCGTGCCATATCCCTGGCGGATCACCATCCCAAAGGTCTCCTCCAGCTCAGACCGCAGGGATTCAGGAAGCATTTCTCCGGAAACAAAACCCACTTCCAGCGCAAGATCGTTTTTGGGATCATATCCTAATTCCTGTGCTTTCTTGGCAACCGCCATGAGAAAGCTGGGTGTGCCGATATACCCGGTCACTTTCAGATCGTGCATCATTTTCACCTGCTGTTCGGTGTTTCCTACACCGCCGGGTGTTGCAATGCAGCCGAGCCGGTGAAGTGCATCCTCAAACCAGAAAGCCGGCGGAACCAGATGATAACTGAAGGTGACTTGGCCGATATCCCCTTTCCGAAATCCGGCAGCAAAAAATGCCTGGGTCCACCGGTCATTTTTACTTTCCGTATCCTCTGGTTCATAAATCGGCCCCGGCGACATGCAGATCCGTTTCAGCCGTTGCATCGGAACCCCTAAAAATCCACCAAAGGGAGGATCTTCTTTCTGAAGGGATGCCAGTTCATGCTTGTGTGTGATGGGGAGTTTTTCAAGATCCTTTACACTACGGACATCTCCGGGTTTCAAGCCGGCAGACGCAAACTTCTTCCGGATGGCCGAAGCATTCTGACAGGCGTGGGTAACTATCTTTCGAAGTTCTTCGGAAAGAAATGTTTCTCTTTTTCCAGGAGACAGGGTTTCAAGGGTCTGATGATAAAAACCAGTGGTACGATCTCTTTCCGATGCCATAAAAAAACAATCTCCTGTGCCTTGTTTTATAATAATTCCTGCCGGATCTTTTTTATTTTGTTGTCGTTACCGGGCAGGGAGCCTTGAGAATTATAAATTGAGCAGTAGATCCCATCAGGAGTTTCTGCGTTTTTGATTTTTTCTCAATCCCTGCGAAGATATGGTCTACTGCTTTATCCTTGGCAAACTTCACCAGATCTTCGCCGGGAGTCATCCCTCTTACCATTTGATGGATTTCGCATTCCAGGCCTTCTGCAATCAGTTTTTTCCGGGCTGCCTCCAGGTATTCTTCGGCTTTACGTACCTCATCGATCTTTTCCCGGCTTCCGCCTTCCATGGAGGTTACAAGGTACACCTTTGCATGAAAAGCTTTAGCGTAGTCCTTGGCCAGATCCAGAGCTGCATTTGAAGCAGCAGATCCGTTGTATCCAACCAGTATTTTCATAATTTTCTCCCTGTCAGAGGTCTTCACCTCATCGTTCCGCCATTTTTTATATTGAGCCTACATCCAACGTTTACGGCGTTTGTAGGACTTGATTTCTTTGAATGATTTCCTGCCGCCTCCCTGGGTCACCCCCAGGTAAAACTCTTTTACATCCGGATTGTTTTTCAACTCTTCGGCTGTGCCTTCCAGCACGATCTTTCCGGATTCCATGATATAGGCATAATCTGCGATTCCAAGTGCGATCTTTGCATTCTGTTCAACAACAAGAATACTGGTGTCCAGTTCCCGGTTTATGGTACGGATATTATCGAAAATTTCCTTGACCAAAAGCGGTGCCAGACCAAGAGACGGTTCATCCAGCATCAACATGATCGGTGCTGCCATAAGTGCTCTTGCAATGGCAATCATCTGCTGTTCTCCGCCGGAACAATACCCGGCCATACGGTTGGTGATCTTTGACAGTCGCGGAAAATGATCATACATAAGCTTATGATCCGCTTTGATCTTTTGTGATCCGTCCTTGCGGGTAATGGAGCCGACCCGTATGTTTTCATCCACGGTAAGATGTTTGAAAACCCTCCGGCCTTCGGGAACCATGACCGCTCCGAACCGGACAACATGAGTACCAATAAGATTCGTGATATCTTTTCCCTGGAAGGTAATCTTTCCATCTTTGATAAACCCGTTCTCCGGTTTTAAAAGACCGCTGATCGCACGGAGGGTAGTTGTTTTTCCAGCTCCATTGGTACCCAGGAGCGCTACGATACTCCCGGTCTTAACGTTGAGACTCACTCCCCGCAGCACCTGAACAATGTCATTATAGACCACTTCTATATTGTTAACATCCAGCAGAAGCACATCTGTATTTTTCTTTGTCATTTTTTCCTTTCCAAAGAAAGTGGAAACGGAGGGGATTGGGCTTTACAATTGAAAGCCCAATCCCTGTCAAACCATTGTTACGAAACAAGTACCATCGTGATGATCTGCTTCAGCCTTGTCTGAAATGACTGATTCAGCCGATTACCGGATGGATGCTATTTGATCTTCTTAATATATTCTGATGAAAACGGCACACCGACAGATCTAAAAACGCCACCATCTACACGGTAGAGTTGCAGAACGTCAACACCGGCATGGTCGGTTTTCGAATAGGTAACCGGACCTACGGTTGTGTCGGCCTGGAAAGCCTTTGCACCGTTCATCTGGTTCAATTCTTCATAAAGACTGCTCCGGGTCACTTTCTCACCTTTTTCCTTGACACGCTTGATGGCTTCGGTTGCCACCTGGGCTACCATGATTCCATTGGTATAGTTATGGGAGTTTGCCGCTTTATCATCACGCCCATATTTCTTGGCAAGTGCAAGCTGAGCATCGGCTCCTGCTGATTTTTCAGATGTTAGCCTGTAGGAAGTGGTCCAGAAGAAATTTTCTGCGGCTGCGCCGGATAGAGCAATCAGATCGTTACCACCGGTATAGTGAGCGCCCATGAAGGTAATCTTGCCGGCTTCTCCAAACGACTTTGCCGCATATCCAAGGCTGTTCGCATCTTTTATCATGGTAGCAACCGGGGATTGTACGGTCTGGCAGAGAACATATTGAACTTCTTTGCTTTTGAGTCTTTTCAGCATGGCGGTATTATCCAGATCCTGTCCATGTTCCACAACCTCAACAATCTCAATATTCAACCCGGCCTTGACCGCCTTGGTCAGGTCCTCCACCGGTCCCCTTCCAAACGCAGAAGGATGAATAAACAATGCAATCTTGGCTTTGCCTCCCTTATGATTTTTAGCGACATACTCTGCCAGTCCGATAATCTGCTCTGAATAGGAAGCAATGGGAAGAAAAATATAATTGGAGTCAATCAGGTTTCCTGCATGAAAAGAAGCCGGAATCACCGGAATTTTTTCTTCTTCAAAATCCCTTTTCAACCCCATGGTGCTTCCGGTGGAATAGTTCAGGTACAAAACGATTCCCTGATCCAGAAAATCCTCAAAATTCCGTTTGGTCACATCGTTGTTATACTGATCATCCCGGATGGTGCATTCAATCGTGTCATTGCCCAGCAGTTTAGTATCATTCACAAATCGAAAATAATCCTCTACTCCCTTTGCATAGGGATTCCCAGCATCGGATGTGGGTCCGGTAATGGCAAGAGAAAGAGCCAGCTTATAAACTTCCCCGGCCTGGATACTGGTTGCAAAGGACAAAACAACAACAAAACTCATCAGAATTCGAAAAAACAACATTTTGTGCTTCTTCATATTTCCCCCTTTTTTAGTAGTTGTGTTTCCCAAAATACAAAAAGCAGTTTTCCTCTCTGCTTTCCGTCTTTATCCGATCGGCAGCAATCCTGCATCAGTATCGAAATGGCCATAATTTAAAATAAGAGCGTGTGATTCGCCACCAGTTGGCGATCCCGCGCGGCTCAAACATCAAAAAAAGAACAATCACCAGACCAAAAGACAACGGCCTCAGTGCAGTAGCCAGATTTGTGCTGGCCGGAAAAATTTCCCCGGCATGCTCTGCAATTTTTTCAACCTGGAGTTCAAGTATTTTAATTGCCATAGGCCCCCAGAAAGAACCGTTTAAGGTGCCGAGCCCTCCTACAATAGCCATGGCAAGGTAAGTAATGGAATGATGCAGGGTAAAGGATTCAACCCCGACACCCCGGTACAGGTATGCATGAAGGGCTCCGGCAACTCCGGCAAAGAAACCGGCCAGTCCGAATGCATAGACTTTTGTCAACCCCGGATGCATACCCATTGCATCAGCAGCCCGGTCATTATCACGAACCGCAATCAAACATCGTCCGAATCTCGTCCGAAGGATGTTCCGCACCATAAATCCCATAAGAACCAAAATGACCAGTATCACATAATACCAGAATATATAATGTTCATTTCGGCCCACTTCACCGGTAAACCAGAAAGCACGACCCACATAAATGGTCTGTCCCTGATTGAAAAATTCCATAAAATTGATTGCCCATTGGAAAATCATCTGGAAAGAAAGGGTAGCGATCGCCAGATACAGATGTTTCAGGCGAAAGGCCGGCAGTCCGACCATTGCTCCGAAAACAGCGCCGATAAAACCGGAAAGCAGAATCATCAAAGGCCAGGCATGTGTCAGGAAAATATAGTCATTGCCCATTACCCGTGAAACAGAAGCCACCGCATAGGCCCCCACACCGACAAAAGCAGCATGGCCGATGGAAATCAGTCCGGCAAAACCGGTAACCATATTCAGACCCAGAACCGCAATCATTGCAATCAATATGTTGTCAACAACCAGCATATACTTATTGTTTGTTTCAAAGACCAAAGGCCAGACAAAAACGCATACCAGAAAAAAGGAGAAGATCAGACGATCGGTGTGGGTAAAAAAGATCCGCTGTTCTTCTTTGTAGGTGGCAAAATAGTTGCCGGTTGCTAACCAACGATTTGCTGACATAAGTTACACCCGTTCAATTTCATGTATTCCAAAAAGTCCGTGCGGCTTGAACAGAAGAATGATCAACAGGATAATATACGGAAGTACTACACCTGTCCCGTTGAGTCCCCAGTTGCCATCCAGATATCCGCCTGCAAACTGCTGAATCAATCCCATGATAATTCCTGCCACAACCGCACCCAGGATGGAATCCAGTCCTCCCAGAATCACTACAGGGAAAACCGTAATCCCGAATGCATGGAGTGTGTCAAAGTTCAGTCCAGTGGTGTTGCCGATAATTCCACCGGCAGCTGCGGCACTCAAACCCGCTGTTGCCCAGGCAAGACCGAACACCCTGGGAACCGAAATCCCAATGGACATGGAAGCGAGCTGATCATCGGAAACCGCCCGCATGGATATTCCAATTGTTGATTTTTTAAAAAACCAGGAAAAAGCGCCGATCAGGGCAAAGGTAATGATCACCCCCACCAGCTGGGTCCAGGACATGGACAATCCGGCCATTGAAATGGGTTCCTTGGGAAGGAAAAGAGGAAACGAAAAATTTTCCGAACCAAAAGGTGTAAGATAGATCAGGCCGTCCAGAATGGACATCAGACCGATGGTAACCATAATAACGGAAATAATGGGTTCTCCGATCAAACGACGCAAAAAAATCCTCTCCACACTCATGGTCAGGATAAAGGTGATCAACAGACTGATAAAGAAAGAGATGTAAATCGGTATCCCTACCCAGACCGTCAGCGCATAGGTGATGAATGCACCGGTTGCGATGAGCTGTCCGTGAGCGATATTCAGCACACGGCTGGATTTATAAATCAACACAAAACCTAAGGCAGACAGGGCATAGATGGAACCAACAACGATTCCGCTGAGTACCAACTGAAAAAAATAGGTCATGACACCCCTTCCATTGTATAAAATGAAATTCTGGTTTTCACAGTGGCTGTCTGGCCATCCTGATATTGAAAAAATGCCTCCACCTCTTTCTCTTTTACTCCCTCATCGTACAATGCCTCGTAGAGATCCTGATATTTTTCCCGGACAAACTTCCTCCGGATTTTTCCGGTCTTGGTCAACTCGCCGTCATCCGTATCCAGCAGTTTATACAGGATGGCATACCGCTTGATGCGGAAATGTTTTTTTTCCGCATTTTGATTAATTTTGACGATCTCCTCCCGGATCAGTTCCGCAATTTCCGATTTTGCAGACAAATCCATAAAGGTGGTATAGGAGATTCCGCGGTCTTCCGCCCATTTTCCAACAACAACCGGGTCAATATTTACTAGGGCTGCAACAAAATCCTGCTGATCTCCGAAAATCACCGCCTCCTTGATATAGGGGCTGAATTTCAGTTTATTCTCCAGAAACATGGGGCTGAACATCTCGCCCTTCCGGTTATGCATCACATCCGACACCCGATCGATCACGACCAGATGACCGTTTTCATCAATATAACCGGCATCGCCCGAGTGAAGCCACCCCCCTTCCAGAAGCTCTTCCGTTTTATCCGGAAGCTTATAATACCCGGCGCATACGGAAGGAGACCTGGATAAAATCTCGCCTTTTTCAGAAATCCTGCATTCAGTTTCCGGAAGGGGCTTACCCACTGTGTCCGGGCGGACATCACCATCCCGATGCATATAGGCAATTCCGACAATTTCCGTTTGTCCGTAAATCTGTTTCAGATTCACTCCAATAGCCTGATAAAAAGTAAACAACTGGGGTCCGAGAGCCGCTCCGCCGGTATAGGCTCTTCTCAGCCTCAGAAATCCGATCTGGTTGATCAGCGGCCGGGTGACCAACACCTTTCCCAGCCAGGCAAGAATTCCCAAACCAAGGGGCATTTTTTTCCCGGTCATGCGATACTGGGCAGCCCGTTCTCCTACCTTGATAAAATATTCATAAAAAAACCGGTTCAACCGATACGATTCATCGATCTTAAGCCAGATCTGGGAACGGATATTCTCATATATGCGAGGAGCCCCGAACATGAAATGGGGTCCGATCTCTTTCAGATCCTCCATGGTGGTTTCCACCGATTCCGGAAAGTTGATGGTAATTCCGGTTGCCATGGCCACACCAAAGGAGTTCATCTGTTCACCGATCCATGCAAACGGAAGAAAGGAGAGGTATTCGTCCGTAGTTTCCAGAGGGTCCACCTTTGTGAGCTGAATTCCCATATTGATAAAATTCTTATGGGTAAGCATGGTTCCTTTGGGAAGACCGGTCGTACCGGAAGTAAGACAGAGGTGACAGATATCGTCTGGTTTTCCTTGATCAATCAACTTCTCATAGTAATCCGGATCCTCATTTTCCTTCTCTTCTCCCAATTTATAGAGATCCTCAATGCACATGAACCAGTCATCTTTCCGGTAACTGCGCATGCCCCTCGGATCTTCATAAATCACCTTGATTACATGGGGTATCTTCTGCCTGACTTCAATCAGTTTGTCCACCTGCTCCTGGTCATCACAGAACACAATCCGGACATTCATATAATTGATGATATCTGCGATCTCATCCGGGAGACTGGTCTGATAAATTGCGGCTGAATATGCACCGATCGACTGTGTACCGATTGCCATGAACAGCATCTCCGGAATATTATCACCGATAAGTGCAAGAACATCCTCCTTGACCAGTCCGATCTTTTCCAGACCCAACGCAATTTTTCGGACAAAAGAAAAATACCGGCTCCAGGTAATGCTTTGCCAGCGCCCGAAATCCTTTTCCCGAAGGGCTACTTTTTCAGGGGTTTTCCGTGTTCGCCATCGAAGCAATTGGGGAATGGTATAATGAAGTAACGGGTCTGTATTTTCCATTGAGATCTATTCTTCTCCGATATAGGCTTCAATTACCTTTGGATTGGAAGCAACTTCTTCCGGCGTTCCTGAACCGATCAGTTCTCCGAAATCCAGCACATAAATCTGATTTGAGATATCCATGACAACACCCAGGTCATGTTCGACGAGCACTACGGTTATATTTCGCTCATTCTGAATATCCATAATAAACCGGACAATATCCTCCTTCTCCTCGATATTCATACCGGCCATAGGTTCATCCAGCAGCAGCACCTTTGGGGAAAGCGTCAAAGCCCTTGCTACCTCTACCCTTTTCTGAACACCATAGCTGAGATTGCCGACCAGTCTCTTCCGATAGGGTTCAAGCTCCATAAAGTCAATCACTTCTTCCACATACTGCCGGTTCTCCGCTTCGACCCGGGAAGCCTTGCCGGCATAAATAACGGCCTGAAAGAAGTTATATTTCAAATCTTTGTGACGGGCCAGAAGAAGATTGTCCAGTACCGATAACCCTCTGAAAAGCTCAAGATTCTGAAACGCCCTTGCAATGCCCATTTTTGAAACCTGGTGAGGGGATGCATGTGTAAGCCGCTGGCCGCCAAAATGAATTTCTCCGGATGAAGGGTGATAAAACCCGGAAACACAATTCAATAAGCTGGTCTTCCCTGCGCCGTTGGGTCCGATGATTGAAGTAATCAGATTGGGTTGGATTTTCAGATTAACGTTGGATAAAGCTTTCAAACCGCCAAAGGAGAGGGTTACATCAGAGACTGTTAGATAGGTCATAGAAAATCCCATATCAGCAGAAAACAATCCGGTTCATACCCGGATTGTTTTCATGTGTGAAGCAAAAATCCCTGCAAAATCGGACCGGAAGTCATCCCGGTATGATCCGGGAAGATAAAAAATCAAAGAAAACCACTTCATGGCCGGACATCGCATAATATAATTCAAATCAAACATTCCTAAAACTACTTTACGAACTCTGTCATCAGGATTCTCTGTTGCCGAATGCCTGGGAAATTGATATTGATTTTTCATCATGCATATAATGGGTTTGATTGAGCGCTCGTTCGTAACAATTACTATGCGGACTTTTCTTTGTCAAGCTTTTTTCAAACCCTTTATCAAACCTGCATGACACATAGTAGCAGAGCAAAAAAGGAAGCAAGGAGCCATCCATGGGAACAGCAAAATACTGGCCGGATAATTATATTGAAAAGAAAAAATCCGTTTCCGAAGCGATCCGCCTGATCCATCCCGGCCAGCGCGTTTTCATCGGCTCTTCCTGCGGTGAACCCCAGCACCTGGTCAAGGAAATCTTCAAGGCTGCATCCGATTTTACCGATATTGAAATTGTCCGTCTTCTCAGCCTGGAAACAATACCCCTTACGCTGATTGCCAATGAAACCAGAAGCCAGAATCTGAATGTGCGGTCTTTTTACTCCGGTTCGGCAGCCTCAAAAGAACTGGTAAAAAACATACGGTTTATCACTCCGATCAACCTTTCTGCAATCCCGGGTTTATTTAAAACCGGCCGTTTGCCGATCCATGTTGCCTTAATCCAGGTTACGCCTCCGGATGATTTCGGATGGATGAGCCTTGGTGTTTCCGTTGATGTCACACAGGCCGCGGCTGCGGCAGCGGATATTGTCATTGCCCAGGTGAATGAAAGGATGCCCCGTGTTCTTGGCAGAAGTTTCATCCATGTGGATGATGTGGATGTGATTATTGAACACAACGAAGAAATCCTCTCCATCAGGGAATATCCGGAACTTGAATCAGATGCAACAATTGCACGACATATTGCCAGACTGGTCGATGACGGCTCCACGATCCAGATCAGCCTGGGTGCTACACCAAACGCTACCCTGCTCGGCCTTGCCGATAAAAACGATCTGGGCGTCCATACCTATTTTTTAACGGACGGAATCATGAACCTGTTTGCACGGGGTGTGATCACCAACCGGAAAAAGGGTTTTAATGAAAATAAAATCGTTGCCAGCAGTGCAGTGGGTACCCGATCCCTTTATGATTTCATGGACAACAACCCTGCCATTGAATTCCATCCTTCCGATTATGTGAATCGACCATCCATTATCGCAAGGCATAACAAGATGGTGTCCATGAATATTGCCATGACCATGGATCTGACCGGCCAGGCAGCGATGGACGCGCTTCCATACAACCTTTTTTCCGGGGTTACCGGAATAATGGACTTTGTCCGCGGAGCTTCGGAATCCAACGGGGGAAAATCCATCCTGATGCTGCCATCAACCGGTATGCACGGGAAAAAAAGTCGTATCGTACCCATCCTTGACAACATGGGAGTCGTGGTTCCAAGGAGTGATGTCCAGTATGTGGTTACGGAATATGGTTCGGTAAATCTTGCAGGAAAGAGCATTCAGGAGAGGGCCATGGCCATGATCAGTATTGCACATCCGGATTTTCGGGATGAGCTTTTTGATCAAGCCAAAGAAAGGGGGCTGCTCGGCCCGGAAAGGACCCTGACTGAATCGATTCACGGTATCTATCCGGTAAACCTGGAAGAGGTAATCACCATTGATAACCAATCCGTTACCATAAGGCCGGCAAAACCGGTTGATGAGAGAAGGATTCAGGAGCACTTCTACAGTCTGGACAGGGATGACATCGTTGCCCGATTTTTTCACAAAAAAACCAGCTTTGTCCATGATGAGGTAAAAGGTATCTCACAAATCGACTATATCAAAGATCTTACCATCCTGGCCGTTGTGGGAGAGATCGGTTTTGGCCGCGTGATCGCCATCGGCGAATGCCTGCTGAACCAGTCCAACAATATGGCTGAAATCGCCTTCTCCGTAAGCAAGGCATACCAGGGAAAAGGGCTGGGACGAATGATACTGAAAAAACTGACCGATTCCGCACGGGAAAACGGGATATCCGGTTTCTTTGCCTATACATCGTCACAGAACAAGGGGATGGTAAATCTATTCAAGACACTGCCATACAAAATAAAAATCATACTGGAAGATGATATGCTTCATTTAAGCTGCAAATTTGAGGATCCGGTTTCTTAACCTGGAAAAGCGGCCCGAAATGTTTTACAAATCTTTTAAATCTTATTTTTCCAGCGCTTTCTGGATGGCATCTGAAATCTCCTGCCGGACAAAAGGCTTCATGATATAAGCCTGAATGCCGATTTCCAAAGCTTTTTCCGATGAAATCAGTTCACTGAATCCTGTACAGACGATAATGGGAATATCCGGTCTGACGGCAAGAATCTCTTTGGAGAGTTCGATCCCTGTCATGTTCGGCATGGTGGTATCGGTTATCACAAGATCAAACGTTTCCGGGTCTGCCTGAAACAATTCAAGGGCAGCCATGCCGCTTTCCGCTGTAACCACTTCATGGCCCAACCTCCGGAGCATCCGATTTCCCGCATCAATCAGAGCCGGCTCATCGTCCACAAACAGAATCTTCCCGCTTGCAGCAGCTTGGCCTTTCTTTTTCTTCTCCATGGGTTTTTCCATCTCTTCCACCCTTGGGAAACAAACTGTAAATACAGTGCCTTTGCCTTTTGCATTTTCTACACTGATGAATCCGTTATTCACCGAAATAATGCCATGTACTACGGAAAGTCCCAAACCTGTCCGATTCTCCGACTTTCGAGTGGTAAAAAATGGATCGAAGATTCGTTTCAGATTTTTGGGCAATATCCCCTTACCTGTGTCTTTAATTTTAAGTTGAATATAGTCGCCCGGTTCTGCATCAAAACCAGGAGGGATCTCCTCCACGTAGACTTGATCAAGTGTGATTTCAAGATTACCCCCGCTTTCCTTCATGGCATCCACTGCATTGTTGATCAGATTGACTACCATTTGCTGCAATTGAGCCGGGTCTGCCATTACCATTCCAATATCGGTCGGGATATATTGCGTAATATCAATCGTTGTCGGGATGACCGACCGGAGCATTTTCAAGGTCTCTTTGATAATAATCCCGAATTGGATCGGTTTTTTCTCTGTGATGGCCTCACGGCTGAAGGTAAGAATCTGATCCACCAGCTTCTTGGCCCGCTGGCTGGATTTCAGTATCTGTTGAATGGAATATGCAACATCTGAATCTGATTTTACATCGTCCAGCGCCATCTCGGCATTCAGTACAATGGCGCCCAGAATATTATTAAAATCATGGGCGATCCCTCCGGACAACGTACCGATGGCCTCCATTTTCTGCGTCTGCATGACACGAGCCTCGTATTGTTTCTCCGCGGTGATATCCCGCAAAAAAACCAGGCTGGCAGGTCTCTCCTCCCACTCGATTTCAACCAGCTTTGCCTGAACAATGAGTTCCTTTTCATTTTTATGCCAGCTTTTAAAAGCGATTGTCTTGATCCGCTTCCGGCTTCTTACCAGTTCCCGGAACTGCTTGATCACCGCTTCCCTGTTATGGGTAATGATAAAATCCACATAGTGGCCATTTAAAAATGCTTCCTTGGAAAACCCGGTCATATCAACAATTCTGGAATTGACGAATTTGATCACATCATCTTGTATAATAATGATTCCATCTGTGGCATTTTCAATTAAAAACCGATACTTCTCTTCCGATTTCCGGAGCGCGGCCTCGGTCTGTATCCGGTGGGTGACATCCCGTGCAATACCAAAAATTGCATAGGGCTTATCCTCCTTATATACCAGCACGCCCTTGGTTTCCACATAGACGGATTGACCGGTTTCTAAAGTCAGCTCATACTCCCTGATCTCATTGTCAACCCCCTTTTCAAGGATGTTGTGCAGCGATTCCATGGCTTTTTGAATTTGTTTTTCATCCAGCAAAGATGCAAAATTTACTTTCCCAAGGTTATCCCTTTTCACACCGAGGAGTTCAAGGGCCGCAGGATTTGCATCCAGAAAATTGCCTTCCAGGTCATGAAGATAAATACAGTCCTGTGACCGATCCAAAAGGTTCTTGTATATTTTTTCGATTTCAAACACATTGAGTTTTTCCGGCATTTCTAAAACCCTCGGTTCTGAAAAAAATTAAAATTCTAGGATGGTCATACTCTGCCATAGAACAAAGGGCAGGGCAAGCATAACATGATTCCGTTTCTAAAGTTCATAAACGATTGTTCCAATTATCAAAGGGCCCTGGGCTTTCCTCTTGCCGATATTTATGATACGGTTATTCCATTTTTAAAATCATGCCCCTGACCATAAATTGATAGACCTTTAAAAATAAAAAAGGAACAGCCATGTTTATTACCTTTTATGGTGCTGCCCGTGAAGTAACCGGGTCCATGCATATGGTTACAACAGAGACAGATCATATTCTGTTTGATTGCGGAATGTTTCAAGGACGCCGGCAAGAGTCGGAAGAAAAAAATCGGGCAATTCCATTTGATGCCGGTATTCTTTCCGGGATTATCCTTTCCCACGCTCATATTGACCATTCCGGACGAATACCATGCCTTACCCGGAAGGCATTTAACGGTCGAATCATCTGTACCGATGCCACAAAGGACATCTGTGAATATCTGCTTCCGGACAGTGCAAAAATTCAGGAGTCAGATTCCAACTATTTAAATTACAAGGTGGTTAGAAACTTTTTAAACCATTTGCAACCATCCAAGAAAAAAAATTCAGCATCGCCTGGAGAAATAAAGGAGATGAAAAAACTTCTCAAAGGCAAAGGGCAAAAACTCAACTATGAAAAAATCAACATGCTGATCGACAGATATCATCTGAAAAAAGTTACCCCGCTTTATACAACAGCCGAAGCGCAACAGGCCTTGGGCTTTTTTGACGGATATCCCTATGGTCGCCTGATAACCGTTGGAAAAGGAATGACCTGCAAATTTTACGATGCAGGCCATATTCTCGGATCAGCCATCTGCATGCTCAAGGTGCAGGAAAACGGGAAAACCCACAATATCTGTTTTTCCGGAGATTTTGGAAGATTTGACAAACCCATTCTGCAAAATCCCACACTGTTGTTTGACAAAGAGGATCAGGAAGTAGACCTTCTGGTGATGGAAAGTACTTACGGAAATCGAGAACACGGCCCGGCAACGGATATAAAGCAGAAACTGAAAACAATTATCTGTGAAACCGTTGAACGGGGCGGATCGGTATTGATCCCTGCTTTTGCGTTCGGCAGGGCACAGGAACTGATTTATGTATTGCATGAGCTGTATAATGCAGGCGAAGTGCCCCGCATACCTGTGTATCTGGACAGCCCGCTTGCTATCGATCTGACGCGGGTGTTCGGCGAACATCCTGAGCTTTATGATCAGAAAACCCATCAGGATTTTCTTGAAAACGGAAAAAATCCGTTTTCATTCAAACAGATGAATTTCATCAAATCAATTGAGGAATCCATGGCGCTCATGCGGGAGGAAAAACCCTCGATCATTATTGCTTCTTCCGGCATGTGTGAAGCCGGCCGTGTTCTTCACCATCTGAGATACAAAATCCATAATGAAAAACATACCATCCTCATTGTCGGATTCATGGCGGAAAATACGCTGGGGCGCAGGATACTGGAGCAGGGACAGAAATATGAAGAGTCCGGCCGGAAAGGAAACGCCCCCTTGTTAACGTTTTTAAACAAGGAATACCCTTTACAGGCTCATGTAAAAAATATCGGTGGATTCAGCGCGCATGGAGACAAAACCGAATTACTCCGCCTGGTAAAAAAATCCAACCTGAACATCAAGAAGATTGCCGTTGTTCACGGGGAAGAAGATCAGACTTTTTCCTTTGCAGACCTTCTGAAGCAAGAAGGTTTTTCAGCCGTTGTCCCCAGGAGGGGTGAAACCATTCAGATCCAATAATGAAAAGGAGGCAGTGATATGGAAATCAAAACCGTCACAATCGAAAACCCTGACAGTCTGAATCTGATTTTAGGGCATTCCCATTTTATCAAAACCGTAGAGGATATTTTTGAAGCAATGGTCAATGGTGTGGCCGGAGCCAAATTCGGGATTGCCTTTTGTGAAGCTTCTGACAAATGCTTGGTCCGATATACCGGGACAGACAATGAACTGATTGAACTTTCCAAAAAAAATGCTTATGCCCTGTCCGCCGGTCACAGTTTTATTGTATTTATGAAGGATATGTTTCCGATCAATGTCCTGAATGCCATCAAAGCCGTACCGGAAGTCTGCCGGATATTCTGCGCAACAGCAAACCCGGTGGAAGTCATTATCGCTGAAACCAAACAAGGGCGGGGTATTCTTGGCGTGGTTGACGGTTTTGCATCAAAAGGAATCGAAACGGAAAAAGATATGGATGCACGAAAAGGACTACTGAGGGCAATCGGATACAAACAGTAATCCCATTGTTCCATTTGATCAAAGTCATGACTATCAAGGAGAGGCGGATGAAACGGGTTGAGATTCATGGTGCTGCAAAAAATTCAACGATTTTAATCGGGGAATGCCTGAAAAATCTGAGCAACTATATCCCTTCTCAGGATGTTGTCCTGATTACCGATGAAACAGTTTCCAAATATTATAAAAAAGATTTTCCAAAATTCAGAACCATCACCATTGGCATGGGTGAATGTATCAAAACCCTGGACACAGCCGGTCTGATCTATCAGGAACTCCTTGCCATGGACGCCCAGAGATCGACCTTTATCGTGGGAATTGGCGGGGGAATTGTCTGTGATCTTACCGGTTTTGTCGCATCCACATTCCTGCGGGGCGTCCGCTTTGGATTTGTGTCTTCTACCCTGCTTTCACAAGTGGATGCCAGTGTCGGAGGGAAAAACGGGGTGAATTTCAAGGGATTCAAAAACATGGTAGGTGTTTTCAACCAGCCGGAATTTGTTATCTGCGACCTGAATCTTTTAAAAACACTGCCTGAAAAGGAGTTGCTGTGCGGATTTTCAGAAGTCGTAAAACATGCCCTTATTGAAGACCGTGATTTGTTCACTTTCATCGAGAATAATACATCAAAAGCGCTTGCACTGGATCAAGTTGTACTGGAACGATTGGTTCATGATTCGGTTGTAATCAAATCATCTGTGGTCAACCGGGATGAAAAAGAAAAAGGAGAGAGAAGAAAACTGAACTTCGGTCATACATTCGGCCATGCCATTGAAAAAACCACCGGTATTCCCCATGGTGAAGCCGTCAGTCTCGGAATGGTGCTTGCCGCATCCCTCTCTGTCCGGAAACATCTTCTCTCAGGAGAAGAGTTTCACAGAATATCCAGACTGCTGAAAAATCTCAAACTGCCCACAAAACTGGAATATGATAAAAGAGAAGTGATAGACGCCTTGAAAAAAGATAAAAAGAGAGAAGGAGATCATATTCACTTTGTACTCATCAATGGAATCGGCAAATCCGTAATTGCTGAAATCTCCATCCAGGAGTTAAACCAGATGATCGAATCTCAATAACAGCGGAAAAAACATCTTTACAAAAACCAAACCAATCGGTATGTTTTATCCTCACCATACTTGACAGATAAGGAGGGAACATGTCACGAAGCGGCGGAGAACTCATTGCTCACGTCCTGCACAATCACGGTGTTCAACATCTATTCACATTGTGCGGCGGGCACATCTCTCCCATCCTGGTCGGTTGCAATTCTCTTGGAATCAAAATCATCGACGTCCGGGATGAAGCCAATGCGGTTTTTGCAGCAGATGCCGTATCCCGTATAACCGGAACACCCGGCATTGCCGCGGTAACAGCCGGTCCGGGCGTAACCAACACCATCACCGCCCTTAAAAATGCCGAGATGGCCCAATCTCCGCTGATTCTGCTAGGCGGAGCCGCAGCAACCATTACCCGTGGCAGAGGTTCACTTCAGGATATCAATCAGATGGCTGTTCTGAAAACCATTGTAAAATCAGGCCTCGCCATTCGGCAAAACTGCGATATCCTTCCAGTCATGGAGCGAGCATTTCAGGAAGCCCAATCCGGAGTCCCCGGACCGGTATTTGTTGAATGTCCCATTGATCTTCTATATGAGGAGTCCCTTGTCAGGGCCATGTATGGAGGTTCTGCTGAAAAAAACAGATCATTGAATCTGAAAAGCAAACTTTTCCAATTTTACCTAAACCGTCATGTGGATAAAATGTTTGCCTGTGACCTGGATAGCATGGAGGCCGTTCGCCAGGATATCCAAACACCGGAATGGAAACAGAAGAAACTTGAAACAGCCCTCAAAATGATACACAAGGCCAGACAGCCTGTTCTGATCATCGGCAGCCAGGCCATGCTTCACCCGAAAGAATCAACTACCCTTGCAAAGGCTGTTGAACAAATCGGCATGCCGGTATATCTGACCGGAATGGCCAGAGGCTTGCTGGGAGCACAAAGCCGCCTTCAAATGCGTCACAGCAGAAAGGATGCACTCCGAAAGGCTGATCTGGTGATGATTGCAGGCATGCCCTGTGATTTCAGACTCGAATATGGAAAAGCCATCCCTTTACAGTCCAAACTGATTTCCATTAATCTCAGCAAATCCGATCTTTCATTGAACCGGAAGCCGGACTTAAGTGTTCATGCAGATCCCTGTGCCTTCCTCTGCGCGCTCGGTGAGAAAGGCTCTTTTCAGGATCATGCTGAATGGATCCAGTTACTAAAATCAGCCGATAATATCAGGGAAGAAAAAATCTCCTCCTTTGCTCAGAAAAAAACCGACTTTATCAATCCCCTTCTGTTCCTCCGGAAACTGGATGCATTTCTGGATGACCACAGCATGATTATCGCAGATGGAGGAGATTTTGTTGCCACAGCCTCATACATCTTAAGACCCCGTGGCCCATTGACCTGGCTGGATCCGGGTGTATTCGGCACATTGGGTGTGGGAGCAGGATTTGCCATGGGTGCGAAACTGTGCAAACCGGATTCGGAAGTCTGGCTGATCTATGGAGACGGTTCCGCCGGATACACTCTTCAGGAATTCGACACCTATGTCCGCCATAAGATCCCTTTGATCGCTGTGATTGGAAATGACGGCGGATGGGCGCAAATTGCCCGTGACCAGGTTGAGGTATTGAAATCCGATATCGGCACTCGATTGAACCGAACGGATTATCACAAGGTTGTGGAAGGATTTGGAGGAAAAGGCTTTCTGGTGGAAGAGGAAAGCCGGATCCTTCCCACTCTGGAGTTGGCAAGAGATACAGCAAGAAAAGGCATACCTGTTGTCATAAACCTGCTGATCGGAGCCACGGATTTCCGGAAGGGATCGATTTCCATGTAAGGTTCTTTTATAAAAAAGCTATTGACATCTCCTTATCATTATCTATAATGGCTTAAAAATAGTTTATTATTTGAATAATTTTATATTAATAGATTAAATTAAGGCTATTATGGATTTCTATTCGATGACGGATAAGGGGATTGGGATTGAAATCGGCAGCCGTATCAAATCTCTTCGCCTGCGCAAAAATATGACGCAGCAATATGTTGCAGAGGCGGCGGGCCTTTCGCTGAATTCCATCAAAGCCCTTGAATCCGGAAAAGGTAAATTGTCTAGCCTGATTGCCGTGCTGCGGGAGCTGAATGCCCTGGATTCATTGGATGTCTTTCTTCCGGATGTTCCGGTTAGTCCTCTGCAACTGGCCAGAGCACAGGGGAAAAAACGTCAACGGGCTTCCGGCAACCGGATTCAAGGTACAACCGGGGAAACCACAGAATGGTAGACAGACTGGATACAGCGGTCATCCGACTTTGGGGTGCACAGGTCGGAGCGGTTTCGTGGCTGAAAGACCGTTCCTATGCTGTTTTTGAGTATGATCCGGCTTTTTTAAAAAAAGGTCTGGATATCTCTCCGGTGCACATGGGCCTTAAGGAGGCCAAAAACAGCGATGGAATCTTTTCTTTCCCAGGGCTGAACAGGAGCACCTATCTTGGTCTGCCCGGACTTTTAGCAGATGCCCTGCCGGATAAATTTGGAAACCATATCATTGATTCCTGGCTGGCAAGAAATGGCCGTGATCCCGGCAGCTTCAGTCCGGTTGAACGCCTGTGCTATACAGGAAAACGCGCCATGGGTGCGCTGGAGTTCTATCCTCCTGTCCATCGGAAACTGGATCAATCCGTTCCAGTGGCAATTGCCGAACTGGTTGCCCTGGCTCAAAAGGTCATGTCCCAACATCTGTCGCTTGATGTGGATATCGGTACCAATGAAAAGGAAAACGCCGAAGCGATCCTGGATATTCTGCGGGTCGGGACATCGGCAGGAGGTGCCCGTCCCAAAGCGGTTATTGCGATGAATCAGGCCAATCACATCGTCTCCGGTCAGGGGGATGTGCCGGATGGTTATGACTACTGGCTGCTGAAATTTGACGGTGTTCATGACCTTGAGCTGGGCGCTCCAAAAGGATACGGCCGGATCGAATATGCCTATTATCAGATGGCCAGATCAGCAGGTATTGACATGGCAGAATGCCGATTGCTGGAAGAAAACGGCCGGGCTCATTTTCTCACCAGACGGTTTGATCGCGAAAACCGGAAGAAGATTCATATGCAATCACTTTGCGGTCTGGCTCACTTTGATTTTAATCTATCCGGTGGCTACAGCTATGAACAGGCTTTTGCGGTCATGCGAAAACTGCGTCTGAGCAAAACCGAAGCTATACAACAGTATCGGCGGATGGTGTTCAATGTCATGGCACGCAACCAGGATGACCATACCAAGAATATTGCTTTTACGATGAATCCGGACGGACAATGGAAACTATCCCCTGCCTTTGATATGATCTACTCGCACAATCCAGCAGGCAAGTGGACCCATCAACACCAGATGACCATAAATGGCAAGCAGGATCACTTTGTTTTATCAGACCTGGTAGCCGTAGGGGAATCGATCAGCATCCAAAAACCTGTGGAGATTATAAAGGAAGTAGCAGCGTCTGTAAAAAGATGGCCGGAATTTGCTCAGACAGCTAATGTGCCTGAAAAAGAGATCCGTGAAATCGCCGGAAATCATCGAATTCATATCCTGGAAACAATACCCAAAAGAAGAATTTAACCTTTTATGAATATTGTCAATACGATCATACCGATTTTCTCCATCATTGTTCTTGGCTGGATTGCCTATCGTAGAGGTTTTATTCCGGATACATTTATCACCCCGGCAAACCGGCTGGTGTATTATCTGGCGATTCCCGCCATGATCTTCCGGGCAATCACTCAGAACTCATTCCACCAGTATTTCAATCTCAATGTTGTGATCATCGCTTTCGTTTCCATGTTTCTTGTTTTTCTGCTCGCATGGGGAGCCGGAAAGATGCTACACCTGACAAAGGGATATCTTGCCACCTTTGTCCAAAGCTCATATCACTGTAACATCGGATATCTGGCATTGGCGGTTGCCTACTACTACCTGGGAGATGACGGGTTTGCCCGCGCCGGTATATTTGCCGGTTTTGTTATGATTTTCCAGAACTTCCTGTCGGTAATCATTCTTAATTTGTACTCAACCGAACAGGCTTCCAACAAAAAAGTCTTTCTCATGGTATCCAAAATCTTCGGCAACCCGATCATTATTTCAGCTGCTGCCGGGATAGTCTTCTCTTTGGCCGAAGTATCCATTCCGGTTCTGATTTCACGTTCACTGGATATCCTTGGAGGACTGGCGCTCCCTACTGCACTTCTGATCATCGGAGCAACCCTTTCCTTTGATTTCATACAGAAAAATTTTTCACAGGTCATCGGAACAACCCTGATCAAACTGCTGGGCTTGCCCTGTATTTCATATCTGTTGTTTTATCTTGCAGACATCCCCAAGTCTGAATTCCTGCCGGCATTTATCCTTCTTGCCTCGCCAACAGCGACCATTACCTATGTCATGGCAAAAGAGATGAAAGGAGACACGGATTTTGCAGTGGCTGCAATATCATTGAACACGCTTCTGTCGTCCGCAACATATACCTTCTGGCTGAGCATCCTGGCATAACGGTTGTCCCGGTATAGAGAGGTTGAATTTTTCAGATGAACCGGAAATTTTTTTATTTCGCCATATGTACACGAACCTGATTCACCGGAACCACCCAATTGTTTTTATTGCAGATATCCACACATATCCCGGGAATGATTCGCTGCAATATCTCATAATTTGAACCAGCCTCCCTGTTACAATCCATCAGAACTTCCAGATCAAGGGAATTTGGGCCGGCTGCCTTGAACTGAACGGCAATCTGTTCCACACAATCACCAAATCCTTTGGCCTTGAGTCCGGATAAAATATCCTTTTTAAACAGAACCGGTATTGTTTCGGTAATCTGGTCTATATAGGCATAATCCAGACCAAACGGAATCCAAAGCCTGAATCCCCTGGACAGGTTTCTGGGTGAGGCGGAAAGAAAATCTTGTGTTTTCATCGTAACCGCCGCGCCTCCAAGAAGTTCCAGTTTTACTGCTTCCGGTGTCTGAATGACGACCCTTCCGTGGGTCTGATCTTTCAATACCACCCAATCCCCGCAGTTTGTCGGGAACCATGGTTCATCCTTTGCGATTGGCCGGGATCGCATATCCAACAGATCTTTTAAGGGGATCTTTTGTTCTCCCCCGTTAAGGGCATTGTTCACAAGCCGTGTATAGAGATTCAATGAAGCGACTTCAAAGGGAAGGCCGCGATAAATCACCAGCTCCCCTTCTTTAACCGGGCCTAGATTCATGAGCAGCCTTGCCTGTGTCCAGACCAGTGGAATCGCCTGTTTTGATGCCCAGCCGATGCCGATCAGAAAAATGGCGGCAATGGATAACAGCAGCCAGTCTCCGAATACATATAATACAGCGAAAACAGAAAGCATGGCAGTAATTATGGTAATTGAATAATAGAGAATATCAAAAAATCGGGTATAGACGGAGCGTTGGCTTTTATGAATCGGACTGATTTTCCGGATATAGCCATGCAGTAAAAAAAAGAAGCCTATTGTAAAAATAAAAGATAAAAAAGAAATAATCAGATTCCGTCCCCGGCTTTTGAAAAAAATCTGCATGAACTCCCTGGCGGATTCGGATATTGTTTTTCGCTGATCCAATCTGAGATCCAGATTCCGCCGACTGATGTTCATGTTGGTCTTTACTTCATCAAAGCGGTTCTGCCAGATCTGTCTGCTCTGTTTCAGCTTTGCGACAAGAGGTTCTTCTTTTGCATGAGATAGCAGAATGTCAATATTTTGAATTGCCTTTTCGATCCTGGGCAACTGAGTTTCATATGCCTCAACCTGATTTCTCAACCTCTCGATTTCACGGGGATGAGCGGTAATTTTCTTTACTTCGCGGATCAAAGGGCCGACCAGTTCTTTGAGTTCCCTCTGCCAGTCAACACCTGATTTTTTATCTTCCTGCTCCTTTCGGGTGTCCACATCTGTTGCAAGCTGACTGAAACTCGCTTCCATCTCTTCCTTTCGGTTGCTCAGTTCCTGTATTTCATTCCGTAGATCCTGTTCTCGCCCGATTCCGCTCTGACTTTGAAGTTCTACTTGGCGATTTTCAATCTCTCCGGTTATATTATCGATGGACTTGATCAGCATGGACATATTGTTCAACCGGGTTTGGATTTCCCCCTTTCGGGAAAAAATACCCGTTTCATCTTCCGCAAAACCAAATGGGATTTCAAGAATAGAAAAAACAATCATACAGGCTGAAAACCAAGTCATGCATGTTCTGATGAAAACCTTTTTTTTCATATCCAGCTCCAACCCTGTGATAAAAGTATAATTGAAGAGCATGCAGGATAGCCACAATTGTACGCAGGCTATCCTTTCCGGCAGAAGACGATTTCCAATTCCGTATCGAGAAATCACTATAGGATGAAATTTTACCTGATGTCAATGGCTTAGGCCACAGATGCTTTTCATATGATTGACTTTTCAAGATCGATGGCGTTATATAGACTATCTGTCGAAATGATGAACCAATCCTTTTTTTCCTATTATCATTAAAATAGTCTGGTGGTCATAATTATGGAGTACGAAACAATATCAAGTTATTACTTATTCCGAACCGAGCCCTCTATCAGTGACAATACATTTATGAAGTCACTCACCGATGATGATGATGAAAAAAAACCTCAGGAATCAGAACAGATTGTCTGTCGTCAATGCAACTATATCATAACGAAACCTGAAGAAAGAATTCAGGTTAACGGGTCATATCAACATACCTTTGCCAACCCGAATGGTCTTATTTTTGAAATCGGATGTTTCCAAACAGCAAAAGGATGCGGTTACACGGGTCAGGCTACCGAAGAGTATACCTGGTTCAGTGGTTATTCATGGAGGATTGCGGTTTGCGGTAAGTGCCTGACCCATCTGGGATGGTTTTTTTCCTCATCAACGGGGTCATCTTGTTTTTACGGGCTTATTTTAAACAAGCTTGTTTGGAGTTGAACAAATTGAGAAGAATGAAAAGAATTTGCCTGAAGGGCTATGGTGCCGGGACTGAATCAACTTTTCCGATCGTATGGTTTCGAATACACTCCGACAACCAGGCTTGTTGATAATAGGTCAAATTCTCAAATTCTATGCTGAATCGCTTGATAACAGCAGTGCTGAAGGGATTGCTGCTTCTGATCTGTATATCGGAAATTGCTTTTCCAGTAAATTTAAACGGGCTGGTATTATTATCCGACTTTCCGTCAAATAAAATAGAAACCTCATATGTGTCTACGCTTTCCTCTTTCCCCTGTTTATAATGAAAAGCCAACCCCCCCTCACTGATATCGACAATCTGCCCCATCTGGAATGAATAAGGCCCGAGAACTGCAAACACGCCCGGCTTTACAATAAACCTTATATGATTTCTCCGCTCTACTATAGCAGGCATCTCATTTTTCCTGTGTGGTGAAAACAATTCCCATTCAGATTTCGATACGTTTTACCAAGGTTGATAAAAACAATTCAAGCAACCCATACGAAGTTTGCAGTGTATACCGTAAACAGTGTTTTTATAGCGGAGTGTTGTTTAAATGTCAATGTCATTTCGCAAGATAAGCCCGAATAAAAAACTAACTTGCTGTGATATATAATAATATTTTTGATATTTCTCTTATCTTTTTATAAAGCGCTTCATTTTAATTTTGAAAGTTACCGTGTCAAAGTAAAAATGGCCTGAGCCAACCTCAGGTCTTCCTGGGTTGTGATTTTGATATTATCCCGAGTGCCATTGATGACAAACACTTCATGGCCGATCTGCTCCACAAGATAGGCGTCATCCGTTCCCCTAAAATTTTGCATCCTTGCCATATCATGGGCCTTTTTGATTACACTATACTGAAAAGCCTGGGGGGTTTGAGCAAAATAAATTCCACCTCGATCAACTGTCCGGCATATGCGGCCCTGCTTATCCACCTTTTTGAGTGTATCAAATGCTGAAATCCCAAGAATACATGCACCTTTTTTTTTTGCACAGGAGATCAGGTCTAGAATCTGACTTTTCCCCACAAAAGGCCGTACCCCGTCGTGAATCAACACGATACCACGCCATTCTTCTTTAATTGCTTCCAGACCGCAAAAAACAGAATCCTGACGTTCCGCCCCCCCTGGAACCATTTTTACTTTTTCAGCATGGTCAACCCTGGAAAGAATCTCTGTCTTACAAAATTCGATATCATCCGGAGGGATAACAAGGATAATATGATCGCAAAGTTCATTTGTTGTAAAGATTTGTATGGTATGGCTAAGAATCGGGCGATCATGGAGAATCATGTACTGTTTCCGAACATGCTCCCCCATCCTGGCACCCCTGCCCCCGGCAACAATGATTACAGAAACAGTCATACAAGTCTTGATCGATCTTATTTTGCTTTCATTCAATAACTTATGGATTTTGCTATCATCATCTATCCAAAAAAAATCCGATTTATCTCAGATAATTCAACTCTTTTGGAAGTGGGATTCCCTTTCCCATTGTATCCTCACCATAATTAACGTCTGCCAGTATCTCAATATCCTTTAATGCCCTGGTATCTCCTTCAAAAGTTACCCGGGTAATGTTTTCCTTATGAATCTGTCCTCCTGCCCATTGGATATCCAGAACACTGCTGGCATCGAATCGATTCTCTCCGACACAAAGTTCTACCTGTCCACCATAGTACTGTACGATTTTAGCAACCAGAAGACTGGGACGGCTATGAAAACCCAGCTTCACCGGTACCGGAACATCAACAGAAGACCTTTCTATATTTTCATTCAGAATCTCACTGGCAAACTCTTTACCATCTGTTAGGAAATGGCATACATAATAGAGTCCATAATTGATGGTTCTGTCTAACAACATTGCAGGGTCAATCAACTCGGAAAGATGCTTTCGGGCTTTTTGATGAATCCTCTTGTGCCCCCTTTCAAGAAGATGACGTTCATAAAAATGCAGTAACCGGCCAACAATCTGCAAAATATGAAAAACAACTGAAAAATAACTTCTCAACTGTTTCAGTTTCCGGTTGCCATATCGATATCCGCCCTGAATAACGTAAGTATCAAACGATGACTGCAAGTTATGAACCAGCATTTCAAAGCGCCGGATTTCTACCTCATTCACCTTTTTCGGAACCATCTCCAGCATACCCTTTAAATCATAGGGCTCATAAAATCCCAGTTGATCGAAATTACCGGCAATGGCTAAAAACTCACTTGCAATTTTGACGATCTTGCTCTTTTCCTGATCTGTATCATCATCAATATCAAACTCAAGCATCTCGTTGGTTACCACAGTTGGAAAATAATCCTGATCCCAATCCTCTTCTGGAATCGGAATTTGTAACCTCTCTGCCTCTTTGAGAATAAGTGGTGCCAATTTCATCAGAGAACCAGTCAAAAAATCAAGAGTAGCTGCCCCCTGTTTTATAAAATCTTCCGTATTGGGAAGGTCATAAAATTCCATTCGGTGTAAAATATGTTTTTGCGAATATCCACCCAGGCTCAAATGGCGAACGGAAGCAGCATACTCTCTATAGACATACCAGTTTTGATTGTTTTTCGCTCCATGGAAATCCAGAAAATCTTCCAGAAGTTGAGAAGACGCAATCAATTGCGAAAAAAGCTTTTTTGTAAAAAAATTTTGTGTATTATTGAACCTGGATAAATACTTACAAGTTTTTAAGTAATCATAGGAATAGATCCGCACTTTTTCAGCATATGGAATATTGGAAACAAATTCATTCACACTTTCACCTTCATTATCATAACTTGTAATAACAAAACGGCCGAAGCAGTCCGTAAGCCGAATTCTGTTTCCGATTCAGATTACTCTCAACCGGACTACGATCATTCCTCTCTGGGTAACAGTTGCCCGCTACCTCTTGCGACCTACCCGGAAACTCGGACGAGCAGCCCTCAAACATTTCCCTATTTGGTCTTGCACCGGATGGGGTTTACAAAGCTTTTCCGGTCACCCGGAAAACTGGTGTGCTCTTACCACACCTTTTCACCCTTACCGGCAGAACAACAAGCACAAAGCTTGATCGATTCAGCCGGCGGTATACTTTCTGTTGCACTTTCCTTCGCGTTGCCGCGACTCCACGTTATGGAGCACCCTGCTCTCTGGTGTTCGGACTTTCCTCCGGATCAATACAGATGATCCGACGATCGTATAGCCTGCTCCGACCGTATGCTGATATTACACAAATAATTTACTTCTTTGTTTGAAAACAGATCATTCTCCCCAATAAATGATCCGATAACACCGTGGACAAAATTCAAGCTTGTCAAAGCGCTGAAGTTCATTATACATCTGGGGCGGGATATTCATATTACACCCCTGGCAAATCGTATTTTTCACTGCTGCGATAGCACTGCCATGGGTCTGTTCCCGGGCAATCCTGAAACGTTTTATCACTTCCGGATCCATGGTTTTCTCAATTTCTTCCCGGCTGGATAAAAGAGCTGTTAATTTTTCTCGCTCCGCATCACCTTTTTCATTGAGAACAGCGATCTCTTGCATAGCTTGCTCTTTCAGTTTCTCAAGTTCCGATTTATCCTGAACGATCAGTTTCTCTTCTTTTTCCAGAAAATCGAGTTTTTGAAGAATCTCATCCTCAATGATGGAATTTTTCTTATGAAGGCCCTCGATTTCCTTCAATATTGCATGATACTCTTTATTGGTCTTTACGGATACAAGCTTTTCATTATTTCTCCGAATTTTTTCCTGATTGTCTTTTGTATCCGATTCCCGCAAACGGTATTCCTGTTTCAACCCCGAGATAATAGTCTCTTTTTCCACAATGGTCTGCTCAACGGCTTTGATGTGCTTGTCAAACTGATCCACTTTAGGCTTGATGCCATTCAAAAAAGATTGAATTCGTGTACTCTCCACGTCAATATTCTGAAGTTCAATCAAGACTGCTATCTGTTCCCTTGTAATACTCACCATACGCTTACACCTATTTTTTTTAGGATGAATAAACAACAAAAGGATCTTTTTCAAGATCACATGCCTCTATGGAAACATCCATTGCTTTTGCCAAAATTGCATCACGAAGTTTCTGCATCAGCACATTCACCACCAGATGTTCTGATCCAAAATGACCGACATCAATGATGCCTACCCCGGCTTCTTCCGAAGCCCTTGCATCATGATACCGTATATCACCACTGATAAAAACCTGTGCTCCTGAAGCGAAAAAATCTCCCAACAGGGATGAACCACTCCCGGAACAGACCGCCACCTTCTCAACCATCAGTCCTGGATCTCCAACAACCCTGACACTTGCAAGGTTTAAAACCCTTCTTACCTGATCTGAAAATTGATCCAGCCGAAGCCTATCAGGCAGAGATCCCACACGGCCAAGCCCCTGATTTCCATTCTCCGGAATCAAGGGGTATATGTCATAGGCCATTGTTTCATAGGGATGATGTTTTTTCAAAAGCGCCAAAACCGCATCCAGATCCTGACGATTAACAATTGTTTCAATCCGGACCTCATCCACCTGAGAGAGGACGCCGATACTTCCCGAAAACGGTTTTGCAGATGAACCAGGTTTAAATGTTCCTGTTCCCTGGTTTCGAAACGAACAACACGTGTATTTGCCGATGACTCCGGCCCTGGTCTGGAATAAAATTTCCAATAATTTCTTCTCATGATCCGCCGGGACATAAAAAACCAGTTTATACTTTTCGAGCTGTTCCGGTTTTGACAGAACAGATAACGCCTTTAAACCAAGTTTTTCTGAAATAATATCATTGATTCCGCCGCTCGCACTGTCAAGATTCGTATGCGCGGCGAACAAAGACAACCTGTTTTGGACAGATAGCTGAATCGTTGAACCAACAGGGGTTGAAAAGTCGATTCTGGATAATGGTTTAAAAATAAGAGGATGATGTGTAATTAAGAGATTTATCTTTTTCCGGCAAGCCTCTGCTACGATATCCGGCAACGGGTCAAGGGCAACCATAATCGATTTGACCGGCCAGTTTTTATCACCAACTTGTAGCCCTGAATTATCCCAGTTTTCAGCGAGGTTCTGAGGTGCGATCTCATTCATTAGACGGATAATGTCTGAAACTTTTACAGACATATCAATACCGGATCAGATCTTTTGTGTTCACGCCAAATAAAAAAGGCGTGGTATAAAGCTACCCACGCCTTGACTGCCGATTTGACTACTATTCGTTTTAATATGATATCCCGCATTGAATTCATTTCCTCATCTTCCCCATATTCGCTAACCCAATAAGTGGCAAATGAGTGGGCCCACCTGGATTCGAACCAGGGACCGACCGGTTATGAGCCGGTGGCTCTACCAGACTGAGCTATAGGCCCTCAGCTCAAATGGATTTAAATTAGCTTATTTAACGCCTGTTCTATGATTTGTCAAGTTCTATGTATCAATAAAACTCTTGAGTTTCTTGCTTCTTGTTGGATGCCGCAGTTTCCGCAGCGCCTTTGCTTCTATCTGACGAATTCGTTCACGAGTTACTGCAAAATCCTTTCCCACCTCTTCCAATGTATGGTCTGCTTTTTCACCAATACCAAACCGCATTCGTAAGACCTTTTCTTCACGCGGGGTAAGTGTTGCGAGTACTTTTCGGGTCTGCTCCGCAAGATTCATATTTACAGCAGCATCTGAAGGGAGCATAAACTTTTTATCCTCAATAAAGTCTCCTAAATGGCTGTCCTCTTCCTCACCGATCGGGGTTTCCAGAGAGATCGGTTCCCGGGCAATTTTGAGTACCCTACGCACTTTATCCAATGGAATCTCCATTTTCTGTGCAATCTCTTCCGGAGAAGGTTCACGCCCAAGTTCCTGAACCAAATATCTGGATGTCCGAATCAACTTGTTGATGGTTTCAATCATATGGACCGGAATACGGATGGTTCTTGCCTGATCCGCAATCGCCCTTGTGATTGCCTGTCGTATCCACCAGGTTGCATACGTACTGAACTTATATCCCCTTCGGTATTCAAATTTATCAACCGCTTTCATCAAACCGATATTTCCTTCCTGAATCAGATCCAGAAATTGAAGTCCGCGATTGGTATATTTTTTTGCAATGCTGACAACCAGACGGAGGTTGGCCCGGATCAATTCTTTTTTGGCAACCTTTGCCCTGATTCGTCCTTCTTCAACATTTGTGATGATTCGTTTCAGGGTTCTGCTATTGGCTTTGATTGCATTTGCCCTTTCCTGAATCTGATCCTGTACATCCTTCATTTCCATGAAGAGATCCGTCAATTTGTCTCTTTTAATGTCGCATTTTGTCTTTGCCCATTTGACAAATTCATTTTTGCTGACCAGATTCATCCGGAATTCCGTCACGGGCATTTCGTGAGTTTCCGCACATTTGATGATCAGCCGATTCTTCTCATCAAACCAGTTAATCTGACCTTTAATCATATCTTCAATTCGATCCACGACACTGCTCTCAAGACGCCAGTCCTTCAGAAGGTCAAAAATTTTATTGATCCTGCGTGTTATGGATCTTCTGGCTCTTCGCTGTTCTTCTGAATCGTTTTTCATCAGAAACAGCTTGTCACGCAATTCCTGATTTTCTCTATCCAATTCACGGATAACCGCAGCAGTGGCGAGATATGTTTCAACCTGCGCCGCTTCATCCACATAGGTATCACCTTCATCGATATCTCGAAGAACATGCTTGGCTCGCAGATTTCCAATTTCAATATTGTCCGCCAGTGCAAGGATGCTTTCCGTCCCGATGGTGGTCTCCAACATTGCCCGAAGTACCTCTTGTTCCCCTGCCTCTATTTTTTTCGCGATCTCGATTTCTCCCTCCCGGCTAAGGAGAGTGACCAGCCCCATCTCTCTGAGATACATCTTAACCGGATCCGTGACCGTTCCAAAATCAGCTGTTGAACCGACGACAGCTTCATTCTCGAAAACCTTTCTTTTATCAAAAGTTTCTTCTTTTGGTTTCAATACCTTTGCGTCACCATCCAGAATTTTGATATCCATATCATCGAAAACCATTAGGGTTTCGTCTATTTTTTCAGGTAGCAAAAGATCCTCCGGGAGCATTTCATATATTTCATCATAGGTCAGTTGGCCTTGCCTTTTACCTTTTTCAATAAGTTTGTCCAGCTTTTTCTTTTGGGCAACTTCGTTTGTTTTGGTAATCTTGGCATTTGTTTTTTTCTGTTTTTTTACAGGTCTTTTTGTCATAAAGTTTTGCCTCCGGCAGACTCCCGTTTCTTCTGTATTTTTTTTTGATCACGTAACTGCTCCATTAAAGCAATCAGCAGTTTATCATCATTTTGCGCTTCCGCCGTCTTTATTCTCATAAGCAAATCATGGTTTCTCTTATTTTTACTCAAGACAAATTGTTTAATCAGTTTCAGGCAGCCGGCATGATTCCATTTGTTGTTTTCGATTGCCAGCGATGCAATAAACTTTTCCTGTTCCGGATTATTGACTCTTACAATCAAACTGGAAACAGATCGATCCCCTTTTTCATGTTGCTCTAAAATCAATACCCCTATTTTTGATAGCACCTTATTCTCAAAACATGACAAAATGTCCTGCTTGCAGATCTCAGGAAGAATTTCCGGATACTGTACCATCATGGCAATGATCTTTTTTTCCATCCGATCGGATTCGTTCGACAAACCAGCTTCGCTCATTCTTGTTGATTGCTGATTTATGCTATGAATGATTCCCGCACGATTATTTTCTGTTTTTTGTTTCTGTATTGTCTCCCTTATTTTTTCCATAATTGCGGAGTCATCGATATTGAGCCTCTCCGCCAATTTTTTGATATATAAAGACCTTGAAACATGATCAGAGGTGTTTGCCAGATAATCCTTCATAGAAGTGACGGTTCTGACCTTTCCCTCCAAAGACATCCCATTTTTCCGTATTGCAGACTCCATTAAAAATTCCATCGCACCCAGAGCCTCTTGGGCTATTGCCTTGAATGCAGCTTCACCATTTTTAAACAGATAAGAGTCAGGATCATGGCCATTGGGTAATACCAAAATCAAAGCGTTAAGATACTCTTTATTGAATATTTCAATACTGCGGGCAGCAGCTTTTAACCCGGCTTCATCTGAGTCATACACAAGAACGACTTTCTCGCAATGCCCTTTCAGTATCCGAACATGCTCGGATGTCAGGCTGGTACCTAGGGTAGCCACTGCATTTTGAATTCCATGTTGCCATAAAGCCAGAAGATCCATATATCCTTCAACAATATAGGCTGTCCCTGTCTTCCGGCATTCCGGCTTGGCAATATGGAGTCCATACAAAGAACTGCTTTTGCTGTAAACCAATGTTTCAGGTGAATTCAAATACTTGGGGAGAGAATTATCCAGAACACGACCACCAAAACCAATGACCTGATTTCCCGGATTGAAAATTGGAAACATAATACGGTTGCGAAACCGGTCATAAAAACCTGATTTTTGTTTATTTTCAACTACCAGTCCGGTTTTTATCAACAGGTTTCGGGGTATACGTTTTCGAGAAAGATACTCTACAAGATTTGTCCACCCATCCGGTACATATCCAATATGGAACTTCTCAAGTGTATTCCTCGAAATCCCTCTTTCTGTTAAGTATTGCAACCCAGGTTTGCCGGAAAATTCCTGAAATAGCATATGCTGAAAATATTGCATTGCATGCCGGTTCACATCCAGTATCTGCTCTTTTTCACTCATCTCGATTTTTTGAGCCGGATTCATATTTCTCATCGGCAGCTCAACACCAAATCGTTTTGCAAGCGTCTGGACAGCCTCCGGGAATGATACTCCATCATGTTTCATTACAAAGCTGATAACATTTCCACCAGCTCCGCAACCAAAACAATGAAAGATCTGTTTTTCCGGATTTACAGTAAATGAAGGGGTTTTTTCCGAATGAAATGGACAGAGACCGATATGATTCTTTCCTGCTTTTTTTAAAAGCACCGACTCTGATACGATATCAATAATATCGGCAACATTTTGAATTTCTGAAATTTTTTCTTCAGGAATATAAAACGCCAAGGAGCAAAGCCTCCGTAATTTGGAATAAGAATGACTGAAAGTAACGCCACGTCGGCATCCGGGGAAAAAAACTTCCGTCAAACTTCACGGACTTGGCTCGGCCATACTCCTATATATAAACATATCATAAATCATATAGTTATGTATCATGCAATGATTTACACTAAAAATATTTATATTTATTTATTTTTTCCTATTCTGTCAATACTTTTTTAAATACATCCTTTGCTTGATCGTACATCATGAATCCGTTTATCCAATGATACCGCTTCATCCAATGCGCGACCCAATGATTTAAAAATAGCTTCGATAATATGATGTTCATTTCCTCCATATTGAACATTGATGTGAAGTGTTATTCCGCCCCTGGTGGCAAAAGCCCTTAGAAATTCACCGGCTAATTGTATAGTAAATCCAATGCCGGTATGCTGAATGAAAGGCACATTGTAGACCAAAAAAGGCCGGTTGGACAGGTCAAGAGAAACCACTGCCAGGGTCTCATCCATGGGAGTTTGGGCATGTCCATATCTTTTAATTCCTTTTCTATCGCCAAGTGCCTCATACAACAAATCGCCCAATACCAGACCCGTATCCTCAACTGTATGGTGAAAATCCACATCCAGGTCACCTTTGGCCTTGATCATAAGATCAAAAAAACCGTGAACCGCAAACAATGTCAGCATATGATCAAAAAAAGGAATCCCGGTTGAGATATTCCCGGAACCGGTTCCATCCAGATTGAGCTCCATCTGGATACTGGTTTCCTTTGTTTCCCGGATTGTTGACTTTTTCCGTTTCATATCTTTATCATCCTTATTAAGATACCGCTATCATGGATTTGACTTTAATTTCTCCTGTTTCCGTATAACGACCTGATACAGAAAGTCAAGCCATTCTATTTTTTTTATCATCATGCTCTTGAAAATCAATAACAAGGTGCATACAGTCAGGTTAATGTAAACCTTGAAAAGAAATAGTTGGAGAAAAAGATGAGCAAAAGAATAACGATGAAGGATGCCTTTAAAAAATTTACCCTGGATCAGGATAAAATATTTACACCAGAAGAAACCGTTCAACGGTTCAAGAAAAAAATAGAAAAACTGAACATCGATATCCTCGAACAAGCCATTCGAATCGATAACGGAAGACTGGATATCCCGGTTTTTTTCAGTATATGCGGAAAGGATGCCAGACGAATAACCAATACCAACAAACAGATGGGAAAAGGAGCCACTCCATCACAAGCGGAAGCCAGCGCTGTCATGGAATTGGCAGAAAGATTCAGCTTCTTCTCTTTCTGTAAGAATCCGGATAATTTTATCACAGATACTTACAAAAATATGAAGGACCGGGCACTCCCCTTTGAAATGATTGCCAAATCGGTACACGATGACATGAATGATTTACAAGTATCCAAGGCTGTTTTTGAAAACCTTCCATTGCAGTGGACCCTTGGCTACAACCTGACCAGACAGGAAGAGATTTTTGTTCCTTTCACCTGGTTCTATGCCATCAACGAATTCAACGGCCCATCTGCCGGCAATTGTATTGAAGAAGCTCTGTCACAGGGTATTTGCGAGATCGTTGAAAGACATGTGTCTTCCATCATCAGCCGAGGAAAAATGAATGTCCCGGCCATAAACCCGGAATCCGCAACTGACCCCATGGTGATTGAAATGATTGGCAAGTACCGAAAGGCCGGGATCAAACTGTTTCTTTCCGACTTTTCTCTGGATACCGGTATTCCATCAGTGGGTGTCATGGCTTATGATCCGAACACCTTTCCCCAAAAAAGCGAGATCATCTGGACGGCAGGCACAACCCCTGATCCCCAGAAGGCGTTGAGCAGGGCTCTTACTGAAGTTGCACAGTTGGCTGGAGACTTCAACACCGGATCAAATTATGTAGCAAGCGGGCTGCCAAAATTTACAAAACTGGAACAGGCCCTATTTATCACAGCTCCTCAAAAAATAATCAATATATCCAATCTCCCTGATATTTCGAACAACAACATCCGAATCGAGGTTGAAAATTGCATTCAAGCACTTTCCAGAAAAAACATGGAGATCATCTGCATCAACACCATGCACCCGCAACTCGAAATACCGGCATTCTATACCATCATACCCGGTGCCCATTTCCGAGAAAGAGCCCATGGAACCAGCGTTGGGATGTTCACTGCAAAAATTATCACCGAATCCTACACTCCGGTCAAGGCTATTCAAGAACTGAAAAAAATTGAACCCCATCTGCCAAATTGTTACTATCTGAAGTTCTATATCGGCACTTCAACACTTTCCGCAGGAAATCCGGAACAAGCGATGGACTTCTTTCAACAAGCCCTGAATCTCAACCCAACGAAACAGGACATACCGAGTATTTACTCCTATATGGGTGTCTGTTTCAAGGAGATGGGAAAGTATGAACAAGCCCTTGAAGTGCTATCTAAAGGGGAAGAGCTGGATCAGGAAAGAACCGATATCTATAATTTAATGGGTTTTTGCAACTTTAAATTAAAAAGGCATGAAGAGGCCATTACTTGTTTTCAAAAGGTGCTTGAACTGAATCCAAACTCGGCCATTGACTATGCCAACATTGCCTCAAACTACCGGGACATGGGAAATAAGGAGAAAGCGATTCAATACTACGCTATGGCACTGGAACTGGATTCTTCCATCGAGTTTGCGGCAGATAACCTGAAAAAACTGAAACCATCGCTGGAATGATATGGTGGATCTCGTGAACCGCCTTTTCAATCCCGAGAGCCAATTTCAAAACGATTACAAAGCGTCACACCGGCGAAAGTCAGTGCTCAGAAAAGAGCCGAAAATACTGGATTTTAATTTTCGCCGGAACTACAACAACAAACTTTTGAAATTGGCTCGCTATGATACAGATACTGATATCAAAAATCCGGCAGGATGAATTCCGATCCGTTTCGGCCTAAAAACTCCTTTGCCAACTGGATGTAGTCCATGGAGCCATAGGAATTCTTCCTGTAAAAAACAACCGGCTGTCCAACATCGCTGCTGGCTGCGATGGTCGTGTTGCTTCGAATTACCGTTTTATAAACAAGGTTGCTGCATCGTTTGTCGGTATTCAGTTTCTCCATAATCATTTGACTGACATGGGTTCTTTTATCATAAAACGTAGCAATGATTCCTGTAATCGTAATGTCCGGATTGATATTTTCTTTGATTGTGGATATTGTATCAAACAGATTATCCAGTGCTGCAAACGCATAGGGTTGGGTCTGACAGGGAACCAGCACCTCCGTAGCAAAGGAGAATACATTTACGGTAAGAAGAGACAGGCTCGGAGGTGTATCCAGCAGGATTACATCATATTCCGCACGAAGACCGGACAGCGCCTTTTTTAATTTATTCTCCCTGCCCATCTCTTTAATCAATTCAATTTCGGCGCCGGCAAGATCAACATGGGAAGGGATTAAATCAAGCCCGGGCCACGCCGTATGAATGATTGCCTCTTTAGCGGAAGCTTCTTTGGGGTTCATGATCAGGTGATAGGTACTGATTCTATCTTGACCGGAATCAAATCCAAATCCGCTGGTTGTATTTCCCTGAGGATCCATATCAACAACAAGAACCTTCTGGCCCTCCATGGAAAGAGCAGCGCTTAGATTAACAACGGTTGCTGTTTTTCCAACTCCCCCCTTTTCATTTGCTACTGCAACAGCTCTTGCTATTTTGGCTACCATCTGCATCTCTCCATTATTGAATTGGATTATCACAAATGTCCATATCGATCTTTGTCATCGCATCTTCTCAAATCCGGCCTTTCCCATTCAAACACCGTTTGCAATCTCGACTAACGCTCTGTTAATCTTATCAATGCGTTTGCATACATCAAAAGCTTTCACTTCCGTGTCTCTCAATATCTTAAAAACTCTTTCCTTGTCAATCCGCTTTTCGTCTATCAATTGTGTGAGTTCAGCAAGGTCGGTATTATAGGCCTGAAACCGACTGAGCAGTGTCTCAAAATAGTGGGATGACATGGTTTCAATCAATTTAAACAGGTATTGAAACTTAATGTTCTCCCGGTAATTTTTAAAATGAAACAGGATTGAAATTTCTGTTTCGCGTTTCATGCACCGGACCCCGTCTTTTATTGCTTGATAAACATCCTCTTTTTTTTCACGAACCGATTTTTTAATTAATTTTTTAAAGGCATTCAGAATTTTATAAAAACCAAACCGGAGTACTGCTTCTGTTTTTATCCGTGCAGAATACCTCATCACCGCAAAAGCGGTTGGTATTTGAAGGCCGGTGAGTCTTTTTATGGTTTCGATATCAGGAGATCCTGTTTGTTCCTCCAAATTCTGCACCATTTTAATATCGTAATGTCCGAGTGTTTTTTCATAACCGGCAAGGGCATCCACAACCATGCCATCAAATGGCTGGGCAACAGAGTCAAATATGCTTACAATTTTCCGTTCCTCTGATTTAATAAAACCGATAATCGCGGGATTGATCTTCTCAGCCATCATGTTGTCAAGAGAGTGTTTGAATTCCTGATAAATGGCATATAGTGTCTCTGTAAATCCTTTTGCTTCCAAAACCTCCTCAAGCTGTTCAATATTTATCGCAAACTTTTTTATAAAATCCGTTATCTCAGGAATAATTCCACCGGATCTGTTTTCAAAAAAAGCATCAATATCATTTCTCAGTTCGCTCTTTGAACGATTTACACAACCATCCAGTGTGTTTCTGATCATAGACCGGATACGGTTCATTTTTTCCTGATTTTTCTGAATATCTTTCAGGATTCTGCCGGCGCTCTGTTCATCTCCTTCAATAATTTCCTGATTTAATTTTGCCCATTGCAGTACCCCTGTGGAAATAATGCCTAAACGTTCCAAATGATTCCGAAGAAGAAGCGTGTAACGTTCGCTGGTAATCTTTTTTTGAAACACCGCCTCAAACCTTTCCTTTTCCCTGTTTGAAAAATCAATCAAATCCTTCTCGGCAACCCACTGCTCAAAACGTTTCCGATCCCGATCGCTCAGATCTCCGGATGTTTCCTGGGCTCTAAAAAGATCGAACAGAGATGAAAACGCAAACAGCTCCGGGTCTGATTTTAATATCGATACCTCATCCCTGATCCTGGCAACCAGCGCAATCATTCCCTCCAGTGTTTCATGTTCAGAAAAATCGCAGTTTACAACAAACATGGTGTTATCCATAATCCCCATCTTTCGAATCATGGACAAAAATCGAATATCGGCCTGACGCAACCCGGTTCGACTGCTGATAACATACACAAGCATATTGGCCAGAAGAAGATAATCCTGTATCATGGCAAAATGAAGCGGGTTTGAAGAATCGCTCCCCTGACAATCCGCAATTTCTATATTTTCTTCAATAGTAGTGGAGTTTATCTCAAGTTGAATATCCTTTAGATAAACCGCAAGAACTTCATCTCCGGAAAAATTCCGATGTTCGGAAAACTGGTGCCCCTCATAAATCCGTTTTCCACCATCAGAGGAAACAATTCCTTCTACCCGGTCATATCCTTTTAAATAGGATGATAAAATTACGCTGTTAACATTTCGTGTAGCCTGTGTAATCAACTGATCAGAACTCAATGATTGAAGCACCGCTGCAAGGTGTTTTCGATCGGATGTTCTTCTGATATCGAATGTTTCAGAATCGGAATTTTTGATGAGGGAAGGGAAAAAAGTAAGCGCCTGATCAATTTCCTGATTTACCTCATCCCATGATTTAAAAAAAAGGGTCGCCCTGAGGATAGAACCTCGGCGAATTCGTGTAACAATGGAGGTTACAACACCTGCCCCCCGTTTCAGGTAATCACCATGAAAAAGTGTATTCACAAAAGTGCTTTTGCCGGATTTAATCGGACCGACAGCAGCCACCCTCATAATTTCATCCGGCAACCTTTTCTGTATATTTTCACAGGTTTTTTTCCAGCCATTGAAATTTTTTTCAGAAAAACCTGTGGCAGACTCTGTATCTTCAAAAAGATCCGTGATTTCAGAAGAAATCTGTAATATTTCATTTTTTAAAATATTGAATTTTGCCATATTAATCCCTGATTTTCCGTAACAGGCGACGATTACTAAAATATTATCGGGTTCTTGTCAAAATAATTTCCGCACTCCCTTTATTGATATGATTTGTTTTTATAAATCAAATGCGCTCCAAACATAACTCCTTGTAAAATTAAAGACTTTATGATACGATGTATGAATTATCTAAGGATTGAAAAAAGAGGAAAAAGAAATCCATGTCAGATAAACACCCTGAATGCCCTTTATACAACCCTTTAAACTGCAAAGAATACTATAATCCAAAACTATGTGCCTTTGTCAGAAAAGATAAAATTTGCCAGAAGAAAAAAAAACCAAAATCAAAAAACGAAGAAGACTCCTGACTTTTTTCAGGATGGCCTCACTATATTTCAATATTCCCAACAAAAAATCAGGCATTACCGGCTGCATCCGTTAACTTCATCGGATCAATGCCGATCAATTCCAGTGCCCGATCCCATCTGAATTCAATTGGCACATCAAAAACCAACTCGTTTGAAACCGGACCGGTCAACCAGGCATTTGCAGATAGCTCCGATTCCAGCTGAAATTGCCCCCAGCCGGCACATCCGAGAGCGATCAAAAAAGAGTTTACCCGCCCTTCTCCACGAGCAATCGATTCAAGGATATCCCTTGTATTACTGAGTGCAAGGGTGGGAGTAATATTCACGCAACCCTCCCAATCAAAAGGCGGTCCATGAAGTATGAACAATTCTCCCATATGAACGGGGCCTCCGACAAAAATATTAATGGATTCCGCCTCTGTTTTATAATCGATTTTCAACTCATCGAAAATCTCCTTTGCAGAAATAAACGGATGAATGCGATTAATCACAATCCCAAGCGCGCCGGCTTCCGTATGCTCACAGATACAAGTTACTGTCTGTGAAAAATTTGGATCTTTCAGGCTCGGCATGGCCATTAACATCTGCCCCTTTAAATATGACTGTAGACTCGTTTCCATATTCATGGGTCTTTCCTTGTTTTCAATTTGCTGTTTTACTCAGTTAACATACATCGAAGACGGAGATCAGCCTCCATTCAAAATAAATTTCAGATTATGTTTTACCAACCACAAAGTCAAGGACGGATCAATCCTCATCATAGGCCCGTCACCTATCTTCACATTCGAAATCTCCTGGTAGCGAAATCAGTATAACCATCATGAATGCATATTGAACTTTTTGAAACAGCAGGATAGAATCATGAAACCATGAATTTACAATCACCCATCCTCTCCAGATTAAAAAAAGATGCCGGAACCATATTCCATAGCGGTCTTGAAGCAGTGGAACCGGAAACAGCTATTTATAGACACTGCAAACGTAAAGGGGATAATCTGTTCATTGGAAATAAAAACTACAACCTTTCAAAATATGAAAACATCTATCTGATTGGGGCAGGAAAAGCAGCATCTCCCATGACTTTTGCCATGGAGACCCTTTTGAATGATAAACTGACTGGTGGTGTCGCTGTTGTTAAATATGGTCACTTTTCAAAATCCAATACAATCAAAATCATCGAAGCCGGCCACCCTGTCCCTGACGAAAATGGATTAAAAGGAGCAGAATCCATAATGCAGGTCGCTAACAAGGCTGGGGAAAATGACCTTATCATCTGTCTGATTTCAGGAGGGGGCTCAGCCCTGCTTCCTTTTCCGGCACCCGGAATCACATTAGAAGACAAGCAGACAACAATTAAAATTCTTCTTGCATGTGGAGCAGCAATCCATGAAATCAATTCCATCCGAAAGCACATCTCCGGAATCAAAGGAGGACTGCTTGCTCAAGCCGCATACCCGGCATCCTTCATATCCTTGATCCTTTCCGATGTGGTAGGGGATGACCTTGACATAATTGCATCCGGCCCATCCGTTCCGGATTCCAGCACATATAAAGACTGCATGGATATCGTTGCCCGGTATGGTATTTCAAAAAAATTGCCGTATGCGGTTTTCAGACATTTACAAAACGGCCTGAAAGGATTGATTCCGGAAACACCGAAACCACAAGACCCGATTTTTAACAAAACCGGAAATCTGATTATCGGAAGCAATATGGAGGCAATCCGCTCTGCCAAAATAAAAGCCCAAAATCTCGGATATAACACGCTGATTCTTTCCTCTATGATTCAGGGGGAAACCAGGGAAGCAGCCCGGATGCATGCGGCAATTGCAAAAGAGATCAGAAAAACCGGCCATCCTTTGTCACCACCGGCATGTATACTGACAGGAGGAGAAACCACGGTGACCATTTCCGGAAACGGAAAAGGAGGAAGGAATCAGGAATTTGCACTGGCCGCGGCCATCGATATTGACGGCCATGAAAATATCGTTATTTTCAGTGCGGGCACGGATGGAACCGATGGGCCTACGGATGCAGCCGGAGCGGTTGCGGATACCACAACCATAAAAAGAGCATCTGCAAAAAAAACAAACGCCCAAAAGTGTCTTTCCAATAATGACGCTTACCACTTCTTTCAGTCCATCAATGATCTTGTCATAACCGGACCGACCCATACCAATGTCATGGACCTTAGAATCATTCTGGTCGGCTAACGGCCGTAATTATCCTCCAGCCGTATGATATCTTCCTCTCCCAGATAAGAACCGGAATGTACCTCAATGATCTCCAAAGGAATTTTCCCGGGATTTTCCAGCCGATGATCCACACCCACGGGTATGTAAGCGGACTGATCTTCTTTCAAAACAATTTGCTCTCCCCCCTTTGTCACCAATGCAGTGCCCCTTACAACAATCCAGTGTTCCGCCCGATGAAAATGCTTCTGCAGAGACATCTGGGCTCCGGGTTTTACAGTAACCCGGTTCACCAGAAACCGTTCTCCCACAACAATGCTTTCACATATCCCCCAGGGCCTGTAGTCTTTTCGATGCACCAGTGCTTCCTTCCGGTCGCTGGATTTTAGCTGATCCACAATGGATTTGACATCCTGAACACGATCCATCGGGGAAATCAGAACCGCATCCGGAGTTTCCACCACGATATGGTTTTTTAAACCGATCGCGGCAATCATCCGGCCGGTAGAATGGAGATAAGACTGATGAACCTGATGTGTAATGACATCCCCATGAATGACATTCCGGCTGGTGTCTTTTTTACCGACCTGCCATAAAGCTTCCCATGATCCCAAGTCATTCCACCCTGCATCAAACGGAATCATCACACCTGCGTCTGTTTTTTCCATCACTGCATAATCGATCGAATCAGAAGGACAGGAAGAAAATTCGCCTGCATCCAATCTGAAAAAATCAAGATCCCTTCGTCCTTTCCGAAAAGCCCTCTCGCAGGCTGCGACCATATCCGGAACATACTTCTTCAGTTCCGATAGAACCGTCTGTGCCCTGAACATAAAAATACCACTGTTCCAGCAATAATTGCCGGAAGCAAGATACTTTTCTGCGGTTTTCAGGTCCGGTTTTTCAACAAACTCACGGATGGTGACCGCCTTGCTGTCAGTATGGGAAGCAACAAGCGGATCTCCTTTTTGAATATACCCATACCCGGTTTCCGGAGCACTGGGAACAATTCCGAAAGTGATCAGTTTTCCCTCATGGCTGAAATGCTCACCGATACGGATTGTCTTCTGGAAGGTATGAATATCTTCGATATGATGATCCGCAGGAAGTACAACCAGCAAGGGGTCATCATCAACGTCTAAGGCGTGAAAAGCTGCAATCGCCACAGCCGGAGCCGTATTCCGTCCGACCGGCTCCAGTATGATGGATGCGGGATTGATATTAATCCGGCGCACCTGCTCGGCAATCATGAACCGATGTTCCTCATTGCAGATGATGATCGGATCATCGATTCCCTGAAAATCACTCAAGCGTAAGATTGTATTCTGAAGCATGGTGTTTTCATTCACAAGATTCATTAATTGCTTGGGAAACAACTGCCTGGACAGGGGCCAAAGCCTGGTGCCTGAACCGCCTGCTAGAATAACCGGAAATATCATAATCCTCCTACCTTTTCATAACTGGAAGCAAAATATCCGAATGCGATTGTTCAAATTACAAACCTGCAATCCATAATAACAGTTGAGCCGTGCTTTTCCATTGAATCAAAACCTATCTAACATGTTCAGGGCGAGAAACTACAAAATAGGGATTCAACAGATCTTCCCGATTATACGCCAAAGGAACCCCGGTATCCCAGCATAAAACCCGGCATCCGGATTGTTCCGCAATTGCCTGGCCGGCTGCAGTATCCCACTCCATGGTGGGTCCCAGGCGCGGATAGATATCAGCCTCTCCTTCTGCAACAAGACAAAACTTTAAAGAGCTTCCCGCAGAGAGAAACCCGACTTCTTGATACTCTTTTTTCTTTTGATCGACGTATGCTTCAAGTTCAGGAGTTGAATGGGACCGGCTGCCGACAATCCGGCATGAGGCTTCATCCTTTCTGACTTTTAATGGCAGGGTAACAGAACGGGACAAAACCATTTCAAATATTTCCAGTTCCGACTTTTGAAAAACCATTTTTCCGATTCTATCGACCAGCTCAGGATCGTTGAGCTTTCTCGCCCCAAGTCCTTCTGCCGCAAAATACAATGTGGACGTAACCGGAACAAAAATAACACCCAGCACAGGGATATTATTTTTTACAAGGGCGATATTGACTGTAAACTCATCATTGCGCTTGATGAATTCTTTGGTCCCGTCCAGCGGATCAACAACCCATAATGTATCCCATTTTTTTCTCTCCGCATAATCAATATTCCTTCCTTCCTCGCTCAGAATCGGAATATTGGTTTTACTTAAAATCCCGGAAATAATATCATGCGCCCGCTGGTCTGCAATCGTCAGGGGAGAATCATCCGATTTGTATTCAACCGAATAATCAGAATAATAAACATCCAGAATCGCAAGTCCTGCTTTAATGGCAGCGGCAATCGATCCATGTAAAAATTTTTTCATTTCCATATCATTCCTTTTAGGTAATCTTTTTCTTGTTTCCGAAACAGTACAGAATTAAAATATGCTTGTCAAACCGCCCATTCTATATTGCAGAGGTATGCTACTTGAGATTATTTTTATGCTGTGGTATGCGCTGATACAATAGTTTTGAAAAAGTAACTATTTTTTAACCCAAAGCATACAGGAAATTTTTTCAAAATGAGAAAGGTCCTGATCGTAGATGACGATTCTGTAACACGCGGCTTGCTTTCACGTGTACTGAAAGCCCACTCGGAAGAGTTCCTGGTTACCACTGCTGCCGACGGAAAGGAAGCGACAGTAATCATTCGGGAACAGACCATCAATCTGGTCATTACTGATTTACAAATGCCCATTATGGACGGATTTGAGCTTCTGGCTTATATTTCAGAATATCACCCCGAAATACCGGTTTTTATCATGACCGCTTTTGGTGACTCCGAGGTGAAAAAAAGACTCGATACTTTCGGATCCATAAAATACTTTGAAAAACCACTTAACATTGATATTATAACAGAATGTATCCTGGATGAATTAAACTCCGGTGCAGAAGGAACACTAAAAGGAATCAGCCTTTCCTCTTTTCTTCAGCTCATTGAAATGGAAAAAAAAACCTGCACGCTCCGTATCAAAACAAAAAATCAGTCCGGAATGTTGTATTTTCTCAAAGGTGACCTGATTTCCGCATCCAGTGACAATCTTGAAAACGATGAGGCGATCTATGAAATGCTTTGCTGGGATAAAATTGTGATTGAAATTGAAAACCTCTGTAAAAAAACAAAAAAGGAAATCCGACAACCGCTTATGAATCTGCTTATGGAAGGTCTCTCTATCAGGGATGAAAAAGAACACAAAAACAAAGAGAAGAAAACGCCCCTGAAACCGCTTAAAACCCTGAGCAATAAATAAAAATTAAATAATACAGAGATGATTCTCCGGATGCAATAAAAAGTGTTGGGTTTCGATTACCCAATAGTTTTGATTACCCCCAGCCGATTCTCCTGAATTGACAAAGCCCGGCCAATACATTATAGTTGAAACATATGAAACATAATAATCAGAACAGCAGCATGAAAGAAAGACGCTTGGCGCAAAGAATAACGTGCAGCACTGCCGTTGCCTATGCAACCCAATCTTTGACAAATATAGAATATATTCAAGATATTAGTGCATGGGGTGTTTTTATCAGAACCAAAGAACCCGTATCTGTAGGTGAAGATATCACCATGACCATTCCTCCACAAACCGGAAGCAATTCATCCATTACAATCATCGGAGAGGTAGTACGAGCAACCCCAAAGGGAATCGGAGTTAAATTCAAGATGGGGATTGATGAGTCGGTTATCCGGCCTCTTCTGGTTAAAAAATAGCCGCTTCTAAAAAACTGTTTAGTACTTTCTTATTTTTTATCATCAAGAGTTAATAGCCAGTCTCGTATCGCAAGCCCGGTTCCAAAATCCCATGGTTTCAGCCTTGCCGGCTCAAGACATTTAATCTCTGCAATCTCTTCCCCAAGTTGAATCTCACCCTCAGCAGACACGTGGTATGCAATAATCAATTGATTCATCATTGCAAATGGATACAGCCCGATGAGCTTGACTGTCTTGCCGTTTAACCCAAGTTCCTCTTTAACCTCCCGTAATATGCCTGTCTCCGGAGATTCCTCTTTTTCAAGAAACCCGGTGACCAGGCCGAACATCTTTTGGTGCCAGCTTTTATTCCGGGCCAGAATAACGGTTCCCTTATACTCCACAATGCCCGCGACAACCGGTATCGGAGAATCCCAATAAATATAACCACATGAATCAGCAGAACAAGCTAAGCGGATTTTTCCTTCCATATTTTTTTCCACCAAGGAGGTGCGACATATTGGACAATAATTGATTTTTGACATTTGTAAGGCCCCCTGTTTCAAAGTTATCAAAACCACTTCCCCGCCATCATGAAAAAATTTCAATCGATTGGGGGATAAGCGCTTCAAGCCTTTTTTGCTTATACACCGGTTTTAGATAAATTCAAGCCCTGGCTTGAAACAGGATAATCAAAGTCATAGATTTACCTGAAAAAAAATGATAGGGTATCGACTTGAATATTCAGCTTTGAAAATGCTGAAATCTTTTAACCCCTTGCGATAGAGAGTTATTTTGTTTACATTATTAATTCAGAAAATCCGTGCGTTTTTTACAAAACAAGCCCATCCAGTTGAACAGCAAACAGAAATCCAGCCCGTAATCTCAATTGAAAAACTGGAAAAAAATATCCTCCCCCAAAAAACCTGGGACATTTCCTGTTTTCCAATTCCGGAGCATCCGGAAAAAATCCGTTTTCACGATATGAATCTCCCTGTCCAGATCATGCGCGGTATTTTTGACTGCAAGTTTGAATATTGTACGCCGGTTCAGGCGGAGATCCTTCCCAAGGCACTTAAAGGCTTGGATGTTACCGGTCGGGCACAGACCGGAACCGGGAAAAGCGCCGCTTTTCTGATTACCATCTATAAAAGACTGATGGAAAAAAAACCGGATGGGAAAAGACTTCCCGGAACACCCAGAGCGCTCATTCTGGCTCCGACAAGAGAGCTGGTGCTTCAAATCCAGAAAGATGCAGAGAAAATCGGGAGATATACCAAAAATCAGATTATTTCCGTATTTGGCGGGATGGATTATGAAAAACAGAAAAAGCTGCTTCAAAACAGAATATTTGATCTCATGGTTGCAACACCAGGCAGATTGATTGATTTCAAAAAACAGGGAATCATCAATCTTACTAAAGTTGAAATCCTGGTAATCGATGAAGCGGATAGGATGCTGGATATGGGATTTATCCCGGATGTCCGAAAAATTGTCTACAGCACTCCGGACAAAAAAAACCGTCAAACCATGTTTTTCAGCGCCACACTGACACCTGAGGTGATCCAGCTTGCATCCCAATGGACCCGGAACCCTTTCAAGGTTGAAATCGAACCGGATCAGGTTGCCTCAAAATCCATCAACCAGGTCACCTATATTGTAACGGACGATCAGAAGTTTACCTTGCTGTATAATCTGATCCTCCAGCAAAATCTGGAACGGGTACTTATTTTTTCAAACACCCGTGAAGAAACCAGAAATCTTGAACAAAAGCTCAAATCATACAATATTGATTCATCTTTGCTTTCCGGAGAGGTATCACAGACCAAGCGTATCCAAACGCTTGAAGATTTCAAGAAAGGAAAAATCAGAGTATTGGTGGCAACCGATGTCGCCGCTCGCGGTATTCATGTTGATGCCATCAGTCATGTGATCAACTATACCCTTCCCCAGGACTCCGAGGATTACGTGCATCGGATCGGTCGAACCGGGAGAGCCGGGGAAACCGGAATTTCCATCAGCTTTGCGAGTGAAAATGATTCTTTTTATATTCCAGGTATTGAAAAATTGCTCGGGCATAAAATGGAGTGCCTGCATCCTGCTGAAGAACTATTGACTCCTTTACAACCGCCTCCACCCAGAAAACAAGGTTCAAACATAACAAGGCACCGTCCCGGCAGACAAGCCCCAAAAAAAGCGTATGATGCAAAAACCAAAAAGAAAAGATCCGACTCAAATCCCCGGAAATACCGCAAGGGAGATACCTGGAAAAACCGGAAGCCCCGCACCCAGCCGAGAACCGGAAATCCATAACCCAGGACAGAAAAAAGCAGGTACATAATAATATATGAGCAGGAAAAAACAAACCGTTATACCGGAGCCCTCCATCAACCACCCCAACCGGGACGAAGAGACAAAAGAGCTGAGTCACATCATCATCAAGGGTGCGAGAGAGCATAATCTGAAAAATATCCATGTGGAACTCCCCAAAAAAAAGCTGATTGTGTTTACCGGTGTTTCCGGTTCCGGAAAATCCAGCCTTGCCTTTGACACCATTTTTGCCGAAGGCCAGCGCCGGTATGTGGAGTCCCTTTCCGCATATGCAAGACAGTTTATCGGTCAGATGGAAAAACCGCGATATGATACGATCCGGGGGCTGTCTCCTACCATATCCATTGAACAGAAAGCTGCTTCCAAAAATCCAAGATCAACGGTTGGGACCATCACGGAAATCTATGATTATCTGCGGGTGCTGTTTGCCAGGGTCGGCGTCCAGTACTGCCACAAATGCGGGAAGAAAGTCGGCAGGGGAGACAGCACGAGCATGGTCGATCAGATCCTCGGCATACCTCAGTCCACCCGTATCCTGATTCTTGCACCGATCATCGAAAACCGGAAAGGAGAACACCGGGAACTCTTTGACGGTCTGCGAAGCGATGGTTTCGGACGGGTCCGGATCGATGGGGTTGTTCACGACCTGTCGGATGTCCAGACGCTTTCCAAACACAAGAAGCACAATATTGAGGTTGTCGTAGACCGCCTTGTGATTCAGAATGACCCTGCATTCCGGAAAAGACTGACAGATTCAGTGGAAACCGCCCTGAAATTCGGCAACGGCCAGTTGATTGTCCACATCCTTGACCGGGAAGATATCCGGATGAGTGAAGCCAGATCCTGCTGCGGTATTGCATTTCCGGAATTGGACCCGCCCTTGTTTTCCTTTAACTCGCCAAAGGGAATGTGCCCGGCATGCAATGGAATCGGCACGGTTCTTTCCATGGATGAGGACAAAATCATTCCGGACAAAACCCTTTCCATTCAGGATGGGGCTGTGATTCCCTGGAAAAACTATTTTTCAAAAGAGGATGCTGAAAACGGCAGTTGGGGACTTCAGCAGATCAAGGCCCTGCAAAGAAAATTCGGGATCGATCTTCGGACGCCGTGGAAAAATCTTCCCAGACAGCACCGGGATCTCTGCCTCTATGGCTCACAGGGAGAAGAGATGACCGTGAACTGGAGTTCGACCAAAATAAAGGGGGAGGTTACCACCAACTTTGAAGGACTGCTCAACAGCATGATGAGACGGTACATGCAGACGCAATCTGAAAGCGCAAAATCCTGGTATTCAAAATTTCTTTCCGAATCCCCCTGCTCTGTATGCAAAGGCAATCGCCTAAAACCCGAAGCCCTGAATGTGAGAATCGAGGATCATTCCATTCTCGATGTAACTGCCATGACCATCAAAGAGGCACACGGCTTTTTCAAATCCCTGCAACTCACCGGAAACCGGAAAATGATCGCGGATGAACTTTTGAAAGAGATTATCGCCCGGCTTGAATTCCTGGTAAACGTCGGCCTGAACTACCTCTCTCTGGACCGGAAAGGCCCGACCCTGTCCGGAGGTGAATCCCAGCGTATCCGGCTGGCTTCCCAGGTCGGGTCTGAGCTGACCGGTGTGCTGTATATCCTGGATGAACCTTCCATCGGCCTTCACCAGAAGGATAATATCAAACTGCTGAAAACGCTCTGCCACCTCCGGGATATCGGAAACACGCTGATTGTGGTCGAACATGACCGGGAAACCATGGAGACGGCGGACTGGATTCTGGACATCGGGCCGGGAGCCGGACATCTGGGAGGCCAGATTGTCGCGGCGGGTCCGCCGGAACAGATCAAAAAAAATCCAAGCTCCATTACCGGCCGGTACCTGAGCGGAAAAGAGACCATCGACATCCCGGAGAAAAGAAAAACGCCGAAACAGACCGGAGATCAATGGATCATCATTGAAAAGGCCTCTGAAAACAATCTGGCGGACATCACCGTAAAAATCCCGCTTGGCCTGATGGTTGCCGTAACCGGCGTGTCCGGTGCGGGCAAATCAACCCTGATCAACCAGATTCTCTACCCTGCATTGGCGAAAAGACTCCATGCCTCCACAAACCCGGTCGGAAAACACAAAAGCATCCAAGGGCTTTACAACCTGGACAAGGTAATCAATATCGACCAGAAGGCCATTGGCCGGACTCCCAGAAGCAATCCCGCCACTTACACGCAGCTCTTTACCCATATCCGGGACCTGTTTGCCATGCTGCCGGAATCAAGGGCTAGAGGATACCAGAAAGGCCGGTTCTCTTTCAATGTGAAAGGTGGACGGTGCGAATCATGCAGCGGAGACGGCTATATCCGCGTGGAAATGCATTTCCTCGCGGATGTGTTTGTTCCATGCGAGGTCTGCAAGGGGAAACGGTTTAACAGCTCAACCCTTGAGATTCTGTACAAAGGGCACTCGATTGCCGATGTGCTGGACATGTCCGTTGCCCAGGCAATGGAGTTGTTTAAAAACCATCCGAAAATCATAACCATCCTGAACACGCTGATGCAGGTCGGGCTGTCCTATATCAAGCTGGGACAGGCCGCGACGACCCTATCCGGTGGAGAAGCCCAGAGAATAAAGCTTGCCCGCGAACTTTCCAAAAGAGAAACCGGGAGAACCTTATACATACTGGATGAACCAACCACCGGTCTTCATTTTGATGACATCAAGCTGCTGCTGAATGTTCTCAGCAGTCTGGTTGCGTCCGGAAATACCGTGGTCGTGATTGAACATAACCTGGATGTAATCAAAACAGCGGACTGGATTATCGACATGGGCCCGGAAGGCGGTGATGAGGGAGGCCGTATCGTGGCCGAAGGATCACCTGAAAAAATAGCAAAATCCCCCAAAAGTTATACCGGTCAATATCTGCAAAAGGAACTGGCACCTGATCGCCCGGTTTTATAACTCCATCTCCTCGCCATCGGACGGGATCAGAACCTTGTCGGATAGTTCTGCGTTTGAAACCGCATGTTTCAGCATCTCACGGGTGGTGGCCAGATGGTTGAGGCAATCCAGATGAACAGCAACGACCTTGCCCGGAGCAGCTTTGATGAACTCCAGTTGCTCTTCCAGCGGCATGAGAATCGGTTTCCCGAAATCAAGGGTTGCGGTTCCGGCATTCAATACGGCAATATCGGGTTGAAGGTCTTTCAGCACATGCATGACCGTTGGAGTCAAAACCGTATCACCGCTGATATAAATGGATTTTTCTCCTGCCGGCTGAATGAAATACCCGGCTCCAGGCCGCATGAACCAGCCGGCCAGACCCTGTCCGTGCGCTGCCGGGAACATGGTGATTTTCCCAGTCAGGAATTCACTGGGTTCATTCATTTTTAGAGGAACAGTAACAATCCTGCGTCTTTGCAGAAACTGGGCATCCGAGAGGTTGCAGTAAACCGGGATCTTTTTTTGTGACAGCAGACGGACGCCGGCGCCATCCAGGTGGTCAAAATGCCCGAACCGGCAGTGAGTGATGATCCCCGCGGTAACCTGATCCAGCATGGATTCTGCATTCCGGGGCAGATCAACCGTTGGATTACGCCTGGGTTTTTTCCGGATAAAAGAATATGGCGGCAGACTGCCTTTTGGGCTGAGGCAGGGATCTACCAGGATTCTGTGTCCGCTGCAATGAATGATCATGCATGCATTCCGGATATGCTGTATCTTCATAGCTCGGCCTCCCTATCCTCCCATGGTTGCCTGAACAAATTCAAGTGTCGCCCGGACATCATCTTTGAAAAAGCAGTGAAGCGCTTCTTTCCATACCCCTTCTGCCAGATTTTTCCGGATCCGCTCGACCGTATCTTTCTTCAGCAATGCTTTCATGTTGATAAACGGCCGGTTGGGGGTGTCGATCCAGAGGCTGACAATCTCCTTGGCCCTCTGGATCAGTTCTGCATCATCCTTGACCACCTCATCGATGATCCCCATCTCTTTGGCCTGATTCACGCCCATCATCTTTCCAAAATACATCACATCCCGGAATTTTTTATCCGTATCCAGACCAAACCGCATCACCTCATTCTGGGCAATGGAAAGGGCAAGACCGATCTTGATCTCCGACATGCCGATCTTGATCTTTTCATGAAACTTGGCAATCCGGTAGTCCGCTGCCATGGAAAAGATCAGTCCGGCTGCGGCGCAATGACCGTTGATGGCCGATACAACCGGTTTTTTACAGGTCAAAAAATTGATCAGCACCTCTTCCTCATGTAAAAAGAAATTAACCGCCTCATCATGATTCTTGAATCCCAGGAACATGGGGAGATCAAATCCGCTTGAAAAAAAGCGACCTTCTCCGGTAAGGACAATCCCCTTCAGCGCTTCCTCTTCATTCACCTTCCTGACAATCGCATCTATCTGTTTCAGGGTTTCCACGGTAAAGGGATTGGTTTTCCCGTTTGCAAGCGTCGCGATCACAATATTATCTTCAATTTTTTCCTTGATCATGATTGTCTCCAATTGTTTAATGAATGATGCCTGATCAACTTCCAACATGGAAGCGTTCCATTTGTTCCAAGTCTCTTGTTCAAACAGACTTTTCAGAAAAAGTCAAAATAATTTGACCCGCTGTTCCGGAGAAAAACCATCCTCTTGCCCGAACCTGCCATCCCGTGTATATTGAAGTCACCATCATCCGAAAAGATTGTTCAGCTCACTTGTCAGACAATAATCCGTTCCGGCCAACCAGCAAACGGGCTAACCGGCTAACGGACAAACCGGCCAACGGGCTAACCGGCCAACGGGCTAACGGGCCAACCAAAGGAGTTATCATTCAACAATGCCTATTCTTTATAAAATCAGTATCCATGCCATCCTGATCTTTTTCATTGCTTTCCATCCAGCCGCAGCAGACAATCCCCTGTCCGATGAAGAGAAAAAAACAATCGTCTATGAAATGTACAGGGATTATAAAAAACAGGATTTCCCGGAGGTGCAGGACATTCATCCCAAACAGGCCATGGAGCTAGTAAAATCAAAAAAAGTTATTTTTGTGGATACCCGCAAAAAATCCGAAATGGATATTTCCATGCTTCCGGATTCCATACCGGAGAAAACCTTTCTGGAAAACCCTGAAAAATATAAAGATAAAATTGTTATTGCCTATTGTACCATCAGTTATCGAAGCGGCAAATTTACCCAGAAGATGCAGAAACAGAACATTCCCGTAAAAAATCTGATCGGCGGTTTACTGGCCTGGGTGCTGGAAGGCGGTAAGGTTTATGATCCGGCAGGCGAGACAAAACGCATCCATGTTTACGGTAAAAAATGGGATTACCCAGCCAATGGATATGAGTCCGTGATATTTGGTTTTTTTGACAATTGGTTTGAATCCTGAAAAGGGGTCATTATGATTGTTCTGGATACACGCACCATCGTATTCAGTGCTACGGTCATCAATATCGTCTGTACTCTGATCATCGTGGCATTGTGGATCCAAAGCCGGAAACGGTATGCAGGAACAGGCTTCTTAATTCTTGATTTCTCATTTCAAACAACAGGCCTGGTCATGGTTTTTCTCCGGGGTTCAATCCCGGACTGGATATCTATCGTTCTCTCCAATACCATTGTGATCGCCGGAGTCATTCTGGGGTATATCGGCCTGGAACGTTTTTTCGGCACAAAGCGCTCTCAAGTGCATAATTGTGTTCTTTTATTGGCCTTTGCCTGTATTCACTCCTATTATGCTTTTATACAACCGAATCTGGCAGCGCGGAATCTCAATTTATCCCTGAGCCTTCTCATCCTGTGTTTCCAATTCATATGGTTCCTTTTACGGGTAGTCCCGCCGGATATGCGCCGGCTGACATCCGGTCTGGTCACGATTTTCAGTGCATATGGCATCGTCAGTATCATCCGGATTACCTATATTTTGACCCGCGTACAAACTGAAAACGACTTTTTCCGGTCAAGCCCATTTGACAGCCTAGTTTTTGCCTCTTATCAGATATTGTTCATTCTGTTAACCTACAGCCTGATATTGATGTACAATAAACGGCTGCTTATGGATGTTGAAGCTCAGGAAGAAAAATTTTTCAAAGCGTTTCACTCTTCGCCTTATGCCATGATCATCGCTCGTTTCCAGGACGAAAAAATTATCGAGGTCAATGAAAGCTTTCAGAATATTTCTGAATTTCGATCAAATGAAATCATGGGAAAAACAGCTCTTGATCTGCATCTCTGGGAGAAAATAGAAGATCGTCTCTTTGTTGCCAATGAGTTAGTAAAAAACGGCCATGTAAATGGGATGGAACTCCAATTTCGAAAAAAGTCCGGAGAGATGATCACAGGGCTTTTTTCAGCCGAGATCATCAAAACCAAAAACCAGAAGTGCGTATTAACGAGTATTGACGATATCACTAAACGCAAACAGGCCGAAGAGGCGCTGAGACAGGCACACGATGAGCTGGAACAGCGCGTGGCAACCCGGACAGAAGAATTGATGCAGGCCAATGAGACGTTGAAGGCGGAAATCAATTACCGCAAAGAGGCTGAAGCCGCGTTGATAGAAAGCGAACGGCGATATAAAACAATAACGGAATCCGCTCAGGATTCTATCTTTTGTAAAAATGTAAACCGGCAATACACCTTTGTTAATCCTGCAATGTCGAAACTGATGAACTGCAAAGAAGAAGATTTAATTGGGAAAACTCCGGAACAGCTGTTTAGCTCAAAATTCGCTGATGTAGTTAAAAATCTGGATGACCGAACATTTGCAGGAGAAAAGGTAAACGAAATTAAAAGTCTTGAAATCAACGGTACGGAATACATTTTTCATACGATTCAGGTGCCGTTGGAACAGAAAGACGGAAAGGTATACAGCATCAGCGGGATTGTTCGAGATATTACTGAAAATGTAAAAGCCCAAGAGGAAAAAATAAAAATAGAAAACCAGCTTCTCCAGATCCAGAAAATGGAAGCCATCGACACCCTTGCCGGTGGAACAGCTCATGAGTTTAATAATCTGCTCGCAGTTATTATGGGTAACACTGAATTTCTTATGAGTACGGCTTCTCCTGAAAACAAAAAGATTCTGGATGACATATATGAATCAACGCAAAGAGGAAAACGTCTGGTGCAGCAGTTGCTTACATTCAGTCGTAAAAGTGAAAGCCGGTTAAGCCCCATTTTGCTGAATATCGAAATACAAAAAATCATCACCATGCTTGGAAGGCTGATTCAAAGAAAGATTACGCTGTCGGCAGAAGTTTCTGATAATTTGTGGGGAGTGAATGCTGATGCAGGAAAGATTGAGCAAGTGTTGGTAAATCTGTGTCTGAACGCACGAGATGCAATGCCTGATGGTGGGGTGCTGAAAATTATGGCAAAAAATACCATCATTGATCCATCCATTCATAATGAATATCCAGACATTGAAAAAGGTCGTTATGTGCAACTTTCCGTTTCAGATACAGGCCATGGAATGGATCAGAAAACCAGGGAATGCATCTTTGACCCGTTTTTTACAACAAAAGGTTTGGGCAAGGGAACCGGCCTTGGGCTGGCTGTAGTCTATGGTATCATAAAAGCTCATAATGGTTATATTTTCTGCAAAAGCCAGCCCGGGGTTGGAACGACATTTGAAATCTTTTTACCGGCTATTGAATATGCAGAGATTGCCGATCTGGAGCGTAAAAAGGCTGTTGCACCAATTGAAGGCAAAGAGACAATATTAACCGTTGACGATGAAGATGGAGTTGTCCGGATTTTAAATCGGATGCTTACCCTTTTAGGCTACAATACAATCCCGGCAAATTCCGGTGAAAAAGCTCTTGAAATATACAAAGAGAAACAGAAAGAAATTGATCTGGTTATTCTGGATCTGGGCATGCCGGGCATGGGAGGACATCAGTGTTTGGCCAAACTGATCGAGCTTGACCCCAAGGTAAAAGTGATCATTGCCAGTGGATATTCCTCAGAGGGTTTAATCAAAGACACCCTGAAACAAGGCGCTTTAGGATATGTTGTCAAACCTTTTACAAGGGATGAAATATCAAAAATGATTCGAGAGGTTTTGGATGGAGTCCAGTGAACTCTGATTGGATGGTGATGTCAGGGTAAAATTTTATTGACCTTTTCCCAACCGGCGCTTATATTCTTACTTAAAGCTTACTTATATTTTAGAGGATGTAATGCAAACAACTAAATTATCCAGCAAAGGGCAAGTTATTATACCGAAAATAATAAGATCCCGATACAATTGGAACTCCGGCCAAAAATTGTCCGTAATCGATACGGGTGACGGCATTCTATTAAGGCCTTCTCGCTCTTTTAAAAATACCGAACTTGAACAAGTTGCCGGAATCTTGAAATATACAGGGAAACCGGTTTCAATTGATGAGATGGAAGAGGCGGTAAAAAAAGGTGCCCTGGAGCAGAAATAATGATTTCAGTGGATACCAACGTTATTGTTCGTTTGCTGACCGGTGATGATAAACCTCAATTTAAAAGAGCAAAAGCTCTCTTCGAAAAAGAAGATATCATTATCACAACCACCGTCATTTTAGAATGTGAGTGGGTCCTGCGATATGCCTATCACTTCAAACAAAATGAGATCATGAACGCTTTTCAATCCCTATTTGGCCTGTCCAATGTTCAATTACAAAATCCGGTTGTAATTGCCGATGCAATTGAATGGCATCAGAATGGAATGGATTTTGCCGACGCCATTCATTTGGCGCAATCAAAGGACTCAGAAGCATTTGTAACATTAGATAAAAAATTGATAAAATCCGCTTTAAAAAATACGGCCGTTTTAGTTCGTAAGCTCTAACCCCATCAAAAAAGATTCCGATCAACCACAGGAGGGTATTCTGCTTATTGGATGGTCAACTATGACAGCGGCTACCAGGTACTGATCGGGTGGAACGTTGAAATCATCGTTACTTTCCTTTTCTGGAGTCTCATTATCACCAAGTCCATACCGGAAGATAAAAACAAAACCTTCTTCGGCATCAACAACCGTATCGTCCTGGCATTCTGCTGGGGAGTTTTGCCGGTTATTATCGAAATCATATACGACCTTCCCACAACAAAGCAGCAGGCAACGGCCGTCGGCATCATGGCTGGAATTTTGTTCCTCGGATTTGCCATATTTTTGCCGCTGGGGTGGATATAACAGGTTTAACACCTGTTTTTTAATTTTCAATCTGTTCGGTTGGTGGCTGATGTCCGGAATGGGCCAGGTAAAGCTGCTGGTCCACTGCGGCTTTATTTTATCAAGGACGAAATTTTTTGATTTGTATGTCTTTTAATATTTTATAATGTTTGTCATTCCCGGTTATAATCGGAAGGCCATGTGAAATTGCCGTGGCACCTATCAAAGCATCCACAAGGTGAATGGAATGACGTAAAAAATGTTGTTCTACAAAGAACATCGCTTTAACGGATATTTCTTCTGAAATATAAAGGATGTTTACTTTCCAGGCACTAAGGGCCCTTCGTAGATTGTTAAGCTCGTTTTTATCTCTCATTCCTTGTATCAGCTCCATATATGTAACAACAGAGATAGAAAAATGCTTTGAATCCTCGATAGTTTTATATGCCTTCTGATTTCCTTTCATGTACCATATAAGGACATCCGTATCGATAATCATTTATAATCTTCCTTTTCTTAATCCCCGGACATACTGATCAACATTTTTAACCATGTCGTTATCTTTCCAGATTCCAAACAGTTCATTGGTTGTTTTTTTCCCATCGTTTCCATTGTAGGGAATCAGTTTTGCACAGGGCTTACCGCGAAAAGTGATTACCACCTCCTCGCCCCTGTTAACCGTATCAAGAAGCTCCTTTGAATTAAACCTCAGGTCTTTTGCCGTTGCTTTCATGATTCACCTCCGATTATCATAGTTTATACTTTGAAGTATAAACTTTTGAATAAGCCATGTCAAGGATTGCTTACAGACAAACAATAAATTTTACAGGCAGTGAACGCCAAAGCTAATCGGTGGTTCTTTTATGCCTGTTTTTAAGTTGCCGAAACCAAATTCGCGATAAAAACCTGGTTATGCCTTGATTTCATCTATCGGCAATATCTGTTTTCCATGTCGAATAGTAAGTATGGATATTTCTTTTGAGCTGATATGATAAATGATCCGATAATTTCCATAAATTAACTCCCTGAATCGGCGTTCATTGATTTCAGGGACTATCCGCCCAAGTTCAGGATTAGATCGAAGTTGCTCAACCTTAGAAAATACTGCATGAATCCACTTTTCTGCTGCCATAGGTTTATCTTGAGTAATGTAATCAACTATTTTTGACGCCCTTTCAACTGCAAGGGGAGACCAGACTATCTTCATTTGGGAACTCGCTTCAACAATTTGTTTTTTGCATTTTGTTGGGAAATCCCTTCTCCTTTTGCCAGTTGGTTGAGAGCGGTTTGGACATCTGAAAGAAGCTCAATTTTTTCTTGCATAGCTTCATACTCATTTGCACCCAATAGTACCGCAACGCCTTTGCCATGTTGTGTAATTATAACCGGGCGTTTGGTTTCATGGACTTGTTTGATGTAAGAAGCCATGGCATTTCTTACTTCCGACATGGACTTGATATCCTGATCAATTTTGAGTTTTTGCATTTTGCACCTCTTTTGGTATTAATTTTGTACGTAATAACATACAAAATTTAGTGCAATCAACTGTTTTTTTGAAAGGCATAAGGGTTGAGCAGTGCCGACCGGCTTTTTGGGTGGGCTCCAGCGAATAGTACGCTTCCTGATTGTCTATCATTTAACCCTCTCTCATCACGCTATCGTTTTGCATAACTGGATAGGAAACGCTGCATAGCGAAGCACCGCAACGTTTTCCAGTCCGAGTTTACGCTGTTGTTCTGCCGGATTTATGTTGATGGGCTTCTTTATAAGCTTTAAGCAGTGCGTTGATTCGTGTTTGATAACCTTTTCCTTGGTTTTTGAACCATGATAGAACATCTTCATCAATTCTTAGAGTCACTTGAGTTTTCCTGACTACAGGATTTAATCCTTTTCGTAAAATGGCATTTGCAAACATTTCCGGAGTAACCTCTGGATTATCATCAAAGTTAATGTCATTATCTGTTAACCTATCAACTCGTCCCCAATCAGTCTGGGATTTCTGAAAAGTATGCTTTTTCTTCATATTTTGTGGCCTTTCGTATCGAAATAATTCTTATTGAGTCTTTGGTTTCCGTATGAACAACCGCGACGACTCTTCCTTCCAGAATTCCAAAAGTGACATATCGATCTTCACCATAATCAAAACGATCATCTTTGATGGTTAATGTATAACTCTCAAATATCATGGGAGCATTAGTGAAATCTATCCCGTGATTAGAAATATTTAATTTTCGTTTCTTCTCGTCCCATTCAAAATTCATAAATTATATTGTAGTTACATTATGTCATTACGTCAAGCACAAAAATATTGATGAGAGGGCAGAACGTATTTCTCACCTGTCGGTGTGGAGCATAGCGGAACAGCGGTTGGGTGCAGAAAATTGTTCGATGTCGGTCATTCCAGATATCCCTTTGCCCTGGACATTTCTGGATTTGGAAATAATCCCATGCCTGTTTTTAAATTGCCAAAACCAAATTTGCGATAAAAACCTTGTTTCCCAGGCGCAACAAAAATCAGAACAGGAGCGCTTTTCGGGATTTTTTCTAAAAGCGCTTCCATAATTGATTTGCCGATGCCTTGTCTCTGGAATTCAGGCAAAACAACTACATCATAAATGGCTGATTGATATTGGCCATCAGAAATAGCACGTCCAAAACCAATGATTTTCTGCTCAAAATATGCAGAACAGACCGTGTGGCTGTTTTCTGCCGCAATCTTCAGTTTTGCAGGTTCACGAGTGCTGAGAGGCGCAAGCCTGAATATTTCGCACAACGCCACCCAATCAATGCTTTCCGTTCCGTATTTGATGGATATATTCATTGCTTCTTCCTGAATGAACGTGTTGCGCACACGTGCAGCAAATTCGGTTTTCTTACCTAATTATTAAAAAATAACTTTACTCCAGAGCCGATAATGGCTCTTTGGGGACACCCTTTGTGCTTTTATATTTCTTGTTCCTGACAGCAATAGAATACAGGAATCATCTATTCCAAATGTAAAAATGTAAAGAACGTACCCAAATTCCTTAAAAGCATAAAATCATGGCCCCATTATTTCCGTCGATTCTCCAGCAAATTGTTATGCTTTAGAATTTAAGAGCTAAAACGGAATATCATCATCAAAAATTTCCTTTGGCGGCTCGCCCTTCTTCAATGAAAACATTCCTTCATGAGCCTCAATCCAATCCCATCCGACTTGAGTCAGCCGTGTAGCAGCATATGGTTCTCCAGTCTGCTCATCGTGTTCTTGCGTTGATTCAATAAAACGCTTATTTAATAAACGTCGAAAACCGAGGCCAAAACCAAGTGATGTGAAACCAGCCCGTTCTACATCATGTTTTAGTGAATAAATACTTACAATACTGTCTGGAAGTGCTGCTTCTCCAGCAAGAGTGGCCAAAACTGCTAATTCAGGCTGACTCAGCCCTTCTCGCGGCGAAACAGGGTCACTTTCCGCAAGCTGTCGTAATCGGTCACCTTTTTTCATAAGTGCATGAATACGCTCCTTGATTTTAATTTTAAGCTGTTCAAAATCACTTGAGGACTCAGACTTATACTCGATTACTGTCCGGTGCTGTATGTCGAATGGATACCGTCCCTCTTTCCGTTCATCGGAACAGACCATAATTACTGCTTTGCCTGCTGCAAAAGAATAGCCGAGTTCGTACCACACATTTGGATTATCGGTTGTGATGTCTGCCAAGCAAATTGCGGCATTACGAATGCCATCTTCAATTGCTTCGATTGGAATCTCTACATTTGGATCTTGATCAACTCTATATGGATCAAGACCTGCCTCTTCAATTGCTGGACGGAAAGTGTCCTCAAAACGCTTATCGAATTTAGCATGATCGAAAGGTTGTATTACGAAACATGTGGGCATTATAAAGTCCTTTCGCGTTTATCAAACGCTGCGGCCAGGTGGAGCAAAGACTTCTACTGACCTTTATAAATGTCAAAATCTGTGTTAACGCACTGATTTTCGTACTGGCGCTGCCCGTTCTACTCCTTGGGCGACAAGATTATTGTCTAAAAAACCAAAAGATGACCTTCTTCTCATCAACTTCAATCCACTCTTGCCGATGACCGACTTCATGAATGCAACCATTTTCTTCCGAGATTTTGCTATGCTCTTGCCTAACACAAAAATCAGCGGCGGCTGTAAGATGTCCGCTGGACTGCCTCGTTAGCCTTCATATAGATGACAGGTTGTAAAATATCCGAATTTTCCCCTCCGGAATCGCAATACCATCATGAAATGCTTCTGGAAGATCAAACAGTTGCGGTGACGGAACTAATTCGCCTTCTACCGCCTGCTTCCGGTACAAGAGAAACAGTAGACTGAAGAGCCCCGCTACGGCATTCAAACAGTGCCTCAATGTGCCCATCGCGAAGCATTGATCCCGATGATGTTTGACTTTATTATAAGCAGCCCACCAGTCTGGTGGTGTTCGGGGAGAACTCCAAAAAGCCCATGGTTCGAACTCCAATCCAAAGCGAGGCATTAAAACCCTGAAGCTCTCAAATGATTTAAAGTGGTTTGTTATAACATCTTGGTATTTAAGAATCTTGTCCGCTTTGGATTGAGGATCAACAGCCTCACAGATGGCCTTAGCAATAACGTCAACCTCAGATGCCGAGGCGAATAGGATTCTCGTTATCTCAATGGAATAGCATTCGAAATTCGTCTGAGAAAAATCGATGTACCTTGAGAGGTTCAGAACATCGGATTCAATTGATAAGAAGTAATTCCAATGCATTAGGGTACTGTTAACCTTTGTCATCAGGTCTTTCCTCTTGGTTGGCTAACCATTGATTCATAGGTCATTTTGACCTGGGCTTTTCAGGCATTTTTCCCCTGATAATTTTCCCTGATATTTTCGCAACAAATCGTCTGAAAAATGGGTTCTATTTCACATGAGACAATACCCGATTACCAAAACCCGATCTCTATGGATTGTTTTTTTCAACAGAATCATTTTATATAAATGTTGTCAATACAAAATGTTGGAGAGGGCTGGGTGTTGTTTCATGAGGATTATTTTCTCTCTGTTTCAGGAATTTTCAGATAATCAGGGATAGCTGCGATCTTATTTGAGTGGAAAAAAAATTGGGGATTCCGGAATTTGGAGGACATCCACTAACAAAAGAGGGCAACCACAAGGGATTGCCCCTACAATCAAATTGCGTTTCAAATTATTGGAAATCGAAAATCCTCCCCTTCCCGGATCATAACCTTTTCCGGTTCATGTTGCGCCTGATTTACGATCTTTGCCTTGTCATCATTCTTGGCTGTATCCATCCGGATTGCCGGTTCGATCATGGGACGACCAATCAATATCCTGTTTGAATTTTCGGATGCTTTTTTTCGCGATCGGTTGAGCGACCTGATGTTAAGCGCTTTGTAGAACGGGTTAGATCCAAAAGGGATCGCAACGCCTCGTTGACCGATACGGAATCTCAGAATGCCTTGGCAATGTCTGGATCAAGGATAACCACATTAGATCCCTCATCAATCAATCTTTTATAGTACTTGCCTCGGACGGCTTTGGAGTAGTCGAAGTTATATTCGGGGCGCAAATTGTCAATAGCCTTTTTTTTCCTATCTTTCATGTTTTTTTTCTCATGTACAGTTGTAAGTCTATGTATTGTGTTACACACAGAATCATTTTGCAGAAATGTTGTCAATGCAAAATGTTGGAGACGGTGGGGTGTCGTTTCATGAAAATTGTTTCTCCCTGTTTCGGGAATTTTCAGAAAATTTTGGAGAACATCCATTATAACAAAAACAGGCAACCACAAGGGCGGCATGGTGATGGGTAGTACATTCAACCGGTAGTAGAAATCCTCGCGAAATTTTCCTGCGCGGATCAGTTCCGGCAGATTCTGATTGGTTGAGGCGATAATCCGTGTGTTCACCTTGATCGAACGGGTATCGCCCAGGGGTTTGAACTCTTTCTCATAGAGAACCTGGAGAAGCTTGGTCTGGCTGCCATTTCGACCCGCGATAAAAAAACCTATCTTGCCCAGAACGATTTAGCACAGAAAGCATACGGAAAAGCCATGGCCATTGCCGTGGGAAGGTTCATCGCTTCCCTTCACTTCGTGTCCAGCTTTCGCCGGAACGACAACAACAGACTAAAGTACGCCTGACACCCGGCATTCTCTCCTATGGTCTTTTACCGGTCAGACTCTCTTTGACAACTTTGCCGAAATTACGGAGCGTCTGGGCTGCATATGGGGTTTCCGACACCGTGTTCAGAAGTTCGGTGACATTTCGTCCTGCTACTTCGAGTTCCTCTTTCTGCTCCCGGATATATGATCGCAAAATATCCGTGCTGTACTCCGGGTGAAACTGAACGCCCCAGGCCCAGCCGCCCAAACGAAATGCATGATTGGGCTCATATTCATTTGCTGCCAGACGTACTGCTCCTGTTGGCAGACGCAACACTGTCTGCTCATGCGTGACATGGGCGAGAAAGGATTGCGGAAGCGATTGAAAAACAGGATCATCGACGCAATCCGGAAGCAGCGCCACCTTTACAGTTCCGATCTCTTCGCCGCGGGGATGGAAGCCGACCTGTCCGCCAGCAGCCTTTGCCAGCAGTTGATGTCCATAGCAGATGCCGAATAGCGGCGTGTCTGTATGGAGCAAAGACAATATCCATTCTTCCAACCTGACACTCCACGGCAGGTTATCCGTTACCATCGAATGTGACCCGGTGATCACTGCACCCGCGCACTCCTGCACAGAAGGGAGATCCGCTCCATTTTCTGCATCCACGATATCGATTTCCACGTCTGTTATCCCAAGTGTCGCCGCTGTCCACCGGTCAAAGTCACCGAACTGTTTTGCCGTGGCTGGAAATGTGGTTCCTGCTTTAATGATGTATAGTCTCTTCACCTTTTTTGTTCCCGTTCAACCAGCAACTGCTCGCGCTTTTCCAATTCCAGCTCTTTGGCCTCAAGCCGTTTTTTTTCCTGCTCGATCTCTGTTTGCTGATCTGCAACCTTCTGTTTTTCCGCAGCCAGCTTTTCCGTTGTCAGGGCAAGCCGTTCGGACTTCAGCCGCTGTATTCCTTCCTGTATCTTCAATCGAATCGAATTATTCTTCAGATTATTCAAAATCGACAGATCCATACTGAAACATACTCCCTGCCCTTCTGATATCACGGTTGCAGATCGTGTGTCTACCTCCAGGGCGCTCATCTCTCCGAACACATCGCCCGGTGTCTGGAATTCTGCAATACCAACATCCCCCTTTTTCACCAGAAACTTCCCCCGGAGAACCCAGAATATCCAGCTGTCATACTCCCCTTCCCGGATAACTGCCTCTCCTGGTTCATATTGCACCAGTTTTACGATCTTTGCCTTGTAATCGTTTCTGGCTGTTTCCATCAGACTCACCAGCTCGTCCATGGAAAGATCATGCAATATTTTGAATTTATGAATCAGTTCTATTGTTTTCTGCTTAAACAATTCACCTTGGATCTCAACAGGCATTCTGCCTCCCTATTTGTAGTGCAGGAATCATGCTTCTTCCGCAGATGAATTCACCTGATCAACCTTCCTGTCATCCATCTGCAAGTAAAAAAAGGCGGAAAACTTCTGTTTTGATCGTCATGACCAAGATTATCGAGGAGAAACACAACCAGAACAGGTACGGGCATGTGTTATATTTTTTTTAATGAATCAGGCCATACCCGATTAGGCCTGCATTCAGAATGATCAATCCATAAAATGCGATCATGAAATAGGTATCCTTGTTCATAGTTACCTCCTTGTATCCGTTTGAGTTTCAGAAAATAACCAACTCCGGTATGACTTGAATATAAATACAGATTTGAATCCGTCAAGTCATGGATACAAAGGAAGCAAAAACCTGTTTGATGGTTTTTCCCAATAAACAGGGGGAGACAGAACAATTATTCACAGCAAGATGAATCCGTGTAGGTAACCACCGATACCTTATTCTCCGCTTCGTTTGAGACATAAAAGAAATTGCCTTCCGGCGGAACGGCAACGCCGACAGCATCCAGATCCAGCGGAATAAAACCGGCTATCGTAAAATCCGATGTCCGGATCATTGCAACCTGATCCGCCATGGAACTGGTCACAAACACATACCTTCCATCCGAAGATGAAGCAATATCCTTGATGCCGAATCCGATACCGATCTCTTTCAAAACCATACCGTTCCGGATCACTGATACGGAACTTCTCAGAACACTCGCGATATACAAATCCTTGTCCGGCAGAATTGCCATATCCACAAGCCCGTCTCCAGACTGCACCTTCTCAACAACAGTATAATCGGAAAGACGAATCTTCAAAAGAGCGCTTTCCTCCGTACTGACATAAAAATAGTTCTCTTCATCCAAAGAAATCTCTTTTGGAGCTGCGACTCCAAGGGGAGTGTACCCCCGTCTGGTGATCATGAATTCATTGATGACAGGATGATCCACGGTTTCGGACACAACATCCGCCGTCCCTTCCAGCACATTTGATGCTCCGGGTGAATTGAAGGCTCTTCCGGCTTCGGGAATGTCGGACAGATGAATGGTTTCAGGATCACCATACGAAGACGACAGCCAGCGGCTGAAATAATTGTTCGCAACCCAGTCATCCTTTGAATTTGTATCCTTTCCATTGGGGATACGCGAATATGATCCAGGCTGATATTCCCAGTACCCTTCCCGGAACACAACCGGAAGCACCACATTGGTGTATACCCATCCATCGTCAATCATGTCATGGACACTCACTTCATCCACAATGCGGTCCCAAGGCGGCGCAAGGCCGGATACTTCCTGATAATCCATAATCCCGTTGTCATCCGCATCCAGGTCAAAACCTTCGATCCCTGAAAAATTCTCCACCAGCAGCAGCGTGTATGCCCTGGTTTTAAACTTGTGATTCAGAAAATCGGTTCGCCAGAATCCCCCTGCATCCGGCACTACTTTTGTAAATGCCATCTCAATTCTTCCCATAGTCGAAGGGCACTTGGTTGGACAATTTCCTGAAGCCTTATTTGCCTGGCAAAGGGGACTACTCATATCCGGTTCTTTGATCAACGCTCCACAGTCATTTTCAACTGCCAATACCGTATACTCCGCCCCGGAAGGCGGAACACTGAAAAAAACCTCGATATAAGACAGGGTATTCTGATCCATGGGAATGGTACCCACTACGGTATGATTTTTTGTTTCAATTACAGAAAGAGATGAATCATTTGTATTGGCCACCACTACATACTCGCCGCCGGCTGTGACTGCAATTCCATTGGGAACCCTGCCGACGCGGATTGTTTTCACAACCGTATTGCCGGATGTCTCGATAACAGACACGGTATTATCCCATGAATTGGCGACATACACATACGTTCCATCCGGTAATACCGCCATCCGGTTAGGATCAATGCCGACCGGAATGGTTCCAACGACCTTGTTATCCGGGGTTTGAATGACTGAAACCGTATTGCCGGCTGAATTGGTAACATACAGGTAATCGCCCTTCTCCGTGCTTGCCGGTGCAATATCGTTGGGGCTGTTTCCCACTGTTACAGTTGTCCGGTACCACTTAGCCTGAAACAGGTAAGGCATGGAAGAAGGAAGGGGCCCCATCCACAACCCGCTTTCCTCAGCATCGTTCCGGCCAGGGAACATATGCTCAACAGAAATATACTCCGGATTATTTGCATTATCCGCACCTACTTCAAGATATAACATTATATTCTCTGGATCATCCGGGTCCAGAACAACGATTCTGCCCTCTTCGATCTTGTATCGGTGTTCTTTTCCCTGAATCAGCATTCTGCTTTTACTCAGAAAATCGATGATAAATGAGCAGGATGGATAATCCGGATTCACCACATGAAACGTTTTTTCAATTTTGAGTTGTTCATAGTCGAAAGCGGAATCTGTAAAAGAACGGCTTGATGGCCCTCCGGCATAATAATTTTTATCTGCACTGGAGGAGCAGCCAAGGCAAACAATCCAAACCAGCGTCAACAAAAGAATACGATAAAAACACTTACTGAATTTTTGATTCAAACGGATTGTATTCATTTCATATGATCCATTTATGTATGTTGAAGCCAATGTCTCCGCGTCTGCAACAAAACAATGATTGATGGGCAGATCCATCAACATGCATCGATTTCGAAAACCCTGTTTACAAACCAAACTCATATTTTACGTTATAATACCCCAAGCCCATTTATCAAGAAAAAAATGAAATATTAACATTCTGAATTCGTTCTGTTTCAATACGATGAGCTCTCTGAACCTCCACCCTGTATAGCCAATTGAATCTACTTGACAATCCAGAGCAAAGTACATTAAATTATCTTCAACACAGACGAAATAGAGCCAATTTCAAAACGGTTATCAAGCGTCACACCGGCGAAAGTTAGTGCTCAGAAAAGAGCCGAAAATACTGGATTTTCGTTTTCGCCTGAACTACAATAAGAGACTTTTGAAATTGGCTCCTAAAAAATTAATTTCATACACAATACCAACACCACACCGGACACAAGGTTGAGCTGCCGAAAACTCCAATCTTTGCTTTTCAGGAGGAAACAATGCTGGTCGTCATGAAACACCTGGCCACCCAGGATCAGATTGATTGCGTGGTCAAATTTATTGAAAAAAAAGGATATACAGCCCGACCGATCCCGGGTGGTGAAAGGGTTTCCATCGGTATTTTATATAACAAAGGATCGGTTGATGCCTCCCTGTTCCAGAACCTTCCCGGTGTCAAAGAGGTAATCCCCATAACCCGCCCCTATAAACAGGTAAGCCGGGAGTTCAAACCGGAAGATACCATCGTCCGGATCGGCGGCCTTACAATTGGCGGAAAAGATCTGACCATAATGGCAGGCCCCTGTGCAATTGAGAGTGAAAAACAAGCCATGACCATTGCCAATCATGTGGTGAAATCCGGTGCGCATATCTTCCGCGGAGGGGCATTCAAACCAAGGACATCCCCATACTCCTTTCAGGGACTTGGGGAAGAAGGCCTTAAAATACTGGCAAAAGTGAGAAAAGAGACTGGAATGCCAGTGGTCACGGAAGTAATGGACTTTCAAACTTTCGATATTGTAGAAGAATATGCCGACATCATTCAAATTGGAACCCGGAATATGCAGAATTTCAGTCTGCTCAGAAGAGCCGGCAAGGCCAAAAAACCGGTCCTCCTGAAAAGAGGAATGGCTGCTACGATTGAGGAATGGCTGATGGCTGCTGAATATATTCTGGAAGAAGGAAATTCCCAGGTGATTTTATGCGAACGGGGTGTACGGACATTTGTCAATCACAGCCGCAATACACTGGATATTTCAGCAATCCCGGTTGTAAAAAAAGAGAGTCATCTGCCGATCATCGTTGACCCGAGTCATGCAGCCGGGGTTCGGGATCAGGTAGCCCCCTTAAGCCTTGCGGCTGTTGCCGTGGAAGCGGACGGGCTCATTATCGAGGTACATCATGCTCCTGACGAAGCATTAAGCGATGGTGCCCAGTCTCTCTATCCCGAGCAATTTGATCTTTTGTGCCAAAAAATTAAAACAATGCATTCCTTGTTTACCAGGCAGTAACCGGGCCTGTCTTACAATCAAGGGATCGACAATTGACTCCTTATGAATTTGAATTCATTGAATACCATTATCACCATCTCAGAAACAGATGCATGCCCGTTATATCAGACTGAGGATTATTTTTCCCTGACAGGCCATGCAATCTTCCCCCCACAGGGAAAACCAGTCTGTCTGATACTTTCCGGAGATATCCGGAAAATTCTGTCCGGAAAAACAGATATGGAACAGGGGAAGAGCATCTCTCTACTCTGTAGCGGATGCAGTGGCACTGCTACGCTTACCTGCCGTTTTGGTCCACCGCAAAAGGAATTACCCGGGCAGGACAGGCAGGTCGATAATATCGCAAAGATACTGAGCAATTTTTCGATGTTTCAAAGCATTGGTCAGCATCAGATCGCAAAACTGGTGAAATTCCTTAAATTGGCTCAATTTTCCAAAGGGGACTTTATCATTAAAAAAGGAGATCCTGGAAAAAATCTGTATATCATTCTGTCCGGAACCATAGAAGTTCTTGGGGACAACAATGCCCGGATCGCTGTACTGAAAAAGGGAGAAGTTTTTGGTGAAATGAGCCTATTAAGCGGCGATCCGGTAGGGGCGAATATAAAAGTCGTTGAGCCTGCCAAGGTACTCTATTTTCAAAGCCATGATTTCAGAAAGGTTTTACATCAATTCCCCACGATGCAGCTTTATCTTGCGCGGCTGCTTTCTAAAAGACTGGCCCAAAAAAATATTGAAAAACTGACCGGAGACACGGCCGGTATCAGCGGAACCCTTTCGGAAACACCGCCGCCTGAAATCTGTCAGACCATCAACATGAATCAGAAAACAGGTTTACTTACCCTGCATCTTCCGGGCGGAGATGCGGCCATCGCTTTCAGAGACGGAGATATTATCAAGGCCGAATATGGAATATGGACCGGCAAGGAAGCATTTTTCGAAATCCTGAAGGATACCGAAGGCCGCTTCAGTTTTCATCCCGGACTCTCTCCGGAAGAGATGCAGATGAGAGAGCTGGGACATTTCATGTGCCTTTTAATGGAAGGAGTCAGCAGGGTGGATGAGCTGACCGTAAGATGAAAAAAGTCATTCTGGAAGCGATTGACAATATTGGTCAAGGCATGGTCCGGCATAAACAACTCCGATTGCGAAGAACGACAATCGTTCCTGTTATATTTTTCCTGATCCTGGCTTCTCCTGTTCACAGTAATCCGATCCCTGATCCTGTTGACCCATACACCATTCTCCATACCTATTATGAAACAATCGGAGGTATTCCCAGATTAAAATCCATCACAACCGTTTATACAGAGGGCAAAACCGAGTATGATGGGCTGCTGGGAAGGTTCAAGTCCTGGGAACAAAACCCTCTGCGATATCGGCTGGAAGAAGATTTCAACATTATTTTACAGATTCAGGGGGATGATGGACAGGTTTCATGGAAAAAAGATCCAAATGGCAAGGTTACCATATTACGTGATGAACAAACCATCAAGCGTCGCAAGATTGCCCTGGGATTTGAAAATTTTGAACATGTGGATCCGACCTCTTCCCTTTTCAAGGTTTCATATCAGGGTGTTCAACAGATCAATGATCATAGCTGTCATGTCATCAAAATCTGTAACCAGTTGAATCCGGATGTGCTGTTGAATTTTATTGACCGGAAATCTTTTCTGCTGATTCAATCCATTAATCAACAACCGGACATAGAGATCCATACCCTCTACTCGGACTACCGAAATGAAAACGGAATAGTGTTTCCTTTTCACGAAGAATCTCAAATCCTTCCCAGACAAAAAAAAGAGATCACCCAGGTCGAAAAACGGATCATCAACCTGCCCATGGAACCAGCTCTGTTTTCAATCCCTTTAACTACTTCCCTTGATTATCATTTTCTTCAGGGAAACTGTTCCGAAAACATCCCTTTTCAATTGATCGAGAATCTGATCTATCTGGAAGTAAAAACAGCTAAGGATAGAAGGTTGTGGCTTCTGGACAGCGGCGCATCCATGTCGGTGGTTGATCAGGGATTTGCATCGGAAATGGGAATCCTGCCGCAAGGAAATATAAAAGGATATGGATTTGGAGCAAATTTTGACCTGCATTTTGTAAAATTACCTGCATTCCATGTGCAGGGAGTAGCCTTTGGAGAGCAGACCATTTTTTCTTTCCAAGGTCTTGCAGAAAAATTTCATGCGCCTAAATGCTATGGAATCCTGGGGTATGATTTCCTCTCCCGGTTTGTCGTGAAAATCGATTATGCAAAAGGACAATTGTCGCTCTATGACCCGAAACTCTTTTCCTATAAAGGGCAAGGGAGTGTAATGGATGCCCCGCTGAAAAACGGAGTCTTCACCTTTCCCATGACCGTGGACAGCATCTATTCAGGCAGATGGTCTCTTGATATCGGATCGTTCAATACTTCCATCCACTTCCCGTTTGCCAAAGCAAACAACCTCTTTCAAAAAAAGGGGGCTTATAGCATCAGCAGAGGCCTCGGGGGTGAATACATTGAAAAGACAATCCGGTTTGATCACCTTGCAATTGGAAAGGATATGATTAAAAATCCACTGATATCCATTCCGGATGATCCTGGAACCGGTGCAACCTCCTCTGGTGAATTGATCGGAAATGTCGGGAATTCGATCCTTCGCCATTTCATCCTTTATATGGACTATGAAAACCAAAAGATTATACTCGAGCCGGGAGATGATTTTCACAGGACTTTCCCGCAGGACAACAGTGGAATGCAGATTGGAAAAAACGAGCAGGGGATTCCGCATATTGTTTTTATCTCACCGGAATCGCCGGGAGAAAAAGCCGGATTTTTGGAAGGAGATATTATTGAAAAAATCAATGAAATAAAATTCGACCGTCATTCCGATCTGCTATTGATCAAAAATCTGCTCCGGCAACAAAAAGGGACAAAACTGCGGTTCGAAATCAGCCGGAACAGACAGAAAAAAAATATGCTGTTGATTCTCGACAACCCATACGATAGCTGAATATTGAACTGATTTTTCCAGTATATTGCTGTTGTAATCTCTCAAATAATAAAACATTCTGGAACCTTGAATTAAAAAAAAATTGTATTGAAATTCACAGTATGGTAATGGCTCATTTTTGATTTATTGTTTCATCTGGATCAATTTGCTGAAAGGAATGAATACGGAATGACTTCAAATAACGAACTGAGGCTGGCTTACTGTCTGACGGTTATCTTGCTTCTTGTAGGCGGAATCTGCTTCGCTGCCTATCCGGTTGAAAAGCCAAAAGATCCTGTCCGAAAAATGTTTAAAACATCAGCCGGAAACGTGCTGTTTACACATAAGGTGCATCGGGTCGAGACAGGTTATGGGGCCGCATGTATCGATTGTCACCATCATCATGAAGAAGATCCGGAAAACTATAAAGCCTGCGGTGATTGCCACACAGCCGAATTGCCCAAAACAGTCCCCCAAAACTGCCTGGAGTGCCATGATTCAGCAGGTAATATTGAAGATCATCATCCGAAAACCATCGAAGGAGATGAAGCGCGGCTCTGCAAGGATTGCCATCAAAAAACAAAGGATGGCTCCATTCCGGAAGCTTGCACCGAATGCCACGAGCCGGATGAAATTAAAGGTAAACAAAAAATCATGAATTTTCAAAATCGATCCGATGCTTTCCATAAACAGTGCATCGACTGTCATAAAGAATATGGTTCCGGTCCGGTTGAATGTTCATCCTGCCATGTCATGTAAAGGAAAGGTGTTATGATTAAAAAATCATTCTTTGGTTTGCTCAAACCCAGGCTTGAATATGATATCATTGATTCAAAAACAACAGCGCCTCGGGAAATTACAGTATCCAAAACCGTTCAACTATTGTCCAACAGAATTTTCGATAAAAAAGATTCAATTCTTATTCAGGTTGGAGATGAGGTTCGTACCGGACAGAAATTATCCCTCATAAAAGGGGAAGATGATTATGTGATCTCACCGGTTTCCGGTGCAATCACATCGATCTCTCCCTATACTGGAAATTTTGGCATGCTGATGACCTCCATTGTCATCAGCAAGAACAGCAAAGAGGAAACAGATGGCCGATTTGCAGAGGCTGCGAAATCACCCTCTCTTCAAACCACAACCGATTTTCTGGCACATCTGCCCGGCTTTTTTCCGATATCACTTCTTTCAAAACAAACACCAAAAATAAAAACGCTTGTCATCCATGGTATGGATACAGACCTGCTTGTGACAACAAGGCAGCAGATTGTCAAGGCGTCTGCTCCTGCGATCAAAAAAGGCATACAGATTCTGAAAGAGATCTCCGGCATAGAAACATTTATCATTGTTGTTCCGGAAACCTTATTCCATGAAGCTGTTTCAACCGGAGCAACGGTAAAAACAATCGCTTCTAACTATCCTTCCGCATCGCCCTATCTGATTCTCAAAAATATTCTCGGAATGGAACTTCCGGCAGGAGATTGTTTTGAAAAACATGGAATTGCGGTTGTAAGCGCTGAAGCCGTTGCCTCCCTTGGAAAGGCCTATCAGAAACAGGAAATACCGACTCAAAAAGTTCTTACCGTCATTGACAAAACCGGCACCCAAAAACTGGTCTCCGTATCGATCGGCACCCCGTTAAAAGATATTTTTTCAGCACTGAACATACGCGCTGAAGATGGCGATCGTATCATTATCGGAGGCCCCATGACCGGGTTATCCACGTATTCGGAAGATCATCCTGTCTGCCCGGATACAGATGCCGTGATTGTGCAGGATCGTTCCATGATCTCCTGTGTTTCAAACAATGCCTGTATCAACTGCGGCGAATGTGTCCGGATCTGCCCGGCAAAAATTCAGGTGAATATGCTTGTTCGTTTTCTGGAAGCGTGTCTTTATGATGATGCAGTTGATCGATACGACCTTTTCTCCTGCATCGAATGTGGTTTATGCAGTTACGTCTGCACTGCAAAGATCCCGGTCTTCCAATATATAAGGCTATCCAAACAAGAGCTTACCGGAATTCAATCCACGGAGGCTGAGAATGTTTAACCAGAAAAAATTCATCGTTTCCCATGCGCCCTTCTGGCATGACGGAAGCTCGCTTTCCACAAAACACTACCATATCATGCTGGCTGCCACACTGGCTGTCATACCTGGTTTTGTCCAGTATGGCGGACCGGCTGTTGCGGTTGTCTGCTTTTCAATTGCAACTGCCATGATATGGGAAATGATCATCAATAAAATCGCCAAGCAGCCGGTTACCATTGGTGATGGCAATGCTGCATTGATCGGATTGCTTTTGGCCATGATGATCCCGGCAACCACCCCCTGGTGGGCGGTTCTTACAGGGACCTTCCTGGCCATAGTAATCGGAAAACAGATTTTCGGAGGACTCGGTGGCAACCCGTTTCATCCGGTTGTGGTTTCCATGGCCATTCTGTCCCTCTCCTGGAAAGGGATATTTGATTTCAACGAAGCGCTCCTGCCTTATGACTTCAACTTTACAATGGCTTATCCTCTGGCATCGCTTAAGGCTTTTGGCCCGGATTCAATATCATCCTTTTCCATTACTGACCTGCTCATAGGAAGGCAGACAGGCGGAATCGGATCGACCTGTGGAATTGCACTCCTGATCGGAGGTCTCTATCTGATACTTCGGGGATTTATCCGATGGGAAATATCGTTTTCCTTTCTTGCCGGTGCGTTTGTTACCGCATTCCTTTTCACATTGTTTGGTGAGGAAGGAAAATATGCCGGGCCGCTTTTCCATATTTTTACAGGTTATACCCTGATTGGTGCCATTTATCTTGCGACAGAGGACTCCTCTTCACCGGTTAATTTCATTCCCATGCTGCTCTATGGTGCCGGCTGCGGCATCATGACAATCCTGATTCGAAACATTGGTGCATATGTGGATGGTGTGGTTCTCGCCATTTTTTTGATGAATCTTGCCAATCCTCTTATTGATAAAATCAGACCCAAAGCGCTCGGAAAGGTTGCATAACAATGAATGAAATGATCAAAATGGTTGTTGCTCTTACAATCCTGTGCGGTGTATCCGGCGGTCTGCTCGCATCCATACATGATGGAACCGCAGCTCAGATTGAAAATCAGCAACTCAAATTTGTCAAGGGACCGGCGATAAAATCCATTTTGAAAGGTTCTGCAAATGATCCCATTGCCGATCGGTTCAAGATCCAGGATGGTGATATTGAAAGAAACTTTTTTGTCGGGAATATCGGCGGCAAAGCCAACTCCATTGCCTTTGAAGGCTCCGGGAAAGGATTCGCGGGAGATCTCGGCATCATGGTTGGCGTCAATCTTGATGATCAAAAATTGATTGGTGTTGCGGTTACCACCCACAGCGAAACCCCTGGTCTCGGGGCCAAGGCAAAAGATGATCCCGGCTTTGCCGCTCAATTCATCGGACTTCCCACAGATAAGGATGTAAAAGTCACCAATGACGGAGGAGGCATCAACGCGATAAGCGGTGCAACCATAACCTCACGCGCTGTTTGTAATGCCGTCACGACTGCGATGAGCAACTACACGAAATTAAAACCGCAATTGGACCAGAAAATAAAAGATTTCCAAAAGTAGGGAGAATAACATGGCGAAGTCTATTGTACAGGAATTTACAAAAGGATTATGGGAGCAGATCCCCCCTTTCAGGCTGGTGCTTGGTATTTGCCCTGCATTGGGTGTTTCTACATCCGTGGAAAATGCACTTGGAATGGGAATGGCTGTGACTTTTGTATTGGCAGGATCCAACATCCTTATATCCCTTTTGCGGAATGTTATTCCGGCCAAGGTTCGAATTGCCGCATTTATTATTATTATTGCAACGTTTGTTATCATTGTAGAGCATCTGATGCAGGCATATACCTATGAGCTCTTTCTGACATTAGGCGTATTTATCCCGCTGATTGTTGTAAATTGCATCCCTCTTGGCCGTGCCGAAGCATTTGCTTCCAAAAACGGTATCCTTCCTTCCGCTGCAGACGGCCTTGGCCTTGGCGTTGGATACACGCTTTCACTTTGCGCTCTGGGAGCCCTAAGAGAAATCTTAGGAAACGGAACACTGACCATCTGGGGGGATCTTGGCTATAACCTTACTTCGGTTTTCCCTTCCTTTCAGCCTTTTGCCTTCATGCTTCAGGCGCCAGGCGCATTTATCGGATTGGGTCTCATGCTTTGTGTCATCAATGCCATCAGTAAGTAACAGGAGAATTTTACATGGGCTATTTTGAATTGATCATTGCTTGTATCTTTGTAAACAACATCCTTCTTGCCCAGTTTTTAGGAAACTGCCCTTTCCTGGGAACATCCAAAAAAATGGAGACCGCAACCGGAATGGGCATGGCTGTTATTTTTGTCCTGGTGCTTGCCGGAACCATCACCTGGTTAATCTACACATACGTTCTGGTAAAATTTGATCTGGTATACTTACGGACGATTGTTTTTATCGTCGTGATTGCTTCCCTGGTTCAGTTTGTCGAGATGTTTCTGAAAAAATCGATCCCGGCTCTGTATGCCGGTCTTGGAATTTTTCTTCCGCTGATTACCACAAACTGCGCGGTGCTGGGAGTATGTGTCCTGAATATCGATAAAGAATTTACATTCATGCAGTCTCTTGTCGCTTCTTTTGCTTATGCAGCCGGCTTTGCACTGGCATTGATCCTGTTTGCCGGAGTACGGGAAAGAATTCTTCTGGCCAGGGTTCCGAAACCGCTTCAGGACACCTCAATCGGGCTGGTAACCGCAGGAATGATCGCACTTGCGTTCTATGCTTTCAAAGGCATGGTTTAAGAAATTTGGAAGATGATCGAATAATATTGTTATTATCATATCAACGATTCATTATGTAAGAATCAGGAGGTTATTGTGACCGCTCTCCTTTTTATGCTGCTTCTTGGAATTGTTTGTGGACTGATCCTGAGCATTGCGTCCAAAGTTTTTTATGTGTATGAAGACCCGAGAATTTCAGCCATCGAGAACCTGACAGCCGGTGCCAACTGCGGTGGATGCGGTTTTGCCGGATGTTCTGCTGCCGCAGCAGCGGTTGTGAACGGTGAAGCAAGTCCGAGTGTATGCATTGTTGCCGGAGCGGAAGCAGCTTCAGCGATCGCTGCGGTTATGGGCGTGGACCCCGGCACAGCAGAACCCATCCTTTCCCAGAATGAATGCCTTGGCGGAAATCGCGCTGATGATAAGTATCTCTATTCCGGAGTTTCCTCCTGCCGGGCCATGACTTCTTTTTACGGCGGAAAGAGGGTATGCAGCATCGGGTGCATCGGCCTTGGAGATTGCGTTAAGGCTTGCAAATTTGATGCACTGATCCTGGGAACGAACGGATACCCGGTTGTCAATGAATCCAAATGCGTCGGCTGTGGCGCATGCAGAGATATCTGTCCGAAAAATATCATTAAAATCCGAACCATGTCCGAAAGGCTGCTGAGCTTCAATCAGGATGATGCAGCGCTTGCCCCCTGTCAGCAGACCTGTCCGGCTGAAATCGATATTCCAAGATATATCCGGCAGATCAAAGAAGGGGATTACGAAGGTGCTGTCAGTACCATTCGTGAAAGAAACCCGCTCCTTCTCTCCTGCGGCCGTGTCTGCCCGCATCCTTGTGAAGATAAATGCAGGCGTGGCATTGAAGATGAACCGGTTTCCATCAATCAATTGAAAAGATTTGCTGCCGACTATGAAATGAATTCCGGGAAACGCCTGCCCATTCCTTGCGCTCCGGATACAGGAAAAAATGTTGCCGTGATCGGAGGCGGGCCCGCAGGTCTGACCTGTGCCTATTTCCTCCGCCGTCTCGGACATGCTGTAACGATTTTTGATATGATGCCCAAGCTCGGCGGCATGATCCGTTATGGAATTCCGGAGTATCGGCTTCCCAAAAAGGTTCTTCAATGGGAGATCGACGGAATCCTGAACCTTGGAATCAAAACCAAAACAAATGTAAAATTCGGATATGACTTCAATCTTGAATCTCTGGTCGCCTCCGGCTTTGATGCCATCTTTATGGGAATCGGCGCATGGAAAGACTATAACATGAAGATCGAAGGCGAAAACCTGATCAATTGTTATACGGGAATTGATTTTTTAACCAAATTCGCCAGAACCCAGCAGGGGGACAGTGATCTTCAGATACCGATCGGAAAAAAATGCGCTGTCGTGGGTGGGGGCAATACTGCCATAGACTGTGTGCGGACACTCATCCGGCTGGGCGCGGAAGAGGTCTCCATTGTATATCGAAGGACACGAAAAGAGATGCCGGCCAATCTGGTTGAAATTGAAGCAGCTGAACATGAGGGAGTAAAATTTCAGTTTCTGGCAGCACCCAATCGGGTTATTGGAAACCAGGAAGGGAAAGTCATTGGTCTGGAGTATTTAAGAATGGAACTGGGTCAGCCGGATGCCAGCGGAAGAAGACGCCCGGTTCCGGTGGAAGGATCGGAAACCATTATCGATGTTGACATGCTGATTACCGCTATTGGCCAGGGCCCGGATGTTTCGTTTAAAGAAAACGGCAAACGGATTGCAGACCTTGCAACCACCCGCTGGGATACGATTGACGCTATTAATCCGGAAACCCTCCAGACCAACATACCCTACATCTTCACAGGGGGAGATTCTGCGACTGGAGCATCTCTTGTTGTTGAAGGTATCGGCGGTGGACGCAGAGCTGCCAGATCCATTCATCAGTACCTTTCAGGACAGCCGGTTATACCGGTTAAAAATTCTTTGTTTAAAAAGAATATCGATGGAACGATCTTTACTTCCGTGCCCGGTGTCATAAAACAAAAACGTGCAGAAATGCCGGAGCTTCCGGTGGATGTCCGGATCAAATGTTTTGAAGAAGCGGATCTGGTTCTTGAAAAAGAGGATGCAATCCGGGAATCCAGTCGGTGTATGAACTGCTGCCGGATATGTTATGATAAAGACCGGAACGCAGCCTGAAAAATATCTGTCACTCGATGTTCAAGTTTTTTATCACTGAAAAGAGATAAAACCCCGTCATTCCGGGCGGAGTGAAGCGGAGACCCGGAATCCAAAGGGCTTTTTTCTTTTTACCCCTTCCTGTTAAAATATGACCATGCGGCCTTCAGTCGAAGGGATCTGGCTTCCCGAGCGATATCCAGCAGTTTCTTGTCCCGAATCCATGCGTTTCTCTTCACAGCTTCAACAGTAGCCCAATATGGCTCAATGTCGTCAACCAATCGGGCAAACTGTTGCAGAATGCCTCCAAGAGCAATGTGAACCGCTGGATTGCCCGGGTCTTCCGCGGAAAGGAATCGAAAACCTGATAATACAGACAAGCACTTTTCCTGAATATCCTGCGGCCAACCGTATTGACCGGCAATCCGGAACAGGTATCCGATAATGGCCGCAGAAACATGAATATCCTCGATTGTCCGAAATGGTTTGATGTATTGCAGATAACCATCTCCGGGCAGAAGATTTTCTTTTCTTATGTGAACCCCTTCCAGTAAAAGGATTCCATGGCTGATCTCCGGCACGAATGGCAGTTCTTTCATGGGAATTACACTGATACCCGGCGCATCTCTCTCAATTTCAATCATCTGGATTTGATTTTTTCCATCCGGCGTTTCACCTGTGGATGCGGCAATCAGCAGGCGGCCGGCTTCATCGGCATTGGTAATGAACTGCTTTCGCCCCTTGATCTCCCATACGGGTGAAACGCTTTCCTTCTGATCTGTCCGGCGAAGCGTTGTCTTGATTTTCCGCGGATGCCCACCGCCTTCTTCTGAAACACATAATGAGGCAATCGTATTGAATGAAAGGGATGGAAGCAGACGACGCAGGCTGGCCTGATAGCCTGCCGCAAAAGCATATGCAAGCCTGTCTGCGACAAATCCTCCGGCGATTGCGCCGTCTATGGGAGTTGTCCAGGATGCAATGGTCTTTAAATAGAGTGGTTTCCACAGACTGAATTCAGGATATAGATCATCCATACCATGACCTGTCTGAGAAAGAAGCCATTCAATGATTAATTTCTGATTCATGGTTTCCGGACTTTCGGTATTTTTGCAGTGAGTTGTGTCATCTTCCGGCAGCCGGAGGTTGATAACTGCAAAGGGGTTCCTGGGATAGATAATCGCCGGTTGCCTCATAAGCGCGTGCCCGGCATCCGCCGCAGACGCTCCGGAACCCGCACTTTCCGCACTTGCCCTTCAGGTTATCATAATTCCGGAGTGAGTTGAAAATTTCAGAGTGGTTCCAGATATCCGAAAAAGATGCTTTGGTCACATCCCCACACTCCAGATCCAGAAATCCGCAGGTTTGAACGATTCCAATATGGGAGATAAAACAAAAGCCTGTTCCAGCCAGGCATCCGCGGGTAACCGCATCCAGACCATGGGTCTTGAACGTGACCTCCTTGCCGTCTTCCCGGGATCTCTGCCGTAATATCCGGTAGTAGTGTGGAGCGCATGTGGCCTTGAGCTGGATCGGATAACGATCGCGCTGATCATAGAACCAGTTTAATGTTTCTTCATACTCCTTTGCACTGATCTCCGTATTCACGATATATTTGCCCCGTCCGGTTGGAACCAGAAGAAAAATATGATGGGCGACAGCTCCCAATACTACGGCAAGCTCCATAATCTTCGGTATTTCAGATAGATTTGTTTTGGTGATGGTGGTGTTGATCTGGAATTCGATACCTGCCTGTTTTGCGAATTGTATTCCCTCAAGTGCTCCGTCAAAAGCGCCTTCAACTCCCCGGAAACGGTCATGCACCTCCCTTGTTGCTCCATCCAGGCTGATGCTGATGCGTTTGATACCGGAATCCGCCATTCTCCCTGCATTCTCTTTGGTAACCAGCGTACCGTTCGTCGCCATCACCATCCGCAATCCTTTCCGGATGCCATAGGACGCAACTTCAAAAATATCCGGCCGCAGAAGGGGTTCTCCTCCGGTCAGGATAATAATGGGATTGCCTACTTCTGCGATCTGATCCAGAAGCCGTAAGCATGCCGCTGTCTCCAGTTCTCCCTGATAAGGTCCGTTGGTTGCGGAAGCCCGGCAGTGAACGCAGGCCAGATTGCAATTGCGTGTGATTTCCCATGCGACCAGCCTGGGAATAAATCCTTTTTCTTCTGAACGGGCCTGATGAGGATGTTTTGTCGGATGATTCATCTACTACTGCTTTACTTTTCTTTGGGATGATTTTGTAACAGTTCTGCTGCTTCCATGGCAAAATAGGTTAAGATCATATCTGCACCGGCACGCTTGATCGAAGTCAGGGTTTCCATCATCACCCTCTTTCCGTCAATCCATCCCATTTTATCAGCAGCCTTCACCATGGCATACTCTCCACTCACATTGTAGGCTGCAACCGGCAGATCAATCTCCTCCCGGATACGGTATATGACATCCAGATAGGAAAGGGCGGGTTTGATCATGATGATATCCGCTCCCTCCTCAATATCCATGGTCGCTTCCCGGATCGCTTCGAGTGCATTTGCCGGGTCCATCTGGTAGGTTCTGCGATCCCCGAACTGAGGTGCGGAATGAGCTGCCTGCCGGAACGGGCCATAATAAGCAGAGCAATACTTTGCCGAATAGCTCATAATCGGAGTATTGGGGAAATCATTTTCATCCAGAATCTCCCTTATCTCTGCGACCCTGCCATCCATCATATCCGAAGGTGCTACCATATCCGCCCCTGCCTTTGCATGGGACAGCGCTGTTCTGGCCAGAAGATCCAGACTGGCATCATTATCAATGCTGTTCCCCTGCACAAAGCCGCAATGACCATGATCCGTGTATTGGCAGAGACAAACATCCGTGATGATCACCATATTGGAAAGCTTGTCCTTCAATGTTTTAACCGCTTTTTGAACAATTCCATCCTTGGCATACGCACTGGTTGCCAGCGCATCTTTTTTCGAGGGAATGCCGAACAGCATAATCGCAGGAATGCCAAGATTTTCGGCCTCTTTTGCTGTTTTGATCAGATTGTCAATGGAAAGCTGAAAATGACCAGGCATGGAGGAGATGGGATTCCGTACCCCTTTTCCATCAATGGCAAATAACGGCAGAATCAGATCATCCACCGTTAAAACCGTTTCTCGAATCATTCTGCGGAAGGCATCATTCTGTCTCATCCGTCTGGGTCTATAATCCGGAAATATCATCTGTTTTTCCTTGTTTCTAAACTGTTTCTGAGATCTCTTCGTCCGTCAGGTAACATGCCGGATCCGGAGCCCAGATATCTCCGGTAAGGGCCTCGGCACGAACTCGAAAGTTCCCGCCGCAGATATCCAGCCACCGGCATGATGCACACCGGCCTTTGACATGATTTTTCTTGTCTTTCAATTTTCCGAGAAGCGGTTCTGAAGTATCTTTCCAGATTTCCGAAAACGGCCTTTCCCGAACGTTGCCAAAACGATAATGCCGCCAGAATTGATCCGCATGAACCGATCCATCCCAACTGACACATCCGATACCTCTTCCGGAATTGTTACCTTCATTCATTTGAAGAAGTTCCAGAACCTCTTTGGCACGCTCCGGATTTTCATGCAAAAGCCTCATGTAAAGATAGGGCCCGTCTGCATGGTTATCCACTGTCAGTACTTCCTTGGAGAGACCCCGCTGAAACAGATCTCTTGTCCGGTCCATAATCAGATCAAGTGCTTTTCGGGTTTCCGCATGGGTAAGGTCCTCTTTCACCAGATCAGAACCACGGCCTGCATAAACAAGGTGATAAAAACACACCCGTGGGATATCCATTGTCTCCAGAAGCGTAAATATCCCGGGTATTTCATCCACATTCTGTTTGTTGATCGTAAAACGGAGTCCGACCTTTATGCCTGCATCCTGACAATTCCGGATACCTTCCAGAGCAGCCTGAAAAGCGCCTTTCACTCCCCTGAAATGGTCATTCACCTGTTCCATTCCATCCAGGCTGATCCCGACATAGGAAAGCCCGATTTTCTTTAGTATGCCGGCCTTTTCAGGAGTGATCCGGGTTCCGTTGGTGGAAATGACCGCCCTCATCCCTTTTTCGACAGCATAGGCAGCCAGTTCCGGAAGGTCGGCACGGACAAGGGGTTCTCCTCCCGAAAACAGCAGCACCGGCACGCCGTATCCAGCCAGGTCATCAATCAGTTTTTTTCCTTCATCCGTCGTCAGCTCATAATCTCCGGAATGGTTATCCGCATGGGCATAGCAGTGAATGCACTTTAAATTACAATGTCTGGTGATATTCCACACCACAACCGGTTTTTTGTCTTTTGAAAATTGAAGTAAATGGGAAGGCAGACATCCGGAATGGCGGCCGTATCTCAAGGCATCCGATGGTTCCACCGTGCCGCAGTAAAGCTTAGAAATCCCGATCATTTAGTATGTTCCTGAAAAAAACAGCAGACTTGTTTCGGCTTCATCGATACTCATTTTTTAAAAGCTTGCCAATATAAATATCCGGTTCCACCAGAGCCTCTTTGGTAATGAAAAATCTTGTTCTTCCGGTTTTTTCCTTTACCAGCTTCAGCCCATGATCAAAATCAATGGATATCTTTTTGGTAAACTGCTCAAAATCCAATTTCCCGTTTACAATCCGTTCAATAATATAATCAATCGCATCATCCTCTAAAACAATATTGATATCCTGCCGGTTAAAAAAATAAAGTTCAAGTTTTTTCACTTCGTCATAATAGCTTTTTACTTTCCGTAGGATATTTCCGATATCTGAGACATTGCTGCAATAGCAATCAGCAACAATATCGATCCGGGGATCGGATAATGTGAAATTGTATTTATCACCAAGATTTTTTCGATTCATGGTGATGTATTTCCGAACCGATTCTTTTTCCAATCCGGAAATCCGGGCAAACTCATCTTGCCAATAGCTGTTGTTTTCGGACTGCAACAGGAGAGACAGATTTTCTTCGGGCTTCTCAATCATGGATAATGTAACCGGAAACTGTTTTACTTCCGTAGAAGGCAGTTTGTTTTCAAAAACAAGCAGCGCCTCTTCAATTGCGCTTACAAGTCCTCTCGCCCCTGTATTTTCCTGAAAGGCTATTTGTGAAAGTTTTTCAAGTGACCGGTCTTCAAACTTCGCCTTGATGCCATATGCATGAAAGTCTAGTTTCTTGCCAAGAATAATGGGATTATTGGGATTCTTTAAGATATTAAACAGATCTTCTTCCGTAAGCTTTTCGAAAATCGCTTTTACAGGCAGACGTCCGATAAATTCAGACTCAAATCCAAACTGGATGAGATCTTCGGATCGCACATGTTTCAAAATCTCAATATCATCTTTTTTATTGTTGATGTCGGCACTAAAACCAATGGTCTGAGCTGCAATACGCTTTTTGATAATCTTATCCAGACCGGAAAAAGCTCCGCTCATGATAAAAAGGATATTTTTGGTATTGACCTTATTATCTTCCCGTTTTCCGGATTTTCGAAACCGTTCAATCTCCTGAATCATGGAAACCGGATCATGGGGAACCTTCATTTCCACATCGGTATCTTCCATCGGCTTGAGAAGCGCCCGCTGCACACCGGTTCTTGAAACATCTGCGCCAAAAAAATTCTGAGTCGAAGCGATCTTGTCAATTTCATCGATATAGATAATTCCATGCTGGGCCAGTTCAATATCCCCATCTGCTTCCCGGACGAGAGCCCGTACAAGATCCTCAACATCACCGCCCACATAACCGGTTTCACTGAATTTCGTAGCATCCCCTTTTACAAAAGGCACTCCTATCTTTTTTGCGATCAACTTGATCATGTATGTCTTGCCTACACCTGTAGGGCCGATCATGAGAACATTGTTCTTAATGCTGCCGATCATATCATTGAAATCATCAGGGGACTCTTGATATCGTCTGATCCGGTTAAAATGTGTACATATTTTTGTCGAAAGAATCGCCTTTGCCATGTCTTGTTTGATAATATACTGATCAAGATAGGCAACCAGTTCTTCCGGGAGCATATTAAAATCAATCGATCCCTTTTTTTTCAATTTCTGCCCTTTACCCTCTGCCGGATTTTCCTCGGGCAATACAATAGGGGATACGATTTTGACACTATTACCAAACTTTTTCGACAAAAACTCACCAATTTCTTTTTCAAGTTCTTTGGGACCGGGTATTTTTTCATTTATCGTCTTCATAGGCTTTTAGTATAATCACTTGCCGAAAAAAAGCAAGATCCATGCTGAAGGCAATCCTTGTAAAATATTGATCGGCCTGATTTCATTTAATTTTTTAAATACTGTGATCTATTTTTCGACCTGTATCCACAGATACTGATAAGGAGCCAGTAAAATCTCCTTTGTGATGATCATCCGGCCGGATACCAGGTCTCTCATCTCTGAGATATCCTTTTCCATCAGGGTAATGGTTTGAGACATTTCTGAAACATTGGTGAGGCAAATCAGGGTCTGTTCTTTGGCAGACCGTTTCAGGGCAAACACTTTTTCATGGATATCCAGTACTTCAAAAGATGCATTCGGGTGAAATGCCGGCTGGTCTTTTCGTATGGATATCAGATTCAAATAAGGAAAGAAAACCTGGGAACGAAAAGAGTTATTATCTTCCAATGACTTGAAAACATTTTTAATATTTAATTTTTTACGATTAATCGTTCTGGCCCGTCCGGTCTGTTTTACGCCGGCAAGCCAGTTCCGGGAGCCCAGCAGGCTGTGGATATAGATTGCCGGAACTCCCGGCAGAGACAGCATAATGGATTGAGAGGCGAGAAACCGTTTTGCATGATATTCATCGGTTTTTCCAAGATTACGCCACATGGCATCCACATAGGTGATATTGAGTTCATACGGACTTTCAGAACCATCCATGTTCTGTTTATAAGATATCCGGCCGCCATTTTTTTTCACAACTTCAATCAAATCATCAATCTCTCCAGCCGGCAAAAGCCCTTCTATCGGACGGACACCAATTCCATCGTGAGAGGCAGTAAAATTGAAAAAAGTGTTGTCCGGTGATTCCAGCACAAGGCTCTTTGCCCATCTGGAAAGAATGGATGTGGTTTCCTTTACAAACGTAAAGAGAAGAAGCGGCGGCAAGGAAAAATTATAAACCATCTGGGCTTCATCTTTCCCGTTTCCGAAATAGCGGATATTCTCATCATGAGGAACATTGGTCTCTGTCAGGTTCATCACATCCGGGGCCAGCAGGTTAAAAATGCTTCGGAACAGCTTAACTACCTCATGGGTCTGTTTCAGATGAATACAGCTTGTTCCCGCTTCTTTCCAGAGATAGGCGATTGCATCCATCCGTATGATCCGTGCACCGTTTTCAACGTAGTGGAGAAGCACCTTCACCATTTTTTCAAGAACATGGATACTTTTAAAATTCAGATCAATCTGATCGGCTGAAAAGGTCGTCCAGACCCATACGGATTCACCTGTTTTTTTTTGATATTCCGTTAGAAGGGGCAAAGATCTTGGTCGCGTTACCCTGGACAGATCAGTTGAAGGATTTACTTCAATAGCCAGATCCTCAAACCCTTTTTCTCCGGCAAGATATTGGATAAACCACTCACTTTTTGAGGAGATATGGTTCAGCACAAAATCAAACATCAGGTCAAAATGATTCCCAAGCCTTTTGATATCATCCCATGTACCCAGTTCCGGATTTACAGCAAAAAAATCAATAACGGAAAAACCATCATCCGAAGAATAAGGATAGAACGGCAGAATATGAATGGTTGAAAAGATATTTTTCAGTTTTTTACACGCAAACCCGATTAACGCGTCCAAAGGCGCAGTATCCGTATCGTTAAGAGAATCTCCGTATGTGATCAATACAATATCTTTTTCGGAAAAATATTCGTTTCTTTTCTTTTTCTTGGCCGGAAAGGATTCAAGGATTGGACAAATTCGATCAAAAGCCAGTCTTCCCATTTTCGGGCCATAAATATTTCTCAAGTTTTCCTGAATTGCTTCCAAGCCTTATTATCCCTGTCACTAGTTTGATTTTCCTTATAACAGGATATCATACGTCTTGATCTTGCTTAACAGTGATGGATGACTGATCTCCAAAAGCTTTGCTGCTTGTGTCCGGTTTCCGTTCGTTTCCTTCAGTGCCTTTTCAATCAATCTTTTTTCAAAAACTTTCTGGGCATCCTTTAATGAAAACCCGGAAAAAATTTCATCTTCCTTGTTGCCAATCAAACCCTCTTCCAATGCCTGAGGAAAATTTTCCGGAACCAGGATTGTATCTTCCGCAAGCACGACTGCTCTTTCAATGGCATTTTCCAGCTCGCGGACATTTCCAGGCCATGGGCTATGCAACAGCGTCAACATTGCAGCAGGCGCAATTCCCTTGATGTTTTTGGAAAATCTCCGATTGAATTCTTCGATAAAAATCCGGCATAAAATTGGAATATCTTCTCGCCGTTCGCGTAATGCAGGCAGTTTTATCGGCATGACATTGAGCCGGTAAAAAAGGTCTTCCCGAAAATTTCCATTTTTCACTTCTTCCTGAAGATTTTTGGATGTGGCTGCGATAATCCGTACATCAATTTTCATCGTTCTGGAATCACCCACAGGGCGTATCTCACCTTCCTGCAATACACGCAGCAACTTCACCTGCAAGGAAAGAGGAAGCTCTCCAATCTCATCCAGAAACAATGTGCCGGTATCGGCTTCCTCAAACAAACCTTTTTTATTGCGATCCGCACCGGTAAAAGCTCCTTTCACATGCCCGAAAAGCTCACTTTCCAGAAGGTTCTCCGGAATCCCGCCGCAATTTACGGCAATCAGAGGCTTCTTTACCCTGTCACCGCTGTAGTGAATCCCTTTTGCAATTAATTCCTTTCCTGTACCGCTTTCACCGGTAATCAATACGGTTGTATTGTATTGAGCAACCTTGGCAGCCAAAGTAAAGATGTCCTGCATTGCCTTGCTTTTCGCCACCATGTTGCCAAAATTATAGTTCGCTTCAATATTCTTCAACTGCGTTTTCAGTTGAAGATTCTCTCGTTTCAGACTTTCGCGTTCTTCTGCTTTCTTTAAGGTAAGAAGTACTTCATCTGCCTTAAACGGCTTTGAAATAAAATCATATGCCCCCAATTTCATCGCCTCAAGGGCGACATCAATGGTTCCAAATGCCGACATCATGATAATGGTTGTTTCATTGGTTTGTTTCCGGCTGGCTCTTAAAAATTCCATGCCATCACACTTCGGCATTTTGAGATCGCATAGAATAAAATCATATTGATTCTCATTGTTTTTCTCCAAGCCGATGCTCCCATCTTCAGCCGTATCCACCGAATAGCCGGACTTTTTCAATAAGGTGCTGAGCATATGCCGCATGTTTTCCTCATCATCGATCACCAGCAGCCGTTTATCTGAAGATGTATTTTTGGGGGTCTCTATTTGACTCATTTTCTGATTCCGTTCATACGAACCGGACAGGCAGACGGATTGTAAAAGTAGTACCCTGTTCTTCCGCACTTTCAGCCTTGATATCTCCTCCTGCCTGCTCGATGATCATGAAACAGACAGAAAGCCCAAGTCCTGTACCTTTTCCAGGTTCTTTTGTTGTAAAAAAAGGATCAAAAATGGTTTCCAGATTTTTATTGGAAATACCGATGCCATTATCAATGATCCGTATGACAAGACAGGATTTCAAACCCTTGCACACAGATTCTGAACCCAGCTCCGTCTTGACCGCCAGAACACCTTTCTCCGGTTTTCCGGAAGAAGAGATTGCATCTGCAGCGTTCATCATCAGGTTGACGAATACCTGCCGCAACTGATTGGGATCTGCATAAACAATATCATGACTTGCATCCAGCATCAACCGGATGTCAATTTCATTCATTATTGGTTGAATTTTAAGAATATCCGTTGTTTCCGAGATAATGGCATGGACAGAGACATCTTCGGATATCTCTTCCGAAGGTCTTGAAAAATCAAGGAGCTCCCGGATAATGGATTTGATCCTGCTGATTTCATCTTCTGCTCTGCGGATATAATCGCTTTGTTCTTCACTTGAGGTGGTGTTCCCTTTCAGCAATCCCAGATATCCAAGAACAATGCCGATGGGATTCCCGATTTCATGTGCGATACCTGCGGCCAGTCTGCCAACCGAAGCAAGTTTCTCCGCCCGGATAATCTCTTTCTGGGCTTTCTTGATTTCAATATTTGCCTTTTCAAGTGAGGTTACGGATTGTTTCAGGGTTTCCCGATCATTCGAAATTTTATTCATCATACTGTTAAGCGCTTTGGAAAGCTGACCAAACTCATTTTCCTCTTTTTCCGATTTGAACACCAGATGACTATCATCCCGATATTCTTCCGCTCTTTTGACAAGCCGATGGATCGGATGGATGATCAGCTTCACCATGCGGTACAATCCGAACAAGGTCAGAATGATTGTGTTGAACAGGATGTATAGAATGACAATCTGATGTGATTGTCTCATGCTGTTATAAAAACCATCCAGTTGAATGACCATACCTGCCCCGGCAATCAATCTATTTTCATGATACAAGGGTATCGCAAGAAAAATATTCTGCCGCTGTTTCCAGAAAATCCCCCAGGTATCTCCCTGGTAATGACTCTTTTTTTTCTGTGTCTGTATGGACTGACGAACAAGCTGAAAAAGTTTCTTGTCATATTCAAAACGGTTTTTACTCACATGGATTGGGTTGAGCTGTTTGTCAAGGAGCATGAACCGTGTTATTTCATAATCCTGGATCATCTCATTCACTCTTTTTTGAAAATCCAACGGTAAAGCAACCGATTCCCCTGAGTCGGATATGACAAAATTATTTTCGACAAGAGCCGCAAATAATTCACCTTTTACAATTTCCGTATCCGCAAAATTGCTTTGCCCTGTAGTGATAACAATAAAATCAATTAAAACCATAGCGATCAACAGAATAACCGCTAAATTTATTGCAATTTTTAACTTTATGCTGCTAAAATTCATACAACGGTCTCGGTGAAAAATTTATACTGGAAGAGGATAATGATAAATGAATTCCTGAATGCGCTTTACATAAATGATTGATCATGTCCGCCCAACCTCATTCGCAAAAGATTTGTTACAGTCTGTAGTACTATCATACTGATTTGTCAATGAATACAATTCGAAAACCCAAAGAAACTTCATCCATATTCTTGTTAAATCAAATGCAACATTCAGCATTCTTGAAAGGACTGCACGATTATCATGATTCAATGAGCGTGATTGACCTGAAACATAAACAATTTGTTTTTCAATTTTTTTTTTCATATACTGTTCATAATCTTTTCTGTTTTTTAACCTTTGTTTTAAACCCCGTTGAAGAAAAACCAAGTCAAATGGACAGAATCGTAACATGACTGACAACCTTGAGATGAAACAATTCAAACAGTTGCCCATGTGGAAATATTCCGCAGGAATCATATTCATATGGTCTTTTTTTATGCTGGCACTACTCTTATGGAATTATAAAAACGAAAAAACATCTACATATGAGGCAGCAAAAATTCAGGCCCGCACTGCTTTTGAAAAGGATGTTTTGCTTCGCCAATGGAATGCAGATCATGGAGGGTTGTATGCCCCGATAACAGAGAAAACACAACCAAATCCATATCTGGATATTCCGGAACGGGAGATCTCAACTCCTTCCGGTATCAAACTCGCCAAAATCAATCCTGCTTTTATGACCCGTCAGATACATGAACTTGCCATGCAAATGTCTGGAGTTCGGGGACACATCACCAGTCTGAATCCAATCCGCCCTGAAAATGCCCCTGATCAATGGGAGGCCAATGCGTTAGCATCCTTCACTAGAGGGATAAAAGAAATAAGCTCGGTGGAAAAAATGAACGGCGAGAACCATATGCGCCTTATGCGCCCGTTACTGACCGATGAAAGCTGCCTGAAATGCCATGCAAAACAAGGATACAGGGTCGGTGATATCCGGGGTGGAATCAGTATTTCTGTCCCTTTGTCGCCATATTCAGAAATCGAAAAGTCCGGTATCATGACAATGTTCATCATCAATGGAATCATCTGGTTCGCTGGAGTTATGGGAATTAGAGCCGGAATGTTTTTTCTGGATCATCAGGTCCGACATCGCCTTCAAGCAGAAGCAGCGCTGAGGCATAAAGAAAAGCTGCAAGGTATTATTGAAATGTCCGGAGCTGTTTGTCACGAACTCAACCAGCCGCTGCAAGCGATTTCCGGAAATGCAGAGCTTCTCTTGATGAGTATCGAAGAGGGTGACCCTGCCTATCAAAAAATTATAAACATACAGCAACAGGCAGATCGGATGGGAGATATCACTAAAAAACTGATGGGAATCACATCTTACAAAACCAAGGCCTATCTGAATGAAACAATAATCGACATTGATAAAGCAGCAAAGTAACTAAAGAATGGATTTGGTTGAGATACTCAGCGTCTGGCTTAACAAACTTATGGAACAGGATTAAAAATATGCGCCTTTTGATTGTTGAAGATGATAAAAAAATTGCTTCTTTTATAAAAAAGGGACTGTCTGAGGCTGGTTTTTCAGTTGATCATGCTGACAATGGCGAAGACGGGCTTCATCTGGGTCTGACAGAACAATATGATGCCGCAGTCATCGATATCATGCTTCCCAAAATGGATGGTCTCACACTCATAGAACTCCTCCGGGAAAAAGAGAACAACACACCGGTTTTGATTCTAAGCGCAAAACATTCTCTAACGGACCGGGTTAAAGGAATCCAGAGAGGCGGTGATGACTATCTTGTCAAACCTTTTGCATTCTCAGAACTGCTGGTCAGAATCCAAGCGCTTATCCGTAGGGCAAGCGGAAGTGTGGACCCATCATCTCTCAAGGTCGGCAGCCTTGTGATGGATCTTTATAAAAGAGAAGTATACAGAGATCAGGAAAAGATAGAACTTCAGCCAAGAGAATTTTCTCTTCTTGAATACTTTATGCGCAATCCAGGCCATGCCTTATCCAAGACCCTGATCCTCGAAAAAATCTGGGATTTCAACTTTGATCCGCAGACAAATGTTGTAGATGTCCTCGTATGCCGGCTGAGAAATAAAATTGACAAAAATCATGAGAATAAAATGATCAAAACCATACGGGGTGTCGGCTATGTTCTTGAAGATAAGCGGTAATATAACAGGGAAAATCGGTTTTCGATTGGCGGTGTGGTATTCTGGATTGATCCTTGCCGGCATGGTGATTCTTTTTTTTATCACCCATTTTTTTCTTTCCTCTACATTAAAAACAAGAGACCGTCAGGAAATACAATCAGAAGTGAGTGAATTAACAACAACGTTTAATTCCAGCGGAATAAAGGGTATGCAGATTTTTATTCGTTCACATCTCAGCAGCAGATTGAAAGATATTCTTTATATCCGGATTGCAGACAAAAATAACAAAACACTTTTTCAGTTTTACCCCTCAAAACATAAAATTGATCCTATTCAATCTCTTGAACACTTGGACCTCATCGAAGACAGATGGATCACCCTGGAAAGAAATCAAAACAATCTTGAATTGAACTTCCAAACCAAACATCTTTCTTCTGAGTATATCCTGCAGCTCGGCATGGGCAGCCAAGGACGGGATGCGATTCTCAGCCATTTTCAGAATCTTTTTCTCATGAGGGCAATACCGCTTATTCTTATCGGAATCATTGGCGGAATCTTTCTCTCCTTCCGTACCCTGAAGCCCCTCCGCAATATTATCAGCACAGTCGAGGCCATCGATATTGGGAAAATGGATTCACGTGTTCCCCGAACCGGAGCCGGTGATGAACTGGACGAACTGGCCAGGCTGTTTAATGACATGCTTGATAAAATAAGCAACCTGTTAACCGGCATGAAAGAATCTTTAGATAATGTCGCTCATGATCTAAGAACGCCCTTGACCCGGTTGAGAAATATCTCTGAAGCAGAGTTAAGTGAAATGCCTGAAGGAAACCCGGCCCGGAGAGCACATGAAAGCATGCTTGAAGAAACCGAACGCATCCTCAAGATTATGGAAACACTGATGGATATTTCAGAGGCGGAAACAGGGGTCATGGCATTGAAGAGAGAGCAGATCAACCTACATAATCTAATCTTTCCGATATATGATCTCTATCTCGTGGTCGCGGAAACCAAAGATATTCAAATTAAAATGGATATCCCTTCTGACATTACAATTTTCGCTGATCCGAATAAAATCAGCCAGGTTATTGCAAATCTTCTGGACAATGCCGTAAAGTTTACACTCCCAAACGGAATTGTAGCAATAAATGCCCGATTGAAAGATAATCAGGTAATCATCGACATCAGCGATAATGGCATTGGGATCCCCGAACAAGACATTCTGAAAATCTGGAATCGCCTTTTCCGCGGTGATCAAAGCCGGTCACAGAAAGGACTTGGACTGGGCTTGAGTTTAGTCAAAGCAATTGTTTCAGCTCATAATGGTGATATCGCGGTTTCAAGCACCCCCGGAAAAGGGACAACCTTTTCCATTATCCTTCGTAATAAAAATCCCCACTGATAACATTTCAAAATTGTAATCTTGTTGAAAGAATCAGGCAATCTTCTTCCTGTATTATTTTTCATAATTAATATGGATGCCATCTGTATACAGGCAGCGGGTTCAAACATTATTGCTTAAAGATGAAAAACAATGTGGATGAAAATCAAATCAGCAACCGGCCCCTTTTATCCTATCCTGACCTGTTTCCTTTTAATTCTGATCTCTTTATCCTTAAGCAGGATCGGATTGCTGTTTGTAAAACCACATAGAATCTCTACTTTGCAGGATATTGTCCAAATACTGATGAATGGAGTACGGATTGATATAGTTACTGCGGCCTATGGTGTGGCGATCCCAACGATATTGGCCCCATTTTTTGAAGGATACTTGTATACAAAAAAAATCTGGAAACGATTTCTTTCCATATGGTTTTGCTTCTTGTTTTCTTTTCTTATGCTTATGGAAACCGTGACACCGACTTTCATCACGGAGTATGATGTCAGACCCAACAGACTTTTTATAGAATATCTGATCTATCCCAAAGAGATCCTGACTATGCTCTGGAACGGGTACCTGTTCCAGAGTCTCTTCGTGATCGTCCTGACAACTGTTGCAGGATATTCCGGCTTTTCTTTTGTAAAAAAAATGACCGAACAACCATTCAAATGGCATCCAGTTAAAAAATTTGCCGCTCTTCCCCTGCTTCTGGTTCTGATTTTTGCCGGCTCCCGTTCTTCATTGGGCCACAGAGGTATCAATCCGAGCAATGTGGCGTTTTCAACAGATGCACTTGTAAACGATTTGACACTGAATTCTTCCTATTCATTATTATATGCAGTCTACCGGATGAAGGATGAGGCCGATGCTTCCGCAATGTACGGAAAAATGGATCCTCAAAAGATGATCGAAATTGTCCGAAACACAACCGGATATAAAAACAGCGCCTTTGTCTGCAAAGATATTCCATCCTTGCGATATCTCCCGGCAACCGAAAACTCAGGAAAAAAATATAATCTTGTGATCATTCTGGAAGAAAGCCTGGGGTCGGAGTTTGTGGAATCTCTCGGTGGTCTGCCCCTTACACCCAATCTGGAAAAATTATCAAAAGAAGGGATGTGGTTCAATCGGCTGTATGCAACCGGAACCCGGTCTGTAACAGGTATTGAAGCATTGATCACCGGTTTCCTTCCAACTCCGGGAAGAAGTGTTGTCAAGCTGGGAAAATCTCAGAATAACTTTTTTACAATCGCCTCGCTTTTATCATCAAGGGGTTATCATACCCAGTTTATCTACGGCGGGGAAAGCAACTTTGATAACATGAAAGGTTTTTTTCTTGGTAATGGATTCCAGCAGGTAATTGATCAGAAAGACTATGACCATCCGGATTTTGAAAGTACATGGGGGGTTTCAGACGGAGATCTTTTCAACAAGGCCCATAACCTGTTCAGCCGGCAAAAGGATTCACCATTCTTCAGCCTTGTTTTTACCTCCTCCAACCATGCCCCCTTTGAATTTCCGGACAACGCCATTGAATTGTATGAGACACCGAAAAATACAGTTCACAATGCGGTCAAATATGCGGACAAAGCTCTTTCTGATTTTTTCACAAAAGCCAAAAAATCAAACTATTGGGATAACACAATATTTCTTGTGGTGGCGGATCATAATTCAAGGGTATATGGCAATAAACTGGTTCCGGTGGAAAGATTCAGAATCCCGGGGTTGATCATTGGCCCTGGAGTCAAGCCAATGGTATATGATGAAATTGCCAGCCAGATCGATCTGCCCACTACCTTGTTGTCCCTGATGGGGATTTCAGGATACGTTCCCATGCTGGGAAGGGATTTGACGCAGAAACCCAAAGATCTACCCGGAAGGGCTATCCTTCAATTTTATAAATATCAAGCCTATCTGAGCGGCAATCAGATGATTATTCTTCAACCTGAAAATAAAATAGAACAATTTGAATACAAACAGGCAACCCTGTTCCCGGTTAAAACTGACATAACGCTTGCAGATACAGCTCTTGCACACGCGCTTTGGGCTTCATACACCTATCAGAAACAACTCTATCGATTAGCTGCACCGGAACTATTGTCTTTTTCGAATAATACGCCAATTTCAACACTATCGAAAAGCGTCGCACCGACGAAAGCCGGTGTCCAGAACAGGTCGGAAATACTGGATAACAATACGCTTCACTGCGTGTCCGGCTTTCACCGGAATGGCAATAATGTACTTTTGAAATTCGCTCTACTAAAAAAAATTTTATCGGGAGATCTTCAATAAATGACTCTATATAGGCATCAAGTAAAAATTGGAAACTGGTTATTCAGATGGCGGAGTTATCTGCCCCTGCTTTTTCTGGTTGTACTGCTCCCTGGTTTTTCGGAATTTTCCTATATCAAGCAATCTCATCAATATGACTATCTATGGGAAATACTCTGCCTTTTAGTCTCCCTTTTTGGTTTTTTTATCCGTTGCTATACAATCGGTTTTGTCCCGGAAGGAACATCCGGAAGGAATGAAAAAGATCAAAAAGCTGATTCGCTGAATATGGTCGGTATCTATTCCCTGATGCGCAATCCCCTTTATTTTGGAAATTTCTTCATGTACCTGGGAGTGACAATGTTTGTCCGTTTGTGGTGGGTATGCCTGATATATGGACTGCTGTTTATACTCTATTATGAAAGAATCATTCTGTCTGAGGAAGCATTTCTGAAAACCAAATATGGAGAAAAATTTGATGAATACGCAGATCGAACCTCTGTCTTCTTGCCCAGGTTTAAAGGCTGGTTGCCTCAAAACCTGCCTTTTTCTTTTCGAAATGTTTTAAAACGGGAGTATCCCGGCTTTTTTGGATTGATTGCATCCTTTACAATCATGGAAATTATCGGTGACTATATAATTTATAACAGAATAATCATCGATTCTGCATGGCTTGTTTTTTTCCTTATTGGATTACTGGTATATATCACACTCAGAACACTGAAGAAAAAAACAAAATTGCTTCATGTGAAAGGAAGATAGTTACCCATTATCCTTAATTTTTGAGATGATATTGTTTTCAATCCAGGAGGCATCCCACCATTCAATAGGATTTACAAATACATTATTTACAAACATGGCAAAATGAAGGTGATCACCGGCGGCAAGCCCGGTTTCCCCGGTATTGCCTATGACTTCTCCTTTTTCAACGATTTTACCCATCTCGACACTTGCCTGGCTTAAATGTGAATAGGATGAAAAGATACCGAAACCATGATCAATCACAACCGTCTTGCCATATATACCCACATTTTCGATATAAACCACTTTGCCCTTGTTGGCTGCAGGAACCTCGGACTGTGACAGGGAAGCAAGATCGACTCCCAGATGTACTTGGCGGTCAATGGTCTGTCCATTGTATTTATATATACGATGATCCGCAAAACCAGCACGGGGTGCGGAATTCGGCAGCCGTAAAAAGGTCCCTTCCCAATACATGGTCTTGTCGCTGTTTTTGCTCAGCTCTAAGATAGCAGTAGTGTTTTGCTTTCTTAGCTCCCTGTTGATTTTTAAATATTTGTCGACTATAGTCAGATGAGATGGCTTGAATTCTTCCGGCAGTTCAAACCCGGCAATCTTGGAATTCAAAAAATCATCGGATATTGCAAGTTCATCTTCCTTGAACTTTTTCTTGCGGATATAGTGCGGGAACCCAGATTTTGCCTTGTTCCCAGCCCGATCAACTGCAAGGATATACATTTCGGTATCCACTCCCTTTTGATATTCCAAGGCAAAAAAACAAAGGTAAATATTTTTGTCACGGAAATAACCTGCATAGCCCGGAAAAAAGATATCGCCTGCCATTACTCCACTTTCTGCAAGATCTTCATTGATTTGATATATGGCCAGACCGCAGCCACCCTGGTTGACGTTATGCGCTTTTGTCAGAACATTTATTTCCGGTTGCTTTGTATCGATCCAGAGGTCCTGTTCGAATTTTACCAAATTGCCGTTCCAGAAATTTCGCCATGAATAATCCCGTGCTATAATCTGTAACAAAACCTTCCCATCAGATATTTTGAGCTTTCGAGGCTCTATCTTGATAGTTACCGGATCGTTTTTAACCGTGCCACCCATGATAAAATTGTCTGCAGGATAATCCTTCTCCAATAAAAGGTTCTCAAGGCTATCTCTTATGACAGCTATCCGAATTTTGCGAAGTCCACTACCCTCATCTGCTATATTCAGCTTTAATTCATACATCAGGCCAACGGCAGGGGAAGGGAACTGACAAGATATGATTGGCGCCGTACCTTCAAATCGGATCACCAGAACAACGATCATCGGGATAATAATGATAATTGCCAGGATCAGTATAAGTTTTGCCCCGCCCTTGGCATTTTTTAAAATACTTCCCTCTTTCAATATGAATTTCCTCCTGTGATTATGGATGCGTATCATGATTGGAGTTATAAAATTGGATCCGCCTGTCCCCTGCGATATTTGCTGCGTATAAATTCAATGATAATGGGTAATACGGAGATAAAAATAATCCCTAGAATTACGAATTCAAAATTTTTTTTAACAAAGGGGATATTACCAAAAAAATAACCGCCAAAAATGAACAAGACTGTCCAGAGAAATCCGCCAAAAATATTATAGCTGATAAAACGAGGATAATTCATTGCGCCAACACCCGCAACAAATGGGGCAAAAGTCCGTACAATTGGAACAAACCGCGCGATGACGATGGTTTTTCCGCCATGTTTTTCATAAAATTTTTGTGTGTGGATCAGATGCTTTTTCTTCAGAAAACGATAATCCTTCTCAAACACCTTGGGACCAAAAAAATTACCGGCCCAGTAGTTGACAGTGTCACCGAGCACAGCCGCTACAAACAGAAGCCAGAAGCATACATAAACATTGAGTGACCCTAATGCTGCAAAAGTGCCTACAGCAAACAAAAGCGAATCTCCGGGCAAAAATGGGGTTACGACAAACCCGGTTTCCATAAATACCACAGCAAACAGGATCACATACGTAAAAGTACCGTGACTTTGAATGATTTCGTTTAAATGCCGATCAATGTGCAGAAAAAATTCGATAAATAGCTGAATGAACTCCATAGCTGTTTGCACTCCTCCATATTTTAAAATTAAACATTCGTGACCTGATACAATCACTCGTACTTATGAAATACCTTACTTACATCTTTCCCTATAGATGGAAATAATAGCCTTAAGCCTATAGCATTGGGGACTTAGGGGATATTTTGCAAGGCAAATTACATTTCAAATTAGTTTGAATAGGAGGGTCATGTCAAGCAAGGAATTTTTTACAGTGTAAATTTTATTAAATAATGTAACAGCATAAAAACACATTGCACAAAAGCAAAAAGCCCCCAATCCGTAGGGGATACAGGGGCTTTATAAAAAAGATTTTCGGCAGCGTCCTACTCTCCCACACAGCTTC
>DYJC01000015.1 GCA_020723305.1 Desulfosudis oleivorans
GACGATAGCACAAAATTAAAATAATTTCGAGTATTTTTTTGCCGGGTTAATAAATCACTCTCATCCCAAAAGCCTGACACTTGTAGGCCATATCCTGACCAATCCGGCCCATACCGAGAATCCCCACGGTTTTACCTTTTAATTCATCCCCGAGAAACAATAAGGGGTCCCAGCCAATAAATTCACCATTCCGGGTAAACCGGTCTGCCTCGACTATTCTCCGGGTCAAGGTAATCATCAGTGCAAAAGCGATTTCACCGGTTGCATTGGTCAGGACGCCCGGCGTATTGGTAACCATAATCTTCTTCTGCTTGGCTGCATGGATATCGATGTTATTGTACCCAACAGCATAATTGGCAATGATTTTCAGATTCGCGGCTTTCCGGAGAAGTTCCCCATCTATTTTATCGGACAGAAGCGTTACAACTGCATCACAGTTCTGGATTTTCCGAACTAGAGAATCCATGTCCGCATTGCCGGGCCCGGGAAAAACTTCTACCTCATATTTTCCCTGAAGCATTTTGATTCCGGTTTCCGGAATCCTGCGTGTAAAATAAACTTTTTTCTTCATGGTAACACCCCTTCCGGATCAGGCATCTTTTAAATGATTTTACTTACACCCTTGCAGCGATCATTTCCGCAATCTGCTCCTGGTCAAGGTTCTTGCAGTCGATGGTCAGATCCGAATATCGCTCATACAGTATTTTTCGCTCTTCAAACAACTCCCGGAAGGTCTGATCCTTTCGTTTTGCAATCCCCCGCTGATCAAAATTATGTATCCTTCTTCTGATCTCCTCATATTCCACATGAAGAAATATGATCTTTGAGATCCCCTTCAGATGCTGCATGGCCTTAATGCTGTAAACAGCGCTTCCACCTGTTGAGATCACGTGCTTCCGGATATTAATCTTCAGAATTTCATGCTCTTCAATTCTCCGTAGATTCAGATAATCACTTTCATCCATAATCTCCTGAAGGGATTTCTGCTGATTGATCTGGATCAATACATCGGTGTCGATAAATCCAAAGGTCAGATATTTGGCCAGAATAATACCGATGGTACTCTTTCCGGCTCCCGGCATTCCGATGAGTGTGATATTGGATTCCGTCATATCGAAAACAGCTCCTTTGCATTCTGTCCCAGAATCAGTTTCAGCTTTTCGCCTTTCTGAAAACAAGCACCCAATTCTTTTACTTCGCGATCCCAGGCATACGGGATATTCGGGAAATCAGACCCATACAGAATACGATCGGAACGCATGTCATGAAGAGAGACAGGATTTTGACCTGGAAGATAATCGGTAACGGCCATTGCCGTATCCAGCCACAGATTATCATATTTTTCAATCAGGCGTTTGTAGGCGAAAAACTCATCCGCACCCAGATGGGGTACACACACCTTCAGCTCTGGAAAGTTTTTAAGTACGATCTCCAGTTTTTCCGCTTTGCAGATCTGGTAAGGATCACATGCATATCCCGGACTTTTGGGTTCCCGTCCGACATGCATGACCAACGGCTTTTGAAACGAGCTGCAACTCTCATAAACGATATCCATCTCCCGGCTGTTCATGTCAAAGCACTGCACATGGGAATGGAGTTTTACTCCGGATAGCCCATCACTAAACGCTTTTTGAAGAATCTCTTCCACACCTTCCTCACCTGGAAAAATCGTTGCCATTCCGGTTATTTTCCCTGGGAATTTCCTGCACAGTTCCACCATGAAATGGTTCAGATCAACTGAAATTCCCTTTTTATGGGCATATTGAAGGGCAACAACATGCACGACTCCCTTTTCCAGAAGGAAACGAACGATCTTTTCACTGCTGATCCGGTATCTCACCGGCCAGCCGTATTCATCAAACCACTTCCATACTGCCTTAAAAATATAATCGGGAAAAACATGAACGTGCGCATCCACTACTTCCGGAAAGGATTCCGGAACATGACTCCCCTCAGGGTCGTTTATGGCGGGAAGAGGAGTCTTGAGCATCATAAAATCAAACCGTCCTCATCGGATCTTTTTTATGACCCAGTTTAGCAGATTGTCGGAATTGTAAGGCTTGATCTCATGTTGAATGGCAGCTAACGGGATTTCTGCTCGTGCTGCACTCTTGTGTCCTCCTGCGCTGCTGATATTCCCGAAACGGTTGGATGCCAGTGCCCCGGCGTTTTTCCGGACTCCGTCATTCCGGAAAATGATAATCAGAAGGTCATTGTATATTCCGGAAACAATACTCCATTGTATGGACTCTATTTTCATGAAAAAATCAGCGATATTCACACAGATATCCGGATTTTCTACGGTTCCGAGATGACAGAAGAGTCTTCCCTTTTTGATGACTTTCCCTTCCAGAGCCCTTTCATAGTACTTCAGTTGATTTAACCGGATTTCAGATTGTTCAATTTTTTGAGAGAGCTGGATGTTGACGTATTTGAACAGGAATTGAAACGCTTCCATATCCTCGACAATCGCTTTTCTCTCAAAATTACATGTATCGGTCTTGATGGCATGAAACAGGGCCGTTGCCAGTCTCACAGATGGCTTGATCCTGGCGGCCATGAGATATTCGGTCAAAATGCTGGCTGTTGCTCCATAAAGAGGCCGGATATCTGAAAATGTATTCTCAATTCTGGCATCCGGGTGATGATCAATTACAACATCGAACTGAAACCCGGAAAAGCGCTCATGATGGTTTGGCTGAGAGTCCAGAATGACAAACCGGTTATAATTCTCTATCTTGATGTCATCGATATGGATCATCCGGATCTTCAGAAGACGGATCATGGCGATGTTATCCGGGCGATCCAAAATATTGATATTGGAAATTGCAATAGAGGAAACCCGTCTCCACATGATCCTTTTGAAAGCCAGAGCGCTTCCCATGGAATCCGGGTCTGCATTGATTACAATGAGGACATTGTCCCCTTCCTGGAATGTCTTGTAAAGCTCTTCCAACCTTTTTGCAGTTGTTTTTTTCTTCATATTTGTCTTTAACATGTATCTTTCCTGATCTGAAATTTTCAATTCTACGGCAACGAGTATACGTTTTTTTCATGAAAACTTCAAGGTGATGAAAAAAAACAGCGGTTATTCTTTGTAAGGGGTTTGAATTATTATGTGGAATGAAAAGCAGCTCTCAGCGCCGATCAGAAATGCCGAAATCGCATGCCGGACTCGTGGGCGCAGTTTCATTTCAAATACTTGTTCTTCTTGACCGACTTGATGAATTTGCCGAAATCCCGATCCTTCTTCCTCTTTTCAGCATAGGACATCCGGTTGAACCTGGATTCTTCCCGGAGTTTCAGATAGTTCTCAAAATGGTCCCGGCTGATTTCGCCGGATTGAACCGCCTCATGCACAGCGCATCCTGGTTCGTCTGTATGGCTGCAATCCCGGTAACGGCAGCCGAATGAGAGGGCTGTGATGTCGGAATAACTTATTCCAATAACGCCTTCCTCGGCAAAAATACCAAATTCACGCATTCCCGGATTGTCGATCACCAGTGCGCCGCCTTCGAGACGAATCAGCTCGCGGCGGACAGTCGTGTGCCGTCCTTCGCCTGTCCCGCTGACCGTTTTTGTTTCCAGCTTTTCACGGCCGATCAGATGATTGATCAGGGTACTCTTACCGACCCCTGACGACCCGACAAAGCAGTAGGTCTTTCCCGGCAGCAGCAGCCGCTTGAAATCATCCATGCCTTCCCGCGTCACGTTGCTCAGCGTTACGACCGGTGCGATGATGCCTGCAGAACGTATTTCCGCCAACTGTTCAGCCAGAACCTCTGAATTCACCAGGTCCGTCTTAGTAAGCAAAATGCAAGGTTCAGCCCCTCCATCCATCACCATTACCAGATAGCGTTCCAGCCGCTTGAGATTGAAATCAAAATGGCATGACTGAACAATGACCACGTAATCCACATTCGCCGCGATCATCTGATAACCGATGACACTCCCTGCCGACTTTCGGCGCAGCGCAGTCCTTCGCTCCAACATCAGATGGACTACCCCGAGATCATCGCCCGGCTTCTTCTCCAGGCAAACCCAGTCACCGACACATGGCAGTTCATGAGGCTGTCGATGCCGGTGCAGATAACTTCCGGCCAGCTTTGCCCTGAACGTACCTGTCTGATCCACGAGCAATAACTGTTCCCGATCAACCGCCGCAACGCGGGCGATACTTTCCGACGGTTTGCATTTCTTTTTTTTCTCGAACCAGTCGTTCCAGCCTAATTCATTCAATTCAAGATTCTGGTTTTCCATTTATCTCCTCTTGTCAGGTCTCATAATCCTGCTGCGGCATTTGATGAGCCGGTCAACCTCGCAGCAGAAAGCCGGAAGGTGCCGACACCGGCCAGGGCCCCAAATTTCCCATTTCACTGGTAGTCAAATAAATACAGCCCTATGAAATATCCGGCTGCCTGTGCAGGAAAGTATTCATATTATGTCAATCGCTTTTTATGAATTGGTTATCAAGTCCTCTGAATTCGCTTACTCGATAATCACATTTGGGATGCGTACACCTTGAAAGTTCCCTATTCTGATTAAAGTTGTCATTACTGCCTCCATTTGTGTAAAATGTAATTACATTATAGTCACAAATGAATTGTTAAAAATTTATTCAACAGACTCATTTACTGAGCAACTTGATGAATAATCTCTGAAATATATGATTGGTATTTTATTCCCAATTTATTTGCTTTGTCTTTTATTTTTTCTATATCTTCGCTATTAACCCTGATGGTCATTGTGATGTCTTTTTTTCTTGATTTAAGAGCATTTTCTATTTTTAATAATTCCCTACCCTTCAATGGCTTGAATTCGCCTCTTAACAAAGCATTTTCAACTTCTTTTTCTTCTTTTGTTAATCGAATCTTTTTCATACTTCACCTTTTTTACTTTTAAACATTTTGGTATATTTCCGGCTTGGAAACATTGTTTTTAAGAAAATGTATTTATCCTCAACAACACAAGGCACTACCCAGACATATTTCTTGTATTCATATAGCAAAACCATCTGATTAGCTCTTGACCGATGCTTTTCAGCACCCAAAAATGTTGAATCTAAGATTTCCTCGAACGACACACCTCTTTCCTTCTTGAGAATTCTATTCTTTTCTTCATCCCATTTAATTATTTTCATGGCTTAATAATATCACATCAATAAAGTAATTACAAATGTATTTACATTCACTTTTTTAATCGAGATAGGAAGGGGTCTCATGCAGAATGAACACCATCCAATTCATCCACTCTTCTATTTCTCTTCGAGATTGTATTTGTCTGACTGCTTTATTTTAAAACCTCCCAGTGGCCGCCTTTTGAAGGACCAACCCGTTTCAGTCTTCCGGCCTCCTGCAATTTCCGCATGTTTTTTTCCACCGCCCGGGTCGAAATCCGAAGTTTCTCAACAAGCTCAGGAATCGTCATGTAAGGCTGATTGGTCAAAAATTCTATGATTTTCCCCGAACTTTTCCCCGAACTTTTCCCCGAACTTTTTTCTTTATTGTCCAAGGCCATCTCACCTTTAAGCATAGCCAGATATTCACCGGAATATGGAAACTCCACCCAGAGATCATGGCCGTCCAGTTGAATCCGCGGAAGCGGCGAATCCGCTGTTCGGCATGCGTCGAAGATTCTTTCAATACCCCGGCCCCAGGATTCGATTTCCCCGGAGCGGAAAAAGGCGTTGGCCACGTCCGGATTATAGGGATGTGAAGCGTGCGCACCCAGTAATTTTTCAAGATCCCAGTTGTCCGGCAGCACGGCCGGATTCCAGATTTTCAATTTATGCTCATATACGCGAATCTGTATCGGTGCAGGAACTGCATAATCACGATGCACAATCGCATTCAGTACGGCCTCGCGCAACGCCTCGTAAGGAACGGGAAACCGTTCGATTCGCTGAATACCTTTATAGCTGATCGCTGCTTTCATGTATTTGGTTCGAAGCAGATCGATCACAGCGTGTGCCTGGGAGAACAGGGAACCATGGATTTCATCATGATTGGCAAGCTCTGATATCGTATGTCAATAACTCTTTATGAATTGGTTATCATGTCCTCTGAATTCGAAATGTTAGGCCATTAATACGCAAAAAGCTCTTGCAGACAGTTGATTGTTTTGATCTGAGTATTTTTCGTAATCACACCTAGTTTTTGAATGAATCCGGATTTATCAACAGCTCTCATTTGATCCAATAGAATCAATCCTTTTTTTCCTTGGGAAGTACAAGGTATTCTCGTTGGGAAGGCAAATCCTTTGGACGTCATTGGAGCAACAATCACCGTTCCCAATCCAGACATTTCATCCGGGGAAATTATCACACAAGGTCTTGTTTTTTTTATCTCAGAACCTTGTGTTGGATCCAATTGGATTAGCCAGATATCAAATCTATTGATGTTTTGATTTACCATTCCCAATCCTCTTCATCCACCAACGGTGCTTCGAGCCATTCCTGATCTGCCTTGCTTGCTTTTTGAGATGAAAGGGCTTTATCAAATTGTTCCTTCCAGCCTTCTCTTTGTTTTTTAACCGGCTGGATTAATAATCCATCATCCGTAACTTTAAACTCCAGCTCTTTATCTTCCAATTGAGCTTGCTCGATAATCACTTTTGGGATACGAACACCTTGAGAGTTCCCTATTCTGATTAAAGTGGTCATTTCTGCCTCCATTTGTGTGTAATGTAATTACATTATAGTCACAAATGAATTCATTGTCAAACTGATCTTATTGCGCTGATTGCTTTATTCCCAACGGCTCTATTTTTTAACAATCTCATTAGGTTGGACCAACATCTTCCATAGCAGCACACAAGCATATCTGTGAGGAGGCTAAAAGTTGAAAAAGCGTATCAATCGACCTGGTATATTGAAATGCATCAAATCATAGACATTCCTATTATTTTCCCCGCTGCTGCTCAAGCTTCCGGTTGCTGAACGCATATTTATTCCAGCGATTTTAATTTTGGCGAGTCGGCACATGAAAATCCACAGCGCTCGTATCGATAAAACTCGATATGAAGTACTGAACCAAAGCAAAAAAAGACAAGATCGCGTCAGCGATGATAAGCTTGCAACGGTAGTTTTCAAATACAGTACCATGTTCGTGATAAAAAATGAACAACCAGGCCGCCTCGCAGATAATGAACAAGAAAATGACGTATGAGGAACGGGTCCAAATGTGATCGGCAAGTTTCCTGGACACTGAACGCAGTCGAACTCCTCTATCGACAAACTCGGACAGCCATTTGAGGTAGCTCAAAAAACCATAAGACTTCTTTTCCTTATCAGACGTCTTTTCCCTTATTATTAGGCAGACGTAATCTAACACATTGTGCAAAGTGAGGCGGTGCACCACGTACCAAACGTTCCCGACGATAATTGAAATCGTAGCGATAATAACAAGGTGCCATTTATCAGAGGGGTTGAACGTATCAAACCACCTCGGATGAGCTACCGCCGCAAGCATTATGATCGTCAGGCCTGGGAGCATATGTCGAAAGAGTTTACTCAGGCTTCTCCAGATTGCATCGATTGTTTTATCCATGGTCATTAGCAGCCCTTACCTGCGTGTCCATTTATTCATAGGTCAATTTGCCCTGGGCTTTTCAGGCTCTTTTGCCCTGATAATAGCACCTGATATTTTCGCAATAAATCGTTTGAAAAATGGGTACTGTTTCACATACTATAATGCCCGATCACCAAAAATCCAGACTCTGCTAAGGATAATAATTTACAACAAAATCATTTTATGGAAGCAATGTCAACACAAAATGGCCGGAACCGGCTGAATGAAGTCCATGGGCTGATATGGGACATATCAAACATGCAAACGTGAACGATTTCTGCGATGCCTGGATAGCAGTAACTGGAGGGAATCTCCTTCTTCTTGGTCTGAGTATCCTGTTACTCGATGTTCAAGTTTTTTGAGTCATTCAGGCTAAAGCTGGACACGTAGTGAAGCTATGCGCTATCCAGTGGTTTTGACGATTCTCCTGGATTCCGGGTCTTCGCTTCACTCCGCCCGGAATGACGGAGTTAATTTCATTTCAGCGATAAAAAAACTTAAACATCGAGTGTTATCCCATTTCTGCCAATTATTATTTTACCGCTTTGCTGTGCTGTCTGTATGAAACCGTTTTACAGCGTTTCCGCAAGATATTGAAACCAGGCTTTCTCCACCTCGTTTGATTCCAGATCGATTGTCCAGTCCGGGTTGGCGGAAAGCTTCACAATGACAACATTCTTGACTGGATTGATATAAAGATATTGCCCATAGACGCCGAGCCCCATGAAATCCCCTTTGGGATGCTCCGGTATCCACCACTGATAGCCGTACCCCATTTTGTAGCTGGATAATAATGGTCTCTCGCCAGGCATCAGATGGGGCGCATCCGGCGTGATCGATTCCAGCACCCATTCCTTGGGGACAATCTGTTCTCCTTCCCAGTTTCCCAGATGGGCGTAGAGTTTCCCGAACCGGGCATAATCCCGGAGGGTGATGTTCAGCGTGCCGAAAACCAGCTCCATGTCCATGTCATCCACCAGCCATTTTGCATCGGCCTGCATGCCGATTTTTTTCCAGATCTTCTCTTCAAGATAGTGGGAAGTCGTTTTCTTTGTCGCGGCCTTCAGCACCATTCCCAGCACCTGGGTATCCATGCTCACGTAGTGATTGTAGGTTCCGGGCTTTCGTTCCCGCTCCAGGCCGGCCGCAAACTCGTTGATGGAGTTTCCCATGGCGATTGTCCGGCCCATCCGGTTTATATCGGAGAAGAAGGCGCTATAATCTTCATCAAAACCCACTCCGGAAGACATCTGAAGGACATCCTTCAATCTCACGCCTTCATATCCGCTTCCCTTCAGCTCCGGTACATAGTCGGACACGATCACGTCCACTCCTTTGATATATCCTTCATGGATGGCTATCCCAATTAAGGCTGACACAAACGACTTCCCGACCGACCAGGAGATATTCAGGTTGTCTTTTGTATTGCCCAGATAGTACTCCTCAAAACAGATCTTGTCGTCCTTGAGTACAATCAGGCCGGTCGTCCATGTGGACGCAAGCAGTTCTTTGACAGAATAGGTTTTATTGTTGAATACAAACTTCTCCGGCAACTGTCTGTACGCTTCAGCAAACCGATACTCCTTCTCCCCCTTTTTTACCAGATGATACGGGCAGTACTCGGGGAGACTCCGGAAATTTTCCACGATCTCCGTTTCGTCAAAGAGTGAACTGAACATCCAGATCCGGTTTAATTTCCGGGAGATTCCGCAGCCGGTTACAAATGTCATGAAAACGATTAGGGCAATCGCCACGCCTGCCTTGACCAGCCTCTCTGATTTTTGATTGGTATTCATCTGTTTTTCTCCCTTGAGATAGTATCCTTTTAGATTGTCATGAACAGACTGCAATCCGGTCTCCATGGCAATCCCATTAGGGTGTAATCAAAACTATTGGGTTTCGATTGCCTAATAGTTTTGATTACACCCATTGTGGGAGCGGCATCTTGCCGCGACAGTACTGTCTTGCGTGATATCTTGAAAAATGCCGTATCGCGGCTGGAAGCCGCTCCCACATAATTCGGTTATTCAACAGTTTTGACTGCACCCATCCCATTGAAACGCTTCTAATATTTTATGAAACACAGGTGAAAACGGCGCGACAATCCTGACTTCCTCGCCAGTTACCGGATGAGGCAGAATCAATTCTTTTGCACATAACAGCAATTGATTGCACTGGAACTGTTTCCGGAAAAATTGATTGTGGGGCGTCTGGCCGTACCGTGTATCCCCGATTATCGGATGGGAGATATGCTTCATGTGATACCGGAGCTGATGCCGCCTTCCGGTTTGGGGAATCAGTTCCACCAGGGAATACCGGGTGGATGGATATCGATCCACTTCAACAGGAATCTCGATTGCTGCCAGACGGTTATACATTGTTACAGCAGGATAGCTGTTCCGGGTATCCTGATCCTGAAACGGAATATACCGGTCTTTCACTTCTTTTACCGGGTAATCGATCATCCCGGATTCGGGAATATGTCCGCGAACCACGGCAATATATCTTTTTTTCGTACTCCCGGACTGAAACAGGATAGATGCTTTTCGTGCGGTTTCCGGAGAGAGGGCAAACAGCAGGACGCCGGATGTGGGGCGATCCAGCCGATGAACCGGATACACACGCTTCTGGATCTGATTGCGGAGGATCTGGACAACAACCTTCTTTTCTCTCCGGTCAACCGGACTGCGATGCACCAGGAGTCCGGCTGGTTTGTTAACGGCAACCAGATGCTCATCCTGGTATAGTATTTCCAGGAATGGACCGCTCTCTTTTTCCGTGCCGACAGTATTCATATATTGTTGGAGTATCGGCTGATCCATTTCTGATCTGCCAGCACAACAGAGGTTTCTACCTGCCGCTCCGGGATGTTCCAGTATTTTTTCAGCAGCCGGTTCTTTTCCTCACGGGTCACCAGTTGATATCCGTTTCTCCGGTAGAAGGAGATGGCCCAGACTGCATCGGCCCAGGTACCGATCAATATCGGATTGTTTGTCAGAATTTCCAGATGACGCAGCAGTCTGGTTCCGACCCCCTGGTTCCGGATTTTGGTTCGAACATAGGCATGCCGGATCAGGGTAACCTCTCCCTTATCCTGAATTCCCATGACTCCGATGAGACGGCTGTCATGCTCCTCTCCCCAGAAAAGAATACCGTCCTGGATCTCCAGAGACAGTTTTTCCCGGCTCATGTATGGATCATGCCAGCGGTCTTCGGGAATCACGCCGCGGTATGCCTGAGCTGAATCATTGATAATTTCATAGATTTCCGGAATATCGCTTTCCGTACATTGTCGAATCATACTCTGTTTCCTTTTGTAACAATACGAATATTCAGAGATAGATTAGGATAGACAAGAATTCAGACAAAAAGCAATATGAAATTGTACGAGGCGAGGATTACCGCATCTGGAGAGCTGTCCACTTAAATTCCCACCCTTGTATGCCTTGACATTTTACGGATTTGTCCGAGCATCCGTTTTGCCTCCGCATGATATGGCCTGTCCGCATCGCCACGCTGCCTGATTCGGAGTACGGTTTCAAGCTCGTTTCGGGCCTGTGAAAACTCTCCCTGTTCCAGATACATCCGGCCAAGTTCGATATGGGGTGTGAACAGACCAGGATAGTCCGTTGCCATGCGTTTCCATTCGTATAACGTTTCCGATGTTTTCCCCATCTGCGAGAGAATCTTCTGCCGGAGAAACAGATCATCGAAACTGAATCCAGCCGTCAGGGCCCGGTTTATTGTTTCTAGGGCCTGGTAGGGATCTTTGTCCCTAAGGAAAACCTTGGCTGCTTCGGATAAAAGGATCGCATTTTCAGGATGGAATGCAGCGGCTTTTTTTACATGAAGAGCTGCCTCATGGGTTTGCTTTTCTGCCAGGGATTTTGCCCCCAAGGTCCAGAAAAATTCGGCTGCGCTGAACCGCACGGCCTGAAACAGGCCCAGCAGGATTAAACACGCTGAAAAAAAGAGCCTTACCCACGGGCGCAGTTTAGTTGTTTTTTCCGGCGAGGCATGCTCTTTGGGCCGTCCTGCCATCATCCATCCCACCAGATACCACCACAGGGCCAGGGTTCCCGGGAGTTGAAGGGGCGAATCAAAACATCCATACACGGCCATGGCAGCCACCGCCGCACCCACACCTCGGGTAAGTCCGCAGCCCGCCTGGCTCGCGTGGCGCAGCAGAAAAAAAGTAAGCGCAAGATAAAGAAGGGCCGACGGAACACCTGATTCCACAGCGAACTGAAGCATGTCGTTGTAGGCGAATTCGACGCGGTGAAGGGGCATGTACGCCTGGGGATTGCCGCTGACGAGCATCGGCAGGGCCTGGGGATATCCGGCTGGAAAGCCTCCAAGCCCGATACCGGTCACCGGATTTTGGGCTATCAGCGTTAGGCCGGTTTTCCAAAGAAACAGGCGGCCCCGTATCCAGGACAGGGAGTGAAGAAGGCCGCTGGAAATGAGCCCTGTTCCGGCAACGGTAAGGGCAAAAAATATTCCGGCAACGGTCAGCTGTCTGTTCCGACCTTTCATCCGGGTGTCGAGAAGGATATACGCGACGAACCCCGCTGCCAGGGCGATGGCCCCGGCCTTTGATCCTGTGGCCACGGTGGCGCATACAATGAGCACCGCCATAATGGCGCATGCGGTCTGAAGATGGCGGGATTCATCCTTCTCTGAAAGCCATGATCTGACGCCCAAAAGCAACAGCGGCAAGGAAAGCAGAAACCCGGCGGTCCAGTTTGGATTTCCCAGGGTTCCCAGGACCCGGAACTCACGGGACACTGCCGGAATGAAGCCGGGCAGCGTCAGGCCGGAAGCCTGAAGAATAGCGATTATTGACACAAGGCTTCCGCCAAGACTGAGAATGAAAAGGCCGTGCCATTTTTCATGGTTTTCCGCACCCTGAAGATCAAGGGCCGAAAGCCATGAAAACGCGAAGCCCATGGCCATCAGCAGCATCCCGGCAGTATGGGCCGTGGTGAATGGCGTCGTCACCCAGGGGGCAATCATGGACCAAACAACAAACCCCATTGCAATAAAAAATATCCAACGGTTCCGGGGAATGAAGCGCACCGGCAAACCCGAATCTGCGGCAAGCCGGACAGCCATGATAGCCGGCACAGCACCCCAGAGGGCCCATTTCACCAATCGGAAAGGCGCAGCCAGACCAGGAATAAAAAGAAGGGCGATGGCACAGACGCCCATCGCCCCTCCGGATGTTCGAATCAATCCCATTCCGGTCTAATTGCTGTAATTGCCGCCGCCAGTGCTACCGCTGCATTCTGAGGTGGATTTTTTCCAGCGGACGTCCACATGGTGGGTCATGGAACGGGGCCAGATGGAATTCACGATACCGGGCTGCCAGGCTGTGGGGTCTGTGATGGGATTCACTTCCACCAGCAATTCAACCGGCTCCTCGTCCTCCTCATCGCAGGTGGTTGTTCCCTGTTCCTTGAGTGTAAAGTTGACGGAAACCTGTCCCTTATCGTCGGCAATAGCCCCGCCCGCAGCCAGACTTCTCAGCACGTTAAGATTTCCATTGGAAAACACGCCATGGCGGGGAGCCAGAACCTCGTAGTTCGCCAGCGACACCTTGGCCCGTTTGATGGGACCTTTTTCCGGCAGGTCCACACCTGCGACCCAACCGTAATCCGTGGCAAATTTGTTGAGATCCACTTCGAAAACCACAGAAATGGTGATGGTATGTTCGCCGGACCCATAATATAGCGGCGTGTCGCAATCAATGGAAATCTGTGTGCCGTCCGCGGTAATCTCACCTGCCACCATGCCTCCTACGTCAAGTACCTTGCCAAGGGAGTCAACGGCTTCACCGGCAACGGCCTGCGCGATACTCCAGTAACCTTTGACGGTATCCATGCCCCCGTCCATTGAACTTTTGGTACTTTCCGCAATGGGGATAGTCACACCGGCCTGCTGTGAAAGTGCATCGCGCTGGATAGGCAACCCACCTGTGTACGTCAAATAATTTATTGAATAATCAGGCGGATTCAGCGGCTTACTGAACCAGTCGAGCTTCATCAGAAATGCCTGAAGCGGATCAAGATAGAAATTGCCTGTGACTTTATGTTTCGGCGTTTTATCAGACAGGGCCGTGAACAGACTGGCGAGAAAATACTGCCGTTTGAAACCCATGGTCTGGCAGAGCTGATCGTAAAGGCCGGCCATGTAGAAAACCATTCCTTCATCAAATTCTTTTGTCTCTCCGCTCATCAGGAATTTGAGGCTCACAGGGCCATTGTCACCGCCCAGATTCTGCACTCCGTCGGCGAAGGTTTTGGCCTTGGTATGGTGGTTGGGATTTTTTATATACCTTAATATGGAATCGGCCAGAATATAGACTTGATAATCCCGCAGCGCCATTCCCTGGGTCAGCGAACCTGAGCCGGCGACAATGGCAGTATTGTTGTGGTTGTAAACCGGCACACCAAGGATGGTCATGATTTCCTTGATCAGCGTCTCGATCTCGTCGGCAGACTTTGCCGCATAGATCCGGTCCACCAGATTATAGGCCTTGACCTTATAATTGATGCCGTCTTCGTCATAAACCTGGGACGGATTATAATTATTGAGAAATTCTTCAAAATGCTCACGGGCATCTTCTTCTGAAACAACCTCGCGAAAACCGGTTAAAAATGCGTTCAACCCATTTAACTCAACGAGTAATGTGTCTATCTGACTGTTGAATTCCGTCATGTTGGAAAAACTAAACTGGATACCATTCAGTAAATTTTGAACTTTGTCTGTAATGGTTATTCCATTATCAGGGTTCCCATCATCATCAAGAGTCTGTAATAATCGGCAAATGTTTACTACGGCTGCATTAGAGGAGTCTGTTGCTCCTTCAACCAGGTCGACCGGTGTAATCGTTTCTTCGCCAGGCGCCTGTCCTAATTCCAATGTTCCAAGCCGGAATATTATGGTTTCTCCTTCAAGATATTGGAAAGTTCCCAGTTCATCTGTTGTGCCGGACTGGGTCGCTGTCTGGTAACGTAACCCCTGAACCGGACTGTCAATGAACTGTCCGGTTGTTGGAGTAGCTTGATTGGGGGTATTGTCCGATGAATCACCGCCACTTCCACCACCACAACCAACAGCAAGAAACATGGTCAAAATTGAAAACAAAAAAAATTGTAAATACTTTGAGTACCTATTCCGAATTAAAATACGAATCATCACGCCCCCAGATTGAATTGATTAATAAAAAATTCAGTTATTACTTCATGAAATCAAATCAAACAGAAAGTCATGCAGCAGAATCAATTTTGGATTGGAAAAAATCCAGATTCTTTTTCAGCATCGCCCCTTCCATCAGATCTTCCATAGACTCCCTGTAATGCGCTTCGGTCAGACCCGGAATCACTCCTTTTTCATGAATGGCTCTGAGCAGAGCGATATTCTGCATCCGGGCATCGGAAAGATGGTCATGAAACACCTTGATCTCTGTGATTTTCCGCTTACGGCACGCCTCCTGGATCATCTCCTCTCCGATTTCATCACTCAGACCCAAACGCACATCAAGCGGCTGCCAGACTGCATTGTAGTAAACAAGGGTGCCGCCGGCTTTCAGTGCCATATTCATTCCCCGGAGCGCTTCATGCCTTTCCAGCGCCACCAGGAGATCGGCTTCTCCTTCGGCGATCAGCGGCGAATGGGCCTTCTCTCCTATCCGGATCTGGGAGGTGACAATCCCTCCTCTCTGCGCCAGGCCATGGGTATCGACTCCTTTTACCGGGTATCCGGCCTTGTCCGCGGCTCTTAAAAGGATTTCACTCAGCAGACCAATCCCCTGTCCGCCGACTCCGATGAGATAGATATTGAAATTTTTCATTTCCGATCCCTTTTCTGAATATGGATTGCCTTGGAAGGACACACCTGGATACAGGAACCATCACCAATACACAGATCCGGATTGATGGTGATCCTTCCGTCTTTGTTCCGGATGAAACTGGGACAGCCGAATTTCTCAACACACTCATAGGAACGGGTGCAGTCATCCTGCTGGATTTCCACCGGTGTGATCTGAAATCCGGATTGACTGCGTTTTCCCCGCATCTGTTTCAGCATGCAGGGATGCTTTGCTATCACAACGCTCAGGCCGGGTTCGTCCACGGCCTTTTTGACCAGATCTGTCAGCTTTTTCATCTGGTAGGTGTCGGTCTCATGAATCTGATGAATGCCTAAGCCCTCCAGCACCTTTCGAATTGGTATGGCGTCCACCGGCTCGTTGAAATTTTCCCCGGATGCGGCATGGCTCTGATGCCCTGTCATGGCGGTTGTCCCGTTTTCCATGATGATCAGGGTCAGATTGTGCTTATTGAACATTGCATTGATGATACCGGGCAGCCCGGCATGAAAAAATGTGGAATCCCCCAGAAAGGCAATCACCTTTCTCGTATCGTTGAACAGAGACATCCCGGAGCCGATCCCCGTGGAAGCGCCCATGCACAGAAGCATATCCCCCATCCGGTAAGGAGGAAGAAACCCCAGAGTATGGCATCCAATGTCTGCAACCCGGATATCCTGTTCGGATATGGCCTTTTTGATTGCATGGAAGGCCGCGCGATGTCCACACCCCGGGCACATCTGGGCAGGCCGCGGCGGGGCTTCCTGTACCGGAAGCTTTTTCTCCGTCCTCTCCGGCAGCAATCCAGGCCAGACCTTTTTCATGATGTCAAAAACTTTATCCGGCGTATATTCTCCGATCCAGTCCTCGGCATCCACTTTTCCGAAGATTTTTGTGTTCACCTTTTCCTCATAGGCAATCTGCTTGATCTCCTTTTCCAGGATATTGTCCAGTTCTTCCAGAACCAAAACCTGTTTATGTGTCTCCAGAAACTCCTTTACCAGATTCCGGGAAAGGGGATGGACAACAGCCAGTTTCAAAATATCCGGCTGTTCACCGGCTTTTTCAAGAACATCTAAGAGAGACAGGAAAGGCAGTCCGGCAGTAATGATTCCATAACGATTGTTCTGATGATCCATCCGTTGGTGTAAAACAGAACCGTATGAATACTGCATAATGGCCGAAAGGTTGGCAAGGGCTCTTCTCTTTTTGGGAAAAACCATGGACGTAATCGGTATGAACGGGCCTTCCGACCGATTGAAGCGCGGTGTTGCATCATATGCCGCCGGCTTCCATCCGCTGAACCTTACCCGCTCCTTTGCATGACAGACATGGGTTGTCAGCCGGACAATAATCGGCATCTGTTTTTCCCTGGATACCCTGGCAGCCTCCAGATAGAAAGAGTACACTTCCTCAGGGCTGGCTGGTTCAAATATCGGAGTATAGGACATATGGGCAAAATGCCGGTTGTCCTGTTCATTCTGGGAGGAGTTCGCCCCAGGGTCATCCCCCAGAACAATCACCATTCCGCCTTTAATCGGCATCAGGCTCAACTGAACAAGAGAATCGGACGCAACATTCAGACCCACACTTTTAAAAAAAACCGTGGAAAGATGCCCGTTCATGGCTGCACCAAAGGCGACCTCGGTCGCCACTTTCTCATTGGTGGAAAATTCAAAATAAAAAGGTCTTTTGGAGGAAGGAATCGAGCGGATCGCTGTGGCAATTTCCGGAGTGGGTGATCCTGGATAGGATGTTACCACCTGGGTTCCCGCTTCCACCATTGCCCGGACCAGAGCGGTATTGCCCATCACGATTTCGGAAAACGGATTTTCCTGCAAAAGCATGTCTCCCATCTTTTTCATCGCATGATTCTCCTGTTTTTATGACATCCTGTAAGAGGTAGATTCTCTGGTTTTTACTCTTTTTGATAAATCCCCTGTTCACGTCTTGACGATGACAGCTCACTGATTCTTGTCCCTTCAACAATATCCAGCTTGTGTTTTCCGGCGATCATCTCCTTCAGATAGTCCAGATGGGGACATTTTGGCCCGTGAAAATTATCTTTCACAATACAGGAGGAAAGATGAACAACAATCTTCTCCCTAGTGATCTTTTCTTTTTTCTCGATGGAACGTAGAAAATCAGTCAGTTTCCGATGGACAGCCCTTCCGCAGCATCCGCCGCAGGTCATGTTCAACATCCGGATGGATGGATTGGACGGATAAATGGAAAAACTTCCGCTTCGTTCAAAGTACGCTTTTTCACAAAAATAACCGGAACACCTCTCCTTGACGATATGACACTGAACAATAATGATATAGGATTTTTCACTCATACGGAGTTTCCTTCTGTCCCTTCAGATAATGAATAAAATTTTCTCCCTGGAAAAAAGCCGTCTTCTGATTTCCTATAACCGAAAAACAGAGATCCGGCAAATCTTTCTTGATTCCGGCCATATCCTCATGATACTTTGAAACAGAAAAATCTTTGGATTTTTATTTCAGTATTTATAAAAAAAAGGAAAAAAATGAGCATTGTCGATGCAATCGGAAATACGCCACTGGTCGAAATCGTCCGAATGTGGGACGCCGGTAAAACCGGTGTGCGCATCATGGCCAAAATTGAAGGTTCAAACCCCGGAGGTTCCGTCAAAGACAGGCCCGCCTACTTCATGATCAAAAAAGCAATGGATTCCGGCAAGCTGAAACCCAATCAGATCATTCTGGAACCGACTTCCGGGAATACCGGTATTGGAATGGCCATGATCGCTGCTGCCATGGGATACCGGATCAAACTGACCATGCCGGCCTGTGTCAGCATTGAAAGAAGGTCTACCCTGCTTGCAATGGGCGCTGAGCTTGAACTGACTCCCGGCTGTGACAAAACCGATGGTGCCATTGCACGCGCACATGCGATCATGGAAAAATACGGTGATCAGTACTTCATGCCGAATCAATTCGACAATGACGCCAATTGGCAATCCCATTACCAAACCACTGCTCCTGAAATCATACGGGATACGGATGGCAATGTGGATCTTTTTGTTGCTGGAATGGGCACCACGGGAACGCTTATGGGTTGCTCCCGATACTTCCGGGATCACAATCCAAGAACAAAGGTGCTTGGAATCGAGCCAGGCCTCAATCACAGGATTCAGGGGCTGAAAAACATGAAAGAGGCCATTGTTCCCAAAATTTACCGGCCGGAACTTCTGGACAGAAAAATCATATGTGATGATGACAAAGCCTTCAATACCGTCCGGGATCTTGCCCTGCGTGAGGGAATATTCTGCGGGATTAGCAGCGGTGCTGCCTTATGGGGTGCAATGGAAGCAGCCAAAGACTTGCCACGGGGTTCAACAATTGTTGTAATTTTGCCTGACCGGGGAGACCGGTATCTTTCAACAGAGGTTTTTCGGTCAGTATGCGCAGAGTGCCCGCCCTGACAAAAACCCTGTTCTCAATCCATTCCGAAGCTGAGCTGCACCATCCTGTTCAGCTTCCTGCGGATGGCGAATCCGGATGATCCATTCCATTCCGGAAAACAGCAGCCATTAAAAGTGCAAGCTTGTGAATCTGCCTTCGTTTTTCTTCCCGGCTCCGTCCCGGGTAGTTTCGAAAAACCATGATGATTCCGGTCAAAGAAGAAAAAAACGCCTGAGAATAGATCTGTACCTTATCCTGGCTCGCTCCGGCTCGCAAAAGAACCTGATCCAAAAGATCCAGAAAATACCGGGAGACGGTGTTGAAACGGCTGACAATCTGCGGTTCCATATCATTTTTGGTCATAAAATAACTCATCATCTGATAGGTCGGCTCATTATCAATAAGGTAGTCGCTTACCTCAACGGCAAACTCTTCGATGGATGCGCTCTGATCCTCCATTCTTTTTTCAAAACGCTGCTCCACAATGATGATATCCCGGATAAGCGCTTCCGCAAACAGGTCATCCCGGCTCGGGAAGTAACGATAAATGGATGCTGCCGAAACCCCTGCTTCAGCGGCAATATCCCGCATCCCAATATCATGAAAGGGCATCCGTTCAAAGAGAATCATCGCTGCGTTGATAATCAATGTTTTTCGGATCTCGCGCTCATCTTCCCTCATCCGCATAAATGTGGATTTATCTGTCATGATTGCGCTCCCTTTGATTGTAAAGCGCCTTTTTGCAAGGAATCAAGCGTCAAGCCATCCTTCATGATCAATAAGGCGAGGGTATGCATATGTCTTCTCTTTTCCTCCTTGTCCTTGCTGGGAAAATTTCGAAAGGTCATCACCACACCGGTCAATGAGGCGAAAAAGGCGTGCGTAAAGTATTTTGCATTATCCGTCAGACCTGCTTTCTTCAGGATCTCATCATACATGTTCAAAAAATAGATTTGTACTGCGCTGAATTTGTTCATGACACGGGGATTGATTCCTCCACGGATCATGAAATGACACATCATCTGAAAGGTTGCTTCATTATCAATCAGATAATCAACAACAGCAACCGCCAGTTCTTCAATCGTGGTGCGGCCTGCTGCTACATCCTGCTCCAGTTGTTTCTCGATATTGTTAACATCCTGGATGAGTGCTTCGATAAAAAGGTCATCCCGGCTCGGGAAATACCGATAAATTGTGGCTGCAGAGACTCCTGCTTCTTTTGCAATGTCTCTCATGCCGATTTCGTGGAACAGCTTTGTCTCAAAAAGCTTCAGGGCTGCTTCCATGATCAGTGTTTTTCTGATCTCCCGTTCATCTTCTCTTAATTTCATGAATGCTGATGAAGAATCCGACATTCCTGATACCCTCCAACTTCAAATAGTATATACAAAGATGATTCTCTGTAATTTCAGTATGAATTTTTTAACTTTTTACGCTTTTTTCCCAATTTGTTATGGAATAAAATAAACCGGGTTTCATAAAAGACAATAAAAGCTGATTCCTGTTTGCTTTCTGATAACACAGTTCACTCAGATAAACAACTTAAAAACTAAGAATCCCCAAGAAAATCGAACCTATTACCGATTTTTGATCCGCAACTTCTGTCCCAGGTAAACCGTCCCGCTTTCTGGAAGAGAAGGATTCAGTTGTTTCAATTCCTTATCACTCATATTGTATTTACGGACGATACTGTACAATGTATCTCCTGGTTGAACATGATGATAAACAGGTTCGTTTTCGGAAGAAACCTGCTTCTTCTCTTTTACGGCTGTTGCCTGGGTTGTTGATCCGCTTTTCTGTTCACTCTTTGCAACCTGTTGTTTCGGCACCTGAACCGGATTGTTTATTTTCTGCATTCTGACCGCAAGATTGGACTCAAGGGTATTGAACTGTTTTTCCAATCGGTTGATCTTTTCAGCCTGATCTTCCAGACCAACAATTTTTTTTTCAAGTTCCCCCATATCAATAAAACGATCTTCCATCTGCTTGAGTCGATTATTCATTGCCTCCAGATCCTCAGGATCAAAAGATGGATCTGATTTTACGGCAAAAAGGCCGACCAGAGCAATGAGAACAACCCCCACTGTCAGATATAACAGTACCGGCATGCCCTTTATGCTCGAAAGTTTAAAGCCGGACCGTTTTTTGATAAAAGATGAATGTTCGATGCCGTCAAAATAGTTTTCATCCTTGTTTTCATCCAATGAATCATCATCGATGGAGTCATTAAATCTCATGGTTACCTCTCATGGCAATGGTTAGCGGAATGATGCGCAATGCAAAAGCATGGAAAGCTGCTCTTGTTCTTATTTTTCCTGTTGCAGTAAAAACAGACGAACATATCTCGGGTCAAGATCTTTTGCTGATACGCTGCCATATTCATTTTCAATTTCCTGGAATAATTTATCAAAAAACGAACCATACCGGTTGGTTATTTCAGTATCCATCCATCCGGTTTTTGCTGAAATCCAATTGACGAATGTTGTTTTTGCATGGGTTGTTATCTGCTTTTTCAATGGCTCACCCATTTGCGTACCTTTTTCCTGGTTTTCCGCAGATTCTTCAAAAATGGTTTGAAAAAAGACCCGGAACAGAGCCAGTTCGATTGGCAGCAGCCTGCTGTCCAGTCCGAGCTGAACCCTTGCCCATAAGGTTAACAACATATTTTTATATGTAATAAAATAGGAGGAAAGCGGTTCAAATGAAATATTCAAAACAGAGAGAAGTGTATCAAAACGAATCACACCGGACACAGCTTCCTCTGTTTTTTGTATATCGGTCATGGATGTATGCTCGCGATACATTTTTCCGGTCTCATAGTTATCAAAATAAAGAGGCTTTTTCAAAAGGAGGCCGCCAAGTATACCAAGCCATTCTTCGCCCCAGAACCCCAGAGACAATCCGTTCTTCTGAAACCAGCTTTTTTTCAGCCATCGGTCCGTACGCCATTTCAGCTCAAGAACCAAACCATAGCCTGTTTTAAAAATATGGGAAAGAGGATATTCGGAAATCAATGATATCAAAGATTCCATGTGTGGTTTTTCCATATTGCCTGAAAGCTTTTGAAGTCCGATACTGATATATCCGCAGGCTTTTGTGACAATTCCAGCCAATTCCACCCTTTCCCGTATGGTTTTCTGGTCAGCGGCAATAATCGTGTTGCAGAGAACGGCAAATTCAGATTCAAGAGCTGAAAACAGCCCTCTTGCGTCAATCTGATTCATTGTTCTGGAAAACAGATCCTCTCCGGAAAGAACGGAAACAGGATATAGAGACAGAGGGATGGTGCTTTTCGGGGAAGCGCCAAGCCGGGTCATTCTTTTCTGCATGCTGATTTCCGTCGCCTTTTGGAGCGGCTGATAGATCCCGATTGCCTCTTCAAAAGGAAGAAATCCATTCTCGGCCATTCTGACATTTCTCAGCCGGTAGATCTCTTCCTCTGTCTCGGCAGGCAGGATGTTTGCAAATTCAAAAAGAATTTTCTGATACACAACATGATCCGCATCCGCCAGCTTTTTCAACAAGGATAGAAGGATCTCCTCCTTTTCCGGAAGCAAATCCGCTTCCGGCGAATCATCAAGGGATCGATCAATGAGCCGGAAATAAAAAATTCCATCCAATGAAACAAAATCATCCCCAAAAACACCCGGATCTTCATCATGCTCCCGTACCCGGATTTCGATGGTTTTAAAAAGACAGAACTCAAACAATTCCAGTTTTTCTTTCTGCACCCACTGGATAAATCGATCCGCATCTGCTTTCAGTAACAGATCAAACCACTTCAGGGTTGAATTCAGAACGATTTTATCCCTCTGCCATCCTTCCACATCCAGGATATACTCCCACTGGGATGAGGATGCCATGGAAAGAAGGGGCAGTGCATCATCCAGACCGATGTCATGAATCAAAAAATAAAAATCTTCCCCGGAAAAAGAGTGTACCAGAGGCAAAGCATCCGGGGATTCCAGAATCGCATCCAAAGCCTTTTCTGCGGGCATGGAAAGCAATCTTCGTCTCTGTTCCAGGAGATCTAACTTTTTTTGTTGATGTTTTTTATTGATCTCTTTTGTCATTATTTAAACTCAAACCATTATTTCGAAGAACTGATTTTCTGTTTTGAAAATGTGAGAATCAGCAATAACCCTGGTATGGCAGCAAGGGAACAGAAAATGAAAAACAGTTCCCATCCCATCTGTTTTGCAAAAAAACCCGTGGGGGTGGATGCAATCACCCGTGGTATTCCCATAAGGCTAGTCAGCAATGCATATTGGGTTGCCGTGAATCGTTTATTGGTAATGCTGGCCATAAATGCCATATAGGCTACCGTCCCCATTCCGCTGCTGAGGTTTTCAAAGGCAATCACGGCAGAGAGAACCGGAACACTTGGTCCGGTATGGGCAAGAAATGCAAAACAGGCAGTTGAAACAGCCTGTAGAAAACCAAAAATCCACAGACTTTTGTAAATACCGATTTTCAACATAATAACACCACCAACAAGACTGCCGGCAATGATTGCCCAGAATCCAAACAGCTTCACTACAGTACCAATCTGAGTTTTTGTAAAACCGATATCCAGGTAAAATGGCGTGGTCATGTTACTTGCCATAGTATCCCCTATTTTATAGAACAGTACAAACGCCAGAATCCATATTGCCCCTGTACGGCTAAAATAATCCAGCAGGGGATCAAGAACCGCTTCTTTCAACGATCCTGGTGTCCCGGAATGATTTTCCGGCTCCGGTGTCAGAATTGTCGTAATCACACCAGGAATCATGCAGAGAGCCATGATCAGATACACTGCCCGAAACGAGACATAGTCGGCCATGATCAGGCCACCACCTGAAGCAAAAAGCATCCCCACACGATATCCAGTTACATTCAAAGATGATCCTAATCCCAGTTCTGCATCTGAAAAATCTTCCCGCCGATATGCGTCAATACTAATATCCTGAGATGCGCTGAAAAAAGTAACCCAGAAAGCGGCAAGGGCCATTACCCAGAGTTGTTTTCCAGGATTTGTAAAGGCAAGAAGACAGATCGAAAAAATCAGAAAAAGTTGTGCGAGCAGCAACCAGCCCAGCCTTCGCCCCAGAAACGGAAGTGTATATCGATCACAAACAGGAGCCCACAGAAATTTCAGTGTATAAGGAAGACCGACAAGCGTCATCAGACCAATCACCGTCAGGTCAACCCCTTCCTCTTTCATCCAGGCCTGTAAAACGCTCCCTGTCAGAAGAAGGGGCAATCCACTGGCGAACCCCATGATCAACGCTACGATCATACGGCGGCTGAATATCACCTTTAAAACCGTCGGTCTGGTTTCAGACTGCAACTGAACCTCAATTTTTTAGGGCATCATCAGATCTGGAGTTGATCCGGTGTTACAACTGCTCCAAATTTTTCTTTCAGAGTAATAAGTTCTTCCCGCTGTTTTTTCAAAATCTCGAAAAGCCTTTGCGGAACATTCTCTTCTTTTCCATATGCCTGGCTCTGCAAGTCAATCCTGGCAACGATGTTGTCGATATACAGTGAAAACTGCTTGTTATAAAGCTCTTTTGGATACTCTTTTTGAATAATGGTCTGAAATAACCGCTTCAAATCTTCGTATCTGGGAAGGTATCCGATCGGCGTTTTAATAACCTCGACCTCTTGATGTGCATGAAGCTCCAGCCAGGAAAGCCATACCTTCACATCCTTTTTCTCACCCAGGAGTTTTTTGGTCGTCCCTCCTCTGGCTGCATCGGTCAGGAAGTAGTTGAGCCCTGCCATGACCGGTTTTTTATCTTCTGCAATTTTTTTATTACCAAAAAACTGAAACTGGACATTCATATAATCCGCCAGAGAACCTGGAATAAAAGGGGCATTGGCCCAGGGGGCTCTTTTCACGCCAGATGCCCCGACCTCCGTGGCTGTGGCTGCAGAAACGATCGAAGCGCCGATCACCACCCCCTGATCCGAATTGATGGCAGCCCATACCGGCGGCATGGTATCACTGTCACGTCCGCTGTAAGTGATGACACGGGTTTCCGCACCTTCCGCACTTTCAGAGATTTCGGAATAACTACTCAGCGCTTTGGCGGAAAGCGTACAGCGTGAATTGGGATGCGAGCATGGGATTTCCTTTCCGTTTTTATCTTTCATCCCCTGAACCCACTCTCCCTGAAAATTTTTCCCTTTTTCCGGCGGTTTTTCTCCATTCCCGACCCATTGCGGCACGCCATCTTCATCGATCAAGACATTAGACCAGATCACCTCGGTACCGGGCTTTCTGAGAAGCTCCATCAGCATTGGATCGCCTTCCCGGTTTACGTCTTCGACGATCCCGAAAATCCCGGCTTCCGGATTAATGGATCGGATGCTGCCGTTTTTATCAATCCACATCTGTGCCAGATCATCTCCGATAAAATGATTGCCGGCCATTGCGGTTGTGGTTTTCCCGCATCCACTGGGTGCAGCGCCCGTAAACCAGGTGATTCTGCCTTTGGGGCCATCGATGCCGGTAATGAACATATGCTCGGCAAGCTCCATCCCTTTGCCCTCATAAACGGATTTATCCACCGCAAACCGGTGATTCCCTTTTTTCAACAACAGGGTGTTGCCGGCATAGGTACAGTTCATGCTGTAGGTTGTCCAGTGACTCCTGTCCATATAGACACGCGCATTGGGCAAATCCTCGGTCCGGTTCAGACCTTCACTGTGAACATTGGTGAAAAAATGCCCAAGACGCTCAACTTCTTTATCAAACGCATCAAAAATGTTTCGATAAAGCAGTTCAGCACTGTGGGTTACATAGGCAGAGCTTGTGATCTCAATTGCAGGATTTGAAACCGGCGCTCCTAAGGGGCCTCTCATATAAAACCCCACCATCATGACCTTTCCCTTCATGATCCCGACCATGATCCTTTGGATATCCTTGATGGCCTCGTCCCGCAATTTCTTATTCGCCAAAGAGCTGATCACTTCGCCTTGGTTTGCAATATAGAATGTCCGGTCTAAAATTCTTCCCTGCTCATCCTTCAGATCAAAATGGATGGTATGGTTCTTCATGGGAAGTTTGGCTTCTTCGCCTTTTTTCAGAGCTATGGCCTTGACCTCATTTACGTCCTCAACAGATCCGCTGTTGATCATCACGGAATCCGGCTGACACATTGCAATGGAATTCGCAATTTTCAGAAGTGCGTCCGGGTTCTTAATTTTCCGGATCTTATCCAGGTTCTTCGAGTCCATCTTGGTTTGAAAAAGATCCATGGCCTGTTTTACGGTTTTGATGCCTCCGATGTGTGCGACAATATCAATCCCCTTATTTCTCTCTAACATAGTCTTTTCTCCTCTTTAGACAATTATAAATTGTAACTATCAAAGAAAGGGTAATTTCTTTCAGATCCATAAAATGACTGACAAGCTATGGTACAAAATTCTTACGCATACCTTTTACTTTTTACAGTCGATCCTTTCCTGGATCGGCATGTGCTGTCTGATCCAGATCAACACCTTGTCAAACTCTTTGATGACCTGTTTCAGGGCCTTTCCCCGATGGCTGATCCGGCTCTTTTCTTCCATGGTCAGCTGAGCAAAGGTTTTCTGATATTCCAATGAATAAAAAATCGGATCATACCCGAATCCGCTTGTTCCTTCCGGCTTTATTGTGACGCGTCCTTCACACCGGCCTTCATAAGTCAATGCTGCGCCTGTAGGGACTGCAATGGAAATTATACATTCAAATGCAGCCTTCCGGTTGGTGCTTTCCCCCAATTCCTCAAGAAGCTTGCGGCAGCGATCCTCATCCGTTGCCTGTTCACCTCCGTATCGGGCAGAGTGAACCCCAGGTCTTCCTCCAAGGGCATCCACCACCAGGCCGGAATCATCGGCAAGTGCAGGGTAGCCCAGCACCCTGGCTGCAAAACTTGATTTTTGATATGCATTTTCATCAAAGGTATCCCCATCCTCCCGCATTTCCGGGATAGGGCCAAAGTCATCGAGATTTTTAATCAGAATTGGAAATCCTTTTAAGAGATCCCGGATTTCCGCTGTTTTCCCTTTGTTTCTTGTTGCAATAACCAGGGAAATTTTCTCCTGCATAGCCGCCTCTTCTCGGGTGTTCAACCAGTTAGAACTATTTGACACAATTCAATATTTTAGTATTTTTCTTTAAGTGTATTTTCATATAAGATCAAACGGATAAAGTAAAGGTTTTTCATGCACCAAACCATATCATATGCATTCATAAAACAGAAAATACTTTACACCGATTATTGGGCTGGTATATGAATCAATTTTATTTTGCTGGATGGTCTGAAAACCATCTATGAAAATCTTCTGATATGTTTCAGTGATTTAATAAAAAATTTTCACCGGCAAGCAGCCAACAATTGAGGCGATCTGTATGCATAAATTACTGACAAATGAACCTGGAGCCGGCATGCTCCTACTGGGAAATGAATCGATTGCACGAGGCGCCATTGAAGCAGGGGTTGCTTTTGCATCCAGCTATCCCGGGACTCCATCCTCTGAAATATCTTTAAATTTTTTCCAGATCTCAAAAGAAAGTGACCTGTACTTTGAATACAGCATCAATGAAAAGGTATCCCTTGAGGTTGCTGCTGCTGCTGCCAATTCCGGAGTACGAAGCATGTGCATCATGAAACATGTAGGGATGAACGTGGCTGCCGACACCCTGATGACCCTTGCCTATGTTGGGACAAAAGCAGGGCTCGTGATTCTTACGGCAGATGACCCTTTCATGTTTTCGAGCCAAAATGAACAGGACAATCGCTATTACGGAAAACTGTCCGGACTTCCCATCCTGGAACCATCCTCGGTTGCCGAGGCAAAAGAGATGACGGCCGCGGCTTTTACATTATCCGAAGCACTACAGGAACCGGTCATCCTGAGAACCACAACCCGGATCAACCATTCCACGGCCGTTGTCCGTCTGGGTGAGATCAAAGAGAGAAAGACAAAAGGTGACTTCCAAAAAGACCCGTTCAACTATGTGACGGTCCCGGCTGTTTCCCGGAAACTGCATGTAAAACTCCTGAAAAATATCCGTAAGGCGGAAACTCTTTCCGACCAGTCCCCATACAATATTGTCCATGGCAGCGGAAATTTCGGAATCATCTGTAATGGGGTTAGCTATAATTATGTGCTGGATGCAGTTTCCGAACTGAACCTGATGGAGCAGGTGAAGATTCTTCGAATCGGTTTTTCCCACCCCATGCCTGAAAAAACCATCAAAGCCTTTCTAAAAGACTGCACAAGAGTTCTTGTTGTCGAAGAAGGCGAACCCTATATGGAAGAGGCTGTCAAAGCTTTTTCCCAGGAAGCCGGACTGATTCTGCCCATTGCGGGCAAAAGCGATACCCTGTTTTCCAGGTTGTTTGAATATGATCCGGCCATGGTTCGAAAGAACATTGCCGCCTATTTTGATATTCCATACAAACCTACCCAGGCCGTGGATACATCCAACATCCCGGAGATCCCGCAGAGGCCGCCCAATTTATGTGCAGGCTGCTCTCACCGGGCCACGTTCTATGCCATCAAACAGGCCACAAAAGGCATGGAAACCATCTATCCGACCGATATCGGATGTTACACACTCGGATTCCTGCCGCCCCTGTCCATGGGAGACTTTCTGATCTGCATGGGATCTTCCGCCGGAACTTCCTGCGGATTTTCGCAGGTAACCGACAAAAAAGTGATTGCCCTGATCGGCGATTCCACCTTTTTTCATTCCGGAATTCCCGGATTGATCAATGCGGTTTTCAACAATCATGACTTTACCCTGGTTATTCTGGACAACCGGACAACCGCCATGACCGGGCATCAACCCAATCCAGGCGTGGATATGAATGAGCTGAACTATGAAGGGTATAATCCGGTCTCGATTGAAAAACTGGTCAGAGCGCTGGGTGTGGGCCATGTTTCCGTCATCCGGCCGTATAACCTGAAAAAAAGCATATCCGCCATCAAAGAAGCGATTGAGTATAAGGGCGTATCCGTAATTATCGCCAAAGAAAAATGCACCCTTTATGCAAAAAGCCTGAAACAATTGAAAGGCAGATCCTTTTATGTAACGGACAAATGTAAAAATCACAGAGACTGCATCAACGAACTGGCTTGTCCTGCCTTTTTTATCCAGGACGAAAAGGTCAAGATCAACCCGTCACTATGCGTCGGTTGCGCAGTATGTGCCCAGGTCTGCCCTGAAAACGCGATTCTGCCTGTAAAAAATAAGGATTAATTATGGATGTAACAAGACTGATCATTGTCGCTGTGGGTGGCCAGGGAAATCTTCTGGCATCAAAGGTTCTGGGTGAGGCTGCCCTGCTTTCCGGTGTCCCGGTTCGTATGAGTGAAATCCATGGAATGGCTCAGCGGGGCGGTGTTGTGGAGTCGGCAATTGTTTTTGGAAATGCGGAAAGCACGATTATCTCAGATGGTGAAGCAGATCTTCTGGTCAGCTTTGAACCATCCGAAACCCTTCGGGCCATGAACCGATGCAACTCAAATACCGTTGTCATCACCAATCTTTCTCCTCTTCCGCCGTTTACCGTAACCATTGGGAGGGGTAAATATCCGGATCTGGAACAGGCCCAGAAGCTGATCCGGGAAAAAACAGCCAGGCTGATTGCCTTTGATGCAGTCAAACTGGCAACCCAGGCCGGCGATGTCATGGCTGTCAACATGGTTCTTCTGGGAGCACTGGCACAGACCCGGATTATTCCTCTTTCAACGGAAAATGTAAAAACAGCGATTCAGACCCGGACCAAAAAATCCTTTGTGGATATCAATCTGAAAGCGTTTCAGCTTGGATATGAAGCTGCGGAAAAGGAAAAATAAACCCTTCAATATCATGACGGCATAACGATAGCCTTATGGGAATTAAAAAGCGGCTCTTCCTATTGTGTATGACCATTTTTCTTGTTTTTCTGGCAGGAAGTGTCGGGTATTATATTCTGTTTAACGGGAAATATAAATTCATCGATTGCCTCTTTATGACGGTAATCTCTCTTACCAGCGTAGGATATGGAGAGATTGTTCCCGTGACCGGCAATCCCCAGGCCCAGATTTTCACCATGGCACTTATTACACTGGGAATGGGTATTATTCTTTATGGTATCAGTACAACCACTGCATTTCTTGTGGAAGGAGGGTTATCCGGTATTATACGGAAAAACAAAATGGAAAATCAGATACAGAAACTCAGAAAGCACTATATTATATGTGGCGGCGGTGAAACCGGGAGGCCTTTGATTGCAGAACTGATCAAAACCCGGGAGCAGGTAGTTCTGATTGAAGAAGATCCTTCAAAAATTGAAAGCTGCAAAGAAAATGCGCCTGACTTGTTGTATATAAAGGGTGATGCAACAGATGATAACAACCTGATCCGTGCCGGAATCGAACATGCTGCCGGCGTGATCATATCCCTTCCTTCAGACAAGGATACCCTTTATATCACCATGACCGCCAGAATGCTGAACAAAAACATCCGAATCGTCAGCCGTATAACCGATCAGAAACACGAAGCAAAACTGAAAAAAGCAGGTGCAGACAGTGTGGTATCCCCCAATACCATCGGTGCCCTGCGTATGGCATCGGAGATGATCCGTCCAACTGCTGTCGGTTTTCTGGATACCATGCTCCGGAGTCAGAAAGGAGACATCCGGATCCATGATCTGCCTATTTTAGAAAAATCAAAATTCAATGGAAAAAAAATCAAGGAAGCCGGCATGGATGAAATTGGACTTCTGATTCTAGGACTACGGCATGCCAATGGAGAAATGGAATTTAATCCCTCCCCGAACATTACACTGGAATCGGGGATGACACTGATTGTCATGGGAGAAGTTGCTAAAATTGCGGAAGCCGGAAAAAAATAATCCAGCACTTTGGTTGCTGAACTTATAATCTGAACTTCCATTTTTTTGTTGAATGATACAAGATGCGTTTTCGTTTGTTTACGCATGCAATGCAATTGCAGCCTTTTTCAAGTTCATGCCTGCCCTTCTGAATGGCAAGCTCACAGGAAACTTCCATCATTTTAAAAATCCGGAGACGATCCAGCATTTGATTATCTTTACGCATACCTGTTTTTCCCTTCAAGCCAAAGCCCTGGCCCCCACCATCTTTGCAAGTGATTGCGCCATGGTGTCCAGTACAGATTCATCCGGAATGGAAATGGTCATTTCAAACCCTCCATGATCGTTTTTTTCAAGGCAGTCAAAGAGCTGGGTTTTAAACATGGCGGCCAGTGCATCTGTTTTTTCAGGTTGTTCTGTTTTTGAAAACATTTCACCAATAAAAGCAAACGCCGCACCTACCAACTGACCACCTGCCTTTGCGATTTTTTTCTTTTTGGCCAGGACGATAGCCTCATCCTCAACCCTTGCTTTCATGCTCTCATCGGTAGACGCATCCGGTTTCTGACCCAGCAGAATTTCAAGTTTCCTCTTCAGTTCTTCCATACCTGTATGAAGATCCATTGAATCCACTTTCGATTCCGAATCCAGCACAGCCAATGACAGCTCATGCTTGACAGATAAGGTTGCCAATAGATTCTCTTCAAGCGTATTTTCAGTGACCAGAAGGTAGACCTGAACCGGCTTTTTCTGTCCCATGCGGTGTGCCCTTGCGATCCTTTGTTCCAGAATAGCGGGATTCCATGGCAAATCAACATTGATAACCGTATCCGCCGCCTGGAGATTCAAACCGGTTGCGCCGGCATTGGTGGAAATGAATACCTTGCAGTCCGGATCATTACGGAATTGATTCAGCAGTATCTGCCTTTCTTTCTGAGGCACGGAACCATCCAGACGGACAAAAGGCAGGGTATGCTTTTCAAGGATCGGCTCAATCAGGTTTAACATGGTGGTCCATTCTGAAAATAGAACTATCTTGCGATCCTCTTCCTGATTCAGCCGGTTTAAAAGATCGTCCAGTTCTTCCAGCTTACTGGAGTAACCCGGCGCCTGTTTATCCACCAGAAAGGTGCTGTTCGCGACCATCCGGCACATGAGAAGTGCTTTCTGAAGCCTCATGAGATCCATTTCCGTCAAGTATTTTTTTTGCAGGATCGTCTGAATAATCATACGATGTCCCTTTTGCAATTCCAGCTGTTCATCGGTCGGGGTAATTCTGATAACGGTTGTTGTCCTGGGCGGAAGCTGTTTGATCACCCGGCTGCGGGTTCGGCGCAGAAGTAGAGGCTCCAGCCGTTTCCTCAGGTCGTCAATGTTTTTATATCCAAGCAGCTTTCCTTTTTCGTCTACTACCTTGTGTTTGTTAAAAAACCGGAAAGCCGGTCCAAGACGGCGGTCATCAATGAACTCCACAACGGAAAAAAGTTCATCCAGTTTGTTTTCAAGCGGGGTTCCGGAAAGAACAAGCGCAAAGGGTGATTTGAGGGATTTAATTATCCGGCTGGTTTTTGCTTCCCAGTTTTTGATTCGTTGCCCTTCATCCAGAATGATCAGATCCCACATCACCCGTTCAATGGAAAGGATATCTCTCAGCACCTGCTCGTAGTTGCAAATTGTGAAAAAAGCGCCGCTATCATACTGGGCCGGCCTCTGTTTGGCCTCTCCCAGTATCAGTTGACTCGTTCGATGACTGAATCGATTAATCTCAATCCGCCACTGACTTTTCAATGACGCCGGGCAGATAATGAGAACCTTTGATATTCCTGCCTGCTGCGAGAGCAGTTCAGCCACACCGATGCCCTGAATGGTCTTGCCCAGCCCCATGTCATCAGCCAGGACAGCTCTTCCGGCTCCTGCGGCAAATGCAATGCCTTCAAGCTGGTACGGCAGCAGCTCGGTCTTCAGAAGGTTTTTCCGCAAAGGGTGTTTTTCAGGGTCCTGCCGAATCTCAGCAACCAGGGCTTCCATTTTTTCCTGAAACAGTTCCCGGTTAATCAATTCTTCCGCATCCGGATAAAGGATGATATCCAAACCAGACCTTTCCGCTTCCCGGATTGAATTTAAAAGTCCTTTGATATCATCAATCTTTTTATTGATAAACGGCTTGAAAATCGTTTTCGCTTTGGAATCCGATTCCTCAGGAAAGAGAAGCCGCAGTTCCAGGTCGAGATTATATCGGACATAGACACAGATATCGACCACCTTAAATGGTGTACTCTTTATTTTTTTATTGAATTTCCGTTGAACCTTTCCAATGACATGCATAATATGCTTGCATGTTCCCAGCGTGTTTTTACGGAAATCCGGACACGAACAAAAAGATTCTCCCCGTTCCCATCCCCTCAGGGCAATCCGATAGCTTTTGCCGGATTCACGGCTGGTGACCATATAATCCGTCCATAACTGATCGGGCTGCATGGATATAACCGACATCTTTTCCTTCCCGGCTCTTTCCGCTCGATCATACATAGCCTGTTTAAACAACTCCTCTTCACAAAGGCTCTCCATGGGGATTCGTTCAGGCGGAGGCGCAGACAAACCCAGGGTCATTTTCTCTTCAAGAATCAGGGAGAATGCCGCTCCTTTATGCTCGCAAAATCCGGAGCATGAAGAGCATTTTATATCCAATTTCCCAAATCTATCATCCCTCAGCGATATGGAAACAAGCGCCTCGAAAAGATTAAGATCAAAACGGTTTTCATCAAATTTTACCTGTTCAAATACATCGATATCATATTTGCCACCCTGCATGATCAGATCTTTACCCCTGGTCCCGAGCAGTTTGCAGGCTTCCTGGTAGGATAAATGGGAAAGTTTGTCCTTTAAAGTTATCATTAAAATTCAACCCTTTAATAAAATGCTATTATTTTCTACCCCAATAAATACATAACGGCTACATGAAGATTTCTATTTTGCACAGGATATCAAATGAGTCAAGATGGATTGAATAAGCTTAGAATGGAAGTTGAAAGGATATTCGTATGCCTTCTTTTATGCCCAACCCAGTTCCCTGGTTGTCAAGTATTGAAAATTCGGAATGTCAATCCGAATTTTCAATATTTTCTGCTTCAAGCTGGCTGATTTCCGATTGTTTTTTTCCTATCCTGATTCAGAACCCTGGGATGCCACTTCATGATTCGGCATGTATTTCAGAATCGTATCGAAAAAAACAGCAGGTTTGATAGGTTTGGAAACATAGTCGTTCATACCTTTCTGCAGACAGCGCTCCCGATCATCCCGCATGGCGTAAGCAGTCATGGCGATAATGGGAATAGCATGATTAAGAACTTTCGAGTTTTGATCACGGATGATCCGGGTTGCCTCGAATCCATCCATTTCCGGCATATTCACATCCATTAGCACCAGATGGTAGGGTATTTTTTCAAGGGCCTGGATAGCCTCTCGGCCGGAGACGGCGAAATCAGCTTCATACCCTGCTTTTTTCAACATGTGCAGCGCCACCTTGCGGTTGATTTCATTATCCTCCACCAATAAAATTCGGGTCGCGGCTTCCTTTTTTTCCGAAAGAGTAAACTGGGTAATCAACTCGGGTTGAACCGTTTCTTTTGCATCGGAAAGCTTTATACCGCTCATAGCCTTGATAATGCATTCGAAAAGCTGCTTTTTACGAACCGGTTTGGTTAGGTAAGCGGTAAAGCCTATCTGCTTCATCTTGGCAGCATCACCCCGCATGCCACGGGAAGTCAACATGATCAGCACCGTCTCTTTCAGGGTCGGATCTGCTTTAATGATTCGTCCCAGCATCTCCCCGTCGATGTCCGGCATCATGTAATCGATGATGACCATATGATATGGAACACCCGTCAGCGCGGCCTTTGAAAGCATCTGAAAAGCTTCTTTGGCGTGAGAAACCACCTGATAGTCACATCCCCACACCTTAAAAAAACTACTGAGCACCTCCAGATTGATGGCGCTGTCGTCCACAGCCAAAATTCGTTTTCCTTTAACATCCTGGGGAAGCTCGACGCTGACGACCTGTTCCTGAGCCAGCTTTTCAGAGACGAATGTAAACCAGAAGGTTGAGCCTTTGCCATCGCGACTTTCCACATTGATCTCGCCGCCCATTAATTCCACCAGCTTCTTTGAAACCGCCAACCCCAACCCGGTGCCCCCGTATTTCCGTGTGGTGGATTCATCCACCTGAGAAAAAGATTTGAAAAGACGATTCAACCGATCAGCCGGAATGCCGATGCCGGTATCACTTACAGCAAAACGAATGGTCACATTCTTTTCGGTTTCATGATGAAGGGATACCCGGACTACGACTTCTCCTTTTTCTGTGAATTTGATGGCATTACCCGATAAATTGACCAGGATTTGTCTCAGCCGGCCGGCATCCCCACGAATTCTGGCCGGCACGTCGGGTTGAATCAAACAAGCGAATTCAAGCCCTTTTTCATAGGCTTTGAGGGCAATCATTTCAGACATATCTTCCACGGTCTGCCGCAGATCAAAGTCATAGGTTTCAAAATCCATCTTACCGGCTTCGATCTTGGAAAAATCCAGAATATCGTTGATGATCGACAGCAAACTGTCGGCACTGAACTGAACTGCCGAAGCAAAGCCCTGTTGTTCAGTAGTCAGCTCGGTGTCCATAAGCAATCCGGTCATGCCGATGATTCCGTTCATGGGGGTACGGATTTCATGGCTCATGTTGGCCAGGAATTCGCTTTTTGCAGTATTGGCGGCTTCAGCCGCATCTTTTTCAATTTTGAGTTTTTCAGCTTGTTTTCTTTGGGTAATATCTTCCACCAGTCCTTCATAATATTGCACCTGTCCGCTTGCATCACAGACCGCATGCATATTAACGGAAAGGTCGATCAGACTGTCATCCTGCCGAAAGGCCTGAAATTCGAAGTTGTCTACCTTTTCCTTTCTTCGGATTCGCCGGTAAAGAGTTTTTGCCGCCTTACCATCAACGAATAGTTTACCGATATGATCAACTTTAGCGATTACTTCCTGAAAGGAGGCAAACCCCAGGATTTGCGCCAGAGCCGGATTTGCCGTTAAAAAATGTCGATGACTTGCCTGAAAAATGCCCTCGGAGGCGTTTTCAATGATGCTACGATATTTTTCCTCGGATTCACGCAGTGCCTTTTCCGCTTCTCTGCGGGTAGTCAGGCTTTTTTCAAACCCGATTAAAAGCTCATTAATGGTCTTTACCAGGAGCCCCATTTCATCCTGCGCATGACCGCGAGGCTCCTCCAGCATTTCCTCGGCTGGTTTGGCAGGGTCGGCAGAAGCGACTTTTTTAATCATTTTAAGAAGCGGAAGAGTAAGGGAGTAGTAAAAAAACAAGGTAAGGATGAAAGCCAGAAGAATATTACGAACAATACCGCTGATCAGGATCAAAAGCGCCCGATTGATAAAATTTTTAGCAACGTGATAACTATCCACCGTCACCCGCAGCGAACCGACTTTTTGTTGCCCCTCCACGGTTAACGGGAAATCATAGCTTTTGTGTCCCTCGAAAAGCAGTCCCATCCAATTACTCATCTGTGGATCTGAAACCGATCGCTTATCAGTGGATAGGACTTTCCCGAAATCATCATAGATGGATACTTCGCAGATCGATTCGTATTTAAATAAACCTCTTATGACATTGGCGGCCTGGATCGTATCGATTTCATAGGTTGCGCGTGCGGCAGAATCCTGCTGCATGCTTACAACTTGAACGATGGTGGAATTCATCTGCTGCCGTTCCTCGATGAGATCCATCCCGATCTGAACGGTGCTGAGAATCAGGCCGAGGATAAAGGCCACCAAAACGGTCTGCTTGGCTTGCTGATAGGAAAGCCGATTCCGGAATTTGATTTGCATTGATCTGAAGCCTCCATATGTTGGATGCCAAGCTGATGAATGATTCACTGGGGATTTTTCACATCGGTCGTCAAATTATATTTTTGATAGAGCTGGTTCAAAAAGTTCTCATCCTTGCGGATGGTGGCGATTTCATCCCAGATCCTTGCCATTTCATTAAGATTCACCTTGGGATTTTTTTTCGAAAATCCCATGAAATAGGATTTGGAGGTAAAAGGCAGTTTGTTGATTCTGACATGGTTATTCACCTTGGGGTCATTCATCAAGGCATTGGCGTTCATAGGTGGTGTAACGATGGAGCCTTTTCCCGTCCATACCAATTCCTGAACGAGTTCAATAATGCTTGGCCTTGTTTTTACCGCAACACCCATGGCTTCCAGATCATCGGCAATTGAATAACCAAGTGGCGCCATGACGGGTAGGGGCATGGTCGTCGGGTTACCGTCGAATTCATATGGATTTTGAGAGGACACCAGTACGATATATTCGACCTGCATGACCCGCCATTCCGATTCCTTGACACTCCCTGCATCCGGCGGATAATGCATATACTGCGCCCGGTCAGGCTTATAGGAAGCAGACACAACGGCATTGTATCTTCCATCTTCTATCGACTGCAAACAGCGCTTCCAGGGCAAGGGCGTAAAAACCGGATGATACCCCAGACGGGAAAGCGCTTTTTCTGCGATATCGATATGCATGCCTTTGGCAACATTTTTTTCCACATAACTATACGGATACCAGTAATTCAGATCTGTGCAGATGGTGATTTCTTCTGCGTAGGACGGCGCAAGTGCAATCCGGCAGGAAAAAACCGCAAAACAAAAAAGGTTCAAAAGCCATACCGTAGTTCGTGATACACTCATGGTCGACTCCTTACATTGAACTATTTGAGAATCGTGACTTCCGCAGCTTCCGGCAAAGGGTACTACTTCCGAAATCGTCAATATCGTGAATATACCTGCTGCATAAAAATATAATCATTTCGCCACTTTTCAATCTCGCGCCAAATACGGGCCTTTTCAGCTGCCGTCAGGCTTGTTTTGGCTGAAAAGGCCAAGTGGTATGATTCTGAAACAAGGGGTGTTGAATTGATTTTAAACTTGCCCTTAAACGCCGGATCCAGATCCATGTTCTCCGCGATCATGGAACTCGTAATCACTACTCCGATTTTATCCCGGATCAATTTGCCGAAATTTTGTTTGTCGGAATTTGCTTCCTCTACCTTTAAACCGTTTTTTTCCAAATCCGCAATAAGACTCTCACCTCTGGGGATTCTTACCGGAATGGGTAGTGATCGGATATCGCCCTCAAATTCATACGGGTTATCTATGTATGTGACCACCACATGGTCGATCTGCATGATACGCCCACTCGACTCCTTGGTTTGGGTCACATCCTGAGGGAATTCAAGAAATTTGGCCAGATCCGGATGAAAGGCGATGGAAATGATTCCATCGATCTCACCATTCTGTGCGCTGAAGATGCAGCGCTTACGGGGAAGTGATACGATTTCGATTTGATAGCCCAAGGTCTCCAATGCCTTTTGAACAATGTCCACATGCATGCCCTTGGCTTTTTCCTTTTCTTCATAAGTAAAGGGATACCAATATCGGATGTCACAGCCGAGTTTTATGGGCTCGGCGTGACTGAGGATCGGAAAGACGAAGAGGGATATGCCCAAAAAAAAATATAATGTGATTGCTTTTATATAGCCGGTTTTTTTCATTGTAAATGACACCCTATTGGTTTCAACTTAACGGAAAGCAGACCAATCGATCTGAGCAATATGGATTTTTGTATTTTGAACTGCCTTGTCCAATTTCAGGAGGAGCGCCTCGCAGGTGCTCAACTCCGCTTTTTCAGCCGCATCTTCCAGATGCATCGCCACCTGAAAGACGCTTGTACAGCCCAGATTGGCAGACATCCCTTTCAGGGAGTGAGCTATGTTTCTCAGTTTATCCGTTTCCTGGGTTTGAAGCGCTGCTTTTAAGGAGTCGAGCATGTCAGGCATTTGTTCCATATACTCGGTTAAAAGCATTTCCAAAAAAGAGGCATCCCCCATGGCCCGTTCCAGTGCTTCGGTTAAATCCAGGCAAGCAACGCCGGCTTCATTATTTTCGTCCATTTTGATATGAACTCCTTATTTTTTCCATTGTTTGATGAGATCATCGTATTGAATGGTTACGGGTTTTTGTCGTGGCTTCGGCCCTTTGGGGCCATCGGGTTGAAGATACCACTCTTCCTTGGTTTTGAGCGGATTCAGTTTGGGTGAATATTTGGCCAGTTTTAATTTTTCCATCATATCATCCTGGGCTTTGGCCAGTGCATTCATGGCCTGCTCCGGTGTCATTTCAAGGTTGACGGCTTTGGCAATATAGGTCCACCATAGGGCGGACAAACCAGGATAATGGGGAACGTTAGGGCCCGTATCCGTCCACTTTTTTTCGTCCGGTGAGCGATAGAATTCAATCAGGCCGCCATATTGATAGGCATTTTTGGTAAGATAATCGGAGAATATGGTGGATTTTCGGATCGGCGTGCCCCCCACCAGAAATTTTTTCAAATTAACGGCTTTACTGACGCAGAACTGAGCCCACAGCCAGGCCATGGCCCTTTTGTCCCCACGGACATTTGACGGGATCGTCCAGCTGCCGGCATCCTGATATCCGACTTTCATTCCTTCCTCCCAGTAATCACCATGGGGGCTCGGTGCCACCCGCCAGACAGGGCGTCCCTCCTTATCCACGACCGGACTGCCGGGACGATGGAATTCATCGGCGGAAAGCCATGTGATATAGCAAAAAACATCCTGAGCAATATTCCCCTTGGAGGCCTGGGGACCATGATTCACCCAGTCCCATTTGCGGGCCTCGGGCGGAGCGTACTTCAACCACTCAATGAATTTGGTAAGGGCATAAATACCGGCCGGACCGTTTAATTCACCGCCTCTTTCCGCCATGGACCCGACCGGAATTTTGTTTTCCACCCGGATGCCCCAATCATCAATAGGAAGTCCATATGGAATTCCTTTGCTGCCGACGCCGGCCATTCCCAACCATGAATCGGTAAAGCGCCATTGCAGCGACGGAGACGGTAGTGCATAATCCAGATGGCCAAAGGCCTCGACTTCCGAACCATCGGGATTTTTCATTTTTCGGCCGGTGAAGAATTTGGCGATATCTTCGTAAGCAGACCAGTTGAGCGGAACCCCCAATTCATAGCCGTATTGTTTTTTAAAAGCCTCCTTGGTTTTGGGATCCGTAAACCAGTCGTATCGAAACCAGTAAAGGTTGGCGAATTGCTGGTCCGGAAGCTGCTGGAGATTACCTTCATAATCCTTGCCGAATTCAATATTCAAAAAATCATCCAAATCCAGATAGGGATTGGTATAATTTTTACCTTCACCTTTCATATAATCGCTCAGCACAACGACCTTGTTCAACCGCAAATGAGTGCCTTTGAGATCAGAATCATTGACATAGGCGTCATAAAGCCGGCGGCCGGTTATCATTTGTTCCATGATGTTCTTGACAACATCCCCTTCACCAATGATGACATGCTCCACATGAATACCCGTGATCTCCTCAAAGGCTTTTGAAAGAACATCCCTTTCCCAAAAATGGGTTTTGATATCTTCCGCCGTGGTTTTGATTTTCATCCCACGAAAGGGCTTGGCTGCTTCCTGGAACCATTTGAATTCTTTGATCTGGTCTGCTTTTGAGACCACGCTTGGCTGAAATTCGCCGGCCCATTTCCGGATGGCATGTTCCGCAGTGCCCGCTATTGCAAAATCTTGTAAAAGAAATCCAACTGCAATAACGGCAACAAGCTGTTTGAATAGAGATCCTTGGATTTGAAACATTTGCATGTGCCCTCCTTGCGTTATGTAATGTTTATTGGAATCCAGTTGATTTTTTAAGAAAAACCATGAGTTCTTGCCTTTTATAACTCAGTCGGATTTGGATTTCTTTTCGAAATATTGAAGCGAAAAAAGAAGCACACCGGAACAAACCATTGTTACTGAAAGACAAAAAGTTTTCTGTAACTCTTTGATCCGGAATAAAAATTAAATTTTATTATTTATTTTTTAGAATGAGAAGATATGAATGCAGAGAGAATACCATATTTCCATCTGTTATTCCATAAAAATTTTAACAGGGGGGGTAAATTATTCTTGTTACAGAAAAGAATAAGACACCCGGAAATGAAGAGTAAAATCCGGCACACCGCTGGCGGCAAGATCTTCACCAAACGCAAATTCAAAATCAGCTTGCGGGGATAACGGGTACACAAAGCCAAAATCAAGTTCAATCCCTCCTTCTTCAAACTGACTGAATTCAGCATCCTGGAACGGTGAGGAAAAATAATTGATTTGAACCAAAAAAGACAGATCCGGATTATACAGATACTCCAGACCGACAAACAGACTGATGGTATCTTCCACCTGTATGTCTGCTCCGCTGGTTTTTGGATCAGATACTATATTATACCCGCCGTTCAGATAGATCATGACCGGATCCAGTTGAATCCGAGACAGAAAATGCAGGCCATGATCCGCATGGCCGCTGCCAAATCCATATTCCGGGTCACCAAAGGGAATTTTAAGAATATAGGCCAACGAAAGTTCCAGTGGAAAAGCTTTACTGTTTCTAAGCATGGAATACTTTGCCGATACCAGGCTGTCCGCCGGATAAAGACCGCCTTCCTTTCCCATAACCCAGGGATGCCCTTTATAAGAAATAAAATATCCGAACTCATTTTTTGGACGATTTTCACGGCCATAATTGGCGACTCCCAATTGATCATGGTATGATTCCAGAAAATTATCCAGAAAACCATCACTCATTTGAACAAAAACAGGTTGAAAGGACAGGGTCAGGTTTTTTGTGATTCCATACTCCATCATCAGATCAATCACCACCAGCTCCATATCGACCAGCACTTCCCAGTTACCGGAATCCTGATCCACAAAAATACTGCTGTAATCGATTGCCGGAGAAATCCTGGCTTCCCCTTGGGCTAAAGTGATTGGTGAAACCGGCAAGGGGTTGATGAACATGAAAAAAGGCGGGAACTGATTTCTCGATTTCAGCGGCCCTTTATTTTTTTCCCCGAACGAAAGAGATACCGATGATCCGATGACCAGACAGGGCATAAGAATAAAAATAAAAAGCCAACAGACCAACGGGAAAATATCTGTACGGTCAGGTAATTCCGGAGCTGGGTTTCGGTGTCTGTTCCAATGCATTATATCAGAAGATCCAGTTGATTTCATTTTGCCCATTATTTCATGACCCGATAAAACCTGTTGCACTCTTCCCTCCTACCACACCAAAAACAAATAGGAAAGTAAATCAAGAAGATCAACATGCTTGACAGCTTTATTTAACAGTGTTAAGTTAACGATGTTAAGTAAAGATGCTTCTAAACATGAGGAGAAAAAAGTGCCAAAAGCACCTCGAAATTCCAATGAGATATTGATCGTAAAAGAGAAGATACTGGATGCTGCCCTTGATATTCTGTTTGAGGAGGGTTTCCATTTCTTAAGCATGCGCAAGATCGCCGTAAAAATGAAAATGACCGCGGCCAACCTGTATAACTATTTTTCAAACAAGGATGAAATCTATCTGGCGATTCAAACCAGGGGGTTTGCATTGCTGAACAAACATTTTGAAGAGATCAATCAATCCACAAAAGCCCCTCTGGATAAAATCCGGCAGATGGTCCGTACCTATGTAGACTTTGGAATCCATCACCCTGATCAGTACGAGATCATGTTTACCCGGAATACTCCAAAATACAGCGATTATATCGGGACAAGTCTTGAACCTGTTGCAACAATCGAAAAACAGACCGCGCTGAAGGTTGCGGAGGTTGCGACAAATGCCTTCCTGGAACTGGCAGAAAAAAAACCGTTTATTACCATTCAGGAGGCGGGGTATCGGACGATTCAGATGTGGACAGCCCTTCATGGAATCGTCTCTTTGATCAACAGCCGTGTCCTTCAAGAGGTTGATCCGGATACAGATGCAATGGTTGAAAAACTTACAGAAGAGCTGTTACTGCCGTTCATGGATATCAAAGGAGATTTTACATGAGAATCAACAAACAACTTCATCAATACCTCAACCTGTTGCTGCTGACATCTCCAAAGCAGCTCATTCCGGAAATGGGAACTGCAAGGATGCTGAACCGCCTGACACATGTCGCACTTCAACTGATGGCCATTCAGTTCAATCTCCGGCCATCCCTGAAAAAATATATGAAAGGCAGGGACGGATGGATCAACTTTTCCGTCGGGTTCCGATCTGCGTCCCAAGGTGTTGAACAGGCCATCATTTTCCGGAACGGCCGGGTTCGGGTTCAGGGAACCATTCCGGAAGATGTGGATGTGACCCTGAAATTCCTGGATGACCATGCATTGAAAGAAATGGCCTTGAGCACACCCAATGAGATGCTCAACCTGATCCTGAAAAACCGGATGGTTCTGGATGGAAACCTCTCCTGTCTTCAGGTATTCAACTACTTTATTTCACTTGTCATGGGAAAACTTCATCGGCAGATGCTGAAACGTTCCTTCAGAAAAGATATCCAACACCGGAAAATGACGTTTGGCGGCTGCAATCCGGAACTCTCCAAAACCCTGGCGGAACGGAAACAATACCGGATGCGGAGTGAAAAGGAAAAAGATCCGAATGTTCTGTATCTTTCCGACCCATATCTTTCCGATTACAGCATTGAAGACTTCCCGAGGCTGAAAAAATTCTTTGCCTTTCATTTTGATACCCTCCCGGAAATATGTGCTGAACGCCCGAATATTCTGACAAACTGGTATCGGGAAAACGGCTTTGAAAAGGATTCAGAGGGTGCGCCCTGGTTCCCTGAATTACGCCAGGCCCTGGCATTTCAACATCTGATGACATTTAAAAAACCGGTGATCCGGGAAGACGACTTACTTGCCGGGACAACCACTTCCAAAGAAGTGGGTGTGACTGTTTTCCCGGATGGGCAGGGCAACATGATCTGGGGGGAACTCAATTCCCTGGAGGAAAGGATTCTCATTCCCTTTTCCTGTTCCAGAGAAACCGCCGATATCCTCCATCATGATGTATTTCCGTTCTGGTTGAACCGGAATTTCAAGGAATATGTACGAATCCAATTCCATTATCCAGTCTGCCAGAAGCTGGATGAACGGTTTGTCGCCTATTTTGTATGGAAATCGGTAGGCATCAGTCACACCATCCCGAATCTGAAAAGAGTCCTTGAGAAAGGGATATCCGGTATCCTTGAAGATATCCGGTTTCGATTGCAGGACTGCTCCATTGACAAAGTTCAACAATTTTCGTTGGAAGCAATGATCCATGCCCTGCAAGGGGTGGAGCGATATGCAGTAAACCTTGCAGAGGAAGCTTTCCGTCTGGGAAAAAAGGAAACAAGGCCGGATCGCAGAAAAGAGCTGATCCATCTTTCGGAAATCTGCCGGAATGTCCCGGGAAAACCTGCCCAAACGCTGGATGAGGCCGTCAACTCCATCTGGATTGTCTGGATCAGCCTCCATATGGAAAATGCCAACACCGGACTGTCACTGGGCCGCCTGGATCAGTGGCTTCAGCCTTATTTTAAAAAGGATATGGAAAAACAGACCTCTGATGCGGAAAAACGAAATTTTATCCAACATGCCATCGAGCTGGCGGGCTGCCTGATCATGAGGCTTACCGACCATGTCCCTCTTCTGCCGGATATTGCCAACTACCTTTTTGGAGGTGCTGCCTCCACTCAGGCCATCACCTTAGGAGGGGTCACATGGGAAGGGGAAGATGGAGTCAATGACATGACATATATCTTTCTCAAGGCAGTCGAACTGCTGCCGGTCCGGGATACCAACATCAATGCCCGGTATCATACGGAAAAAAACAGTGACAACTATCTGAAACGTCTCTGTGAAGTCAATGTCATCACTTCAGCCACACCGATCATGCAGAGCGATACAGCCATGATAAAAGCCTTGAAACCGCATGGATATTCAACAGAAGAAATCAATGACTGGGCTGCCACAGGCTGTGTGGAACCGACAATACAAGGACGCCATTTCGGGCATACCGGATCAATCCTGTTAAACCTGGTTGCTGCGATGGAAATGGCATTGAACAACGGCACACATCCCCTGATGAAATGGAATGTGGGTCCTGAAACCGGCAGTATTGAAAAGGGAGACTTTTCATGCTTTGAAGACTTTTTTCAGGCTTGGCGAATCCAGCAGCAGTTTATCATCGACCAGGCGGTTGAATTGAACAACATGCTGGGCCAGGCTCATCAGAAGCTCAGGCCCACGCCTCTATTGAGCGCACTCATTGACGGATGTATTGAATCCGGGAAAGACCTGGTTCATGGCGGAGCCCGGCACAACAGTTCCGGAACATCCAACATCGGACTGGCTGATGTCACGGATTCCATGATGGTCATAAAAAAGCTGGTGTTTGATGAAAAAAGGGTATCCTTCATGAAACTCAAAGCAGCCATGGATTCGGATTTTACAAATGACCCGGCCCTGCATGCCATGGTTCGGAACAGGGTAGCGCTGTTCGGTTCCGGTAACCAGGAAGCACTGGAGATGTGCCGACGGATCACGGAAACGATTCATGACTGCTGGCGGAAACATACAAACGGGAGAGGCGGAAAATATACGGTCGGTTTCTGGTCCATGTCCCAGCATGTGGCCTATGGCTCTCTATCCGGAACACTGCCTTCAGGAAGATTGGCTGGAAAGGCATTTACTCCCGGGCTTACGCCGAGCCCAAAAGCATCCAGAAATTTTCTGGACAATCTCTCCTCCGTTGCCCGGCTCAATCCGGAACATATGGACAACAATATTGCATTCAACGTTAAACTGACGCCGAATCCTAATGATAGCCGTGAGAAAACAGTCGAAAATATGCATGCATATGTAAAATCCTATTTTCAGCAGGGGGGAATGCAGATGCAGTTCAATGTCGTGACCTCGGAGATGCTGAGGGATGCCATGGCAAACCCGGACAGTTATCGGAATCTCATGGTACGGATATCCGGCTACAATGCCTACTTTGTTGCCTTGAATAAGGATATTCAGATTGAATTAATTGAAAGAACAGAGTATGGATTGTAATTAAAATCACAATTGAAAACATTGCTTTGATACGGAGAAAATTTATGAAAAACAAAATCCTGGTTCTGATTCAGATTTTACTTCTGGCTTTATTATCCGGATGTGCCTCCATGCAGGAGAGCTTTTATCGTTTTGGAATCGACCGGGAAAGAAGCCAATCTGATCTGGTTTACAAAACAGTGAATGTTGAAGGCGAAACCGTTTCCTACCTGGAGAGGGAAGGAAAAGGAGAAGCTGTTGTTCTCCTGCACGGATTCACGGCAGACAAGAACAACTGGCTCCGGTTTGTCCGGTACCTTCCGGAAACATACCGGGTCCTCGCCATCGACATGCCGGGACACGGAGATAATGTTCAGGATCCCACAAAAAAATATGACCCTGTTTCTCTGAGCCAGGGGATCGAAAAAACCATCCATTCCATCGGTCTGAAGCGATTCCATCTCGCGGGGAACTCTCTTGGAGGACTGGTATCCAAAATCTATGCATCAAACCATTCGGACAATGTGATCACACTGGGATTGTTTAACTCCGCCGGTGTTACATCCCCTACTCCAAGTGAATTCAGGGCGGCTCTGGAAAAAGGAGACAACCCTTTTGTGGTCAAAACAAGAGAGGAATATGACCGGCTGGGTGAATACGCCTTTTATGATGAACCGTTTCTGCCGTGGCCGATTCACACTGTCATGGCCCGAAAATATATCAGCAGAAATGATTTTAACCAGAAAATGTTCGGGGATATAAAATCCAGTCCGTTTTTCCATGATGAAAAATCACAGATGGATCTTCTATCTCATTTGAAAATGCCGGTTTTTGTGATCTGGGGAGATAAAGACAGACTGCTGCACGTATCCAGTGTTGAAATTTATCAAAAGGAATTACCTCAGGCTGAAACCGTGATCCTGAAAGATTGCGGGCATCTGCCCATGCTTGAACAGCCGGAAGAATCGGCAATGCATTATACTGAATTTCTTGTAAAGCATCCGGAATGATCGGTTGGCCCGTTAGCCCGTTAGCCCGTTGGCCCGTTGGCCCGTTAGCCCGTTAACCCGTTGGCCCGTTGGCCTGAAAGCGCTTCATCAGTCAAACCGGTCAACCGGCAAACCGGCAAACCGGCAAACCTAAAACTCAAATCCCCAGATAGGCTTTTCGGACATCATCGTTTGCTAGAAGATTGCCGGCAGAATCGGTCATGGTGATCCGGCCGTTTTCCATTACATACCCACGGTCAGCCACTTTTAAGGCAAGATTGGCATTCTGTTCTACCAGAAAGATGGTTGTGTTGTTCTCCTGGTTTATTTTTTTGATGATATCAAAAATCTGCCTGACAATGATCGGAGCAAGGCCTAAGGACGGCTCATCCAGCAGGAGCAGTTTTGGCTTGGCCATCAAGGCGCGTGAAATGGCCAGCATTTGCTGCTCGCCGCCGCTTAACGTTCCGCCCTGCTGATGCTGTCTCTCTGCAAGGATCGGAAAAATCTCAAAAACATAATTCATGTCCTTACGGATCTGATCTGTGTCATCTCTCAGAAAAGCGCCCATATCCAGATTTTCCTTAACAGAAAGATACGGGAAGATGTGCCTGCCTTCCGGAACCTGTGAGATCCCCATGGCCACGATCCTGTTCGGATTCATATGGACAATGGATTTTCCGTTGAAAAGGATATCTCCTGAACTCGGAGGAACAATTCCACAAGTGGTCATCAGGGTCGTTGATTTTCCGGCGCCGTTTGCACCGATCAGTGTGATGATCTCCCCCTGATGGATCTCAATATTGATATCCCGGAGCGCCTGAATTTTCCCATAGTGCGTTTGGACATCGATCAGCTTAAGCATCCATCTCCTCCCCCAGGTAGGCCTTGATCACAATGGGATTGCATTTTATCTCATCCGGCGTTCCTTGGGCAATCTTCTTACCGTAATCCATCACAAAAATCCGATCCGAAAGACTCATGACCAGTTTCATATCATGCTCGATCAAAAGAATGGATATCTTTTCCGTATCTCGTATCCAGACAATCAGCTCATCCAGCTCCGAGGTTTCCTGAGGGTTCATCCCTGCGGCAGGTTCGTCCAGGAGCAATAAAAAAGGATTTGTCGCCATGGCCCTTGCGATTTCAAGACGGCGCTGGGCGCCATAGGGCAGATTCATGGCAAGTTCATCCACAAACTGGTTCAGATTGATTTTTTCCAGTATCGCATAGCTGTCTTCCACAACCTGTTGTTCCTCCCGAACTGTTGACTGCCCGCGGAAAATCGCACCCAGAATACCGGAATGTGTGCGGCAATGTCTTCCGATCATCACATTCTCAAGAACGGTCATGTTGGGAAACAGCCGGATATTCTGAAAGGTCCGTGCCAGGCCTTTCTGTGTAACCTTATTGGGTTTCAATCCATTAATCCGTATGGATTCTTTTCCCGAACCACGAACGAGAATATCTCCTCCTGTGGGGTTGTAGATACCGGTAATACAATTGAAAAAGGTGGTTTTCCCTGCCCCGTTCGGGCCGATCAGGGCGACAATCTCGCCTTCTCTGACATCCAGATCCAGGTTGTCAAGCGCCGTCAGGCCACCAAATTTCATGGTCAAATTTTTTACATCCAGAATCGGTTTCATATCAGTGTGTTTCTTTACTTTTGTATTTATAAGCTCGTCTGATATCCGGAATGATTCCACCTGGGCGGAAAATCATCATCACGACCAGCACAACCCCGAAAATCAGCATCCGGTATTCGGAAAACGCACGAAGATATTCCGGGAGCAGAATCAATATCATTGCCCCGGAAATTACCCCGAAAATGGACCCCATGCCTCCCAGCACAACAATACACAGAATAATAATCGATTCCCAGATGGTAAAACTCGCCGGATTGATAAAAGTGGTTTTTGCCGCAAAAATAACACCGCCCATTCCTGCCCAGGTAGCCCCGAGGGCAAATGCCGTGAGCTTGGTTTTTGCTTTGTCGATTCCCATGGCCTGGCAGGCGATCTCATCCTCTCTCAAGGCAATCCATGCCCGGCCGATTCTGGAATTCTGAAGCCGGTTCACGACAAATATGGTAAAAAGAACCAGGAGAATCATCAGATAATAGAGGTAAATGGTATGTCCTTCCAGAGACATTTTGATTCCAAAAAAACCAGGCCGTGGAATATTGGCAATACCGCTGGGGCCAAATGAGAATTCATTCCAGTTTTCCAGAATCAGGCGGATAATCTCTCCAAATCCCAATGTGACGATGGCCAGATAATCCCCCCGGAGGCGGAGAACCGGATACCCGAGAAGAATTCCAAAAAAAGCGCTCAACAAACCGCCTAGCGGAAGGGCTATCCAGAAACCAATGCCGAAATGATAATGCAGAAGGGCATATGAATAGGCTCCCACTGCGTAAAATGCAACATACCCGAGATCCAGAAGTCCGGCCAGTCCCACCACAATATTCAGCCCAAGCCCGAGCATGACATAAATTAAAGCCGTGATCATGATATTGATCTGGTAGAGAGAAAACAAGAGAGGAAAGCCGATTACAAAGAAGCAAAGAGCTACTGTACCCGGAAAATAGTATTTTTTCTCTTTCAACACTTTTTGAAAAATTGAAATTTTTTCCGTATTTTCATAAGGATCTTTTTGTTTTCCTTTTTTGATTTTTTGCCGGAACAGATTCCGCCAGAAAAAAGAAAGGATAAAACTTGCAATCCCGATAAGGATCATGTTCTTCCATCGCCATTCGATTTCATTCTGAACCGTATTGACCCGGATGACCATAATCGGGAAGGTCAAAAACATAAACCAGATGCACGCAAGGAAGGATTTTTTTATTTCTTCAAACGTCACCATGATCAGCATACACCTTACACTTTTTGGGTTTCGGATCGCCCCAGAATCCCGGCAGGCCTGAAAATTAAAATAAAAACAAGGAACATGAAGGCAAAAACATCTTCATAATCACTTGAAATATACCCTGTAAAAAAGCTCTCTGTCCATCCCAGAACAAAGCTGCCGAGAACCGCTCCGGGAATACTGCCGATACCTCCCAGCACCGCGGCAACAAATGCCTTGATACCGGCAATGAAGCCGATATAAAAATTGATCTGACCAATATGGGATGCGATCAGAACGCCTCCTATGGCAGCAGTAGCTGACCCTACAATAAATGTTACCGAGATCACACGATTCACATCAATACCAACCAGCGCTGCCATCACCTTGTCCTGTGCAGTGGCACGCATGGCTTTTCCGATTTTGGTAAACTTGATCAGCAGGGTGAGAAGAACCATAACAACAAAGCTTGTCATCAGGATGACAAGCTCCTGAGAACTGATAACGTGCGCGTAGGGTTCCCAGAATTCAAAATCCGGAATCAGACTTGGAAACGGCAGAAAATCAGATGTCTGTGCGAGAAGAACATAATTCTGAAGAAACAGAGACATGCCGATGGCACTGATCAACGCAGAGAGACGCGGCGCCTTGCGCAATGGCTTGTAGGCCAGTTTTTCAACCGTAAACCCATAGGCGCAGGAGTAGACAACCGCGGCAACCATAGCACAGATCAGAATAGCAAACTGGTTCATTCCCAGCATGGAAAGAACAGTCGCGACAATCAATGCGGTAAATGCCCCGATCATATAGATCTCACCATGGGCAAAGTTGATCAGTTCAATGATCCCGTAAACCATGGTGTATCCCAGGGCGATCAGGGCGTAGATACTTCCCCTGGTCAGTCCTCCCAAAAACAGTTCAAGGAAATAGTTCCAGTCCATAAATTTTTCCTGAAATGGATCTCGCATCCGGGATCATCCGGCTGCATGGTGAAGTGCGATAGTGAAAGCAGGGAGCAGGAATGAGGATTCCTGCTCCCATAATTTTAATTGAAAATACCCTGGTTTACCCTATTTCAGTTCAATATATTTTCCATTTTGAACCTGGTATACGGAAAACCCGGCGCCGATTGCATCGCCCCGGTCGTCAAACCGGATCTTACCGATCGGGGTTTCAACCCATTCGGTTTTTAATGCCTTGGATACTGCATCATAATCTGTTGAGCCTGCTTTTTGAATTGCATTCAAGAGAGCGAGTGTGGCTGTATAAGCATTTTCATAAAAAGCACCGTGGGCTTCGCCATATTTGTCTTTATGGGCTTTCACAGCAGCAATATTGAGTGGATTTTGAGAACAATCTTTTGGACCGGAAGCATAAACACCTTCTGAATATTTTCCGGCGACCTTGATAAAGGTATCATCTTTTACGCCATCATCTGAGATAAAAATGGTTTTCATTCTTTTTTTTCTCATCTGGGTCACAATCTTGGATGCTTCCGGATGATAGCCGCCATAAATGACTGCCTCTGCTTTATTCTGTTTTACCTTTTGAACAACCGCTGAATAGTCAACAGCTCCCGGAGTCACGCCTTCGTACAACACCACTTCCGCTTTTCCGGATTCTTCCAGGAATTTTTTGGCAAATTCAGCAAACCCCTTACCATAATCCCCTTTGTCATGAATCACTGCAATCTTTTTCAGCTTTAATACATTCAATGCAAAATCAACATCCAGTTTGGCCTGGGCATCATCCGATGCGATGGTCCTGTAAAAATTCGGATATTCCCCGCTCTGTGTCAAATCCGGATTGGTTGCAGACGGTGACATGACAATGATCTTGGAATCTTTGTAAATTCCAAGCGCAGCCTTGGTTGCCCCGCTGCAGATATGCCCGAGAACAACATCCACTTTTTTGGAAAGCAGCTTTGTTGCCGTATTGGTCGCAACTTCCGGTTTACAGACATCGTCCTCGGCCAGCAATTCCACCTGTTTTCCGAGAACTCCCCCTTTTGCATTGATCTCATCAACAACGATTTGGGCCGCTCTGACGGATGGAATGCCGTAAGATGCCAGATCGCCACTATGCGCTCCGGCAACTCCCAGCTTGATCGTATCCGCAGCAAACCCCAAACCCGGCACCAAAAGACACAACAACATCCCGACAACCACTGTAATCATCCATTTTTTAGACCTGTTTTTCATCATTGTCGTCTCCCTTTTTGAAATATTGTAGTTTGTTATCCGATATCATCCGCCAAGGTTTTGGTATCATAGTGGTTCATCTTTCCGGAGTCAAGAGCGAAACCCAGCCAAAGTCAGCAACAAATATATCTTGTGATTTTACCAACAAACCAATATAATTTTATTCAGGAATCCGCAATATTTACTGTGAGAGGAAACATATGAAGCAAGTTGGCTTGGTAATAAAACCCGATTCCATGGCTGAAAAAAAGGCAGATGAACTTGAAAAATGGTTTACCAACCGAAATGTCAAGGTGATCCGCAAACAATATTCCAAGATCGATGGTAATCCCCCTCAATTTGATTCTGAAACCGCTCCTCCTGATTTATCCTGTGTATTGGTTCTGGGGGGTGACGGAACCTTCCTGAGTGCAGCAAGGTGGATCGGAGATCGGGATATCCCCATGCTTGGAATTAAATTCGGTGATGTTGGTTTTCTCGCAGAAATTGCAGAAGAGAGTCTTTTTGATGTTGCAGAGATTATTCTGAGCAACAATTTTGATACTAGAATGCGATCCCGCCTTGAGGTAAGGGTCATCCGTGAAAATCGGGAAATTGCCTGCGAAACGGTCTTAAATGACATTGTGATCAACAAAGGCGCCCTGGCTAGACTTGCCAATATTCAAACCTATATCAACGACCGCTATCTGACCACCTATAAAAGCGACGGACTGATCGTTGCAACACCGACCGGATCAACCGCCTATTCCCTTGCAGCCGGCGGTCCCATTATTCACCCAGCCGTATCCGGAATCGTGATGACACCCATCTGCCCTTTCACACTTACGAATCGCCCCCTCATCGTTCCGGACACGGTAAAGATCGAAATCAGACTCGCCAAAATGTCCTCTGACATCATGTTGACGTTTGACGGGCAGAAGGGAATGGGGATCGATGACCGGGATACCATTGTCGTAAAGACCAGCCCGCACCCGATCCGGATCATCGTCATGCCTGACAGGCACTATTTTGATGTACTTAAAACCAAACTGCGATGGAGCGGCAGCCGGATCTGATGCTCATTAGAAATCGTAAACCGGATGAAACCTTTATCCTGAATATAAAAAAAGGAGGATGAATATGGTCAGTTACAAAGAACTTGGTCTAGTCAATTCAAAAGAGCTGTTTAAAAAAGCGATTCAAGGCGGCTATGCGATTCCAGCTTATAACTTCAATAATATGGAACAGCTGCAAGCCATTATTCAGGCCTGCGTGGAGACAAAATCGCCTGTAATTATTCAGGTATCTTCCGGCGCCCGCAAGTATGCAAATCAAACCCTGCTGCGCTATATGGCTGAGGGAGCGGTAGCGTATGCGAAAGAACTGGGTTATGGAATTCCGATTGTGTTGCATCTTGATCATGGGGATACCTTTGAACTTTGCAAGAGCTGTATTGACACTGGATTTTCTTCGGTCATGATCGACGGATCTCATCTATCCTATGATGAGAATGTTGCCGTAACTCAAAAAGTGGTTGAATATGCTCATGCTCATGACGTGACTGTGGAAGGTGAGCTGGGTGTGCTGGCCGGCGTGGAAGATGACGTTTCCGCTGAACATCATACCTACACGCGTCCGGAAGAAGTGGAAGATTTTGTCAAGAAAACCCGTGTGGATAGTCTGGCGATTTCAATCGGCACTTCCCATGGCGCTTTTAAATTCAAACCCGGCACAGACCCAAAAATACGACTGGATATTCTGGCTGAAATTGAAAAGAAAATCCCCGGGTTCCCAATCGTATTGCATGGATCTTCATCTGTCCCTCAGGATATCGTGAAAATCATCAAACAATACGGCGGTAAAATGGATGCTGCAATCGGCATTCCGGAAGAACAGCTTCGCGCTGCTTCCAAGTCTGCTGTGTGCAAAATCAATATCGACTCGGATGGCCGCCTGGCCATGACTGCCGCAATCCGCAAAGTATTTGCTGAAAAACCAAGCGAATTTGATCCGCGCAAATACTTAGGACCAGCCAGAGATGCATTGAAAGAACTGTACAAACATAAAAATTGCAATGTATTGGGTTCAGCTGGAAAAGCTTGAGGAAATCCAAACCAATATAAACGGTCAATGGACTCACGGGGATAGGAGATCGGACACCCGCCTGAAATACTCTTCCCGGCATTGGTTCTCGATATGGAACAGATTGGAAAATGGCCTGTAAAAGTCTTCGCTGCCGATTGTAAACAGGCCATGACCAAATACAATGACGCCATCATGCTCTTGGATGGCCTTTGGAACCGTGTTGCACAGACCGTACACACCGGTTCCAACTTCTCCCGGAACAACCGGAATCCCGCAGATGTCCCGTTCTTCGCTGCATTGGATATGGCATTTTCCCTTTTGATCGCAACCTGCTTTGTCGCAATCCATGGAAAGAATGACGGAAAACTTTGGATGTCCATGCAAAATGGTATGGCATCCGGTTTCCCGGATGATCCCGAGATGGGCATCCAGTTCACTGGAAGCGGTGATGCCGGTACAGGAAGTGCCATCCATGGGAACCGGATCAATACAGCCGGTCAGGTTATCCAGTGAACTTCCGGTCTGACTGATATAAAGAATATTCCCCAGCCGGCAGGAGATGTTGCCGAAGTAGGAATCCACCAGTCTGTTTTCAACCGTTAACCGGCCGGCTTCATCCATGGCTTCCAACACAAGCTGCTCTGAATCCAATGGCCCTTTTATCAGAGAGCCGGTAAAAGAGGGATAAGGATCAAGCATCTTCACTACCTGGCTAAAGGTTTTTTGAAACAGATGATCCACACTCCCGTTTCGAAGAGCCCAAAGATAATCTGAAAAAAACTTGACAAAGCAGGCAAAACAGATGGAAGAGTAGGTGACATATGCCTGTTCCAGGCTGACCATGCCATAGGTAATCAAACCAAGATCCGGTATGATCACACCTTTTCTTTTTTTCAATATGGTGACAATTTCTCCAGTATCTAATGTTCGAGAGATGGGAAGATCATGAAGGAATGTCCGTGTCTCACAATCTTCCGGATAAATCACTCCCTTTGATGTCTCGGCAAGATAAGAAATAATCGTCTGATAGGGCTCAGCCGGTTTTGAGAATAAAATGGAATTAATGCTCAACCCCTGTATAACCTTTTCCAGTAGGGGAATGGATGAATCGTTTCTGTTCCATTCCAGAGCAGCATCCAGAAATCCCATAAGCGGCGATGACCTTTCCGTCAGGCCACCGGCACACAGTTTTTTTTCAAATTCCAAAAACATTATATCCACTCCAGTCCCAGCTCGCTCGCCTTTTCCGGAACCGGCATGCCATCCTGATCCAGACCCCGGACCGTGTAATAATCGGAAAGTGACTTCTGAAATGCATTCCTGTCAATGGGCTTGAGGATAGAATCAGACAAGTCTGCTTTTTTTTCCATAAAAAACCGGGGCGGCAGATCATCATCCTTTCTTGAAAATCCGTTTTTTGCATTCATCATCCGTTCCTGATAGCAGATCCGCTCACCGATTTTCAGCAGATCCTGGCCGGTAATACTCTGACCGGTAACAGCCGAAAATACGGATGCATACTCTTCCAGAGATGCAGCGAAAAAAGTGAATTTACAGGCTGTCAAAGAGTCCACGACTGCATTGACATCCTCATTGATCTTAATGATCCTGGCTTTTCCGGCAAACTGGAATCGATCCGTAGCCACGGGTTTTCTTAAAATCTCATGACTGATGGGATAGGCTCTCAAATGACAGGCACCCCTCGTGGACACGGCAAAAGCCAAGGCCATACCCAACGCGCCACGCGGATCATAGGCGGACAAATCCTGATTTTTTACCGCAACGGCTGCATCCGGTTTTCCGCAGGATTGCGCATACCTTGCTGATCCCATTCCCAGGTTTGCATATGATCCTTTTCCATAAGCAATATCCAGAAGCACTTCCACAATCTTAGCGGAAGAAATCGGATGCCCGCTGATTTCCTGATAGCATGCCAGTGTCGAGGCAGCAGAGATTGTATCCATCCCCATTTCATTGCAGATCCGGTTTGCCTCCATGACCACCTCCCTGTCATGATTTCCGATCAGCGCGCTGAAATGGGACATGGTTTCAAACTCCGGTATGGATCTGCCGGTATCCGTTATCTTTTTACATTGCACATGACATCCCCTGCATCCGGTTTTCTTGGGCTGAAACTGTTTGTCATAGGCATGGGCATTCATGGATGCTGCATCGGGAAATTTTGTTTTTTGAAAATTGTCCGTTGGCATCATATTCCGGGCATCCATCAGGTCATACAATGCCCCTGTTCCATACTTGGATATTCCAAACCTGCCGGAAATAACGGGGGATGCCGACATCAGGCGCATGATCTCTTCCCGGGCTTTCTTCAGATTCCCAGGATGGAAAATACGGGTTTTCCCGGTTCCTCTGACGGTAATGTATTTCAGGTTTTTTGCGGCAAATATCAAACCCAGGCCATTTCTTCCTGCAGCATAATGTTTGTCTATAATAATATTGGAAAACCGGACATTGTTTTCCGCCGCCGGCCCGATGGCAGCCACCGATCCATGACTTTTGAGACCGGCCCATGCTTGAGATGTTGTCATCCCTCTCATTGCATCCGCAGAAACGATCTGAATGGAAGCATCCTTAATCTCGATGCCCACTGTATTAGAGCTTCTGCCGGTGATGATCATGCCATCCAGCCCGGCCTTTTTCAATTCCGTACCAAAACGACCGCCAACCGAGCTGTCACCGATGGTTCCGGTAAGGGGTGACCGTGACATGAATGTGCTTCTGCCGGGAGTGGGAGAGATTGTATGGGTAAGTGGCCCGCAAAAAATCAACACCGGCATTTCCGGATCATCCCAGGCCAAATGGATATGGGGAGCCAGATAGTGACCGGCAAGGCCACGACCACCTATAAATTTATGGTAAACAGATTGCTCTGGTTCCTCTATTTCCCAGGATTGAGTGGTAAGATCGATTTTCGCTATCTTCCCGCACCAGCCATACATCATCAAGGACATTCCTTTTCCATTTGTTTCCTACTCTCCGACAGCAGACAGATGCATGCCCTGCTGATAAACCGGCTTATGGATACCCAGCCGTTTCATCCTGGAGGCAAATGTGGAACGGTTTACTCCGGCATCGCGGGCTGCCCATGTCACATTCCAGTGATGCTTCTGAAGAAGATAGAGTGCATATCTTTGCTCTACCTCATCCCAGGTAACATTGCCAAAATCCATTCCAACCTTTATACACTCTGTTGGATGTGAATGGGAAGCGTCATTTTTAACAGAAGAAAACAAATTTTTAATAACCCGTGGCTGTTTCCGGCTGGTAAACTGAATGGGAAGATCCTGTGGAGTGATATAATCATCATCCGTTGCCACCAGTAAATATCTCACCAGATTCTCCAGTTCCCGGATATTGCCCGGCCATGGATAGGTCATGAGGCATCTCATGGTTTCCATTGTTCTTTTCTTGGCCGGGATACTGGTTTTAATCGATTCCCGGTTCATAAAATGGTTCATCAGAAATGGAATATCCTCCTGCCTCTCCCGTAATGAAGGGAGATCTATGGGCAGGACGGAAAGGCGATAAAACAGATCCTCCCTGAACTCACCCATATCAACCAGTTTCTCAATATTTTTATTGGTTGCCGAGATAATCCGGATATCAATTTTTTTTACATGGATTTCACCCAGGGGTTTGATTTCAGAATTCTGAATCACCCGGAGGATTCGCGCCTGAAGGTTCATGGGCATATCCCCAATCTCATCCAGAAAAACCGTACCCCCTTCTGCTGCCTCAAAGAGCCCGATTTTATCTTTCACTGCACCGGTAAACGCTCCTTTTTTATACCCGAAAAGTTCACTCTCCAATAGATTTTCCGGTATGGCACTGCAATTCTGCACCAGAAACGGTTGATTACTGCGATTGCTGAGACGATGGATTTCACGGGAAACCAGTTCCTTTCCGGTTCCACTTTCACCGGTTATCAATACAGGATATTCGGTGCGTGCATAGCTTCGAATCTTTTCCATGCAGCTTTGAAAACAGGGGCTGTGGCCTACCAGCGCTTCATTTCCTCTGATCTCCTCCAGGGTGTTTTTCAATGCCTGTGTTTCTTCCATCTGTTTGTTGAACAGAATGGCGTTGCTTAATGCCAGAGATCCGATATTCACAAGATCCTGAATATGGCCAAGGTATCCTGAATCCAGATTGATTCGATCTTTTTCAGGGCTTGTATCAATCAACTGAACAGCCCCATACACTGTATTGTTTCGTAAAAAAAGCGGAAAACAGAGAATCAGACGGCTCTTTACAGACAGATGCTCTTCAAACTCCTTATAATGCCGGGGGTCTTGATTGGGATTGGATACCGTCATTTTACCATTCTCGATAACCCACCCCACAATGCTCTGCTGATCCTCATGGATTTCAGCACCAAAAAGATTCTCACATTGACGGCCGACCGCCTCAATGCAACGATATTTATTCTCCTTTTTGATCCAGATTGACCCTCTTTCAACATTCTGAAGTTTTAAAAGGGCGATCAAAAATTTTCGCTGCAACTCACCAGGATCAAGTTCCTCGGAAAACGATTTAAATAATTTAAAAGGTTCATTCTCCATTTTGGTATCCTCTTTGGATTCGCGCATATCCATAACCTCATCATAATGTTGAACACATTTATACTGTTCACCTTTTCGAAATGTTCTATTTGCAGGACTTTGCAAAATAGATACCATGATTCTATTCCAAATGGATTGATTCACCCGGATGATTGCGTAACAGGCACGTTAAACCATTTTCAGATCAACACAAAATTGGTTTCTGATGATATCCAGATCATAATTGCCGAAATGCAGGCAAACTGGTGATATATAATCAATAGTGATGAAATATAATTAAAGATTTTGAGTTCCTTTCGTCTGTCCGGACTCCTGATATTTTCATTATTATACGGATATCAGTTAATTATATAAAAATAATCCGCCATGGCACAGATTATGATTACCTGAATATACACAAATCGTTTTCGTGAACAAAAATGTACATCTTTGTCTGATATCGTGCATGACGGTTCATCGTAAACGAAAAAAAATGAGTGCCGTCCCCCGAAAGGAGAATAAAATGAAAGAGATCAATCTGGAAGAATCCAAAATACAGATTCATGAAAAATGGTTTTCCGCCCAGGAACTCGCTGAAGAGATTCAAAAAAGAATTCAGAGCGGGGATATGAAGATTGCAGCTTATGCCTCTGCCCTGGAAACCCTCATCATCGCGATGGAGAATGCACATGTGATGGATGTTAAGCTGGCAATCTCAAAAGATGAGTATACTCTTCTGAAAAAATTTGGAAAAGGGGATGATGCCGAGTGTATCCGAAAAGCGATTCGGGTGTTTATCAACCGGAAAAAACAGACTGAAAAATCCGGTCTGGAAGAAAAATATGCAACCATCAGAAACGATGCCCCTGTGAAAAGTGAACCGGATAAAACCATTGGCAAGTGTATGAAATGCAAGTCATCCATTGAAATACCGCAAGGCACAAACCCGGAAAACATACTGTGTTCAGAATGTATGAATAGTGACAAAGACGACCTGAACGACAGTCAGGTTAAATTTAAAGATCACTTCCTGGGTTGATAACCGGGTTTTGCAGGGATTTTAGTCGCTAATGAACAGCAAACATAAATTGTATAAAACAATTCATTGACACACAGGTGCCCTCCATATATGGTATTATTCTAAAAAAGCAAGGTCTTATCTTAAAAATATTCCACATTTTGCTTGTCTTTCGGCCTGTCTCTATGGAGGTGTTGTGAACTTTGATTATCAGGAAGTAAAAGAGTGGCCATTTTTTTCATGGCTGGTGATTATAAATAAAAACTCTGAAATCAAAGTTCTGCATGGGTGTGAAGTAGAGACGACAAAAGAATTCTTCTGTGAAGCGGTCTGGGATGGGGAGTTTATAAAAGGAGATTTCGATCAGACGGAGATTGTTTTTGGATCCGGAGCAAGAATAAGAAACAGTGAAATCCATTTTGTGAGTTCCGGTTCTACCCTTGACAGGCTTCATCATTATATCACCCCGGCAAATACAATCATCGTATCCAATTCACTGGTTTGCCTGCTGTCTTATCTCGATGAAAAACTGGATCCGACATATGAAAACTATTATTCGGATTTTCTGAGCATTTCAAAGGGCATAAATCAGTACAAAAATTTTGTTCGGACATTGAGCGATCAAAAAATCAATTTGACCTATTATCAGAACCTGAAATGGGATGGAGATAAAATCGTTGCCTGCGAAAAAAAAGAAAAAGAAAAAAATTTCCGCTCTTTTCAAGATTACGATCTTTTTTTACATGAATCCATCGAGAAGATATTCCGCAATGCAGATGACCGGAACAGAAAGCTGCCGTTAAAAAAACTGGGAACCATCTCCAGAGGCTATGATTCTCCTACCATTACTGCTTTGGCAAAAAGGAGCGGACTGAAGGAAGTCATTGCCTTTGATGAAGACAGAAGAGGAAATAATGACTGTGGAGATGATATTGCACGCTTATTGGGTGTGAGAGCCGTAAAAATTTCAAGAGAGGCCTGGAAAATGTCTGCATTATCCGAAATCCCCTTTATCGCTGCGGAAGGCCGAGGCGAAGATGTTCAATTTTTCGGAATACCGGATCATTTGATCAGAAGCAGCATATTTCTGACAGGATACAATGGGGATAAAGTCTGGCAGAAAGATCCGGAAGAATTTGAGTATTCAGATGAATTGACTAGAACCAGCATAGATGGACTGTCTCTTTCAGAATATCGATTATGGAAAGGTTTTATCCATATTCCTGTGCCTTTCATAGGCGCAAGGCAGATACGGCAGATCAAACATGTAAGCAATCTGGATGAAATGAAACAATGGAATGTTCCGGGCAAATATAACCGGCCGATCTGCCGGAGAATTGTTGAGGGAGCGGGTGTGCCCCGAAATGCTTTTGGCCGGACAAAACAGCGGACAACCGTAGAACTCTCCCACCGGGGGACGTTTATCACGGAAGATTCCCAAAAAGACTTATATTCATGGCTGAAAAACCAGAAATCTGTTTTCCGGCAAAAAGGGAAGATCTTCCCGGGAAAAACAGTCAGATTCCTGTCCAATACTTCTAAAAGAATAATGAAAAAAAGTATCGATATGACGACAGACTATTTGCATTTTTTTTCTATCGATGCAGCCAGACTGAAACAAAGCGCTTTTTATCAAAAATTGAAATATGATTTCTGGTTTTACTATTTATTTCCCTGGGCTGTTGAAAATGCAAAGGCAAAATATAAAGCAAAAGGTTTATCTCAATGATAATCCAGTGAAGAGCGCGGATTGCCTGAACAAGACCGGGAATCCTGTTCATAAAAGGTTTTTCAAACAGATGCCTTGGATTTCAAGTAAGGCGCTTCTGAAAAAAAAGAACGCAGTATCTCATTAAAGCCAAGGGCTAACTCAGTTCTCTCAACCTCATTCTGATCAAACCATTTCAAACACTGTCCTTCGTGAAGAGTAATTTGTTCAATATCCAGGTTGCTCTTTTTCCAGAAGGTGTATTCGATCCGGTCCGGAAATTCCATGATGGAAAAAAGTGAAAAATCTTTCAGTTCCAGTTCCATCTCTTCCTTCATTTCCCGAATAATGCTTGCTTCCGGCGTTTCATCCGGTTCAACATGACCTCCCGGAACATCCCACATGTTTGGAAAAGGGATTGTGGGGATATTATCTCTCAGAAATAACAGAACCCGATGATCATCATTAATAAAAATAATACTGCAACCTTTCCGCTTCATGACTTCCTTGTTATTTAAAAAGGTACTGGCAGGTCCTGACTTGTTTCCAGGTCATGACCGGTGTTTGTCCAGAACCTTGCGGATGGCTTCCGCGATTTCACTCCGTGAAAACGGTTTCATAACAAACTCTTGAATTCCAATGGCATTCGATTTTTCAGGTGTGATCAGCTGACTGTACCCGGTGCAAAGAATAATGGGAATATCCGGTCTGATTTTGATCAACTCTCTTGCCAGTTCAGCACCTGTCATGCTGGGCATGGTCATGTCCGTAATAACCAGGTCAAATTTTTCCGGTTTTTTCCGGAAAACCGTCAGAGCCTTTTTACTGTCTGTTGAAACCGTTACATTATATCCAAGCCGTTGCAGGATACGTCTGTTCGCATCCACAACAACCTCTTCATCATCCACAAACAGGATGTTTTCATTCCCGGTTGGGGTTTGAACCGAAATACTGGGTTTCAGAGCGGAAATTGTGCCGTCATCGATTATGGGCAGATAGATTTCAAATATTGAACCTTTCCCCTCTTCACTTTCAACTGTAATGAATCCATCATGATGAATCACAACACCATGCACAACCGATAACCCGAGACCTGTTCCCTCACCTGGTCTTTTGGTTGTAAAAAACGGATCAAAAATACGATCCTTTATTTCCGGTCTCATTCCACATCCCATATCGCTGACCGATAACCGGACATACCGGCCCGGACGCATATCAGCTTGTGCCAGTGGCTCATCCAGATATACATCTTCGACCTTTACCTTGAGTTTGCCTCCTTCTTCAATCATGGCGTGGGCAGCATTGTTGCAGAGATTGATGACCAGTTGCTGAATCTGGGTTGAATCGGCAAGAATCACACTCACATCTTCAGCAATATCCTGCTGCATGACGATTGTTGCTGGAAGCATTGCCCGCAGCATTCTGAGCGTTTCTTTTACAATGGAGTTGATCCGGATGGGTTTTCGCTCAATCTCCGATTCCCTGCTGAATGTGAGGATCTGCTCAATAAGATCTTTTGCCCGGTGGCTACCCTTCAGTACCTGCTTCAGAGAATAGATGGAGTTGCTGTCTTTCGGCAGATCATCAATGGCAAGTTCCGTATTTAACAATATGGATCCCAGAATATTATTAAAATCATGGGCAATTCCACCGGCCAGGGTTCCGATGGCTTCCATCTTCTGCACATGGTGAAGCTTTTTCTCCAGCCGGATCTTCTCTTCTTCTGCATGAAGACGGTTTGTAATATCCGTAATAATGGAAATAAAACCGATAATATTTCCATTTTTGTCTTTTTTATAATTCCAATCCGATTGCGTATTAATGATGCGACCGTCTTTGGTCAGACACCTGTTGAGAAAAGGAATGCGAGTCGGTTGTTCCCGGACAAGCGTGGCCAGAAATTCTTTCATTTCCTGCTTTTCCTTTTCCGATACCAGAAGATCAAAAAGAGGTTTTCCGATCAGTTCCCCGCTTTCATATCCAAAAATATCGTATAATGCTGAATTGGCGAATGTTATTATCCCTTTTGTGGTGATCTCCTGAATTCCATGGGGTATGGTTTCGACAAGTGTCCGATACCTTTTTTCACTTTCACGCAGCGCCTCTTCCACCCGTTTCCGGTAAGTGATATCAATAGAGGTAATAATCGCACCGCCGGGAAAGGGGGATATCCGGATATGAAGAAACCGTCCGAAATACGCCTGATCCGTGAACTCTTTTTGGACACCGGATTTCATACACTCCTTTAATTCGTGGAGCATGTCGATCTTATGCTTCCCGGCATAATCCTTATACATGATATCACCGATATTCGGAAGCCGGCTGTCGGATTGACCTTTTGCCAGATTGTAACCGGTGATCCGCAATTCTTTATCCACAATAACGGTCTCGATCGGATTATTTTCAAAAAGCGCACGGTATCGCTCTTCACTCTCCCGCAGCGCTTTCTCCATAAAGTTGCGCTCTTCTATCTCCTTTTTCAGTTTTTCATTAGCCTGAAGCAGTTCAATGGTTCTTTCATGCACATGCAGCTCCAATTTTGCATGCGCCTTCCGAAGCTCCTCTTCCGCCTTCTTCCTATCGGTCAGATCCCTTGCAAAACTGTTGATACCGGTCAGTTGACGATTCTTATCATACCGGAAATTAATGGCCCAAAGCATATGATGTATTGAATTGGTGCTGAAATTGATCTGGCGTATCTCATAGTTCACATTGCGAACCTGATTGTTGATCCACCCTTGAAAATCACGGATCGCCGTATCCCGATCCTCTGAGTGAACAAATTCAAACATGGATCGGCCGACACACTGCTCCATGCCGACACCGAAAATCCTTTCCGCCACATGATTCACATAAATAAAATTCCCCTTTCCATCCAGTTTTGCAATCAGGACATCTGTTTCTTCAACAAGCTCACGGAATCGGGCCTCGCTTTCCTGTAATGCCTCTTCAGCCTTTTTCCTCCATATCATTTCTCTCTGTAAAGCAGAGTGAGAATCCAATTGATGCACAGTCATTTTTTCCATGATCAAAACCTGTTCTTTTTTAAATGTATGAAAAGTCGCCGATTGATAAGAATCACAGCTAAAAAATCGAATCCCTTGTATGGAAACCAGACAACAGCTCAAACATGAATAATTAAAAAGAGCCTGGAATCAAAAGATTAGGTATTTCACAACCCTGAAGGAAAGAATCTATCTGACACAAACTTATTCTGCTGCCTGTTCGAAAATTGGAATGAACATACCATAAACGCCCTTCAATATCAACATTTCATACTATACAAAATGAAGGAAATGAATTTCAACGACTCTCAAGAATTTTGGATTTTTCGCTGGAATACGGATGGTCAGCCACTATCAGAAGTCATGGGCCCCAGATGATAATATTCGATTCGACCCGCCGGCATGGAAAAATGAAGGCCCGCCGGAGCAAACTCCAGCAGGGAGCCGGCGCAAATAACCGGCAGATCCGGCCGGTTTTCATAAAAATATCGCAACGCCTGGATGGCATGAGGCGTGGCCTGGATTTCATCCAGAAACAAAACAGAGCCGGGTGTGTTGATGTTCCTTCCCACAAGAGCGTCCAGCTCCCGGATAATATCATCCATATCCAAAGACTTGAAAATCGTGTCCAGGTACAAATGCTGTTCCAGGTTGATCTCGTTTAAAATCAGAGGATGGTTTTGCGCAAATTTACGCACCAGGGTGGATTTGCCGACCTGACGGGCGCCCCTGAGCACCAGAGGCTTTCGGCGTTCTTTCCGATACCAGGCATGCAGATAAAGTTCAGCGTTTCGTTGAAGCATGATTAAAACAAACCCCTTTTTTGACCAAAAAGCTATCAAAAAATGGGTTTGTTTGCCAAGTGGACTTCCGGCTGTTTTTATCGTTTCAATGCTGTGCCCTCCAAAAGGAAACGGCCTCGTCTATATGGGAGGCCGTAAACGTAATGTTGAAAAGCAGCGAGAAAGATAAAATGTCAACGATGATCAACCCGGTCCAATTCTTCACGGATTACCTGACGAATAACCGTCTCGTCGATTGGTTTTCCGCTTTTCGAAAGATATTCCCGGAAGGCATCATTGATCAATGTAAAGGCATCAAGACTGATAAGCAGCAGGATTTTATAGAAGCATCCCTGTCACAGTTTCAATCCTATGAAAAATAATCAATCGCCCTGTAGGATGGAAGATTCAGCAAATCCGCGTTCACCTCATCGGCATCTCCTTCCCGGGAAAGGGCTTTTTCAAGCATCTGGGTAACCAGATCCGGATTTTGATGAGTTGCCTCCGGTGAAACAGACTCAATCGGTTCCTGTAATGCCAGGAAAATATCTTTGAATAGGTCAAGCGGTTTTTCAAATAACGCAAACCCTTGATGGCCTGATAGTTTTTGCACATCCTCCTTCAGGGCTCCAAGGTAATCCCCGGATGCGGGTTGAGCCAATTCCCTATTTTCATAGGCAGGAACACGAGTTTCAGGGGTTATATAAGCAGCATACGCGCTTCTTTCATATTTCAGATCCAGTGTAAATCCGGAAAGCTCATTTGAAATATCACCCATTCCTACTGCCTGATTAAGCGCATCCTGAAAATTTCCGGAATAAAATTTATCTGCCAATGTAGTGATTTCCCCGATCAGATCGGATATGGCGTTCAATTCCTCCGGGTTTAACTCGCCCTGAATCGAAAAGTAGAGAGAATCCTCTGTGGAATCTGAAATCTGTTTGCCCCTGATTTTTTTCCCTTCATCTCCATGTTGATAGCGAACCAATTCAGACATCATATCCATATTGATTTCAATCTTCACCCGATCGCCATCCTTTGTCAGGATTTCCAGATTGAGTTCCCTTGATTCACTCTTACCTTGGATTTCAAGCATATCTCTGTTTTCTTGCTGAAGTGCCGGCTGATTACTTCGCAAAGATTGAATCCCTTTTTTAATAAACTGGTCAGCCTTCTCAACAGTTTGAATCGACTGTTCCCGGAAAACCGACTGTGAAAGATAGGATACGGTTTCCTGGAACCCTTTACTGACGCCATTTTCGACCGCATTTAATAACTGTTGTTTTGTCTCATAAACTACCGGCTGCACTTGGATCTCTTCTGCCAATGCTGCCTGAGTCTGATCTTGAGAAATTTCTGCCGGTTCATTCCGTTCTTCCATCTGCACAGCCTGTGGAAGTTCGCTTTCAGATACGCTCATATCCTCTGCCGGAGGAATCACCAACGCATTGATATTGGCAACCTGCTCTTGTATGCGGTTCAACATGTTTCCGGCAAAACCTTCGGGTGTGTCCGTGTTTGAATAGGGAAATAATTTATTTGAATTTTCAAAATCGATCACACCGGTCAATGCTTCCTTCAGATTTGAAAAAAAGAGATCCAGCGCTTTTGACGGGTCAGAGGAGCTGTCCAGGCTGATATATTGAACCTCAATCATTTCACTGGATGTATATGAATAAATTCTATTTTTCTGGATGGAATCCTGTTTTTCCAATCCGGATTCATCCAAAGCCCAGGCCTGTTGTGGGCATTGATAAGGACAGCTACTTACATTCTGTATCATTCGTGTTTCTCCCTGTTTTTATAAAAAATATTACCTGTCAATAGAGTCAAAACAGGATGCCTGAACCGGCATGACATAGGAACCGTTTTGTAAAAGCGTTTTTTCTTGTATCGACTGTTTGATCAAAAGACTTGAATTATTTTACCGGAAAAACAATAGATGCAGCTTGCAAAATTCATTGAATCTGAATATCTAACTAAAAGTTTGGTTGAAAAACAGACTGTAACCCGGTCTGGACGATTTTGAATAAAAATTTAAGCGAGGATATGTTTGGCAACATTTTTATATTATTTCAAATTTGTACCTATTCTTATTGCAGGTGTGCTTCTGGGGCGATGGTTTGATCAGGAACGGAAAGAGCTGAAGGCAAAAGGCAATCCATGGTATACAGCATGGTCAACCGCTCCCGGTATTATGATCATTATTATTCTGTGCATGCTGATCGCCTTTCGTATGTACATCCGTTTTTCCTACTGACATCAAAAAAAGGATGTTCCCAAAAACCTGATCCGGCAATCCAATGGCTCGGCAGACTGCCACCCTTGATTCAATGTTATGGAAGAGCAACAACAAAAACCCGGAAATCCGGAACCATCGTTCCTGACTTCGCTGGCCATCATCGGAATCTGCACTACTTTTGGGGCCAATACCGTGTTCGTAAAAATCACCCTCTCCGGGATGGGTGCGTTTACAACTGCCGGGTCACGTTTTTTCATCGCTTCCATAACAATCGCCTTATGGGCTCTCCTGACCGGCCAAACGATTTTCATCAAAAAAACACAGATCAAAAAGATACTGATACTGTCGGCTATTTTTATCTGCCAGCTTGGCCTGTTTAATCTTGGACTGAGCTTGACCTATGCCTCCCGTGGTTCCCTGATTATCAATCTGCAACCGTTTTTTGTTCTCATCCTGGCACATTTTTTCATTCCAGGTGATCCATTCACATCCAAAAAACTGGTTGGAATCCTGTTGGGGTTTACCGGTGTTACCGTCATGTTTCTGGAAAAAGACGGGATCTCATCGGATCTGCGATCCGGTGATTTTCTGATGCTGGCATCGGTTTTTCTATGGGCCATCAACGCCATCTATACCAAAAAAATCATATCCGGATTTAAACCCTTTCAACTGGTGCTGTATCCGGGAATCCTGTCGGTTCCTTTTTTCTTTCTGGCAGGCTATTTATGGGATACGCCGATGTTTGGAACAATCGACCTGAAAATTCTCGGATCACTTATGTACCAGTCCCTGATCACCGCCTCTTTTGGATTTGTTGTCTGGATCAACATGCTGCAGAAATACGGGGCGGTCACACTTCATTCCTATATTTTTATCATACCGGTTTCCGGGGTGCTGTTGGCAGGGTTTTTATTGAATGAGCCGGTGGGTACGGTCAACATCATCCTGGCATCCATTTTAATTGCTGCCGGAATCGTCATTGTTCATACCGATTTCTCTTTTGTACGAAGAAGGCTTGGGTGGTAATTCCGATTTGTTTTAAAGGGCAGGCACAGAGGCCTGCCCCTACGAATCAGGCCGTCATGATCGCAAGATGGAATATGTAATGATCAGGCTGGAATGGATATGGTAAACCGGCTGCCTTGCCCGGGTTTGCTCTGAACCAAAACATCACCGCCATGAGCCAGCACAATATGTTTGACAATGGCAAGTCCAAGACCGGTTCCACCCAGTTTCCGGCTACGGGCCTTGTCCACCCGGTAAAACCGCTCAAAAAGCCGCGCATGATGTTTTTCTTCAATTCCGATCCCATGATCCTGAATATGAATATGTACCTTATCTCCTGCCGGTTCCGCAGCAATCTCCACATCACTCTCTTTTTCACTGTATTTAATTGCATTATCCAGCAGATTGATTACAGCCTGCTCCATCAGGGTGCGATCAATCTGTGCAGTGAGATCCTGCGAGCAGGTATAGGTGATATGGATGTTCCGTTCACCGGCAATCCCCCGGCAATGCTGGATGGATGACTGAATCAGATCCTCCATTTTATGGATTTTACGGTTGATCTGCTGGATTTCATCTTTCCGTTCAATTCTCGAAAGATGCATCAGGTCATCAATAATCGCCGTCAAACGATCCACATGTTTATCAATAATCGATAGAAACCGTTCCGAGTCTTCTGCATTTTCCGTTCCCCCGAAACGAAGCGTCTCCACAAATCCTTTAATCGCGGTAAGCGGAGTTTTGATTTCATGGGATACATTTGCCGCAAAATCCCGGCGCATATTTTCCAGACGCCGAAGCTGGGTGACATCATTCAAAACAATCAGGACGCCGATATTTACATCTTCCGGATTTTTCAGGACCGTGCATTTGATATTCAGGATTCTTTCATTTCCATTTTGGAAAAAAGAGACATCCTCCTGTTTGCGCTCACCGGTTTCAATGGCAGTCTCAATCAGCGTGTTCAGTTGGCTGTTTCTGGAAACCTCGTAAATGCTTCCCCTTGGTGTTGTAGCCGGATCTGCATCGAGCATAGAGAGCGCTGCTTTGTTGATGGTGATAATCTTCTGATCACGGTCAACACCGACTACTCCTTCCGTCATGCTGGATAGAACTGCTTCATACTCATTCCGTTGATTTTTAACAGTCGCTATCCTGTCTTCCAGTTCAAAAGCTGTCCGGTTCATGACCGAAGCCAGATTGGCCAGCTCGGAAATGGAGGGTTCATGAAGACGATGGCTTAATTCGCCTTGCGCAAATTTCATAGCTCCTTTTCTCATCTCTTCAATGGGCCGGCTGATCCGCCGGGACATGAAAAGGCTGATCACGGATGCCAGAACAGCAATAAAAAAACCTACAAGCATTACTCGGGATTGCACCACTTCAATTGTATTGATAATCGATGTTATGGGAATGGACACACGAACAACAGACACGACGCGGTTATCCAGAAAAAGCGGAAGAGAGACATACATCATCTGTATCCTGAGTGTGCTGCTCTTCCGGGTGGAGGAACCGGATTTTCCTTCCAGCGCCGTCAGTATTTCAGGTCTGTTTTTATGATTTTCCATTTTTGCGGGGTCTTCTTTTGAATCACCGATCACGATACCGTCCGGCAGAATAACCGTTATTCGGGTTCCGGCAGATGCCCCGGCAATTTTACAGAATTGATCGATACGCTCCGGATCCAGTGGATTCATATACTGCATAATCTGATGCTTGATCAACTGGCTGCGGATCATCAGATCCTTTTCCATATTGTTCAGAAAAAACTGCTGAATATAATTGGATGTATAGATCGATACAACCAGAAGCGAGATAAAAACAACCACCAGATAGGATGGATAGAGTTGCCAGATAAGTCTTATTTTCTTTTTCATTTTTTCTTTTCAGTAAACCGGTATCCGACTCCCCTTACGGTTTCAATATACTTTCCATAGGGGCCGAGTTTTTTCCGAAGTCCGACAATCTGGACGTCCACGCTGCGGTCTGTAACGGCATATCCTTCTCCCCGGACGGCATCCACAATCTGATTTCGTGTAAACACCCATCCCGGATATCCGGCGAGGAAATGCAGCACCTGAAATTCAGTAAAGGTAAGAGGGAAGACCTGCCCATCCGCCGCCACCTCTCTCTTTCCGGAATCGATCACCAGTTCATGGGCTTTTAGCACATATTCATTTTCTTCCGGCTTTTTGTCCTTTCTCCGCAGAACCGACTTTACTCTTGCGGCCAGCACCCTGGGGGAAAACGGTTTGGTGATATAATCATCCGCACCCAGTTCAAGCCCGGTAACCACATCGGCTTCCTCTCCTTTTGCCGAAATCATGATGATGGGAACATTCTGCGTTTTGGGATCTTTCTTCAATCGCTTTGCAACCTCAAGGCCATCAATCCCGGGAAGCATCAAATCAAGCAGAATCAAGTCAAAATCAAAGGAATGGGTTCTTTTCAGGGCATCTTCCCCGGAATCGGAACAGACCACCTGATATCCTTCCCGGCGCAGGTTATAATTCACCAGTTCCAGGATATCCTCCTCATCATCTACTGCCAGTATTGTCTTCGACATTTTTTCCCTGTCTTTGCTTCAATATGAAATGGCTCTTTCCGGTTTGACTACCCGGCAAACCTAGATTTTTGTGTGGCGAACGATCTCTCCTTCAATCAGATAGATCACCTCTTCGGCAATGTTGGTCGCATAATCCGCCAGCCGTTCCAGATGGCGTGAAACCAGCAGCAGATTGATCAGATATCCATGGCTGTCTGCGTTGGCATTGGCCATGGCTGCTTTGATTTCATCATAAGCCTGCCTCTGAATCAGATCCACAGCATCATCCATCACCAGGACACGGAAAGCCAGATCCAGATCCAGATTCACGAGGGCATCCAGACTTTTTTTCAGCATCTCCTGGGATTTCTGAGCCATAACCGAGTAATCAAAAACAAAGGAGTATTTCTTCTGTTTGGCGATAATGGCTACCCGCTGGGCGATATTCACCGCCTGATCCCCAATACTCTCCAGGTCACTGTTGATTTTGATCACGGCGATCAAAAACCGCAGATCAACCGCTACGGGTTGATACAATGCCAGGATTTTCAGGCACTCCTCTTCGATATCCACTTCCATTTCATCTACTTCATGGTCTGAATTAACTACCCTTTTCGCCAGCTCTGCATCCCTGGTCTCGATAGCTAACGCAGCCAGACGAACACGGTCTTCAACCATTGCGCCAAGGGTCAAAATCGATTTCTTGATTTTTGAAAGCTCTTTCTGCAAATGTATGGTCATGTTTTGTTCCTCAGGATCATCCAAAACGGCCGGTGATATAATCTTCAGTTGTTTTCAGCCTGGGCCGGGTAAACATGGTATCGGTTTCCCCTGCCTCGATCAGCTTTCCCATATAAAAAAAGGCGGTCACATCCGATACCCGTGCAGCCTGCTGCATGTTATGGGTAACGATAATAATCGTATACTTGTCTTTTAATTCGTGGATCAGTTCCTCAATCTTCTGTGTGGCAATCGGGTCCAGTGCTGAACAGGGCTCATCCATCAGCAGCACTTCCGGTTCAACCGCCAATGCCCTTGCAATGCATAATCGTTGCTGCTGGCCGCCGGACAGACTCAGTGCAGAGTCATGCAACCTGTCCTTGACTTCATCCCACAGTGCTCCTGATCTTAGACTTTTTTCCACCCGTTCGGCAATCAGATTTTTATCTTTCACACCGTTCACTTTCAACCCATAGGCCACGTTTTCAAAAATGGTCTTGGGAAAAGGGTTGGGCTTCTGAAATACCATTCCAATCCGGCTCCGGAGTCTCACCACATCCACAGAGGGTTTGTAAATATTTTCTCCATCCATGCAGATTTCTCCTTCAACACGGATGCCGGGAATCAGATCATTCATCCGGTTCAGGCAGCGAAGAAACGTGCTTTTCCCGCAGCCGGATGGGCCGATTAAAGCAGTGGCCTGATGCAACTGAAAATTCAGAGAAATCGATTGAAGGGCCTTAACACTTCCATAATAGAAGTCTAAATTTTTAGATGTTATTTTATACTCTTGTTCCATTTTCCCATTTCCAATGGATCGATATTCAAGTATTTAAATCTGCCGCATTTTTTTCCGAAGCCTTGAACGAAGAATGATTGCCGTCAGATTCATGCCAAGTACCATCGCTATCAAAACAAGTGCCGTACCATACTGAAGCGGTCTGGTAGTTTCAATTTCCGTCCCGGCGGTAGCCAGAACATATATGTGGTAGGGAAGCGCCATGATTTCATCAAAAACAGATTCCGGCAGCTTGGGTGAAGAAAATACAGCCGCCGTGAACATGATCGGTGCGGTTTCACCCGCCGCCCTGCTGATCCCTAAAATTCCGCCGGTCAGTATCCCTGGCATTGCCGCAGGCACCACTACCCTGAAAATGGTTTGGAGTTTTGTGGCACCAAGCCCCAATGAAGCCTCCCGATACGTATCCGGCACGGCTTTCAGTGCCTCCTCTGTTGAACCGATAATGACCGGTAAAGACATCGCTCCCAGCGTTAGCGCTCCAGCCAGAATGGAAACGCCCATCTTTAGGTAGATCACAAAAAAAGCCAGTCCAAACAGCCCGAAAACAACGGAAGGAACACCGGCAAGATTGCTGATTCCAAGTCGGATAATCCGGAGTATCCGTCCTGGTTTTGCATACTCATTGATATAGATTCCGGAAAACACGCCGATGGGAAATGCGACAACCATGGCCCCGATACATAAGAATAATGTTCCGATAATACAAGGAAAAATTCCACCCTTGGTCATGGAATCCATTGGCGGCTGGGTCAGAAAAGTCCAGTTGATGGCCTTCCATCCATTGGCCAGTATAAAATAAACAATGACAGCCAGTGCCAGACCATTGATCAAGGCTGATATTCGAAAAAGCATGAAACAGAAGGATTGCGTGAGTTTCTTTCTCAGACGGATATAATTGTTACCGGTGCTTTCCACTGCATATGATTTCAAAGGGTCGCCTCTCCTACTTGTCTGTATTTATTTGAGATATAATCTGCGATCAGGTTAAATGAAAAGGTAAATACAAACAGCACGATTCCGGTTGCAAAGAGCGCATAATAATGATCCCCCCGATAGGGCGCCTCCGCCATTTCCGCAGCAATGCTTGCCGGTAGAGGCCGGACCGGATCAAATAAAGACCCTGGAACCATGGCTGCACCGCCTGCTACCATCAGAACAACCATGGTCTCTCCGATTGCCCTGGACATGCCGAGAATGATTGCCGTACTGATACCGGATATGGACGCCGGAATGGTCACCCGGACAATAGTGTCCAGTGAAGTGGCTCCCAGTGCCAAAGATGCCTCTTTCAGGCTCACCGGAACACTGTAGATTGCATCCTCGGATATGCTGCAGATTGTTGGAACAGACATAAAGGCAAGCATGAGAGCGGCATTGAAGAGGTTCAGTCCGGTTGCGATATCGAATGTTTCCTGCAAAAACGGTGCAACAACCACCATCCCAAAAAAACCGATAACAACGGAAGGCAGGGATGCCAGCAGTTCCACGATGGGTTTCACAATTTCCCGGAACCGGTAGGTTGCAATCTCTGCAAGATAAATCGCTGTGAGCACGCCCAGCGGAATTGATATCAGTGCAGAAAGAAAGGTCACTGCAAGAGAGCTGAAAATCAGCGGGAAAATACCAAAATCCGGTGGCTCATCGGTAGGATACCAGTATTCTCCAAACAGAAAATCTTTCGGACTGATTTTCTGAAATATGGGTATCCCTTCCATAAATAAAAAAAGCATGATCATAAAGAGAACCGCGATGGAAGCTGTCGCTACGATGAAAAAGAAATAACTCATGAAGCGGTCTTTTTGTCTCTGACTGAAAATCATCTGTCCTGTTCCTGTTTATTCTTTGGCGCTTTTTTCATCTCTTCTTTATATATATTATGCTTTTGTTAGAAAAATGTTAGAGCTGATTTAAAAAGTCTGTTGTTGTCATTCCGGCGAAGGCCGGACACGCAGTGAAGCGTAGCGCTATCCAGAGAAGTGAAGCACTGTCCAATATTTACAATTCTTTTCTGGACACCGGCCTTCGCCGGTGTGACGGTTTTTCATCGTTTTGAAATTAGCTTGTTAGAAAAAATTAGTTTTATGTGATGACTCTTCCAGAAATCAGTTATCTGCCATATGCCGGTCCGTTCCGGCAAGCACGGCAAGAGTTTTTTCCCGCCAGGCTGCCGGGCAGACATTTATTACATTAATAAAGGGGAACAAAGCCGGCATCTTTTACCAGTTTTTGACCCTTTTCCGGATGGATTACATAATTCATGAACTTGGCAATATCATCCATTGGCCATTTATTCGTAAACATAAATAAAGCCCTGCTGATGGGGAATTTTCCGCTCAAAGTGGTTTCTGCTGATCCGACAACCCCGTTGACCGTAACCGGTTTCAAATCCTTATTGATATATCCCACGCCAATATATCCGACGGCATTTTTATTTTTTGAGACTGCCTGGGCCACGGCACCGTTGGAAGCCTGAAGCAGGGCTCCGGGATATACTCTTTCCTTCTTCAAGACTTTCTCTTCCCAGACTTCATAGGTTCCAGAGGATGTGTCTCTTGAGATTACTACGATTGGCTGGCTGGGTCCGCCAACCTGTTCCCAATTCTTGATTTCACCTTTATACATGGCCTTCAATTGGTCCAGTGTGAGATCATTGACCGGGTTTGACGGATGAACAACCGGGACGATACAGTCATAGGCAACCGCAAACGGTACCGGATAAAAGCCCTTGGTTACGGCAAGCTGAACTTCATTATCCTTGATAAAACGGGAACTGGTTGCAATATCCGTGGTTCCGTCAATGATGGCCTTGATCCCGTTTCCAGACCCGCCGCCGGAAATGGAGATGCTGACATCCGGGTTTTCTTTCATATAGGCTTCTGCAACCTTCTGCGCAATCGGCAGAACCGTGGTGGACCCTTTGATCGCGATATTCCCTGCCCAGGCCATGCTGAACCCTGCAAAAAATATCAGCGCCGTTGTCATGATGACCAGTTTATTTCTTTTTTTCATTTTTCCCTCCTGAAATGGTTATGGGTTTTACGACTGATTTCGTTAAACTGGCCGAAAAATAACTGCTTTGTATTAGGTTTTTGTTAGGGGAAAATTATTTTTATGTTAAAAAATGGTTGGAAAATCATGAAGATTATCTGCATTTCAGGATTGAATATCTGCCAATACACTGAATTTAAAAATGTTTACACTGATATTTGAAATGAGTTAGCCGGAGAGAATACAATCAGCAAAGACAGGCATGGAGCAGGCACACAACCTGTTCCATGCCTGAGTCAGAATTATTTTATTGGTCTGGGAAAAACCGTTTTCATGCAACTGCCTTTTGGGCAATATACATTTTTATTTTCTCAGGCAGTTTCCCATTCACATCCTCAAACTCCAGATTCGGAAGTCCGCCCCACAAATTTGCAGCATGGCAGATGACCGGATCGGTTCTTACGGAACTGATGGTGACCGGATCATAGGGTTCTGAGTTATACCACTGCCGGGTCCCCCAGATATACCAGACAAATCCGCGGTTCAAGGTTGAAGGAATCCCGGTATAGGGATCACTCAACCCGGAAAGCTCACTTTCCGGCGTTTCAAATTCCCGGTTCCACATCAGCCATCCCAGTGCAGCCATATCGTGTGCCAGCAGGGATTCCGATGCAAACACCAGACCGGTTTCCGGTTCTGAAACATATCCCTCATCCGGCCCTTTGGTGGAAAGCACCTTGGTCGCGACCGAAAGGGTCAGTCTCAGTTTCTGTCGCAGCACGGTTGTATCATTGATTTCCGCAATTTTCTCAAAAAAACTTTTCGCATCCCGGTGCAACTCCAGCCGGCTGTCGTCTCTCAGCCAGCCCACAGCCGCCTTTAAACCCAGTGTGGTTCCGGCCAGCATGTGCCGGCTGACACGGGGAAGCAGCACCACATGATCCACGGAATTCAGGATATTGGGTAGAATCAGCTCCCCTTTCCAGTGGCTGTTATTCACAGTGCGGAAACCGGAATATTCGTCATATCCAGCTTCTTCAAAATAATGAACCGACGCCCCGGAATCGACAGCTGCGTCATGATGCCCAACGGTTTTCATGACCTCCCGGCTGGAGCCGTCCTGATCATCCTTTTCATGGTACACGGTCATCACACCGGATTTATCACCAACGATGACCTTCCCTGCGCCTTTTTCCAGCAGCAGCAAGGTCATTCCGCGAATGGCAAGGGGAGAAGTGGTCGCCGGATAAAGATTGGGAGAGTTTGCAACGGTTTTCAGAAATACGACATCTCCTCTGGACAACCAGGAAAAATCGGTTGCAGCCTCAGCAACACGCTGAACCGCCTGTATGGTTTCCGGATCTCCGGCGCCTTTGGGTAATGCCTGAATGGTAATGCGGTCTGTTTTTCCGGAATTCACTGGAGGCGTAACAGTGGTCATCTGTATCCTGTTCCCTGCACACCCGGCTATTCCCAGTCCCATCAGACCTGCGCCGGCAACGCCTGCGGTCTTTAAAAATTGACGCCTTCCCGGACAGAAATTTTTCTTATCCAAACAGTCTATCGATTTCATGGTATGCCTCCTGGTATAAATCGTCACAAGATTATCATTCCGATTTACTTTCTTATTGACGCTATATTGGGTCACACAAAGGGCAGGCACTGGGGCCTGCCCCTACGAATCATGCCATCTTGATCGCAAAATGGAATAAGGATGATTTCCCGGATACACCGAATATCGTATCTGTATAAAATTTTTCCAAAGATCACAAGCGGTTTAATGGTATGGATCCCAATTATGATTGTAAAACCGGCGTTTCCGTCTTTTGGGACAGCTATGCTTTTCCTTTCAGAATCAATTTTCGCAAAAGCAGCGCCATACGGGTTGCAGGATAAGAGGTGATGGCCCATCCGATTGCGGCCAGCATGATATACAGCATCACTTCACCGGAACCGGACAAAGGATTGGTTTTCATCAACTGCGGAGAAAGAGCAGCGCTGATCAGGATGCCCATCAGAATCCTCCAGGTATCCACGGAAAACAGGATGTAAAAGAATATATACCCGATTGTAATTTTGTGTTTATTTGTCATATCCATCACGACGGTTTTGCATCATCGCCAAGTTGTCCGGAATTCGTCAAGGCAATTCCTTTCTCATGCAAAAAATTTCGATGACCACCTTTTCCGCTATCTGAATTCATATTGACAAAAGTGTCATCTTTATTGACATTGTCCAAGTGTGTATATATGGTAAATATCATACACACGCTTAAGAGGTTTTGCCATGCGAACAAATATTGTAATTGATGACAAGCTTATACACGAGGCCATGACTCTCAGCAACTTAAAAACGAAAAAAGCTGTTGTTGAATCCGGGCTTAAGCTATTGGTTCAAATAAAAAAACAGGAACAAATAAAAAATCTGCGTGGAAAACTTAAATGGGATGGTGACCTTGATGCTATGAGGATGGATTAGTGATTTTGGTCGACTCATCCGTATGGATCAATTATTTCAACGGTATTTCTACATGGCAGACAGATTTGCTTGATCATCACCTTTCAAACACTCCCATTATTATTGGAGATTTAATTCTCACAGAAATTCTTCAGGGTTTCCGCTCCAATACCGATTTTGAAACAGCCAAGAACTTTCTCAGTGCTCTACAATTCCGACAAATTGGTGGTTATAACGTAGCAATTCAAAGTGCCAATAATTATCGAATCCTTAGAAAAGCAGGGATTACCGTCCGAAAAACAATTGATATAATTATCGCAACATTCTGCATTATAGAAGGATTGACCTTGCTGCATGATGATCGTGATTTCGATCCCATGGTGACCCATTTCTCATTAAAAACGCCTTCACCACTTTAGATTCGACACGTCGCAACCCAAATGCTTTTTTGATGTACAATGGAAAGCTGTGTACCGCGGCAGCTTTGCGTCCGCATGAGCGATTGGCCATTATACCTGTTTAAAAGAAAAACTCGTATGACAGAATTTTTAGAGGGACTGAATGAATGATTTTTTTATTAAATCCAGTAATTATATTGTGGAATCTGGGAGTACATATCACCATATGAGGCTTGGGTTGAAAGTGTCAATTCATATTTTAATGTCCCATATCTTCCCAATTGCGGAGCAAGAGCCGTGCTGATCAGGATACCCACCAGAATCCTCCAGGTATCCACAGAAAACAGGATGTAAAAAAAGATATATCCGATTGTAATTTTACGTTTATTTGTCATATCCATCACGAACGGTCATTATAGTTTTGTTGTCGAACGGGTATTCAGGCTGATCAGATATTCAATAATCTCATGCATATCAGTTGCTGGGTTGTTTGTACCGGTTGACTGGTTGTATTGTTGCAATTGTTTTGCATTTTTGATGGCGCTTGGAAGCATCTCTTTTGTTAATGCAAAGATATTCCGGCCCCCCTTGTTATATCCAGGGATTCGCCCACTTTTTTTTAAATCGGCAATAACCAGTTCACAGTCTGAGGCATTACCCTGAGTGCAAAATTGACGGGTCGTATAAACGAAATGCAACAGTAACCAAAACTCGAAGCAGGGTACGGAGATTATGGCCGCAAAAATAACATTTTTACCCAATATCGTCTGACTTATCTTGTCCACGGCCTCATGGAAGTTGGTGTGCTTATCTCGATCAATCACACAATAGACTCGTTCGTAGTCCCTATCTTCCCGAAACTTTCCGATGGCATAATTCACAACACTGAGCGGATCTGAACCGCATTCATTCCCACAGATATCGATATTGGCGGTATTTAACCGGTAGGAATCCCGTATCTCCCTGAAATAAATAGGCTCTGTTTTGGCCCCTTCGCAGACGATAAGAACCCGGTCATAAGGTGCCTTCAGAGATTTCTTACGTTTCAGAGAAGAAGCTCGCCGTTCCTTGCGCTTATGAAAAAGATTATCAGTCCCCATCAGAACCTTACGTCCCCGATATACGGCAATGCTCCATAGCGCCCCTTAAGATATCCTTTTTCCAGAGCCTCTCCTTTCCGAGGGGTGAAATCGGATAGCGGATAAAGATTGGTGGCATTCATAGCATCCTTCTCCGTGAACCAGATCTGATCGCGGCGGAATAGCTCGTTGTCCAAAACCGATGTATCGTGAGTCGAAAAAATCAGTTGGGCATTTTTTCGATTAATCTGCGGGTTGTTAATCATACCAATCAGAAAGCGTACCATCAAGGGATGCATACTGTTGTTCAGCTCATCTACGAACAGAACATGACCGTTATCGATCACATCCAGCCAGGGACCGGCCATGGCAAACAACTTCTTCGTCCCGACTGATTCATCATCAGCTTCAAGTGTAACCACCTCTTCAGTCCCTTCCACTATATGCAGAAACTTGGCCTCTGAAAATTCTGCTCCATCTAAGTCTTTACGAATTATATCCTTAATTGGCTCGGGCATATCAGATGGCAAATCAGTAGGATCAAACCGCTTCCTCTCGATATTGATATCTTTAATGCTCAAATCTGCAGCATTCAGAAACTCAAGAATCCTCTTCCTATCTTTCTCATTCTCGCACAAAGTGGTTGTATATATCGGCGCAAGCCCACCCACTCCAATGATACGCAGTTTCTGCTGGAACCAGTTAAAAACCGGCTTCAACTGCTCGTTGTTAAACTGAACTGCAGTGGACAAAAATAGCGCATTGCTACGTGTTGTCTCCTGCAAGACAGTTTTGTGACCTTTAAATTTACTGCCGAAATACCAGTCCTCCTTTTTATTTAAAGCATCAAATTTTCTTTCAAACCACCGTTGGGGACGTCCTTCCGGATAGGCTATCAACCACTCATGGTTGACACTCATACTATTGACGGCAAAACCATACTGGTAGCGAACTCCTTCCTGCAGGAATATCACTTCGAATTCGCTCGACCCGGTACGGGTGGTGGTATTGAACAGAAATGGTTTAACCTCGATTGGCTCCCCCTCCTGCCCCTCCTTTGATGATTTCCCGACGAAGTTATCCATAAAATTAATAGCTTCTATGAGATTACTTTTTCCGGAAGCATTCGGGCCATAAATGGCAGCGGACCGGAGCAGGCGCAACGCACCTTTTTCATTGGTTATAAAACTATTTTGCTCTCTCAACTCGGAAGCAGGACTTGCTACCAAACTGAGGGTTTGTGTGTTCTGAATTGACTTGAAATTGGTGACACTAAATTCAATAAGCATGGTTAATTTCCTTTTTAATTAAATCTTAGGCTAAATATTACATATTTTCAGCAAAAATCAATACTATTTTATATATTACTATAATTTTGCTTGAGGGTGCTATCCCGGATTATCCACTTGATTTTCGAATAAACTCTTTATAAATTAAAACTTCCGAACAATCCATCAAGGAAGAAACCCTTCAACGGCAATGCGAGGGCTCTATGAAAACAAAAGATACAGGCATGGCTCTGTCCAATCTCCCGTCTTCTTTTTCACGGCGTGAGTTCATCAAGTATTCATCACTGGCCATGGCCGCTTCTACAATGCCCGGTGTAATAACCGGCTGCGCCGGTTTCAAACCCCGTCAGGATTGCCTGGCACAGCTCACCGCAAATCCCGGAATACGGCAAAAAGATGCGGTGTTTTCATCCGCCCGGATCGGTTCCATCCAGACCCGGAATCGTATCCTCCGTTCTGCGACTACACTGGGGCTGGCGGAAAAAGATGGAAGACCCAAAAAAGAGCTGATCGATGCTTATGTGGAACTTTGCGAAGGCGGCGTCGGAGCCATCATCGCCGAAGTCATGGGAGTGCAGAAAAACGGCAGAGGGAGCTCAACCTTTTCATCCCTGTTCTATCAGGATGATTACATTCAGGACTACCGGCGCGTCACGGATCAGGTTCACGTCTTCAACACCCCTGTCATCGCACAGATCGGACACGGCGGACGCCAGACCCGGCGGGCCATTACCGGTGAAGCAACGGTTGCTCCTTCCCCGATCACCGACCCTTACTATAATGAAGAGACCCCCAGGGAATTGACCGAACTGGAGATCCGGGAGATCATTCAAAGCTTTATTTCCACCATCGAGCGCGCACAAAAAGCCGGATTTGACGGCGTGCAGCTTCACGCAGCCCATGGTTATCTGCTGTCCGGATTTCTGTCTCCGGCCACCAATGAACGAACCGACCATTGGGGAGGATCTACGGAAAACCGCTTCCGCATCATCCGGGAAATTTTTCAGGGGGCCCGGAAAAAAGTGGGAAACTACCCGATCCTGATCAAAATAAGCGCTTATGACCATCAATCCGATGGGCTGCGGGTGGAAGAATCGGTGCACATCGCTGCCATGCTGCAGGAAGCAGGCTGCGATGCCATTGAAGTTTCCTGCGGGATGGCCGCGGACGGATTTTCCACCATCCGCGTCACGGAAATACCGACCGAGGCAGTACTGGCCTTCAGCTTCCGATATAAAGACAGCAACCCCGTTGTAAAGACACTCCTGCCGGTCTTTGCTCCCTTGCTGGTCAACCGCCATGAACCGCTTTTCAATTACAATGTGTGTGCAGCACAGGAAATCAGAAAACAGGTGTCGATTCCGGTAATCGTCGTAGGAGGAATCCGCACCCTGCCCGACATCGAACAGATCATCGGAAACAAAATGGCCGATTTTGTCGCCATGAGTCGGCCCTTTATTATCGAACCGGACATCGTCAACAGATTCAAGACAGAAAAACAGCAAGCCTCTTCGTGCATCAACTGCGGCTATTGCCTGCTGGCCATCGAGCAGGGAGAGACCCGCTGCTTTTACGGTGAGGTGTAAAGAGGTTCCGCAGATTTATGTATTACATCTGAAACTTAATTATTTTTTATCCACACGCTCTTTCAATTCTTTCCCGCATTTAAAGAACGGCAGTTTTTTGGGAGCAATTGTAACCTTCTCACCGGTCTTTGGATTCCGTCCGGTATATGACTTATATTTTTTTACAAAAAAAGAACACAAGCCCCGGATTTCAACCCGCTCACCCCTTGCAAGCGCCTCGGACATTTCATTAAAAAAGATTGATATGATTTGTGCAGCTTCTGGTTTGGTTATTCCGGTTTCTTTCTTTAATGCATCAATGAATTGAAGTTTGTTCATGGTGAGTCCTTTTATATAATTCAGATAAAAATTTGTATATTCTAAAAATTTTTGGTTGAGAATATTTTATTGTTTACTTTTTGTCAAGAGATATTGGATAGTTATAAAAAAATTGTTGCCGGAGTTAATAATGGGCATCAATAATCTGAAAAAATTCAGAGAAGAAATCATGCTGAGCAAGGCAGAGCTTGCAAGAAAGGCGAAAGTTTCGTCTATTACAATTGGTCGAATTGAGGATGGAATGCCCTGCAGACTCGAAACCATGCGTAAAATCATACATAGTCTTGGCAAGCAGCTAACAGACAAAAATGAGATTTTCCCGAACGATTAGACTGAATAATAATTCCTTCCCGATGATCTTTGGTCATATCCTCATTTAAAAGTAAATCAGAAAAAAAATCATTGACAGTGCAGTTGTTGTCAATTATAAGTATTAAAGCGATTAATTGAATACTTAAGGAGCGCTTAATGAAAAACCCAAACAGACAATTCAAAGATGCCATTTACGAACAAATTTCAAGAATCGGTAAGGCGGTTTCGAGCCCGAAACGGTTAGAACTGCTCGAATTACTCTGCCAGGGGGAAAAAACTGTTGAAATTCTTTCCAAGGAAACCGGCTTAACTTTGGCCAACACATCGCAGCACCTTCAGATACTTAGATCGGCCCGCCTGGTTGAAGCAGAAAAAGAAGGATTGTATGTCAAATACCATCTTGCGGATCAGAAGGTTTGCGAGTTTTTTCTATCCATGCGTGTGTTGTCTGAGCACCGGTTGACCGAAATCGAAATGATCAAGCGACGCTTTCTGGAAGGCAGGGAGGGCATGGAGCCGGTTGATAGAGGTGATTTATTGATGCGCGTAAAAGAAGGTTCCGTTACCGTATTGGATGTTCGGCCGGTGGAGGAATACCGTGCTGGACATATCCCTGGAGCTTTGTCTGTTCCTCTGGACCAGCTTAAAAAACTGCTTGCCAAGCTACCACGGAATCAGGAGGTCGTAGCCTATTGTCGGGGGCCTTATTGCGTTTTGGCTGTTCAGGCTGTTGAATTGCTGCAAAAAAAAGGATTCAAGGCTGTCCGTCTTGAAGAAGGGGTACAGGATTGGAGAGCGATGGGATTGACACTAGATATTGGTGATTGAAAAAATTATATAAGATAATGACGATGTAACAGCATTGCAGGAGAATTATTGATGAAAGCAACAAAAATGACGCTTCTGGCCTTGATCACCATAGCTGTGACAATCGCAGCTTTATGGTTCACAAATGGGGCTGTTACTCCCAAAAAAGCCACTTGGGAGGATGTCGTCGCCGAAGCAGAAACGAACGGGTATAATCTCATCAGTACTGACGAATTATGGAAACGTTATAACAAGACCTCTGAAAATCTCCTCATTGTCGATACACGGCAAGAATGGGAGTATCGAACCGGTCATATCAAGAATGCCGTTAACTTTCCCATGGAACCTACCTGGTGGTCGCGCTGGCAAAAAAAAGAAGAGCTGGAGGCGTTATTAGGAACGGATAAGGACCGGTCTATCATCTTCTACTGAGCGGGTTTGACATGAGTCAGAAGCGACTCTGCAGCTCGGGTAGCTGTAAAGCTTGGTTATCAAAATGTCTATCGTGACCCCTTTGGTTATACTCAGTGGAATGAAAAAGGCCTTCCTGTAGAAACACTTTCCGGGATGGGACAGAGACCGGAAGCGCCGGGAACACTGTATGGTTGGGCTATGATTTGGACCCTGTTTGGTATTTTCATAGGGGGCATGGCTCTTAATTTAACCCCTTGTGTTTATCCGATGATTCCTATCACTATCTCTTATTTTGGTGGACGAAGCGGCAAAAGCCACAGAAGCCAGCTAATCGGCCATGGTTTGTGCTACATCGGCGGCTTATCGATTACAAACTCAGTTCTTGGAGTATTTGCCGCCCTGACTGGTGGCCTTATGGGTGCATTACTTCAAAACCCGTTTGTGCTTTCTGCTATCGCTCTGATTCTGGTGGGTTTTGCCGCCAGCCTTTTTGGATTCTGGGAATTGCGGCTACCAACTGGCCTGATTCAGGCGGCATCAAAATCCTATGCCGGTTATTTAGGCACTCTATTTATGGGATTAACAATAGGTGTCGTGGCTGCTCCTTGTATCGGCCCCTTTGTTTTAGGTTTACTTACCTGGGTAGCAAGCATGGGGAGTCCCTGGCTTGGCTTTATCATCTTTTTTACTTTAAGTCTTGGTCTTGGTTTACCTCTTTTCTTTTTGGCCGTTTTTTCAGGAAACATCCAAAAGCTTCCTCGTTCAGGGGAATGGATGCTTTGGGTAAGAAAACTTATGGGTTGGGTTCTAGTCGGTATGGCCGCCTATTTCATAAGACCGATTTTACCCAAAACAACAGAAGTATTCTTTTTAGCAGCCGTTGCTCTGGCAGCAGGGCTTCATTTGGGTTGGATCGATAGAACAACAGCAGGGTTTCACGCATTTAAATGGATCAAGGCTGGATCTGGACTCATAGCTATAATTATTGCAACACTCCTGATAGGAACATGGGCTAAAGAGGGCCCTGGTGTAACCTGGCAACCATACACTTTCAAAATTCTATCCGAAGCAAGAACGTTAAAAAAACCCGTAATTATAGATTTCTCTGCTGATTGGTGCAGCTCTTGCCGTGAATTTGAAGACCTCACTTTTCACAATAAAGAAGTTGTCAAGCAAGCGGAACAGACCTTTACCATGATCAAGGTTGATGTCACAAGCAAGGAGAATCCGCTTTATGAACAGTTGTTGAAGGATTATGGGGTCAAAGGTGTCCCAACCGTTATATTTTTGGATCGTCAGGGGAATGAACGACGCGACCTCCGTCTGGTAGATTTTATACCAGCCGATCAGTTCTTGAGCCGAATGGCGGAAGCCCAAAAACCAGTCTTGTAATTTCTCTATGGAGCAATATGAATTTCCGAAGGCAGATACTAATTTAAAAAAAACCACAGAGGCATCTTTTCAGGATTTTTTGGATATTTTTATCCGAACACATGGTTGTGATATAAAAAGATAATGCACAGTTCAACATGTTGTATTGACTTACTGATTGACACTCAGCTATCCTTCACTTATAGTCTTTCTCCAGCAGAATTAAGTCTTGCAGCTATAAAATCCGCTTCACTGCATCGAGCGTTTCACTATTCCGGAAATGCGGTTATGCTCTGCAAGATACTATTTTTTGAATGAACAATAACCATTCATGTAAGGAGCATTCAGATGAAAAAATTTCGGATCTTTTTATTATGGCTGATGGTTGGCCTCATCAGTTCCATAGCCCTCTTTCCTGCGGCCGGAACACTTGCCTATGATCTTCCGTCTGTCAATCTCGGGTTCACCAGCTTTCTGGATGGAGGCCCCCCGGCTGGACCGGGAATCTATTTCTCACAATACATTCAATACTGGACATCCGACAAGCTGACAGATGTTAACGGAGACGCGGCGCTCCCCTCATTTGCAGATGAAGACCTGACAGCCTGGATCAGCCTGACGCAACTGATCTATCAGTCAGACAAGGCGATTCTGGCCGGAGGAAAGTGGGGTGTGAATCTTATGATTCCGGTTGTTGCCATTGATATGAGCTATGGAACCGATAATCCGGCATTTCCTCAGGATAACGGCACCGGGGTTGGTGATATCCTGATCGGTCCCTTTCTCCAGTGGGACCCGGTTATGGGAAGCAAGGGCCCGATATTCATGCACCGGGTTGAACTCCAGATGATTTTCCCCACCGGAAAATATGATGAGAATAAAGAGTTGAACCAGGGAAGCAACTTTTTTTCATTCAATCCCTACTGGGCAGGAACCCTGTTCATTACCCCCAAACTGACCGCATCCACACGCATTCACTATCTGTGGAATGCCGAAAACAGCGATCCGAACAGAGGTTTTGTTGGAGCGAACGACACACAGGCCGGTCAGGCAGTCCATGCCAATTTAGCAATGGATTATGAGGTTCTCGAAAAAAGACTGCGACTGGGTGTAAACGGGTACTATCTGAAACAGATTACCGATACACAGATGGACGGCAATGATGTTGACAACAGAAAGGAACAGGTCCTCGGCATCGGCCCCGGCCTGGTGTATCATTTTTCCCAGAACAGCCACCTGTTTTTCAACTCCTACTTTGAATCCATGGCAGAAAACCGGCCTGAAGGAAGGCGCTGCAATCTTCGCTGGGTTTATCATTTCTAATCGGAAAAAAAGTCATTCTATACTGCAATCCAGGGCGGGATATTCTCCCGCCCCTTCTTTTTTTTCTTTTTTTAGCGGTTCACAATTTTCGGTTCAATGACAACTCTTCCCCACCCCCCGCACTCGATTCCCACATCTTCGCAATGCGCCCTGTAAAAGTAGGGATGAGGATCGAGTCCTTCATAGATGCGCTCCTGAATGATCCACATCAACCTGGACATGGCCGGCATGATATAAGGACATATTTTCTTTGGCCCCTTGTGAGCAAGCATATATCCTTCCGCACTGAAAAAGAACTTCTCGCCCACATGATGCTGAATATTGCATCCATGGGATTCAACCACTTCAAAAATAACTGTTTTATTGACCATATCACCCGCTTTTTTCAGAATTTTGTGGTTGCGAGGGTAGCTTTTAAACTGCTCCAGCTCTTCATCCGAGTATCCCAGTCTCTGCTGCATGAATTTCCAGACAGCCTCGTCTGTTATGGCCTGATCTTTCATAAAAACTCTCCTTTTTTTATCTTTAATGGTTAGCGTGCTGATTCAAGATCATATTGGCATTCAATGAAAATCTTTATGAATGATGTCCCGAAAGTCATTGTCTGTAATAATATCCTGATACCATGTTTTAAAATCCGGTATTTCGTAGAATGGGTGGCTTCGAAACAGTTCCGTGATTTGGGTGAACCATTTTCTGTCCATTGCATTGTTATCCGTATCCACAATGTCAATGATCTGTTTTGCCTTGCTCTTGTAAAACGAAAGATGATCCGGGCGGACAAAACCCTGAGCCATATATCCTTTGAGTTTGCGGGCGCAATTGCATGGATTGGATTCGTCGATCAGACCGCAGTTCTGTGTCATGAAATTTGAAATCTTTTTCCGGGAACGGGAAAGCATTTTTCGGAAATTGATCCTGGATATTTCCAGAATCTCGCTCCCCACCTGATCCGCCACATCAAAGACCTCTCCCAAAATAAATACCAAACGGTGCCTCCGATCCAGGCAAAGGAGTATGGCCGTAAGGCATTTTATTTTCAACTCCTCCAATAGCAGTCTGTTCTCCGGTGAAGCACTGATGGTCTGATCCGGTGTTTTTTGGATCGCATCGATGTGGTCATCCATGGAGCGGAATATTTTCTCATATTTGCTTGTTTTCATATTCAAAACATGATTGGCAACCATCCGATAGAGCCAAGTCCGGAAGGCCCCTTTGCCCGGATCATAGGTGGCAAGCTTGGTAATCAGCTTGATCAAAATCTCCTGGGTGATATCCTCTGCATCAACCGGGTCCAGTACCATTTTCAATGCAATGTTGTAAATCCAGGCCTGGTGACGAAAGACAAGCTTTTCCAGATCCTCTCTGCTTCCTTCCAGAACGCGGTGGATAAGCTTGATATCATTCTCATGCTCGGCTTTTTTTTCACAAAACGGATTATACATGCTCACCCCCTGATGAACAGCCTCTATATCAGATACAATATATTTGTTATGTTGTGACATCAATCCGAAAAAATCGATCTCCTTGCCTTTGCAATTCATCTATGTTAGTTAGACCCAGTCGTTCGGGTCGTAACAGACAAAACAAAATAAACTTTATCGTATAGAATAAATACCGATTCACTAACCAAATCTTATAATTGAGAGGAGTTCCCGTGAAACTTACTGCCATTACCACAACCATTATTTCATTTCTGTTTATTTGCTGCTTTGCTTCCGAAACCCTTGCTGAAAATAAAACCTATACCTCAAAGAAAGAAAAAATCAGTTATATCATTGGAACCAATATGGCCAAATCCCTGCTCCAGATCAAAGAAGAGATTGAGATTACTGCATTGGTCAATGGCCTGAACGACCAGTTTGGTGGAAAGCCAACTGCGATTCCCGAAGAAGAGGCAACCGAAATCATGCGCGAGTTTTCCGCTAAAATGACTGAACTACAGAAAGAAAAGAAAAAAGAATTATCGGAAAAGGCAACTAAAGAGGGGAAAAAATTCCTGGAAGAGAATAAAAAGAAAAAAAATGTGGTCACAACCAAAAGCGGTCTTCAATATATCGTTGAAAAAAAGGGCGATGGCAAAACGCCATCAACCACTGACAAGGTAAAAGTTCATTATCGTGGAACCACCATTGACGGAAACGAATTTGACAGCTCCTTTAAAAGAGGCGCGCCTGCCGTATTTCCGGTTACCGGTGTAATTAAAGGATGGACGGAAGCCCTGCAGTTGATGAAGGTGGGAGGCAAATACAAACTTTTTATTCCATCTGACCTGGCTTATGGAGATCGCGGTGCCGGCCCCAGAATCGGACCCAACCAGGTATTGATCTTTGATATTGAACTGATCGGTATTGAAAAATAGAAGTTTCTTTTCAAAATAAGCAGACATCCGGAAAAATTGTCCGGATGTCTGCTTCACAAACTGATCCCATCTTTTATTTCATCATCTCTTCTTCATCCCTGGAATTCAAAAAGATACCTATGATCGCCTGCATTGGATTGCCGGATTGTATCGCAAAAATTTATAATACCCTGCCCAATTGATTCATCTGCCTTTGAATCCATCGGCATCTTTCTTTCACATAGGGTGATGGTTGCCTTACCTTGAATCGTTTTGGATTGGGAAGCACGGCTGCTAAAAGAGCCGCGTCCCTTCTTGTCAGATATCCGGCAGACTTTTTGCCCAGTAGTTTCTCAGCGGCTGCATTCACGCCATAGACCCTGTCGCCGAACTCAGCGATGTTCAGGTACACTTCCAGAATCCGCCTTTTGTCCCACAACAATTCCAGAAGTACGGTAAAATAAGCTTCGATTCCCTTTCGAAGATAGCTTCGGCCCGGCCATAGAAAAAGATTCTTAGCCACCTGCTGGGTGATGGTGCTGGCTCCCCGCAGACGTCCCTTTTTCTTTTTTTTCCCCATTGCATCCGAGATCGAGTCAAAATCAAAACCCCAGTGATGCATGAACTTCTGGTCTTCGGCAGCCACAACGGCCAGAAACATATGCGGAGGAATCGATTTCCAGTCAACCCAGTGATAATGAATCCTGGTCTTTTGTTCTTTCTGAAAAATACCTGCAATATACCTTTCCATCATAAATGCGCTTGTAGGAGGCGGGAGCCAGCGCAAGCAGAGTACCAGCAGGATGGAAAAGGCAACAACCGCAATTAGTATTCTTACGGCAATCTGATAAAAGCCACGCCTTTTTCCTTTAGATTGTTTTTGTTTTTCAAAACCAGCACTCATCGCGTCTGCCAGAACCCTTTGCCATCAAATTCATAACCCAATTTCTTTGCCACCATGCCACACAATTCTGAAAGGGGCAATTATGAAAAAATGTTTCGATTTTCATGAAAGTTGGTTTTATTTTACTTGAGAGTGCAATCAAATAGGATCTGAATATAAATACTAAATTTGTTTGACAAAACAGTGCATATTAAGTAAGCATTACTCACCCATTCAGAGCATCGCATCAAGAGCCGCCTATCGCTCTTGATCAACCAGATCGAAGGGCATACGAAATATATGGCCAAAACAAGAACAAAAAAATCCTCATTTTCAGGGAATCCGAGCGTTTGGTTTACAGTAAAAAAATCAGCACTATCCAAATTCAACAGGGGAGGCTTGCAGTATGAACAACAGCGAGTTTGCGGTTCGTCTTACGGATGTAAAGAAAAGATACCTCCTGGGAAAAGTGGAAGTCGATGCCATTAAAGGCATAACCCTTCAAATTCCCATTAAAAAATTTAATGTAATCATCGGCCCTTCCGGAAGCGGTAAAACCACCCTGCTGAATCTCCTAGGTTGTATCGATATTCCATCTTCAGGATGCGTGGAGGTCTGCGGTCAGGACATCGCCCGGATGACCGATGAGCAGGCATCCGACTTCCGAGCGGAGAATATCGGTTTTATCTTTCAGAATTTCAATCTTATCCCGGTGCTGTCTGCCTATGAAAACGTGGAATATCCGCTGCTGTTGATGAAAAAGCCGGCCAAAGAGCGTCGGGAACTGACCCTGAAAATGCTCAATGATGTCGGATTGTCCTCCCATAAACACCATCGCCCGAACGAGTTGAGCGGCGGACAGCGTCAGCGGGTCGCCATTGCCCGCGCCCTGGTAAAGGGACCGAAACTGGTGCTGGCGGATGAACCCACGGCCAACCTTGATTCCAAAACCGGACAAAGCATCATTGATCTCATGTTCGAAATGCAGGCTGAACGCCATACAACCTTTATTTTTTCCTCCCATGACCACCAGATCATGAAACATGCGGAAAAAGTGTTTGAAATTCAGGATGGCCTGCTGATGGAAGAGAAGGAGAGATAACATGAAAACCCTGCATATTGCTTTTAGAAATATTTTTCGGAACAGCCGCCGTTCTCTGATGACCATTCTCGCCATTGCGGTCAGTTCAATCGCCATCCATCTGTTCGGAGGGTACGTGGCGAATATCATTTACGGCATGCAGTCCAACTATGTCAGGGATAACGGCCATTTGCAGGTTTATCAGGAAGGATTTTTCGATTACGGCGCGGGTAATCCCGTTGCGTATGGAATCAGCCGCTACCAGGATCTCATACACCTGATCACAAATGATCCTCAATTGAAAGAGCATGTGGTGATAGCGACCCCCATCCTTAAATTTTTCGGTATTGCCGGAAATTTCAAAAAAGATACCTCAAAAACATTTTTCGGTATCGGGTATATACCTTCAGATTTAAAAAAAATGAGGGAATGGAACGACTATGCTATGCAGATCCGGAAATCCCGCCTGAATCGAATCGTGCTTGCCGATGACGACATCGACGCCGGAATCATTGGTGAAGGAATGGCACGGATGCTGCTGCTGTGCGAGGAACTGAACGTAAAAAACTGCAAGGAAAAACCCCAGGAAAAGATCGAAGACAAATCTGCTGCAAAGGAGGATTTCAGCTTTCTTGAAGAAACAAAGGGAGTGAATGACCCTTCTGAAGGCATTGACAAACGTCCCAGACTCGATCTCCTCGCAGCCACTGCCGGCGGAGCTCCCAATATTGTCACAATGTATGTCAACAATACGGAAATCCAGGGAGTGAAAGCCATAGATGACAATTATGCGGCCATGAACATTTCTCTGGCCCAGCGGCTTCTTTATGGAAAAGGAGAAAAAAAGGCTACCGGCATTGTCATTCAGCTCCGGCACACAAAAGATATCCCCTTTGCCAAAGTCAGACTGAAACAGATTTTTGATGAACACAAATTGGATCTGGAAATCAAGGATTATACCCTGATCGTTCCCATGTACCGCCAGGTCATCTCGTTTTTATTCGCCCTCTTCAGTTTTATTTCAACGATCATGGTCATTATTGTGCTGTTCACCATTATCAATACCATGACCATGAGCGTCATGGAACGGGTGGATGAGATCGGAACCATCCGCGCACTGGGTCTGCGGCGAGGCGGGATATTGCGCCAGTTTATCGCAGAAGGGCTGGTACTGGGTGCTCTGGGGGCAACCTTAGGCACGATTGCTTCCGTGATGATCGCCACCGGAATCAATTCATCCGGAATTATGTGGACACCTCCCAATTATGTGGATCCGGTTCCCCTGAAGATTATGATTTTCCTGAATCCATTTTTATCTCCTGGCTGCTGGTTGGGGATGGTGATGCTGGCAGTGGTATCATCGATCGTTCCGGCAAGAAAGGCAGGAAAAATGGTGATTGTGGATGCGCTCAGACATGTTTGATGAACCTGACTTTTGACTAGGAGGCGTTTGTGAAACGATTATTGATCCTGATCCTGATTGCATTTTTTCCAGGTATATCCAATGCCGGGCCTGCCAAAACCGCGGATGAAATCGTGGCCGCTTCAGATGCAGTGCGCAATCCCGGAAAACCCTTCAGCCTTTCCGTTTCCCTTCTGGAATACAAGGAAGGCAGTGTGCAGGATAAGATGCTCCTGACCGTGTACTCCAAGGCAGACCAGAACAGCGGGCAATATCGCAGCCTGATCCGCTTTATTGAACCCCCCAGGGATGAAAACAAGCTCATGCTGAAAAACGGAAACAACTTGTGGTTTTATGACCCCGAATCCAAGTCCAGTGTCCGCCTTTCCCAGCAGCAGCGCCTGATGGGACAGGCATCCAACGGAGATGTGGTGACCGTCAATTTTCATAAAGACTATAAAGCAAAGATGGAAAATGAGGAAACGATCACCGATGCGGACCGGAAGCAGCGGAAATGTTATAAACTCAATATGCAGGCCCTCAACGAAACCGTCACGTATTACCGCATCGAATACTGGGTGGATATGGAAAATGATCAGCCTGTAAAAGGAAAATTCTATTCCGAAAGCGAACGGCTGCTGAAAATAGCCTATTACCGGGGATACCGGGAAGAACTGGGAAAAATAAGGCCCACCGAGGTGATTATCATAGACGGTGTGGATAACAAGCTGGTGACAAAAATGAACTACAGCCATTATCAATTTCAGAAAATCCCCGAGGATTGGTTCCAGAAAGAATATCTGCCGAGATTCAAAGGGGAATAAACATGATCCGGAGCTGGTTCGGAATCTTTGCGGCAGCGTTGCTGTCCGTGATGTTTGCCTCCTCATCGGGTTTGTGTGTTCAGCAGGATGAAGATCTGGGGCTGATACCGGACAATGTACTGTCTCAATCCGCAGAACAAGCCTCCGCAGCCGAACCGGAAAAATACAGATTCAAGGTTTATGTAGACGAAGCCGCCACCGCAAATATCAAACGAAAAAACCTCACAGTTCCCGTGCCCTCTTCGGATGATTCCGGATGGAATAACCGCCTGAGTCTGGATGTGAAGACGGAGATAATTTTTTCACCGAACCTGTCGTTTATCATGGCGGATCGCCTGCATTACCTGCTGGAAGAAAACCAGGAAGAATCCGGCGGCAGGGTTCAGAATGATCTCAAGGAAGTCTACTTTACGGGAAATTCCTATTCGTTTCTGTATCTGGATATCGGCCGGGTCAATTTCAAAAACGGAGTGGCAGTCGGTTTCAATCCAACCGATTACTTCAAGAAGAACGCCGTGAGTTACCGGATTTCTGAAGATCCGAACCTTCTTCGGGAGAACCGGCTGGGAGTCGTGATGGCCCGCGCTCAGGGAATCTGGGAAAAAGGGTCTGTCACCCTTGCATTTGCCCCTGAAATCAATCAAGATCCGGACACCTGGTGGATAGATGCCGACAGCTACGGGTTGCGACTGGATAAAACCAACAATAGCAACCGCTTCTTGTCAAAGATTACCTTGAATGCTTTTCCGGATTTCAATCCTGAATTTCTCTGTTTTTATGATTCGGATCGCTCAAATTTCGGGACCAACCTTACCAAGGATATCGGGGATGCCGCAATCATCTATCTGGAATGGAGCGGAAGCAGCCGGCCCGATATCTTTGCCCAATCCCTGACCGAGGCACAGGAATCCGGGAAGATTCCCCCTAATACTCCATGGGTGATCGATTCCGGAAGGGAATCCCATTTCCGGAATCAACTGGCGATTGGATTCTCCTATACGGAAAAAGTCAACCGCACCACTTTTGTGGAATACCATTTCAATGAAGCAGGATTTTCACAGGAAGATTGGGATAATTGGTTCAGTGCCGGCAAAGAGGCCGGAACGCTTTTACAAAACCCCGCAACCGAGGCTTTGGGAACTGGAATGCTGGGACAATTGTGGACAACCAGAAAATGGTCACAAGAAGCCCAGGAACCCCTCAGCCGGCATTCGATTTTTATCCGAACATTCTGGGAGGATGCGCTCGTTCATTCCCTGGACTTAACCGGCATCACACGGATCAGTCTGTTGGACGGCAGTTTCTTTGCCCAGCCAATGGCCGAATATCACATCAAAAAAAATCTAACCCTGAGCCTGAGCGTCAATCTTTTCATCGGATCGGATGAAACCGAATACGGTTCCGTGAATCCAAAGGCAGATGTCAAGGCAGGGGCGACCTATTATTTCTAAACTGTAAAAAACCATCGATTGTTTGACAGAAAGAAACAAAAGAATTAAACTGCAACGGCAGGATCGGAGTTCATCTGAAAAAGGCTTTTCAGTTGACAATTACCCATTTTTGGCTTACTACGCCGATAAAAAAAAGGGTTCATGACCATGGTCCAATGATTCCTACTCCCGTAAACGTACAGGAATGATATGGCAAACTGATTTTTTTCTGGAAGGAAATTACCAAAATGCAAACATATCTGAATAAGTTATTACAGGGAGATATTGACCGTATTTGTAGAAATGTCCAAGAAATGTCGAAGCTGGCTGAAAAGGCGCTGCAAGACTGCGTGAAATCCCTGGTCGAAAATAACAGACAACTGGCGTATGCCATAATTTTACGAGATTATTACATAGACGAAATGGAAAAAGAGGTTGACCGGCTTTGCCTGGAATTTATCGTCCGCCAGCAGCCGGTAGCCTTGCCGTTGCGTTTTGCTTACAATACGATCCGGATCAACCTGCAGATCGAACGTGTGGGTGATTATGCCGTTAGTATCGCCCGTTCCCTGATCAAACTGAAGCAGGCCGTTCCCGGCCAGATCAAGGACGATATCCTCGATATGGCAAAATTATCGATCCTCATGCTTCAGGAGGCAACCCGTGCGTTTCTGGAGCAAGACATCGCGTTGGCCAAAAAAAGCATCGCTGTTGAGGATACGGTCGACGAACTGCGGGCTAAGTGTAACCAAAAACTGGTCGGTCTTTTTTTAAATAAGGATATTCCGTTTGAAGACCTCGATCCGCTGACAACTATCGTTCGGCGTTTTGAAAGGGTCTCGGATCAGGCTCGCAATATATGTCTGGAAGTTCTGCACATGTGTACCGGTGAAAATCCAAAGCATCCGGGCGCAGCCGCTTTCCGTATCCTTTTTTTGGGAGATCACAATTCAAGCCGGGGGCTGATGGCGGAGGTCATTGCCTCGGCAATGAACCAACCCCGCTTTATCTTTACAAGCGCCGGGCTCGATCCAAGGCCTGTTGCTGAATCAACAATAAAATTCATGAAAACCAAAGGCTTTGATTTGTCCCGGGTTGCCCCGAGAGCCTTACATGCTGTCCCGAACCTGGAATATTACGATGTGGTCATTATTTTTTCAAAAGAGGCGTTGAAAGCATTTCCCCCGGATAAAAGGAGAATGATCATTCTGGATTGGACAATGTGTGACCCATCACAGGTACAGGGCTCAAACGAAATTGTAATGACTGCTTACGAGGAGACATACCAGGCTATTAAAAGCCATTTGAATGATCTCATCGGAGCCATTATTGGAAGTGAAATCAAATAGAGGAGATTATGATGACCGGTGCTTCAACACAAGTATTTAATTTGACCATACGTTCCGCTATAAACCTTGTTTTAATCGCCTTGCTCATGTTCACCGGTTGTCAGAAGAAAAGCGATGAACAGAAAGAGGAAAAACAGGTCACGACGATCCAGGTCAAAGGATCCGATACGCTGGTGAATGTGGCTCAGGCCTGGGCCGAACAATATAAGAAGGTCGCGCCGACCGTTGATGTGGAGGTTTCCGGAGGTGGTTCAGGCGTCGGTATCGCCGCCTTATTAAAAGGTACAATCGATATCGCATCAGCCAGCCGTAATATGAAACAGGAAGAGATAGAGGCAGCCAAACGCAATACCGGTAAAGATGCCAAAAATTTCACCATTGGTTATGATGCCCTTGCGGTTTATGTACATAAGGATAATCCGATGAATGAAATCTCTCTGGACCAACTGGCGGCGATTTTTTCCGAGGGGGGTGAGACGACCCGCTGGTCGCAGCTGGGAGTGACCATTCCCGGCGCCGGCGAGGATGAAATTGTAAGGGTCAGCCGGCAGTCCAGCTCCGGAACGTATGAATTCTTCCGTGAACATGTCCTGCAGAACAAGGATTTCAAACTCGGCTCCCGCGATATGAACGGTTCCAAGGAAGTCGTGGAACTGGTCGGTAATACCAAAACAGCCATCGGGTACAGCGGGATGGGATATGCCACCCCCTCGGTAAAGAAACTGAGTATCTCCTCCAAAGCCGGCGAACCCGCCTGCTCGCCGACGGTCGAAAATACATTCAGCAAAAAATACGCGCTGGCCCGCTCGCTGCATATCTATACGATGGGAGAGCCCACAGGTGCGGTCAAACAATTTATCGACTGGATACTATCGGTTCCCGGTCAAAAGATCCTGGAAGAAAACGGTTATGTTCCGGCAACCGCTGCTAATTAAGGTGAACTGATTCGAGCAATTTTTGAATTCGGATCATATGGATTTATTTTTCATGTGATCTATACAAGCGTAAAAATGCATGAATAAAGAGGTTAATACAGATATCGTCAGGCCAAAACAGATTCCCCGACGTGCATTTGCAGCGATCGCGGGGGAAAAACTGATTGAACTGATCATCCGTTTAAGCGGGGTCAGTGCAATCATTTTCGTGCTGGCCATTTTTTTCTTTGTCTTCCGTGAAGCATTACCCATCTTTTTCAGCGATCATTTCGATTTGTTCAAATTTTTATTCAACACCCAATGGTATCCGACCTCTGCCGTAAATGTGCGTTACGGAACCTTTGCCCTGACAGTCGGCAGTATCAGTATTACTTTTCTGGCCATGCTGATTGCGGTTCCCTTTGGTCTGGGAAGTGCGATTTATATTTCTGAATTCTGCGGTCCAAAGCAGAAAGAATCACTGAAGATCATCATTGAATTACTGGCAGCGATTCCCAGTGTGGTCTGGGGATTCATCGGCTTAACGGTCATGAGCCGAATGATAATTTCAATCACCGGAGCGCCGGTCGGTGTCAATCTGTTGAACGGCGGTATCATCCTGGCCTTGATGAGCGTGCCCATTATCGTATCGATCAGTGAGGACGCATTGAAGGCGGTACCGGATTCTTACCGCGAAGCTGCCCTGGCCCTTGGAGCTACCCGATGGCAGATTGTTTACCGTGTCTTGCTTCCCGCTGCCAAGAATGGACTTCTGGCTGCGGTGCTGCTGGGTGTCGGCCGGGCGGTCGGTGAAACCATGGCTGTACTCATGGCAACCGGCCATGCAGTGCAGATTCCCCATGGGCTGCTGGATTCCGTACGCACCCTTACAGCCAATATCGCTGCTGAACTGGGTGAGGCATCTGTGGGATCTGATCATTACCATGTTTTGTTTCTGACCGGAGTACTGCTGTTTCTCCTTACCTTTGCCGTAAATTTAACGGCTGATTTTGTAATCCGCGGGATCAGGAGGAAATGAGCACCATGGCAGACGCTATCGATCCAGCCACCCGCTTTGCAAAGACTGACTTTGTCATCCGCAAGGAACGCATTCAAGCCATTTCAAAAGCACTGTTTCTGATCATGGTCGTGATCATGATTATCCCCCTGCTGTCCATTATTGCATACCTGGTCTATCATGCGATGCCTTCCCTGAACTGGGAGTTTCTGATCGAGGCGCCCAAAAAGGGCATGAGTGAAGGCGGGATCTGGCCGGCCTTTGTCGGTACGCTGTATCTTGTGGTTATTTCCCTTGCCATTGCCGCGCCGATCGGTGTCTTTGCCGCCATCTATCTGAACGAGTACGCAAAGGAAAACTGGTTTAACCGTATCATCCACCTGGCTGTCATCAATCTGGCCGGCGTACCCAGTATCGTGCATGCCCTGTTCGGGCTGGGTGCATTTGTATATGCCGCCCAATTCGGCTATTCCATCATATCCGCTTCACTTACGCTGGCGATTATGACGCTTCCGGTGATTATTGCCAGCACACGGGAAGCCCTGGCTTCCGTTCCCGCATCGTTTCGCGAAGCCTGCTGGAATGTCGGAGCCACGCGCTGGCAGACGATCCGTGCGATTGTACTCCCCAATTCCATCAGCGGCATTCTGACCGGTATCATTTTGCAGGTGAGCCGGGCGGCCGGGGAAACCGCACCGATCATGTTTACCGGCGCCGTATTTTATAAAGCAGTGGCCCGCGGCGAACTTTTTCCTTATTATTTAAACGAGCAATGCATGGCTCTTTCCATGCACCTTTACACGATTTCCACCCAGGTACCCAATGTAAAGGAATCCATTCCTTACGCCACAGCAGTCGTTTTGCTCTGTTCGGTTCTGGTCGTCAATGCCAGTGCCATTGCTCTGCGTGTCTGGCTGCGCAATCACAAGAAATGGTAAGAGGTTATGGAGCAAACTACAAATACCATCGAAATTGAAGATCTGCGACTGGCCTATGGCGTGAAAGAAGTTCTTCACGGCGTGACCTTAAATATTCACCGCAATGAAATTTTCAGTATCATCGGTCCGGCCAAATCCGGAAAAACTTCGTTTTTACGCTGCCTGAACCGTACGATTGATTTTATCAGCCAGGCCACGGTTTCCGGAACCATCCGGGTGGATGGGGAAGATATCCTCCGTTTAAAAGATATTTACCATCTGCGCCGTAAAATCGGGATGGTCGCACCTCTGCCGGTTGGATTACCTTTGAGCATCTTCGACAACGTGGCTTTTGCCCCTCGTTGCGCCGGGCTCACCCAGAAGACGGATCTGGCCGAAATCGTGGAACGCTGCCTGAAACAGGCGGCCCTTTGGGATGAAGTGAAAGACCGCCTGAACACCTTGGGTACCGCTCTGTCCGGCGGCCAGCAGCAGCGTCTGACCATTGCCCGCGCATTGTCCCATCAACCCGAAATTCTATGTCTGGATGAATTTTCAATCGCCATCGATCCGGTAACCACCATGCGCATCGAGGATGTACTGAAGGAGCTGCGCAAGGAGATCACCATCATTCTGGTAACCAACCTGACGCAACAGGCCCGCCGTCTGGCGGATCGCACCATGTTTCTCCTGAATGGTGATTGTATCGAAATTGATCGCACGGAAATTATTTTTTCCGATACGCCTGGAAACCGCAAGACATATGAGTATGTAAATGGAATATTTGGTTAGCGCTTATGCAATCTGAGAGCATGCAATTGTGTATTCAGACCCGGAACCTGAATCTCTGGTATGGACAGTTCCAGGCCCTGAAGGATGTTAACATTGATGTAAGGCATGGCCTGATCACCTCCCTGATTGGCCCAAGCGGTTGCGGAAAGACCACGCTTCTTCGCTGTTTTAACCGCATCAATGAACGTTTCAGCTACGTCCGGACAAAAGGGGAAATCAAGGTTCTGGGGAAAAATATTTATGATCCGGATGTTTCTCTGATCGAATTGCGAAAATCGGTTGGAATGGTTTTTCAGCGCCCGAATCCCGTGCCGATATCCGTTTACGAAAACATCGTGTTCGGATTGCGCATTCACAATCGATTTGGCGTATTCCAAAAGAATCAATTGGATGAGATTGTCGAAAAATCGTTGATCGAGGTCGGCCTGTGGAAAGACCTCAAGGACCGCCTGAAAGTGAAAGCAACCTCGTTGCAGCTGGAACAGCAGCAGAAGCTTTGTATCGCACGCCTTCTGCCGCTGAAGCCCGAAGTCATTTTAATGGACGAACCCTGTTCCGCTCTCGATGTCGAAGGAACGCGCGCCATCGAGGACCTGATGTACAATCTGCGCGGACACTATACCATTGTGATTGTAACCCATAACATGGCCCAGGCCAGACGCACCAGCGATGAATGTATCTTCATGCTGCTGGGGGAAAAGATCGAACACGACCGAACCGAGAATCTGTTCCTGAATCCCCGTGATCCCAGAACAGCCGAATACATCGAGGGACGTTATGGATGAGATGATTTTTCAAGGTTTCCTGCCCTTACACGCTTGACCCACCCCTTTTATTCAAATCTATTGACACACAAATACCTTTCACATATATTCAACCCCAAAAAAAGCAGGGGCTTATCCTTAGAGCTCTGCTTTCTGGAAACACGGCTTTTGTCCAAGCAATAATAATGTATTAAAAAGCATAAGGTGGATATTCAAATGAAAGTCAGACAGGTTTCGGTTTTCCTGGAAAACAGGTCCGGAAGGCTGGCCAAAATTACAACCGCCCTTGGAAATGCGGGCATCAACATCCGGGCCATGTCCCTTGCCGATACATCGGATTTCGGCATTCTGCGCATGGTGATGACGGACACGGAAAGAGCGGTTTCTTTACTGAAGGATCATGGCTGTACGGTCCGTGTCACGGAAGTTCTTGCAGTGGCCATCCCGGACATGCCGGGGGCTTTGGGCAAACTGCTGTCCATTCTGGAAAACGCCGGATTGAATCTGGAATATGTGTATGTGTTCATCCAAAAAAGTCCGGATGAAGCCGTGCTGATTTTCCAGTTTGACGATATCAATAAGGCGTTGAAAACGCTTCTAGACAACAACATCACTGTCCTGAATGAAAAGACAGTGCTGGGGATGTAGCGGGATAACATCCCGGAATAGCAGATGAGACTCTTGATATATCGTTTTCGGCAAAGGGTAATATGATATTCAATCAACACCAAAATGCAGGGAGGAAAACAACGTGAAAAAGAGAAGTGTATTTTTACTGGCCGCTTTGGCAATGGTTTTAAGCTTTTCATCCGCAATTACAGCAATGGCAGAGGACATTCATGTGGGCTGCATCTTTGCCATAACCGGAAAAGCCTCCTGGCTTGGGGAACCGGAAAGAAACACGGCGGAAATGGTTGCAAAAAAAATCAATGCAGCCGGCGGCATCAACGGCAAAAAACTGGTACTGCATATCGAGGATGATCAGGGAGACAATACCCAGGCAGTCAACGCGGTTAATAAGCTGATCAAAAAGGACAAAGTCTGCGCAATCATCGGACCGTCCACCAGCGGAACCAGTATGGCTGTTGTTCCGATTGTACAGGAAGCCAAAATTCCTTTGCTTTCCTGTGCGGGTGCCGCTGTAATCGTAGAACCTGCCTCGGAGCGGAAATGGGTTTTCAAGACACCCCAGAAGGACAGCGATTGCGTCAAAAGAATATATGATCATATGAAGGGAAAAGGGATTAAGGACATCGGCATCATCTCCTCCACCAGCGGCTTTGGCGACGCCGGCAGGAACCAGTTAAAGAAAATCGCAGCAGAATACGGCATCAACATTGTTGCGGATGAAACCTATGATCCAACAGCAACCGATATGACGGCCCAGTTGGTTAAAATCAAAAATGCAGGCGCACAGGCAGTGGTGAACTGGTCCATAGAACCGGCCCAGGCGATTGTCCCCCAGAACATAAAACAACTGAAACTGACCATCCCTCTTTATCAGAGTCACGGATTCGGTAATTTAAAATACGCCGCAGCTGCCGGTGAAGCCGGTGAAGGCCTTATTTTCCCGGCAGGCAGATTGCTGGCTGTGGATACTGTGGCGGATGATCATCCCCAGAAAAAAGTTCTTGTGGACTACCGGAACGAATATGAAAGCACTTACAAGGACAAAGTCAGCACCTTTGGCGGCCATGCCTATGATGCGCTGTATATTCTCACCAATGCCATGAAAAAAGTCGGCGATGACCCGGCCAAAATCCGGGATGAAATCGAAAAAACCGAATTTGTCGGTACAGCCGGAATTTTCAAGTTTTCCCCGACAGATCATTGCGGATTGGATAAAACCGCTTTTGAGATGTTGACTGTAAAGAACGGAAAGTTTGTCGTTCTCACGGAATAATTTTTGGTTTATGATCTTTTGATCTTTTTACTGTCCGCTGTCGATGATATGGATTCAACATGATCCGGTTATTGACAGCGGACACATTTTATTAAAATCTCTCTTTTTTTATCCGGTGCTGAAAAAACAGATCCGGAAAAACATCACAGGCAGGGCCATGACGGAAAGCACCATTTCGGATATCCTTCAATTCATGTTCATGGGGATTCAACGGGGCTGTATTTATGCCCTGGCGGCGATCGGATTCAACATGATTTACAACGCCACCGGGATCATCAATTTTGCCCAGGGTGAATTTGTAGTGATCGGCGGCCTGATGATGGTGACGCTGACCATGACATGGAATCTTCCCATCCCGCTTGCCTTTCTGCTCACAACAGCCTTTGTCACACTCATCGGCATCGCTATGGAACGGTTCACGATCAATCCTGTCAAACACCCGACAGTGCTTCGATTGATCATCATCACCATCGCGGTTTCCATTATCATAAAAGGCGCTGCCATGTGTTTCTGGGGAAAGAACTCGCATTTCATGAGACATTTTTCCAGCGCCGAGACCCTTGACTTTTACGGAGCCACGATTCTTCCCCAGACCATATGGATTATCGGAATCCTGCTGTTCATCGTGGCCGGGTATATTTTTTTCTTCAACTACACCATGACCGGAAAATGCATGCGTGCCTGTGCCATCAATAGGGATGCTGCACGCCTTGCCGGCATCAATGACCGGAAAATGGTAATGCTTTCCTTTGCATTATCCGCAGGAATCGGGGCCATTGCCGGCATCATCATCACACCGATCATTCAAATGGATTATGCCCGTGGAGCCCTGCTTGGAATCAAAGGATTCGGAGCGGCTGTTCTGGGGGGGCTCGGCAACAGCATGGGAGCCATTATCGCAGGCGTGCTGATCGGCGTGCTGGAGGCCCTGGCAGCCGGTTATATTTCATCCCACTATATGGACGCCATCGCCCTGATCATTCTTTTACTGGTTCTGTTTGTCCGCCCGAGCGGCCTGTTTGGAAGTTCCGAAGCCATGAGATTAAAAGAGTTCTAACGTATGAAAATAAAAGATTATATCGGCATCGGAATTCTGATCATCGTTATCGCAGCCATGCCGGATCTGGTGGGAAATGATTACTATCTGGGTGTTCTCATATTTACGGCCTTCAATTGCCTGACATGTACGGGACTCTGCCTTCTGATGGGATACACCGGTCAGATATCCATCGGTCATGGTGCGTTCATTGCCATCGGTGCCTATTCATCCGCCATACTCACCACCAAACTGGGCTGGTCGCCATGGACGGCCATGGGGTGCGGCGTACTTCTTGCCGCCATCACGGCTGTTATTGTGGGTATCCCGACCATGAGACTGAAGGGCCATTATCTTGCCATGGCCACCCTGGGATTTGCCTCCATTGTCCATATTGTTTCCGTCGCTGCCGTGGATGTAACCGGCGGCCCATCCGGAATCTCCGGCATCCCCCGCTTGCAGATTTTCGGCTTTGCCCTGAATTCGGATACACGCAATTTTTACTTCAGTTGGGGAGTTGTGGTCGTGGGGTTGTATCTGGCCGTTAATCTGATTCATTCCCGGGTGGGAAGAGGTTTGCAGGCCATTCACGGAAGTGAGGACGCTGCCTCGTCCCTGGGAGTGAACATTGCCGTGGATAAAATCAAGATTCTTGTATTAAGCGCGATTTATGCCTCTATCAGCGGCAGTCTTTACGCTCATTATGTCCTTTATATCGATCCGGGACCGTTTGACATCATGCATTCCGTTCTGCTGGTCACCATGGTGGCGGTGGGCGGCCTGCACAACATATGGGGCGCAATTACCGGAGCGGTTCTGCTTTCGCTGTTACCGGAATTTTTATCTTTCCTGTCCGAATATCTACAGGGAATCGGCATCCGGTATCAGACAGACTATGATACCCTGATCTACGGCAGTATCCTTTTGCTGATCATGCTTTTTTTACCCGAAGGCTTGTTTGAAGGTCTCAGCCGATCGCTGAAATCAATTTCCGGTTTCAGGGGGAAATTGGCCGGGAGGAGTTCGGAACGTGCAGACTAACATCCTCAAACTCGATTGTTTGCGAAAAACATTCGGTGGAGTCGTTGCCGTGGACGACCTGAGCCTTTCTTTCAACAAAGGTGAAGTGACCTCCCTCATCGGTCCGAACGGAGCCGGCAAGACCACTGTTTTCAATCTGATCACCGGATTTTTAAAACCGACTTCCGGAAAAATCAATTTTAATGATACGGAATTGAACCATAAAAAACCGCATGTGATCGCTGCCATGGGAATCGGAAGAACCTTTCAGAATGTCCAGGTTTTTTCAAACATGACGGTTCTTGAAAACGTAATGGTCGGCCGGCATTTGAGATCCCGGAGCGGCATGTTTTTTTCATCCATTCTGCCGCCCATGCTGCGTGGGGAAGAAAAACGGATTCGAAGCTCGGCAAAAGAACGGCTCGCGTTGCTAGGTTTGGATCAATATGCCGATGTTCCTGCAGGAAGCCTGCCGCTGGGGAATCAACGCATGCTGGAAATTGCAAGAGCGCTGGCCCTGGAACCTACGCTTCTTTTTCTGGATGAACCGGCTTCCGGATTAAATGCGCGTGAAACAGTGGTCATGGGAAGACTGATCCAGAAGATCAAGTCGATGAATATCACGGTGGTTCTGGTTGAACACGATATGGAACTGGTTATGGACATCTCCGACAAGGTGGCGGTAATCAACTTCGGCAAACTGATTGCTGAAGGAACGCCCAACGAGGTTCAACTCAATCCCGATGTCATAAACGCCTATTTAGGAACGTAATCCGATGCTTCGTCTGGTCAATGTCAATGGTTATTACGGCCTGGTGCATGTATTGAAAAACGTATCCATGCATATTGACGAAGGTGAAATTGTCACTATGCTAGGCGCCAATGGTGCCGGGAAAACAACTACCCTCCGAGTCATCAGCGGCCTCCAGCCGGTGAAGGGTGGAAAAATTTTCTACCAGGACAAAGAAATTACAGGCGTCCCTCCTGAAAAACTGGTTGAGCTTGGTATTGCTCATGTGCCCGAAGGCCGGCAGATTTTCCGCCCCATGTCCGTGTATGAAAACCTCGAGTTGGGCGGACACATCATCTATAAACGTTACGGCAAGGCCCAATTGAAAAGCGACATCAATGGGATGTTCGAATTGTTTCCCATATTAAAACAAAGACAAAATCAATTTGCAGGAACCCTGAGCGGTGGAGAACAGCAGATGCTGGCCATTGCCATGGCGCTGATGGCCAGACCCAAGTTGCTGCTCCTGGATGAACCCTCCATGGGGCTGGCGCCCATGATCATCAAAGAAATTTTTAAACTCATTGCGCAGCTTCAGAAGGAGAGAAAACTTACCGTTTTACTGATTGAACAGAACGCAAACGCTGCCTTGAAAATCGCCGACCGGGGCTATGTGATTGAAACCGGAAGAATCGTGCTGGAAGAAAACGCGACAGCATTGATGTCCAATCAGGAAGTAAAGCGGGCCTACCTGGGAAAAGACCAGAAGGAAATCTGGGAATGATCGGATCAAACCATTTTTCAGCGGGGTGAAACATATGACTTTCTGGAACAAAAAAATCGAATGTATGGATCGACCGGAGATCGAACAGGTTCAACTGGAAAATTTACAGGCCACATTGAACCGGGTCTATAAGAATGTACGTCACTACCGGAAGGTTTTCCGGGAAATCGATTTCATGCCCGAGGACCTGCAACACATCTCGGATATCAAGAAATTGCCGTTCATCACAAGGAGGGATCTCAGCCTGAATTACCCTTATGATATGTTTGCCGTGCCATTGCGGGAAGTTGTCCGCCTTCACATGGCTTCCATCAACTTTGATGATCCCATCGTGGTTGGTTTTACCCGCAACGATATTACAAGCTGGGGGGAACTGATTGCCCGCAATCTTACGGCCGTCGGAGTCACCAAGGACGATGTGGTTCAGATTGCATTGACCTTCGGCATCACCACGGGACCTTTCGGCGTGCAGGTCGGAGCCGAACAGATCGGGGCGTCCGTGATCCCCATGTCTGCCCGGAAATTCGAGGACCAGGTCAAGATCATGCGGGATTTTCGAACCACGACCCTGGTTTCGACACCCACGGTTGCCATTGGTCTTGCCCGGATGATGGAAGAGATGGATGTTGATCCGAATAAACTTGCACTCAAGCATGCTATTTTAGGCTCCGAGCCATGGTCCGAATCCTCCCGTGCGCATATTGAATCAAAAATGCATATCACGGCAACAGATACCTATGGCCTGACCGAACTGTTCGGCCCGGGAGTTGCGTGGGAATGCCCGGCAAAAAACGGACTGCATATTGCCGAGGATCATTTCCTGCCTGAAATCATCGATCCAATAACACTTGAAATCCTGCCTCCGGGATCTCTGGGCGAGCTTGTCCTGACATCCATTTCAAAACAAGCCTTCCCCCTGATTCGTTTCCGAACAGGAGACCTGACCAGAATCGACTACTCTCCCTGCGCTTGCGGAAGAACCCACTGCCGGATTTCAAGGATTTTTCAAAAATGTGATGATGTGGTTGTTGTTAAAGGGATAAGCATCACCCCGGAACAGATATCCCGGGTGCTTTCCAAAATAACCGGTGGACAGCCGGTTTTTCAACTGATGATCGAACAGGTCGACAAGCTGGATCAACTGATCGTGCTGCTGGAGATATCAGACATCACCTTTTTTGATGAAATGAAAAAACAGAACATTCTGATCGAACGTCTGCACCGTGAAATATCGGAATTTTTAGGCTGGGATGTCACTGTCAAACTGGTTGAACCAGGTACGTTTGATTCAAGCCGGAAGGTGCTCGACAAACGCATTTTTAAATAATGACGAATCAGTTCCGGATTGAACAATGCGGTGTTATATCCAGCTGACATGGTGATATCATTTTGCAATGAATGTAATCAAAACTGTTGAATAATCGAATTATAATAATACTATTGACACACAATTACCTTTCACCTATATTTATACTGAAAATAAAGCTTATCTTACCCCTTTTTACCCCTAAACCGATCACCCTTTTTTTTCGAAACCACTGACAATTCTTTGGTAAGGTATCAAAGCGCTTTATCTTGATGAAAAGGATGGACCAGGTACCCCAACTCAAATGAAAATAAACAATATTGACAAAATCAGTATCGCAGGGCTGACGTTGGCCCTCAGCGCCATCTTGGGAGGCCAGATTCTCGAAGGCGGAAGTGTGCACTCGCTGTTGCAGGTGACTGCTTTTTTCATTGTCATGGGCGGCACCATGGGCGCGGTCATGCTGCAAACCACCCTTCCGACTTTTATTCATGGAATAAAATTGATTAAATGGGTGTTTATTCCGCCTGCAACCGATCCCCATAAACTGATCAAGGATATGATCGTCTGGAGCCAGATTTCCCGAAGGGATGGAATCTTGGGACTGGAGTCTTCCATCGATCGTATGAGTGAGCCTTTCAATCGCAAGGGTATGCAGATGGTGGTGGACGGGTTTGAACCCCAAAAAATTCATGAAGAACTGTCGATTGAAATCAGCGTCTATGAAGAACACCAGCGCCAGGCAGCCAAGGTATGGGAAGGAGCCGGCGGTTATGCCCCTACAATCGGAATCCTGGGCGCGGTGATGGGCCTGATTCACGTCATGGAAAATCTTTCCGAACCATCCAAATTGGGCGGCGGTATTGCCGTTGCCTTTGTCGCCACAATTTACGGCGTAGGAATGGCCAACCTGGTTTTCCTTCCCATAGCCAACAAACTGAAAACCATCATCGCAGAACAGGTGGCCATCCGGGAGATGATGATCGAAGGGCTGTGCTCCATTGCAAACGGTGAAAATCCACGCAATATCGAAACCAAATTGAAGGGTTACATCGCATAGTCTGCTGACGGCAAAGAATGAAGTCTGAAGCTGCTCATCCACTTTAGTCATTTCAGACAATAACGGATAACGCAAATTGTGAAATTTCATTATGCGCAAAAAAAAACAGGAAGAACATGAAAACCATGAGCGCTGGCTGGTTTCCTATGCGGATTTTATTACGCTGCTGTTTGCCTTCTTTGTCGTTATGTATGCCATATCTTCCGTCAATGAAGGCAAATACAAAACACTGAGTGCATCCCTGATCGAAGCCTTCAGTAATGACCCGGAAAAAGCAATCTCTGTAGAATCTGCAGTTGGCCCGGCCGGTCTGAATGCGATTCCCGCTCCTATGATTTCCGTACCGGCAACGACAATACCAACAGATGAAGTCGATCCGGTTCAGGAAGAAAAAATGAAAGAAATCGCCGACGACATCCTCAAGGTGATGGAACCTTTGATCAAGGAAGGCCAGGTAAGGGTTACGCAAAGCCGAATCGGCGTTTCCGTGGAGATCAATGCCGGTGTTCTGTTTGAACCAGGGCAGGCTGTATTGGAAAAGCAACCGGTAGAGGTGCTGAAAGCCGTGGCTAACGTGGTGGAGACGGTTCCCAACATGATAATGGTCGAAGGCCATACCGACAATACCCCCATCAGTTCCCCTGCCTATCCTTCCAATTGGGAACTTTCCTCAGCCCGTGCCAGCAGCGTGGTGAGGCTGTTTATCGAAAAAGGAGTATCCCCCAAACGCCTGACCGCGATCGGATATGCTGATCAGAGGCCGATTTTTCCAAATGAAACCGATAAGGAACGAGCCAAAAACCGGAGAGTGACCATCCGGATAGAACCGGCTGAAAAAAATAAAATTGAAAAACCAGGTGCATGAGCCAATTTCAAGACTATCAAAAATCGTCACGCCGGCGAAAGCCGGTGTCCAGAGATAAAAACCGAAAATACTGAATAGTGGCGGGCTTCACTGCGTGTCAGGCTTTCGCCGGAATGACGGACAGCACTATTACCGTCATGCTGCTTGATCCGACATCCAGCATTTACCCAACAGTTTTGATTACACCCTCTGTCTTCCCATCTGTTGACTTATCCATGGAACTGACCTAAAGTATTTTTCCATGAGAAGCACGGACTGAGTCAGGGCAAAACAGAACTGCGGGCAATAATATATAAACAGCAGGTTAAAAAAATGTTAAGGGTTTATGCTCTATCAGAACAAAAAGTTATTGAGTTGGAGGAGCCGCTTGGACCAATCATGGTTTTTATTGCTCCGGATGAAGAGGAACGCCGTCGCCTGATCGAGGAATTTAAAATCGATGCACACACACTGACATCCTCCCTTGACCCTGACGAGCTTGCCCGGCTTGAATTCGAGCCGGATCACGCCGCAATCATATATAAACGACCTAAAAACTATTATCTGGAGCAGGGCTTGGCTTTTCGGGTGGCGTCCAGCGGGATATTCTTTTTTAAAGAAAGATTGATCGTGGTTCAACCGGAAGACATCAACCTGTTTGACGGCAAACATTTCAATCGTATCAACACGCTGCGTGAAGTGCTTTTAAAACTGATTTACCGCTCCCTGCTCCATTTTCTGGAGCATCTGAAGATCATTAACTCCATTTCAGAAGAAGTAGAGCACAAGATCAACACCTCCATGGAAAACAGCTTCCTGATCAATCTCTTTACGTTGGAGAAAAGTCTTGTATACTATCTGAACGCCATCAATACAAACGGAGTGTTGCTGGAGCGACTACGGAACAACTCAGGCAAAATGGATTTTAACAAAGATGACCAGGAATATCTGGATGATCTGATCGTTGAAAATTCCCAGTGCTTCCGCCAGGCTGAAATCTATTCCAACATTCTGGCCAGCCTGATGGACGCCAGGGCATCTATCGTGGGAAACAACCTGAATGTGCTCATGAAAAGGCTGAATATCATCACCATCGGGATTATGGTGCCGACCTTTGTCGTTTCCGCCTTTTCCATGAACATCAAGATTCCTTTATCCAGCCATCCGTTCGCTTTCTGGATCATCATGGGCTTGGCGCTGGTTTCCGTGGCCGGCTTCATGCTTTTCTGGCGCAGCAGTAAACTCTAAAAAACCATCTGTTTTCAGGATTACCCCTTTTGAATGGGTTGAGTCAGTTTCAGTTCTTCGATTCTTTTGGATATGTCCCGGACATTCATATTCCGGTGATCGATCCACCACTTGGCTTCAGTTTCCGCCTGCCATTCCTCAAGAAACAGGGTAAACGCCTTTTCAGATTTTTCTCTTGCCTCATCGTTATCAAAAATAAGACTGTCCCGCAGGTACTTGACCTTGTTCAACATCTCGGAACGGATTTTCACTGCCCATGAAACCGTTTTTTCTGTTCCGACAAGCTCCTGAAACCCTACATTTTTATGTTCATCCGTCAACTGCCTTGTCTGTTTTTCAAAATATTCTTTTTTACACTTTTCACAAAACCAGACCTTTTTATCCACCAGAAACAGATTCTTCTCATGGGTATCAAACAACTGAACCTCAAACTTGCAACGGCATGTGCGGCATCTTACCGTATAATTATAGATTTCTTTTGTCATATTTTTTATGCCCGGCCCGAAGCCGGCCTTATCCTTTTCATCAATACCGGATGAGGAATGGTTGTGTGGTTTCAGTTACACTGGATATGAATTGTTGTACAGTGCATCATAGCAAAAACGATATCTTGAAGCAAAAGAAAAATCTCCTGGGATGATCAGGGTCTCCAGAGAAACCGCGTCAGGTCAATCCTGCTGTTTTCTGAGAAAACAACTCCTTCCCGCTCCAGAAGCGCCTGCTGAACTTCATACCCCTGACCCTGCCTCAGGGATATCCTGCCATGCTGATTCACCACTCGATGCCAGGGGAGACCGTCCTTCCGGGAGCAGGCGTGCAGTATTCTTGCCACCTGTCTGGCTGCCCGTGGATTGCCGGCCAGCGCTGCGATCTGTCCATATGTTGCAACTTTCCCGGCAGGAATTTGCAGAATCAAGTTTTTTACTTTAATGGTAAATGGATTCGTCATCACAAGCAGGAGGTGTTGTTTTCAAAAGTTTTTCTGATATCTTTTATGAAAAATCAATAATTTTAATAAATCGCTGGACAGAAGCCGGAATCCTTTTATACATGATACTACTTGTATTCACAAAAAAAGCAATGTCAAGGTTTTCTCCATAAAATTCCAAATTCAACTTGCTAAATATATAAAAACTTATATAATTGACTCGTGCCTATGAAATCATTAAAATTTGTTGGTTCGAGTTTAGATGATTTACGGCTCGAAACAGATACAAACAAATCGGAGTATGACTTATGAAAAAAAACATTATAAAATCATCAGGAAATGTGTTTGCTGATTTGGGATATTCGCCGGATGAGGCAGCCATTCTCCAAATGCGAGCCGACTTGATGGCTGATTTGAGGAAATTTATTGAAACGAAAAAACTCATCCAGAATGAGGCTGCAAAAATTTTCGGCATTAGTCAATCGCGCGTTTCCGATTTAATGACGGGCAAGTGGGAAAAGTTCAGCCTGGAGATGTTGATCACACTAGCGACAAAAGCCGGGAAGCATGTCACATTGAAAATCGCTGCATAAAAAAGCAACAATTCCCGGAAATTTCTTCTTGCGCCCCCTCCCTATCATTATGGGGGATTCGACAGTTACATCTCGGCCAGATCCGGCGGATCCTCCAGAAAAATGGTAATTTTTTCTGTCTTGTTCTGTTTTTTCCCTGGCCGGCATTTTGTGTTTGTTTTTACCAGCTCTATTGTTCTGATACTGAAGCCCTCTTCAAGAAGCGTGCAAAAGGCTTTCATAATATTCTGCTGGGCATCCGGCAAATTCTGGTAGGAGATTTTTTTTTCAACCGTCACATTCTCCTCGACTTCACGCATGTTTTCAGCCAGATCCGAACATTCTCCATAATTTTTCATTATATTGGCCAGCGCTGCTTCAGGATGCCCGTCGCTATCTTCACTGTCCTGTTCTGCCTTGTCTTTTCCAAAAAAGCCGGGATCATGATTCACAAATGTCAATGGACTTTGGTAGCCTTCTGCGGATTCATCAGAGAGGGTGCTGCTGAATTTGCTGGTATGCTCTTTTACTTTCCCTGGAGATTTTTTTTCCTTTCTGTCTTCTGAAATAAAAATATTTGAGATTTCCCTGAATCCCCTGCCCAAGCTTTTATTCTCCATTTTTTATACTCCCGTTCGAGAGAAAGTTCGATCAGACAATCTCAATAACCGAGTTTTTACCTCCAAATGCATTGTCGGAAAGATTGGGATTCCTCTTGTCCTCGATCCATATATCATTCACCAGGAATTTGTATTCATATTTTCCAGGATCCAGTAAAAGTCTCTTTGACCATTTTCCCTCCTGATCCCGCTCCATTGTGGATTCTTCGGAAAGAGTCCAGTTATTGAAACTGCCGACAATCTTGACGGAGATCGCATCCGGTGCATGAAAAACAAACTGCTTTTCAATTTTTGAAAAAGCTTTGTTCTGTTTTACCAGTTCCATTCCCAGGTGTTTTTCCTCTTTGACCACTTCATTTGCAAGGGCCATATAGTCCGTGAATCCCCTTGCTCTTTTCTGATAATCCAGGATCGACTTCCCGAAACTTGCAGCCTCCTTTAACTTGACGTTCAGGTTGATGACGGTCTTATACATCGAACCCTTGAAGTTGTCTCTGATATCATTCAGAACTTCCTTTGATATCCGGGTCCGGCTGTCATACATGGTCGCAACTGCATTGATTTTCAGCTTGTGCCCTGTCTTTTCCTGAACCAGGCCCAGTATTTCCATTAATCTGCCGATCCCATGCAGGGAAAAGAGGCTCATCTCGATCGGAACAATGACTTCCGTAGAAGCAAGCAGAGAATTAAATGTCAATAATCCAAGGCTTGGCGGGCAGTCGATGATGATATAATCAAAGGCCTGATACAGACTGTCAATCGATTCCTTCAGCCGCGTCTCTCTTCCCTGCACCATCGACAGATGTTGATCCAGTGTGCTCAGGGATATGTTCGAAGGGGCCATATGGAAATTTTTTCCAATTCCAAGCATCACTTCATCAAGACTGGTTGCGCGACTGCCGGAGATCCCGAGCACATCACTGACGGTCTTGCTCTGTTCGTCCGGATTGATATTCAGATGCAGAGCTGAATGTCCCTGGGGATCCATATCAATGAGAAGCACCTTTCTTCCCTTGTTTGCCAGGCAGGCGGACAGATTGACCGCTGTGGTTGTTTTTCCACATCCACCTTTCTGGTTGGCAATTGAAATTATCCGCATAATTCCCCCTTTTCCGTTTTTATTAAGACCGGTTCTATCAAAAAAGCCCCCCGTGACATGAACACATGCCACCGGAGGCTTTCAATACGGCGTTTTGGAACCGTAATCATCATGATCCATCCTTTTTCGAGACGGGTTCTGAACACGATTAACCGTATAACTTCGTAATATAACAAGCCTTGTATGTCAAGAAAAAAGATGCACAATATATTGTGTTTTTAACATTATTTCAACTGGTTTAAAAATTGATCGTCATCCGGCAATTTCTTCTTTCCAAGCAAACCTGTTTTCCGGTTTACATTGGCGATACGATTTTGCCCCATACCGAAACTGCCGGGGATTTCCGGCGATGAAACCATTCAAGGGTTCACGACGCAACAGGATTATTCTATATGGATGGAATGATGTATAAGCCATATAATTTCGAGGACTTCATTCAGCAGTTTCCGGTTATTTTATGTTGACATCACTTCAATAAAGTGGTTCTGTAACCAAAAATCGTTGTTATTGAAAAAATCTGGGTTCAGGTGACAAGACACTTTTACAGGTGAAATGGCTTCCATTTTTCAGATAATTTTTTTGATATTATCAGGAAAAATTATCAGGGCAAAAGTGCCTGAAAACTCCCTTAATTTGGACTTATCAGGGAAATAGTGCCCGAAAAGCAGTCAATATCAGGTCAAATTTTGACCTGTTAATAAATGGTGCTCGCTTCAATATATTGACATAACAATGTCGTGATGTTATTATGTCGCCATGATCAAACAGGAGGTGACAAAATGACGGCATTATCAAAAAGATCAACTATATATTTGGATTCTGCATTGCACCAAGCGTTACGAATCAAGTCTCTTGAAACGTCCAGGTCGATGTCCGAGCTAATAAACGAAGCGGTTAAGCAGGCATTGTCGGAGGACGCCGAGGATATTCTGGCCTTTGAGGAAAGAGTTAATGAACCCGTAATCAGTTACGAACAGATGGTTAAAAGGCTAAAAAAAGATGGCCGAATATAAAGTTCTGTTCAAGAACTCGGTTTGGAAAGATTTTGAGTCCATTCCAAAAGCACAATTAAAAAATATTCTTGAAAAGATCAAATCGCTATCAGTAAACCCAAGGCCAAATGGTTCACAAAAACTGAGTAGTCAGGAACACTATCGCCTTCGACAAGGCCGTTATCGTATTTTATATTCAATTCAAGATACTGAGCTTACAGTTTGGGTAGTAAAGGTACCTCATAGAAAAGAAGCCTATCGCTGACGCGAACCTTTCACTACAGCCGACCGCAAACTGCCACGTCGGCTGAGTTCGTCGTTCTATGCCGGCAATACGCTCAGGAAAATGAACATCGAAAAAGAAATGGGAGGCGGGTACACAGTTGCCAAGTCCGAGGCCCCGGATCATTTTACTTTCATGTTCTGGGTAAGTCCAAATGCCAAAGAGCAACAACCTCCGTATTCCCCGGAAAAACCAAACAGGTGTGGTCCTTTAAAATGAAAACCACACCAGCTTGTATCGCAAAGTTGATGTAAGATTAACTCATCAGCGGGTGGCCCCATAAGGGTCTACTTTATTGGATGCTTGAGCCGTGTGACGGGAAACTGTCAAGCACGGTTCTTAGGGGACTCGGGGCTGGTAACAACCACCGGCTACCCGGTGATGACTCCGCTTTCGCGTCGCAAAGAATATAATGAAAGAAACGTATAAAGGATACATTTTAACCACTCAATGTCAAAAGTATAATAATAATCGTTGCTCTGTTGCTGTACTAATCGAAAAGAGCATTGAAGGAAAAATAAAAGCAGATATTTTTAGGGAGAACAAGATATCGCTGGCCTTGAATATTGAGGCAGAAAAAGAATCAATTAGTCTTGAAAAAAACATTATAAATAAAGGTTTATTATCCTTTTACTAAAAGCAAAGTTACATTTTCCAGATTTGTAATCTAAAAAGCATATGGCTCAAGCTTTTTTATATTAATAGGGGAGGGAATATTTATGTTTGGCAAAAACTCAGATAATGGATATCGAGAGATATCAAACGGAATTAAAATAAAAACAATATCCTATGGGGAAACTTCATTAATGACTGAATTTGTTCTCAAGAAAGATTCTGTACTTCCAGAGCACAAGCATATTCATGAACAGATTGGATATTTAGTCAAAGGAAAGATTCGATTATTCATTGAATCAGAATCAAGACTAATAAATCCAGGTGATAGTTGGTGTGTTCCATCAAATGTTATCCATAAAGCAGAAATAATTGAAGATTCAATTGCAATTGAGGTCTTTACACCTTGTCGAGAAGAATATAAGCAATATGTTTTCTCTGATGATATTGATTAAAGAAAAATTCCTATTTTCTGCACCAGACCGTTGTTCCGCTGCCGCTTCACACCGGCAGGTGAGAAATACGTTGGCACTCATCGTAGAAGAGAAATTTTGCTTCGCAATAGCTGATGAGACATTGCAGTTTAATCTCGCAGGTGTGGCAAATTGGAGCTAAGTTTTTCTTCTTTCAAGGTTGGTTTCTGGTTTCAAGGGGCGGAGCATTTTCCGGTTAGTTCCTTTTGGGGTGTTTTCGGGCGGAACAACCATTTTCCTTTTGATCGGTTTTTTTTATTTGTAGTAATGCGTAATATTGCATTTCATAGGGAACGGTTTGAGCGCACAATCGGGTAGCCGGGGGGGTTTTATCCGCCCAGCCCCCACACCACCACGGCATGCGGGTCCGCACCGGGCGGTTCGCAAAGATTCCGGGCCGTAGCCGGGAGAATGTCCAGAAAACAGTTCGTTGAAAAGTTGACGGTAACTGCTCTCTGATCACCAGAAGCATAAATTCACATGACGCGCCTGGGTCTTATGCTCCCCCATTCGGGTTCGTTGCATTCCAGAGCCCATGAGGTATGCCGCTGTTCTTCGCGTTTGGCCCTTCAGTGGAATGAGACCTCCGTGATGTCCTCCGCTTCCGCGGGTCACGGCTCGTTTCCAATCATCAGACCGTCTCTGACGATGTCCCTCCAGACCTTTCGTCACGGAAATGCCCTTGCCGTCGGCTAATACTTATGCTAATAAATCAAATAATTTATTAACAGGATTCTTGTATAGGGGACTTTCACCCCATAAGTTCACGCCCATGCCGGGCGTACACCATTTTCTACACCTGACTGGTGTTCCGCTTATAAAGATGAAGGACCATTTGTAGTCGTGCCATCTACTATTGCAGCTCTTGCAGTACTACCTCCAGCCTTGGTTTTTGGTGTGGGTGTGGGGATAGTTGGTGGAATTGTTGGATTACCAGCCCTGCCTTTTATGGATGGTAAAAAGTATTTAAATAATTTTATAGTTATGCCTAGTTTTATTTCCGCACATCTTTTATCAATACCTATTAGTCATGCTGTTGGATTGCCGTTTTATGTCATTAAGAAAACATTTTATGATTTTCCGAAAAAATTTTATGAAAGCAACATCGATCAATTAGAACCCAAAACATTAAAAATTAGTCAATGTCAATAGAGCCAATTTCAAAACTATTAAAAAGCGTCACACCGGCGAAAGTCTGTGCCCAGAAAAGAGCCGAAAATACTGGATTCTAGTTTTCGCCGGAACTACAACAACAGACTTTTGAAATTGGCTCACTAATTACAACCAGGCTATTCACCCAACTGACATGGTGATAGGAAATAATGGGTCTATGATTTTATAATTTTTTTAAAGGCATGTTTTGTATTTGGCGGGATATGCCAAGAAAAGCAAGAATAGATGCCCCAGGAACCATATTTATTAGAATTGGTTCGCTATATTCATTTAAATCCGCTGAGGGCGACAGTGGTTTCAATTTCAGCAAGTTAGGCCAACATCCTTATTGCGGGGTCATTCTGTGATTCTGGGTCGCTGGAAGAACGACTGGCAGGATACGGAATATATATTGCGACTATTTGGCAAAAAGGTCGGCTCAGCGAGAAGAAAATACAGTGAATTTATAAAGAAAAGCATTGAACAGGGCAAGCGTCCAGACCTGATCGGTGGAGGGCTTCTACGGAGTCATGGAGGATGGTCGGGTGTCAGATCTATGGCAAAGGCAGGTGAATATCAAAAAGGGGATGAGATACTGGATGGAGTGAGGGATAAAAAGCGGACAGATGCCCGGAGCATATTGGTACATTGGGCAACAGATCAGTTGGGTATTACTCAAGTCAAATTGGCGCAAAAGCTGAATCTAACCCAGTCAGCTATTAGTCATGATGCCCGAAGAGAACGAATTCTTGCAAAAACAATCAATATTCTTTAAGGTGAAGCTACTTTTCAAATTTTCATGTACGTCCCATTGTACTACGGAGGTAAGGAATTAGTGCGGAACGTTATGATTACGTCTGTAAATCAAGCAATCTATCGCCTTCATTCATTCTCTCGAAAGGAAAATGTGCCGAGTAACTATCGAGGTAGTTACCAACTTCTCGATGAGCAATCCCAACAGGTCATGGCTTTTTGTGATATCTCAGGGCATGCCACCTTCTCTTTGGTCTCGATTCTCGATGAAGAGCATAAAACATGGACCATGAGGCCAAATCGTAAGATTCTTCCTACCCGCTGGATTCTCACCGACCCCAGCGCATCCATTGCTATGCAATTCGATCAAAATTTACCGCGAAAACTGATAAATCCGATATATAAAATATTCCTCACACTATTGGATGGCCAAGACAAAGAGAACTACCACGTTGTTGATCAACGAGAATCTTTTGTTGATCGGATACTGGGCGTCGCTCCAGATGATTGGCTGCTTATGGAGGGCGATGAACCAGTTGCAAAAATCACTCGCTTGCCGCGCTACAAAAGACAGCCTGAGGGATTATGGCAAAAGCTAAGAGCTTTTCTCGCCGGTTCCGACAAAGCGATTGTCAGTCTCAAGGGCGGCCATGTTATATCGGCACCGATAGCACTTTGTTTGTTGTTGATTCTTCACGAACTGACAGCAAGCTCAGGCAGCGGCTAATGATTCTAGATCCTTGGTGACTTACCGTGTCGTTTTTACAAAGCAAGCCCAAACAGACGCAAAAAAAATCTCTGCATCCGGCCTCAAGTCGAAAGCAGAGAAACGAATCGATATCCTGCGCACCAATCCCTATCAGACGCCACCTTTCTACGAAAAGCCTGTAGGTGATTTAGCAGATGCCTGTTCCTGTTTGCATTAATATACAGCACCGGTTGGTTTATGAAGTGTTCGAAAATGAAAAAATTGTAAAAGTTATCCGGATGTGGACTCATTATGAATAATTGAGCAGAATCGGGATAAACGCAAATGCGACGAACCGTCCGTCATGACTCAAACTGATGTTGACCGGGAGATATGGGGAGATATGGGACGTACATGAAAATATGAATTTTTTTCAATCGGATCATTCTGGCTTATTGTCCATCCAAGATGGATAGTAGGACATTGACAAAATACACAAAATATTTCAAACACCATCCACAGTTTAATCAGTTTCATGGTAATAGTGGAATGAATGATTTTATAGCGGAGTCGTTCACTGTCTGAGTGGGTTAGGAGCGACTCCCCTTATCCACGAGTTCGAACGACGCAGTCTTAAAATTATTCTTGGAGCGGAATCACATGCCGGTCATAAAATTTTGACCTCAATGAAATTACGATTTGCCTTAAAAAATAAACACGGGCAGCCACAAGGGCTGCCCCTACGGGAAATAAAGGGGACAGCCTATGATTTTATGATTTGCTTTCAGGAAAAAAACAGATCTTGAGAAACGCGTTTTATCTTTTCATATTTAGCATTTGGAATAAATGATTCCTATGTTTTACTACTATCCACTACTGCCAAGAACAACAGATATAAAAATATAAAGGGCCATCGGTAATCGGTAATGAAAAACAGAAAATTCCAGATTGCAAAAAATTCTAATATTAATTATATTTAGTATTACAGAGCCAATGTCAACACTATTCACGAGCGTTACACCGGCGAAAGCCAGTGTTCAGAAAAGAAACGAAAATAGTGGATAGTGCAAAGCTTAACTGTGTGTCCGGCTTGCATCAAAATGACAACAGCAGACTGTTGAAACAGGCTCTACATATTTAAAATAAAAGGAGAATGACATGGATATTCCATTGCCTTTAGAAAAAATGACAAATTCAGATAAAATAGCAATGATGGAAAAAATATGGGATGATCTTTGTCGAGATCCTGAATCAATTCCATCTCCAACATGGCACAAGGATATTTTAGCGGCAAGAGAAAAAGAGATAAAAGATGGGACGGCCAGCTTTACGTCCTTCGATCGGGTAAAAAAAAGAATCAGGAATCAGATTAAATGAGGGTCGAACTCCTTGATTCCGCAGAGGATGACCTGATCAGTGGTTTTGAATTTTATGAGCGTCAGTCGAAAGGATTAGGTAATCATTTTCTTGAATCTCTATTCTCCGATATTGAATCTCTCCATCTTTATGCCGGTATCCACTCTCTTCATTTTGGATATCGTCGATTGCTGGCTAAAAAATTTCCATTCGCAATTTATTATAAACCAGGTAAAGAAATTATAAGGGTATATGCGATTCTAGATTGTCGTAGAAATCCAGCCTGGATAAGAAACAGACTTACGTGATCTTCGCATGTCTGTGTCCAGCGGAGCTAAAATCTGTAAACTGATATAGGTCGTTGGGATTTCAAAAGTAGTGGGGGAGATATGGGACGTGATGATATGTACTCCCAGATTCTACAATATGATGATTGGATTCAATAAAAAAATACTTCAATAAAAGCTATGGATCTATCGTTGTTAACTGTATTTTGTTTTCCGTTTTGGTGATAAAAACACGGTAAATACTTATCCTGGATATTTGGTTTCGTAATCCCTTACATTACAGGTTCAAATGAAACTATGATGGGTTCGATTCGGGTTGAGCGGAATTACATGCCGGTCATAAAATTGACCTCAATGAAATTACGATTCGCCTTAAAAAATAAACACGGGCAACCAAAAAGAAAGAAATACGGGCAGCCACAAGGGCTGCCCCTATCGGGAAATAATGGGGACATTTATGATTTTATGATTTTCTTTTAAAGGCATGTTTAGTATTTGGCGGGATATACTACGAAAAGCAAGAATAGAGGATGTAATTAAACTGTTGGGTAATCGAATTATGCTGGGGCGTCCAGCCACGATATGGCTTGCTCAAGATATCAATCATATCAATCAAGACAGCACTGTCGCGGCAAGATGCAGCTCCCACAATAAAATTAATCAAAACTATTGGGTAATTGAAACCCGACACTTTTAATTGTACCATAAGAATAGATGCACTATGAGCGCTGTATCATATAATCATTACAGGAATCGAACGCAGTATGATATTTTGATTTGGTTGAGACCGGAGGATTTTTATAAACCGGCTGACGGAATTAATTCCGGAAACTCATTTCGATTGTTGGTGAAGAAATTCATTGGCTTTGTTTGTAAAAACGATTAGCGGAAGTGATCTTATGCGTTTTCCTGATGGATATAATAAGATATATTCTGAACGGAATCTTAAAAAGTGGAATAAAATATTATCACTTTTTTTTGAAAATAATCTACTTGAACTTATCGCAAATCAAAGAACAGGTACCAGGGGAAGAATTCTATCGATTTTGGCATCAAAAATATTCGATATTTTGGAAATTTCTTACAAGGCAGAACCATTATTCAACCACATGGAGCCTGCTCACTGGTAATAAGAATTCGCCATAAAATACAATATTCAGCTGAGAACTCACGACTTTTATAACCCGGATTTCCTCTTTGAGGACGGAACATGGGTTGAGATTACCTTATCAGAAAACACAGCCTATAAAAAAATATTTCGGTATGGGCATCAAACCAATTCCCTATTGTTGCTATGGCTCGATGAAGATGAGGGATACCATAAAAAAATATGCAGATCAGTTAGGTTACCAAATGTCAAAATTGAATGCATAGAGTGCTTTAATGAGCAAATTTGCAGATCACCAGAGGGCATCAAAATAATGGATCAGTTACAAACTATAAAAAAATTAAAAGGAACCATTTTATAACTTTCTATAGCGGACTTGGAGGACGCCCTTTGATATTTTTACATGTGGCATTTGAAACAAATGATCCCTATGTTTTACTACTGTCCGGAACAAAAAATATAAAGGGCGCTCTCCATAACGTTAACTCCTACTCGGTCAAATACGTGCCTGAAAAGGCGGCATTTTGGATCAGTTGATAGTAAAATCGAATGGCTTCACCGTAATTTTCCACTGACAGCCGCTCATTCACTCCATGGATTCCGGCCAGGTCCTCTTTTTTCAGCCGCCATGGAAAAAACAGAAGGACATTTTCCGATATTCCTGTATAATACTGTGAATCAGTCCCTCCGATCATTATTCCGGGTGCAACGATTGCATCCGGGAATATCTGGTGAATGGTCTTCTGCATCATCTGAAAACTTTTGCTTTCCGTATTGTTCACCGGAGTTGGTTTTTTTTCGATAAAACCGGTCTTCGTGATTTCAATATTCGGATTATCTATGGTCTTCCGTACATGATCTATTACCGATTGAATTGTTTCTCCTGCGCGCATGCGGAAATTGATCGTGGCGCTTGCCTTCTGGGGCAGAACATTTTCTTTAATGCCACCTTCTATCATTGTCACTGCGCTTGTTGTTCTCAATAAAGCATTGCTGGGCGGAGAAGATGTTAATTTCTTTTCAATCAACGGTTGAAACAGCCATAAATTCGCAAACAGCATTCTGGCAGGGAAAGACATTTCCGGGGCAATATAGTCAAACATCTGCTTCTCTGGTCCGTCAAAACTTACCGGAAACGGATTGTTCTCAAGTTTTTGAACTGCTTCACATAAAATGCCGATAGCCGTATGCTTAGGAGGCATGGAGGAGTGGCCGCCTCCTTCTTTTACGGTAAGAGTAAGGCAGAGATATCCTTTTTCCATGATCCCGATCCCTGCAAGCGGTTTGGAAGTACCCGGAACCATGTTGTAAACAATCGGCAGCCCTTCATCCACCACCAGTATTGGTTGAATTCCTCTCTGTTTTAAAAGACCTGCGATTTTCGCATTCCCCAATTTTCCACCCACCTCCTCATCATGTCCAAAGGCAAGATAAATGGTCCGCTGAGGCGTTTGACCTTTTGAAATCATCATCTCAACAGCTTCCATTGTTGCAAACAGCGTACCCTTGACATCTATCGAACCTCTTCCCCAGATATATCCATCTGCCACTGTTCCGGCAAAGGGCGGATATTTCCATTGGCTTTTTGTGCTGGGTTCGATTGGTACGACATCGGTATGGCTCATCAGGATCAGCGGTTTCAATTTGGGATTGCTGCCTTTCCAGGTATACAAAAGGCTTAGTTTGCCGATAACCTCTTTTTCCAAAACTGAATGAGCAAGCGGAAATTGCTCTTCCAAATAGCGGTAAAAAGCGAAAAACGCTTCCGGGTCCAGCTTATCCGGCTCTTGATGGGATAGGGTCTGAAACCGAAGACCGCCGGCAAGCCTGCTTGAAACTTTCCGTAAATCAAAGGATATTTCATCCGGCTTTTCGGGAGTCATCTGTTTGGATGGAAACTGAATGGTGTTAAACACCAAAATGATTACCAGGAGGATCAGAACGGCGCCCAAACCTTTAACGATCTTGCTGGCCAGGGATTTGCCCGTTGGATGTTGTTTCATGACCATGCCACCTTGTTTGGATGTTATGATGTGTCTTTTTATTTTCATTTTATATTGCAATAATCATTTTCATTCAAAACAAAAATTATCTCCAAGATCAAGATAATTATTGAAAAACTTCGAGATGTTGTTTACAAATTATAGAACGTGCTTAACGCTATTCATCAAAGAATTGACAAAGAAAACTTTTCAATGGGCATTGCTGGTATTATCCTGCACGATTGCATCGCCATGCTCGGTCGGCAGATGTTCTCCTGCCTGAAAAACGCCTTCGGGCATTCCGGGTAACCAGAGCCGCTTCCTGATCAATACCGGAAACCGATTTCAGCGCTTCCTCTTCCCAGCCGGCAGTATCCTGGCTGATATCAGATCACCGATGATATCCTTTTCCCTTTCTCGTAGGTGGACGCGGCAGTTGAAATGACTTACGGAATCCATCCGGGTAAAGGCAAAAGCCGCAAACCGTCCGTCATGACTGAGACTGATGCTGATTGGTATCTTTTCTCCCTGAACAAAAACCTCCGGCGGGCCGATCCGCCCTGCTGTGATTTTCCGCAGGATCTGAATCTGGGAAACCGGAACTTTCAGGTATCCGGAAATACGGGCTCCTGCCGACTCCCGAACACGGGTCGATTCCTGCTCCGGAAGGCACCCTGCCTCCTCTTTCGACGCTGTGATCGGACAGATGTTGGTTTCAATCATCCCGAAGTCCGCTTCCTCGCCCATTATCGCCAGACAGTGAACATAGTCCGGATCAATTGTCCCATGGATCTGCACAGGTGCTTCCGGAGTGGCAACCATGCCGTGAAAAATGGATAGAGATTCGATAACGCTTACCGATACCTCATACTGCTTTGGGGAGGATGAAACCAGAGGAAAAGATCTGGAGATTGCCTTGTAAGCACTTTCTTTTGCTGCCCAGAAACTCCAGAGGCATTGGTTCGGAAAGCAAGAAGACCGGAGTTTTTCCTGTTCAGCCGGAGTGAGCACACGGCTGATAAAACGCTGATCTTTATATCTGGCAAATGCTTGCGGATGGAATAAATCCACAATATCATTTCCGATGTTCTGCAAAATATTGGTTTTCCATTTTGGAAAGATGCCGGATAATCTGTGCGGAAATATCCCGATGGGCTTTCAAACCCCTGGCATCCGTAACCGGTTTGATCATTTCCATTTTTACGGAAAAGATCTCTTTATATCCCGGAACCAGACTGTACTCTTTCTGATGATCTCCTCGGGCATAGATGCAAAGCACCCTGCATTCCGGAACACAGCACAGAAGCCGGCCTACTCCATATGGAAAATCCCGGGTCGAAATCAAACCGGTTCTGGATCTTGTTCCTTCCGGGAAAATCATCAGATTCTGATTCTGTTTCAATATCGTCTTACATCGGTTCAATGTCTCATTCACGCTGTTCCTGTGGCCGCCTCTGCTGACAGGAATACACTTTAAGGCATAACAGATTATTCTGCTGAAAAAATTCCGCTGAAAATTTTTCTTTTCCGGTACATTCCACGGCATCAGATCGAACCGGAATACATATCGGTACAGCGGCATCATGGCATAGGCAAGAATAAGGGAATCAATCATCGTAAGATGGTTGGCACAGATCAGCCATGGCCCTTGATGCTCCGTAAAGTATTTTCTACATTCACGTCGGGTTTTCTCAAGATCCCGGATACGATACCCGGACAGTTGAATAAAACAGTATACCATGGGGGCGAGAATCCATATCATAACCCGCCCGACCATGGTTTGAATCCACAGCCACTGATTGTCAGAAACCCGCATTAACCAGCCTCATCTATGCAGCTTTCCTTTTCAGACTCAGAACCACATCAATGGCATCACCGATTGTCCGGATTCGATCTGCATCTTCATCATTGATCTCGATTCCAAAAACATCTTCCGATTTGATGATAATATCCACCAGGCGCGCAGAATTCACACGAAGGTCACGAATGATATCGGTCTGGTTCGTGACATTTTTCAACAACTCCGGATCTCTTACATACTCTCTGATGATTCCAACCATTTCCGTAAAAACTGCTTCTCTATCCATTTGTATCTCCTTTACAATTCTCATTAGTGTCCCATTTCCTCAGAATCAAACAGCTATTCACATCTCCAAACCCGAAACTGGCCTTTGCCATGGTTTTCAATTCCGGGTAATCCATACCCTTGTGTACGACATGATCGGAAAAGGCTTTGATTTCCGGGTGCAGATCCTCACAATTCAAAGAAGGATGCAGAAATCCCTCAGATAACTGAATCAAGGCGGCAACTGTTTCAATGGCTCCTGCTCCGCCAAGACAGTGCCCGATCATTGATTTTGTAGAGTTAATATAAGGAAAACAGCCTGGCCCCCTTCCCAGGGCTTTTGACCAGTTCATAATTTCATAAGGATCTGCAAAGGTCGCGGTCAGATGCCCGTTTATGGCATCAATCTCATTTGGAGAAATTACCGCATCTGCTATGGCTTCCCGGATACAACGCTGGACACCTTCCGCATTGGGCGCGGTCATGGAACCGCCGCTCCGTTGGCCACCGCAGTTCACCCGCCCGCCGATAATCTCCGCATAAATCCGGGCCTTTCTTTGGATAGCTGTTTGCAGATCTTCCAGTACAATCACTCCCGCGCCTGAACCTGGAACAAATCCGGAGGCTGTTGCACTCATGGGCCTTGATCCCTTTTCCGGCTGGTCATTAAACTTTCTGGATAAAACTCGCATGGAATCAAACCCGCCCCATGTGTAAGGTGAATCTCCTTCTGCTCCACCTGCAATCATTCGTTTTGCATGCCCTGTCCGAATTCTCCAGAACGCCTCGACAATCGCTTCTGTTCCAGTACTGCATGCCGAAGAGTTGGAGGTGACCTGGTTGCCGAGACCCAGGAGACCTGCAATGCGGGCGCTGATACCGCTTCCCATGACCTGCTCGACAATTCTGGAGCCAAGCTTTCGGACCTTTCCGCTGTTGACAACCGGAACAATGGTTGTTGCAATCAGTTCCATATCGCCGATTCCACACCCGACTATCGCACCAGTTTCCCAGTCCGCGGGAGAATCATCTCCCGGCAGGGATAATCCAGCATCTTTCCATGCGTCTATTGCTGCAACAGAGGCATACCCGATTGACCCATTCATCCGGGATATCTGTTTTTCAGAAAAATAGGAATGACTGATTTCCTCAAAATCTTTTGGAACCCCGCCAATGCAACATGAAAAATTCAATTCCTGAAGTTTCGGGATAAACCGTATCCCGGAACGTCCATGTTTCAGCGCTTCCTGGAAAGAATCAATCCCATGAGCATTCGGGCTCACAACTCCCATGCCGGTTACGACTACTCTACCTTCCATGTAATTTTACTCCTGATCCGGTCAATGTTCCGGAACAAATTTTTTCCCCATTGTCTCTTTCTATGAGGACCTTTGATTTCAAACTTCCCCTTCGAAAATAGATCATCTCTCCCTGAATCATAACGATTTGATCCGGAGAGACAATTCCGCTGAACTCAATCTCTTCTGCAAAAGCAAACAACGTAGTCATCTGATTGACCTCTTCCAGAGATCTGCCCTGAGACAGGAGCCGCGAAATTCCAAATGCAACCACTCCGGTTTGTGCCATGGCCTCGATCAGAATCACTCCCGGGGTAATTGGATTTCCCGGAAAATGTCCCTGGTAAAAAAATTCATTCTTACGAAAACGATAACTTGCGGTAATAGAGGTCTCATCCAGATTCAAAATCGTGTCGATAAATCGAAACGGATGTTTCTGGGGTATCAGCGCAAGTATTGTTCTGTTCAGTTCCGGATCAACCACCATACATGCCTCCGTTGACATGTATAATGCTTCCCGTGATATAATCTCCCCTTTTTGCGAGAAAGGAAATCACATCCGCCACCTCTTCCGGTTTCCCCATGCGGTTCAGCGGTACCTGACACAGGACCTGCTGTTTAATGGTTTCCGGAAGATCGCATGTCATATCGGTTTCGATGAAACCAGGAGACACGGAATTCACCAGGATGTTCCTTCCCCATAGTTCTTTCGACAAGGATTTGGTCATGGCATCCAGCCCTGCTTTTTCCATGGTATATGGAATTTGATTGGCATTGCCGGTATGTCCTACTACACTGGAAATGTTGAGAATGCGTCCGGATGAGGCTCGCATCATGAAAACCCGAAGAATTCTTTTTGTAAGGTACCACGTACCCCGAAGAACAGCGCGCTGGAAGTCAAACGATTCAACCTTCATCCGGCCAATGGGTTCATTGATACACACCCCTGCATTGTTGACCAGCACATCCACCCGGCCTGCCTTTTCCTTGATCCGGCTGACCATGGATTCCACCTGTTCAATGTCGGTCATATCCGCTTGTAGTAAAAATCCCTGCCCCTTGATTTCAGACAAAACCTGTTCCGCAGACTCCCTGCTTTCCCGGAAATGAATCCCGACCATAAAACCTTCCCGGGATAATGCCCGGCAACATGCCGCGCCAATGCCTTTTCCTCCGCCGGTTACAATGGCAATCGGCCTATCCGAAACAACCGGATTCTCCATACCTGAACTGCTGCTGATCATATTCCCTTCTTTTCCTTATTTGATCCTCCCAAAGAATGGGATGATGGATTCGGGTAATCCTTATAGGCAATTCCCTGAAAGATACCGACCCGGGCTCCACGAACTGATGCGATTGGCTCATCATCAATAAAGACCTTTCCATCCGCAACAGCAAGGCTTGATCCGGTCCTTTTCAAATCCTGAAAACGGGTGATCATCACTTCGAACCGGGCGACCTTGTTATGGGGCCGGATCTGGCCATAAAACGAGATTTCATTGCTTCCAAGAGCTCTTCCAGAGCCTAGAGCCCCCTGCCATACGCAATAAAAACCAATAAGCTGCCAGATGGCATCCACGGAAAGACAGCCAGGCTGAACCGGGTCACCGGGAAAATGGGATTGAAAATACCAGGCATCCAGCCGGATATCCTGCTCTGCAATAATTGATCCCCTGCTGCCCTCTTTGGTCAAAGACAGGATACGGTCAATCATCAAAAAAGGAGGTGCCGGCAAACGCGCATCAAAATTTTCCGGAGGATCTTCCACCAGTCTCCCATAGGAAAAAGAGATCAGGTGATTCTGTTCAAAGCTTTTCCGGCTTTTAAATTGTTCGTATTTCATCCAATACACTCTCCGCCATCCACACAGATCAGGGAACCATTGACCCAGGATGCTTCATCCATGGATAAAAGAAAAATAAAATTGGCCACATCCTCAGGTACGGTCAAACGTTTGAATGGGTTTCTCTCCATCGCGCTTTGTTTCATCCTGAGGTTTCCGGGTATGACCTGTAAAGCGGCCGTGTCGGTAATGCCTGCCTGAATCACATTGGAACGGATTCCAAAGGGTGCGAACTCAACTGCCATGGCACGGGATACGGACTCCAGAACGGCTTTGGCGGCAGATACCGCGGCATACCCTTTCCAGGCAATCCGATTTCCTTCACTGGTCAGACTGAGTACGCGGGCATCTTCGGCAAATAGTTGACGCTGAAAGATATCCTGAACCCACTCCACAATATTGGAGCCCATAGCATGAATGGTTCCGGAAAAATCTTCTTTATCCAGCAATGATTGATGATGATAAATCTCTCCGGGATCATCATAAGGTGCAAGAAGTTTCAGGTTTCCCAGAGCAATGGAATGCAGAACCATACGGATTTTTCCTGCTGCCCCCATCTCCTGTTTCAGTGCATCCAGAACCTTTGTCCGTCCTTCCGCGGAGATTGCATCCACATTGATAGCTGCCAGTTTGACTCCTTCTGCCCGGATCTTATCGAACATCGGTTCGATTTTTTTCATGGCTCCCTTTCGATCCCGATGAACAATACAGATATTCATGCCATGACGAGCCAGTTTTTGAGCCGTAGCCAGACCAAATCCGCTTGAACCGCCGAGAATCAATGCCCAGTAAAGATTGCTAAATCGTATCATCCGGTTTCCTGTTCTGAAATTCTCGCATTGCGCTGGAATAAGAGGTGATGGAAAAACAATTGACGCCAATGCTTTGAAAAAATTTCCGGAGAGGACGATTCGGCCCGATTTCACAGATCTGCGATGCCTGCCGAGAAATCAAACTCATGTTATCCTTCCACTTCACGGTATGGCTCAACTGCTCTACCAATTTTTGAATTACTTCCGGGCTGGAGTTTGTGTGAAAAACACCTGTATAATTCGAAGTGACCTTTTCCGCATTTTCCGGATGTATTCCGTCCGGGACTTGATTCAACACCTCCTGAAAACGATCCTTGATGGTATCCATAAAACGGCTATGAAATGGCGCGCTGACGTTTAACGGAACAAACCGCAGCGCATCCGGAGATGGTAGTGTTTTCTGAATATTTAAAACCGCTGTATCCATACTGTCTGCACGACCACTGATCACAATCTGCTGCAAGGAATTGATATTGGCAATATCTACCGGAAGACCATCCAATGCTTTTTGAATCAGATCTACAGGCAGATTTTCTCCGATCACTGCGGTCATGCTTCCGATTCCAACCGGCGATGCTTCCTGCATCAGTCTTCCCCGTTCCCGGACAACCCCCAAAGCATCTTTGTAGGATAAAACATCCGCAGCCACCAGAGCCGTATACTCCCCAAGACTGTGGCCTCCGAAAAAAGAAGGTGAAATCTGAAATTCACTCTGAATCGTCCTATACATGGCAATCTCTGTTGCTAAAATACAAGGTTGTGCATATTCGGTCAGGTGAAGTTTTTCGTTTTCATTGAAGCACAGCGCAGGTACATCCCAGCCGAGAACATCGGATGCCTCTTCAAAAGTATTTCTAGCAATGGCTGAGCTGTCATAGAAGTCTTTTCCCATTCCCGCACGCTGAGAACCCTGCCCCGGGAATACAACTGCTAGTTTTTCGTTATTCATCTCTTGACCCCCTCTTCATTTTCAAATAATTTTTCATCCATAAACCGACTTGACGGATTCAAAATACTTCCTTATTTTTTTATAGCATGTTTTACGACTAACCGAAAACACCCAACCAATAAATGGGGTCGATGATTGTTATGCGATGGCTTACAAAATATATGCCAACAGCTCTATCAAATTTTAACTGCTTGAACTCAGTTTGAATTTTTATTTTTACTTTTATTGTCTTTTTATGATATCTGAATTTACCGACAATGCCTGCACATGGATTGTACATGGAATGTACAAATGGACTGAACATTCACCAGTAAAGAGAAACCAATGCTTGAACAAAAACAATTAAGCAGTGAAGACAGAAATTTTTTCTCCACTGTGAAAACAGCATCCCTCAGCAACCCGTTCAGTGAACAACGGATCGAACTGGATCAGATCATTTCGAGAACCGGCTCCCATCAGATCGAAGAAACCGTTAATGCCGTCCAGCAGCGTATCGGAATATTGGAAAGAGAAGGGCAGATCGATCTCAAATCCCTGCCGGATGCGGATAAAAATCTGATTGATGCAGCCCATCTTTTCATCTTTTTCTACTTCTTTCGAAAACATTTTGATCAATTTATAGAAGATCAGCTTACAGCGGAAGACAAATCCTTTATGGTTCCTTTTACAGGAGAAGGAATATCCGTTCCTTTTGCAGGAGAAGGAATTTCATTTCTTCAAAAAAAGGGATTCAAAACCGAAAGCATACAAAAGGCATTTGAAGTAAGCTATCAGTTAAGACGGGCCTTTTTCTTTATCAACCGGAACCTGATCGGCAGAAGTCGTGCAATGAAAAAGCTACGGCATGATCTCTGGAATAACATCTTTACCCACGATATCGATCTTTATAGACGATACTTATGGAATAAGATGGAAGATTTTTCCACCCTGATATTGGGAGAAACCGGTACCGGAAAAGGAGCAGCCGCCGCAGCCATTGGCCGATCCGGCTTTATCCCCTTTGACCTTAAAAAACAAAGATTTGCTCAAAACTTCACCAAGTCTTTCATTTCCATCAATCTTTCCCAGTTTCCGGAAACATTGATTGAATCGGAACTTTTTGGCCATAAAAAAGGTTCATTTACCGGCGCTACGGAAAATCACAAAGGTGTTTTTGAAAGATGCAGCCCTCTTGGATCCATTTTGCTGGATGAGATCGGCGAAGTTTCTCTTCCGGTTCAGATCAAACTACTTCAGGTTCTTCAAGAGAGGATCTTTTATCCTGTCGGGAGCCATAAAGCTGAAAAATTCAATGGAAGGGTTATTGCCGCAACCAATCGATCCCTGAATGAACTTCGCAAACTGAAAATTTTTCGGGATGATTTTTACTATCGCCTCTGTTCCGATATTATCCTGATCCCTTCCCTGCACCAGCGAATTCAGGAAGATCCAGGAGAACTTGATGATCTTCTTGACCTGATTGTGGAGCGTACTGTCGGACAAAAATCACAAGAACTTATCAGCATGGTCCGGGCGGTTATCGACAAAAAGCTGGGTATGGATTATCCCTGGCCGGGAAATGTCCGTGAACTGGAGCAGTGTGTCAGAAGGGTTCTTTTAAAAAAGGAATACTGTGGCGATCTTCTGCCGGATTCCATGGATTTAAATGCCTGCATAACCCAGGGAATTGAACGGGGGGATATCTCTGCCCAGAACCTTCTCTCCGGATACTGCAAAATTCTGTACACCCGCTATGGTACCTTTGAGGAGGTTTCCAGGAGAACAAAACTGGACCGTAGAACCGTAACGAAATACATCAAGGAATGGCCTGAAAATGAAGAGTAAAGGCCTCTACTCTCTTATCCGTCTCCTGATCTCGCGTATCAGGGCCGAACAAACCTGATTGGCATCTGCAACAATCGCAATATCCGCCATTTTCATCATGGGTGCATCCGGATTTTTATTGACGGCAATGATGAACTTTGCATCCATCAATGCAGCCGTATGCTGAATGGCGCCGCTGATTCCAAAGGACAACAGAAGAAGTGGTTTGATCTGTCTTCCGGCCTGACCGATCAGAGAATCATGATCCGCCCAGTTTGAATAGACCACCGGCCGTGTGGCACCGACCTCTCCCCCCAGCAGTTCGGCCAATGCATACAGTTTCCTGAATTTCTGTTTGCTTCCCATTCCGCGGCCGCCGCAAACAACAATTTTTGCATCCTCAATTTTGTTGATACGTGCAGATTCATGTCTTGAGCTGATCAGCCGTACCCGGTTTTCCGGCAATTTTTTCGGGATCGGAACGGTAATGACTTCCCCGGTTGCTTGATAATTATGGGGTAATTCCTTAAATACTCCTGGCCGGACCGTTGCCATCTGAGGTTTGTGGATCGGCGTGATGATTTTTGCAAGAATGTTTCCTCCAAAAGCAGGTGCTGTCTGCAAAAGCAGGCCATCATCATTCATTTCAAGATCTACACAATCTGCCGTCAGACCGGTAGCAAGCCTTTTGGCCACCCGTGGAGCAAACTCCCTTCCAAAACAGGTTGCTCCCACAAGCACCATTTCAGGCTTGTACTTTTTTGCAAGCATCTCCATCAGGATGACGTATGTCTCTACGTTATACCCCTTGAGGGAAATGTGGTCCATGACATATACTTTTTCAGCACCGTGCGCGATATACTCATTTACATACTCTTCAACATTACTGCCGAAAATCACAGCGCAAACCGGGTTGCCGGCTTTTTTAGAAAGATCTGTTGCCTTTGCCAGCAACTGAAGCGTAACCCGATTCCGAAAATAGTTACGGTAATCACCAAATACCCAGATCTCTTTTCCTGTTTTCTTCATTTTCAATCGCTGTGCTCGTGTGTTTTTAAATCTTTTCCCATGGCGCTGCTGATTTTGTCTCCAAATTTTTCAAAAACCTCTTCCAGGATTTTTTTGACCGCGCCTTTCATGACATAATTCTCTTTCTCCGCAGTTACGGAGAACACATCCAATATCCTTGTCGGCGATGCTTTCATGCCAATGCAATCCGGGGAAAGCCCCAGGTCTTCTGCCGACAATATCGTGATATCTGAAAACTGGAATGCCTCCTCCAACCCGGAAAGCGTTGCATATCGTGGATGAAAATGTCTTGTGGTTATGGTAACCAGCCCTGGGAGATCCATTTCCAGGGTCTCCAGAAAGTCATCGGAAAGACGCTTCATCCGGATGGTCTTACCCCTGCACTCCAGACTTTCAATATATGCCGCACTGGGAATCTTTAATTCTTCGGCAAGTTGAGGCCCCACCTGGGCTGTTTCACTGTCACTTGTCTGACTTCCGCATATCACCAGATCAAATCCCGGACATTCTTTTTCGATTGCACGCGCGATTGTGAACGAAGTAATCAACGTATCCGCACCTGCCATCTTTTTATCGGTCAGCAGTATACCCCGGTCCGCACCCAGCGTTAAGGCCTCATACAAAACCTCCGCAGCCATGGGCGGGCCCATTGTAATAACTGTTATGTGCCCTCCATGCTCATGCTTGATTCTCAGAGCTGCCTCAAGCGCATGTTTACAAGCCGGATTCATCATTCCTTCTGCAATTTCCCGTTTTAATGTTCCTGTACGGGAATCCCATGGCAGTTCAGAAACCATGGGAACCTGCTTGATACAAACAACCATTTTCAGCATGGTCATAACACTTCCTCGTTTCCGGAGCCGTAGCTCTCCTCTCCATCATACCGGTGCGGATAGCAGATGACGTGCAACCACCATTCGCTGAACCTCACTGGTTCCTTCGTAAATTTCCGTAACCTTGGCATCACGAAAATACCGCTCCACGTCATACTCCTTGCTGTATCCATATCCGCCATGAATCTGAACCGCAAGACCGGTCACCCGGGAAGCGATCGTGCTGCAATACAGCTTTGCCTTGGCTGCCTCGGGACCGAAATTTTTTCCTGCATCTTTGTATGCACACGCCTTATAAAGCAAAAGACGGGCTGCATCTATTTCAATTGCCATATCCGCCAGATAATTCTGAATGGTCTGAAAGGAAGAGATAGGGCGTTTAAACTGCTGTCGTTCTTTTGAGTATTTTACAGATGCCTCAAATGCTGCCTGGGCAATCCCAAGTGCCTGAGCTGCAATCCCGATCCGACCGGTATCGAGTGCCGCCAGTCCCACTTTGAGACCATCCCCCCTTCTGCCCAGAAGATTTTTTTCCGGAACCCTGCAATCCTCAAAAAACAAGGAAGATACTGGATTTGCCCGCATTCCGCACAAATCCTCGATCTCTCCCACGGAAAAACCCGGGGTCTGTTTTTCAACCATAAAAACACTGGCTGCCTTCCGGGGATTCTGGGCATCCGTAACTGCAAAAATAAGCGCGCACCCGCATACTCCCCCGTTTGTGACAAATATTTTGGTTCCATTGATTACATAATCCGAACCATCCTTCACCGCATTTGTTTCAACCCCGCCGGCATCGGAACCGGCGTTCGCTTCGGTTAGACAGAAAGCGCCGATCTGTTCGCCACTGGCAAGTTTCGGCAGAAATCGTTTTTTCTGTTCCTCTGTGCCGAAAAGAACAATGGGATATGCCCCCACGCTGTTATGAACGGTTACACAAAGCCCCATTGCAGCGCTGACCCGGGATATCTCTTCAATACTGATTGCATAACTGATGCTGTCCAGGCCTGCGCCCCCGTATTCCTTGGGAATCTGGAGCCCGAAATAATTCAAGGATCTCATTTTTTCCGCAACCTCCCATGGGAAACGGGCATCCTTATCCATCTCATGGGCAATCGGGCCGAGTTCTGTTTCCACAAACTCACGGACGGTTTTCCGTACCAGTTTATGCTTCATACATGGGTTAAAATCCAACGCAGCAACTCCCATTTTTATCTGTTTTCCATAGCGATGAAACCTACCATGGTTGTGTTTAATAAGCTGTTTTTAATTACAAGGGGCAAACCATCCTGTCAAGGAGAAGAATGCGCCGCAGCAACAGAGGTGCTTTCAACAATTGCTCTTGATATTTTTATATTGAACATTCCCGTTCGATCATGTATCAATTGATTGAAGACAATTTTTCTCCAAATGATTCAATTACCTATCACATTAATTCCCGGCAATGTACGGGGCTTGGAGATGGTTATGCCAATAGAAAAAACAAATGAGATTGCTGCCACAGGGAAAAAAATCAAAACCGCCCGAACTCAAAAGAAAATCTCCCTGGATCAGGTGGCAAACAAAACCGGATATAAAAAAGAGTATATCCAGAAGATCGAAGAAGGTAAGGTTATCCCGTCGGTGGGAGCGATTCTGCAAATTTCAAGAGCCCTTGAGATTGATTCCGCATTCCTGTTGAAAGATCCGGAAGAAAACCTGAAAAAACGGGCAAAGGCCTATGCCAAACGAACCGATAATTATGCATACACCACACTCACGCCGGATGCCGAAAACAAACATTTAAAAGCCTTCCGGGTAAAAATTAAAGCCATGGAGGAACACAAAAAAGTTGCCTATCAACATGAAGGCGAGGAATTTGTGTATGTTCTTTCCGGCAATATCGAGATCGAGATCGGTGAAAACCTCAACACACTGAAGAAAGGGGATTCCCTTCACTTTAATTCCATAATCAAACACAAGCTTCGGAATATCGGCAAAACCGATGCGGATTTGTTGGTTGTAATATACAGCCCATAAGTAAAAGTAAAAATTCCTAATGTTCATATGAATTATCGAAAAGGAGGGGCATGTTACATAAACTGACAAATGAACAGCTCATGATTCAATCCATGGTCAGGGATTTTTCGCGAAAAGTTGTGGCAGCATCGGCTTCGGAGCGTGACCAAACCAAGGAGTTTCCATGGGACAACCTGAAAAAAATGGGCGAACTCGGTCTGATGGGCATGATGATCCCGCCGGAGTACGAAGGCCAGGGAGCGGATACGATAAGCTATGTCCTCGCGCTTTCCGAAATTGCCTACTCCTGTGCATCCACTGCGGTTGTCATGTCCGTTCAAAACTCAATTGTCTGCAACAGTATTTATGAATTCGGAACCGAGATTCAACGGGAAAAATTCTTAAAACCGCTTGCATCCGGAAAAATCATCGGCGCTTTTGCGTTGACCGAACCGGAAGCCGGATCTGACCCGGTGAGACAATCCACATCTGCTGTGAAGGATGGGGATGATTTCATCATCAATGGAGAAAAGCGATTCATCACATCCGGAAAAAATGCGGAAACCATCATCGTTACAGCAAAAACCGATGAATCCAAAATGCACAAGGGCATCAGTGCCTTCATCGTACAAAAAGGGACACCGGGTCTGGTTGTTGGAAATATTGAAGATAAAATGGGGTTGCGGGCATCTGATACGACAGACCTTATTTTTGAAAACTGCCGGGTTCCCAAAGAAAATCTTCTTGGAAAAGAAGGCGATGGTTTTAAAATCGCCATGACCGGACTGGACAGCGGCCGGATCGGAATCGCTGCCCAATCCATCGGGGTTGCTCAGGCAGCCTTGGATGCTGCCGTAAAATATGCAAAAAAAAGAAAGCAGTTTGGCCAGTCCATTTCCAAATTTCAGGGACTCCGCTGGATCATTGCAGACATGGCGACAGAACTTGAGGCCGCCAGGCAGTTGACATTTTTTGCTGCATCTTTAAAAGACAGAGGCGAAAAATATACTACCCAGGCGTCCATGGCAAAACTGTTCGCTTCGGAGATGGTCAACCGGTTAACGGCGAAAGCGCTTCAGATTCATGGAGGATACGGTTTTATAAAGGACTATCCCGTAGAGCGTTTTTACAGGGATGCAAGGGTATTTACAATTTATGAAGGCACATCGGAAATTCAACGAATTGTAATCTCCAACAACCTGCTGAAAGACAACCGAGCGCCCAGGTAATTTTCCGGGTTTCAGTATTCAGCGCCGGGTGTAATTAAAACTGTTGGGTAATCGAACTATGTGGGAGCAGCTTCCAGCCGCGATATGGCTTTGCTCAAGATATCAATCAAGACAACACTGTCGCGGCAAGATGCCGCTCCCACATGAAAACGAATCAAACCTATTGGGTAATCGAAATCCAATAGGTTTAATCGCACTCCTTTCTAATTTTAGATATTGACCTGTATCATGCCCATATGATAACGATTCAGCTTTGATTTTTCGGTTCGGCATCCGCAATTATTTTTTGCGGATGATTCTTACTAATTATTCACGAGGCAAAGAGAGGTTATCGCATGCCCGGTAACAAAAAAAAATCAGATTATGAAATTACATTTTTCAGCAGAGGCGGTCAGGGGGGTATAACCTCATGCCAGCTCCTGGCACAAATGGCTTTTGTTGAGGGATTCAAAGATGTCATGTCCATCCCTCAAATCGGTGCAGAACGAAGAGGCGCAGCCATCCGGGCTTTTCTGATCATATCCGGTCACGAGATCAGAAGAGTCAGTGCGGTTACAAATCCGGATATTGTCATGGTTTTTGACGAATCCCTGTTGAACCTCCCACTCATTATCAATGCCATCCCCAGAGCGAAATGCAAAGTTCTCGTGAATGCGGAGAAACTGGAAAATGATACCCGGCTGTCAAAAGATATTGAACTGTATACATTTCCCGGAACCTCCATTGCTTTAGGGCTTGACCTGCTGCTGGAAGGTTCGCCTCTGGTCAATGTGCCCATACTTGGAGCATTTTCCAAGGTTTCCGGTCTGGTCTCCATGAAGTCCATAAAATCGGTTTTAAAAGAAAAATGGGGTAGCAAGGCTGACAAAAATATCAAAGCGGTCGAATTATCCTATGACCAGACCAAAAGGATTTACTAACCGTCATCAGCCTGCAGCTTATAATTTCAGGTAACCGGATATACGAAGGAACAGATAGCAATGAAAAAGGATGATCCCAAATCCATGGAAACAAAATGTCCCATTTACAAATCATGGCGCGAGCTGCCCCTAGTTCCGATTTCGAGGGGCATGAAAGGCAGTATCGGTGAAACAGGAGATTGGCGAACGTATCGACCCGGCATTGATGAAAAAGAATGCAACAGATGCGGCATCTGTTATGTATACTGCCCGGACGGGGTCATTCAATTCAAAGAAGGTTCTGCGCCGGAAATCGATTATAAATACTGTAAGGGCTGTGGCATCTGTAAGGTAAAGTGCCCCAAAAAGGCGATCGAAATGATACGGGAACGAGAATAGATCAATTTATCAAGACAAGGTTAATCATGAGTAAAATAAAAAAATCAGAAATGGACAAGGAACAGACAATCATCATGTCCGGCAACTATGCTTCTGCATGGGGTGCGAAATGCTCTCGTGTGAAGGCTATCAGCGCATACCCGATCACTCCCCAGACAACCGTTGTGGAGAAACTGGCTGATTTTGTAGACGGCGGAGAGCTGGATGCCCGATATGTCAAGGTCGAATCTGAGCACTCCGTGATGGCATCCTTGGTGGGTAGTTCCATGACCGGTGCACGTTCTTTTACCGCCACATCCGGGCAGGGTTTACTGTATATGACGGAAATGCTCCACTGGGTATCTTCTTCACGCCTGCCCATCGTTACCACGATTGCCAGCCGTGGGATTGCCCCGCCATGGAATATCTGGGCGGAATATACCGACATCCTCTCTATTCGGGATTGCGGATGGATTATCCAGTTTGCATCCACGCATCAGGAAATTTTCGACTCCGTGCTGATGAGCTATAAGATCGCTGAAAACCAGGGGGTAATGCTGCCCTATTTCATTGTTTATGGCGGATTTACACAAAGTCATACCAGCAAGCCCGTCCGCATTCCTCCCCAGAAAGAGATTGACGCTTTCCTGCCGCCTCCTCCTGAAAAGGGGTGGAGCCATCTGAACCTGGATCCGGAAAACCCGGTCACATTCGGTAACCTATTGATGCCTCAGCAGGAATATCTGGACTTCCGTTTTCTGATCCATGATTCTATGGTGAAATCGAAAAAGATCATTCAAAAAACCATCAAGGAATTTAAAAAATCCTTTAAACGGGATTACAGCGGTCTTGCGGAAAATTACAAATGCAACGATGCGGATGTTGTCCTGATTTCATATGGCGCATTGGCGGAACAGAGCAAAATTGCAGTGGATGAACTCCGCAAAGAGGGCAAAAAAGTCGGACTGTTTAAACTCCGATATATTCGTCCGTTTCCAAATGAGGAATTGGTGAAGCTGTTTAACTCCGATGTAAAAGTGATCGGAATTGCAGATCAGGGTACGGCATTCGGCAATCCGACCGGTGGCCCCATTTCCACAGAGGTAATGTCCCTTTTGAGGCAGTCCAATCGAAAAATCAAGGTTCTGCCTTATGTCTGGGGATTGGGAGGACGTGATGTCACCGTGGATGAACAGATCCGGGTCTTTCATCAACTCATTCAACTCAAGAATAAAAATGAATACCCCACAGACGATACCTTTCAGCACGGTACGGTATGGATGGGATTAAAGACAGGAGCATAAAAATGGTAACCGTCAGCGAGCTGATCAAAACAGAATCGAATAAACCGGAACTGTTTCAGGCCGGCAGTTCCGCCTGTGCCGGATGCGCATCCATCCTGGCATTGAGGTGGGCACTTAAAGCCCTTGGTCCGAAAACCGTTGTTATCGCACCTGCGTCATGCGCAAATGTGTATATCGGAATATGGCCAAAAGCCTCATCAGCAGTGCCCTATATCAACATGGCCTTTGCTGCAGGAGCTTCAGCCGCATCCGGCGTTGTTGCCGGCTATGAAGCCCTGGGGAAAAAAGACATCAATGTCCTGACCTGGGCCGGAGATGGCGGAACCGTGGATATTGGAATTCAGGCGCTCAGCGGCGCCATTGAACGAAGCACCAATTTTATCTATGCCTGCTATGATAATGAAGGGTATATGAATACCGGAACCCAGCGCAGTTCCTCTACGCCCAAGCATACCAAAACAACAACAACCCCTTTTGGAAAAGGGATGCATAAAAAGGATATTGCACAGATCGTTGCCGCCCACGATATACCTTATGTTGCAACCTGCGTGGCAACCGACCCCCAGGAGATATATAACATTTTTTCAGAGGCAAAACAGATCCAGGGATCCAAATTTATCCATATCCTTTCACCCTGTGCACCCGGCTGGCGTTTTGCCGCTTCCAAAACAACAGAACTGGGCGACCTTGCGGTGAAAACCGGTTTTTTCCTCCTGTGGAAACAGGTGAATGGAGAATTGATCGTACACAAACGCACCCAGAAATATCTGGACAAGAAAAAAAGATTGCCGATTGAAGCCTATCTGAGTGAGCAGGGCCGATTCGGAGATCTGAACCAGGAACAGATACAGGATTTGCAGAACTGGGTAGACCGCCGATGTGAAAAACTGGCCCGGCAGTTATAATCATTGATGCTTGGCGGTTAAAAATGCTTCAATTAGACTGGTTTCAGACTAGATAATTTAAATCCGAAGAATGATATGAAAACAATTGGCGCATATGAAGCAAAAATCCATCTCCCGAAGCTGCTGGAACGTGTAATCAAAGGAGAGCGGATAACCATTACCAAACATGGCATACCCGTAGCTGTCTTGCAGCCGCCACCAACTATAAGAAAAGCGGAAACCAAAACAATTATTGCTGAATTACGCAAATTCCGTGAAAAAAATACACTTACAGGGATTTCTATCCGGGATATGATTGAAGTGGGAAGACGATAACCTGGTTCCCCTGGGCGTCCTCCTTGCTCAGCAAAAGGCCTGTGGACTCCTGATAGTGCCAGGTGGTGGTATCCGGTATCTGACCCTGGGGCCAGTTGTCTCCGTTCCATCCAGATCCGCTTCGATAGGTGTGCATGGCCTGCATGCGGCCTATGGCATCGTATACGTATTCAACCGGATAAGCGGTATCACCCCAGGTTTGGATGATTTGC
>DYJC01000002.1 GCA_020723305.1 Desulfosudis oleivorans
CAATCCAGAATACAATCCGTTGAAAACTGTAAATTAGCAATGGTCTTTTCGTGTGGATTGCCCTTCCCACATGGTTTTTCCTGATTGACAATTCAGCTTGGTATGACATAGAAACATATCTTTACGGACAATCTTGGTACATTGAAAGAGGGTTTCTGAACATGAAAATCTATTTATATCCGTCTGAGGCTGCTGAAAAAAGGGTCGATACCATTATTGATCGCGGTCTTTCCTATTCCCGGAAAGATTATCAGGATGTTGCCCGCATGCTGGAAGATGTGAAAAAAAACGGGGACAAAGCGGTTATTCAATACACCAACCGTTTTGATGCACCAACGCTTACGGCCGATCAGTTGGAAGTTACGGACAGGGAAATCAAAGCAGCCCGGAAATTGGTGGACCGGGCATTTATGAGTGCACTGGACCGGGCGGCATCTCAGATCGAAACCTTTCATCAGCATCAGGTCACCAATTCATGGATTCAGGCAGACCGGCCCGGTGTGATATTGGGGCAGTTGATCAATCCTGTCGATGCAGCCGGTATCTATGTTCCCGGCGCAAAAGGCGGAGAGACCCCTCTTGTTTCATCGGTGCTGATGGGCGGAATTCCGGCAAAGATTGCAGGAGTAAAAACAATCGCCATGGTCACCCCTCCCACCCGAAACGGTAGCATCAATCCGCACCTTCTTGTGGCAGCTCAAAAGGCGGGTATCAATAAAATATATAAGGCCGGAAGCGCCTGGGCCATCGCAGCCTTTGCTTACGGCACGGAAACCATACCGAAAGTCAATGTGATCGTAGGGCCGGGAAACATTTATGTGACCTTGGCCAAAAAAATTGTATCCGGCACAGTGGGAATCGACATGATCGCAGGGCCGAGTGAGATTCTGGTGATCGCAGATCAGTCCGCCAATCCGGAATATATTGCAGCCGATCTGCTGTCACAGGCAGAGCATGACCCCTTGGCTTCGTCCATCCTGATTACAGACCAAAAAGAGATTGCCCAGGCAGTGAAAGCCGCTGTTGCAAAACAACTGGAAACGTTAAAGAGATCGAAAATTGCCAAGGAGTCTATTCAGAAGTATGGCGGGATCATGATTGTCCCGGATCTGACAGTCGCCATTGAACTGGCAAACCGGTTTGCGCCGGAGCACCTTGAACTCCAGGTTGAAAATCCATTTGATTTTGTCAGCCGGATTCGCAATGCCGGTGCGGTTTTTCTGGGAAGTTATACCCCTGAACCAGTAGGAGATTATATTGCCGGCCCCAATCATGTATTGCCTACCGCAGGAACGGCAAAGTTTGCATCCGCCTTGTCCGTGGATCATTTTATTAAAAAAACAAGCATGATCTACTATTCAGAGGCGGCATTCCGAAAGGATGCAAAAGACATCATGCTGCTTGCTAAAACTGAAGGCCTGGATGCCCATGCAGAATCCGTGAGGGTCAGGCTGAAAAAATAGTTATCGAAAATCAAAGAGCAGATAGGAACCCAGCTTGTCATAGTGTTCAAGGGAGACAAATTCTGTTCCGATTAGACGACCGTTTACACTCCTTACGATTACATCTTTGGATACTTTTGAGAACTGCTTGTCATCCAGGGTGAACTCCAGCCTCATTTTGTCGCCGACCTTGACGTTTGCCTGAAAATTGGTTTGGATCTTGAGTCCGGATCTTGACAGATCCAGAATGTCCATGGTGCCCCTGTCAACGCCATTCTCATGTAAAAATGTGCCGGCCAGGTGTGTATCCTTCCGGATGTGTTTTCTTCTCTCCAGAAGGGCGGAGTAAGTATGTCCGCAAGGGCACTTGCATTTGACACGGACCGCCTGCTGAATATTCCGGAAGCGGGAAACGTTTGTTGTTTTGACTTTATTACATTCCGGGCATTTGAAGGTAGCCATATCATTGCTACCGATGAATACTTTTTCCGTCATTTTGATCACCATATGAGTTCAGGTATTGGTAGGGTTTATCCGCTTCCTACCATAAAAATTTTTAGAGATCAAACCTCAATTCATCCGGCCATTCTCTTTCATGACCATCCATTTTTCCTTTGCGGCATGCATCGATCACCATCCGGCGATTCTTGATCCGGATATCTCTATCCGGCGCAACATTGTTAAAGAGTTTCCATAACATCAATGAATGGTTTTTCATATCAATTTCCTTGTCAAACAGCACGAAAATTGTGAAACCCGGGAGAATATCCTGTTCCAGTATTTTTTCGGAGATTTCCCTGCCGCCGAGACCCGGGGTTTTTTGAACGGTGATAAAGAGAATCCGGTTGATGATTCCATGGTGTGGAGATAAATCCAGATCCAGCACCTTGCATGCAACAGCTCCTTCGACATTGCCGAGAACAATGTCGGTAATTTCCGGATTTCCCGGGGGTTCCGGCAGATCAAAAGATTTACCCCTGGGCGGCTCATCCTGGAATCGTTTTGTAAGATCAATACCGATCTTTGAGCCAAAGTTGGGAAATGGGGAAGAGTGATCCAGCACATCCAGGATTCCTTTTGTCAGGGTGATATCCGAGGTGATATCAAAACCGGTGAGAAATTTTGAAAATACGGCTTTTGCATCCTGAGGATTCACTTCTTGGTCAACCACCACGATTGCTTTACAGAAACTCATCTGGCCGGAACCCCATAGTCCGCTCATCAGTTTCTGCGCATGTCCCTGGAACTCTTTTTCAATGGACACGATGACAATGTTGTGGAACACACCTTCCCAGGGAAACCAGTAATCCTTGATTTCAGGCATTACAGACTGAATCATGGGAAGAAACAGACGTTCGGTTGCCTTGGCAAGGTAGCAGTCTTCCATCGGCGGCGGGCCTACCAGTGTGGCATTGTATATGGGATTTCTGCGATGGGTGATGGCAGTGACATGAAACACCGGATACTCATCCGCCAGGGAGTAATAGCCGGTGTGATCGCCAAAGGGGCCTTCCAGGCGTCTTTCATCCGGATTGACGTATCCTTCCAGTACAAACTCAGCCTCCGCAGGCACCTCCATGTCAATGGTGATGCATTTGGTCATCTTAACCGGTTTTTTCCGGATAAATCCGGCCAGCATCATTTCGTCGATTCCGCGCGGCATGGGTGCGGTAGCAGAATAAATTGTTGCCGGATCTGCTCCAATGGCAACCGCTACCGGCATTCTTTTGCCGGCTTCCTGATATTCCTTGAAATAATGGGAACCGTCTTTGTGGATGTGCCAGTGCATGCCGGTTGTCCGCTGGTCAAAAACCTGAAGCCGATACATGCCGGCATTTCGTTTTCCTGTTTTCAGGCTTTTGGTGAAGACAAGCGGAAGGGTGACAAACGGCCCTGCATCTCCGGGCCAGCAGTGAAGCACCGGGATTTTGGAGAGGTCAATTCGGTCTCCGGTATATACGATTTCCTGGCAGGGGGGATTTTTGCCCTTGAACATCCTGGGGAAAAAATTGGCGAGCTGGATGGCCATCGGGATTGCATTCAATGCCTCTTTGAAATTCCGGGGAGGATTGAACTCAATATATTCTCTGACACGGTCGCCCAGTTGGTCCAGGTTTTTGACACCCAGCGCCATGCAGATCCTTTTATGGCTTCCAAACAGATTGGTCGCCACCGGAAAGGATGAATTCCGGACATTTTGAAACAACAGGGCTTTCCCGCCCCCTATGCTTTTCGACTCCTGGTCTGTTATTCTGCTGATTTCAAGAAACGGGGAAACCGTATCGCTTATTTTTTTCAGCTCACCGGCCTTGTCCAGAGCAGATATGAATTCTCTCAGGTTTTGAAACACGTTTTACTCCCCCCATTGTCTGACAATATGATGTTCGATATCGATATGATCCAGGATTCTTGCAACAATCGTATCCACAAGCTCATGAATGGTCTCCGGCTGAAAATAGAAGGATGGCGATGCCGGCAGGATGGTCGCGCCCGCTTCCGTTACCGTCAACATATTTTTCAGATGAATCAGACTCAGAGGCGCTTCACGGGGCACAAGAATCAGGGGGCGTTTTTCTTTCAGGCAGACATCTGCAGCACGGTGGATCAGATTCCCCGCGATTCCTGCGGCAATGGTTCCCAATGTTTTCATGGAACAGGGGGCAATCACCATTCCGCTATGGCGAAAAGAGCCGCTTGCAGGCGAAGCAAAAAGGTCATCCTGTTCATATTGCTCGAGCAGGGCATCCGGATGCAGCCGGACTCCCTCTTTTTTTAAAAATTCAAGTATATCTTGAGTTTTATAATCTGTTTCGTGCTGCATCACTTTTTCACCGGAAGAGGAGATGATCAGCTTCACATCTATCGGTTTTTCCAGAAGTGCTTTGAGAAGCCGGATGCCATAAATACTTCCGGAGGCGCCACAGATGGCGACAATTATTTTTTTTTTCACAAGTTTCACCTTAATACCATATCGGTAAAAATGCCGACAAAAAGGGTTACGGAAATAATACTGTTCATATGAAAAAAGGCAATATTGATCTTGCTCAGATCATCCGGATGGATCAGTTTGTGTTCAGCAAAAAACAGGGTTGCAATGATCAGAACAGTCAGAATGTATACAGAGCCAAGATGGAAGAGAGGATAGAGAAGCAATAAAAGGAAAAAAGAAACAAGATGAAATAATTTGGCAATCCAAAGAGATTTTTGAATTCCCAGGTGTGCAGGCATGGAAAAAAGACCGGCTTTCCGGTCAAAATGAACATCCTGGCATGCATACAGGATGTCAAAGCCGGCAATATATGTCATCAGTCCGAGGGAGAGAAGCACGATCCGGAATTCAATGTTCCCGGTGATTGCAATCCATGCTCCCAATGGTGCGAGAGATATCGCAAATCCAAGGTAAAGATGGCAGAGCCAGGTAAATCGTTTTGCATAGGAATAGAAAAACAGGATGGCCAACACCGGGAAAGAAAAATAAAAACAGATTTTTCCGAGCATGGCGGATGCAAAGACAAAAAGAAGGGAAAACAGGCAAACAAAAACAATGGCCGCGGCTGTTGTGATTTTGCCTCTTGGAATTTCCCGATCCGCTGTACGGGGATTCTCTGCATCCAGTTTTGCATCCGCAATCCGATTGAATCCCATAGCCGCAGAACGAGCCCCGATCATGGCAATGATGATCCAGAAAACAGCGGACAGGGTAACCGGTTTTGTCTGATGCGCCAGAAGAATGGCAGAAAGTGCGAAAGGAAGAGCGAACAGGGTGTGGCTGAATTTTATCATTCTGCCGAAAACCAGGATCCGGTTTTTGATTTGGCTGTATCGGGTCGTGCTGTGGATCATGTTTTGATTCAATTTTACAGGTCAATCCCATCCATGAGTGTCCGGCAGAACGGGCAACGGCTGTCCGTAATCCGGTTGTCCATGATATGATAACCATGTCTTTTGATCAGGGTTTTACCGCAATGATAACATACTGTGTCTTCGCCGGATTCTCCATGGATATTTCCGGAGTAAACATAGCGCAGCCCGGCCTCCATGCCTGTTTTTCGGGCCTGCAGGATGGCATTCACAGGGGTGATGGGGCGGTTTGTCATCTTGTATGTGGGGTGAAAACGGCTGATATGCCAGGGTGTTTCTACGCCAAGTTCCTCTGCGATAAAGGCTGCCAGTTGTTTGAGTTCATCCGGATCATCATTCAGACCGGGAATGAGAAGTGTCGTGACTTCAACCAGGATGCCCAATGTTTTCATTTGTTTCAAGGTTGCTTTTACCGGTTCCAGCTTTGCGTGACAGTAGTTCTGATAAAAGTCGTTTGAAAAAGCTTTCAGATCGACATTTGCGGCATCCAGGTATGGGGAAATCATTTCAAGCGCTTCCGGAGTCATATATCCGTTTGTGACAAAAATATTTTTAATTCCTTTTTTTTTGGCAAGCCTTGCGGTTTCATATGCGAATTCAAAGAACACGGTTGGTTCTGTATAGGTATAGGCGATGGATTTGCATCCATTTATGATCGCATCATCCAGAATATCTTCCGGGAGGCAGTCGTGACCGACAATCATTCCCTTTTGATCCGAGGGCATCTGGGCGATATCCGCATTCTGACAGAACCGGCATTTGAAATTGCACCCGCAGGCTGCAATGGAATAAGATAGAGAGCCGGGTGCAAGATGAAAGATCGGCTTTTTTTCAATGGGGTCAATATTCCGTGCGACCATTTTCCCAAACACAAGGGTATCCAGTCTGCCGGATCGGTTTTCCCGGACATGGCAGATACCGCGTTTGCCGGCCTGGATCATACATCTGTGGCAGCACAGATTGCATTGCACTTTTTGGTCTTCCAGTTTCTCATAAAGAAATGCTTCCATAACAAGACCTCATTTCCGGTCAGGCATTCAGTTTGTCATTTTTTTGTTCACGGATATGCCGTATTTCCGGTAATGGTCTGTTTCCGGAAAAGAGATGGATCATGCGCATGAAGTCCGGATCTGCTGCTTGTTGAAAATTCCGATAGAACAATCCCGGCAGGTTATCAGGAAGAGAGTCCCCGAACCGCATGCTGCCCACATATTCGGTTAATGGGTTTATCGTGGATTGTGATCGGTATTTCAGGGTCAAGGGGCGTGTCCGGAATCTGGGCACGAGGGCAACAACAACACCGACAAAGGCACCAAAGGGAAATCGCTGGATCAGTTTTGACTTTTCCAGCCTGCCGGCAAACCTCCCGTTTCCGGAAGGAAGCTGACAGACTGTCCTCCATGATACCGGAACATCTCCGAGGGTGGATTGCACCAGTTGTTTGATATCCCAGATACTGAAAAATCTGGCTTTGTTATAAATGGTTTCCGTAAATATACCCTGGAGACGTCTTTTAATTCCTTTAATGGCATATCGATTCAACACACCGATAAAAATGCGGTCCTTTGCAACGCGGCAGGCTTCTTCAAGCGCTTTTTTCGGATTATCGACAAACTCCAGGCTTGTGAAAAGGCAGGCATAATTGAAGGAGTTGTCTTCAAAAGGAAGGTCTTCTGCAAACCCCCGATACAGGTTCGCACGGTTTTTTATCTTTTTATAAGCGATATCAAGCATGTAAGGGGACGGATCAATACCGGTGGCATCCAGATCCATCTCAATCAGGGGAAGAAGGCTCGCACCGGTTCCGCAGCCGATGTCAAGGACACTTTCCCTTTTCAAAGGCCGCAGCATATCCATCATCAACTGAATCTCAATGCTTGAGGTCAGCTTATTTTTCCGGTTATTGAACCAGTGATCATATGAGGCTGCATCATGAAAATTAAATATATATCCCATATCTGTTCATTTAGAAAAAATTGGTTATTTTATCAAGAAGAAACCGTCATCCCATAAAGATGGCAAGATTGTCATTGTGTGCATCTGCGTGCTGGATGACGACCTGAATCAGGTCCCCGGGTTTTAATGACAGCCCGCTGGATTGGGCAAGTTTGCATTCTATCATATATGCCGTTAAAATGATGATATATTCATTCCTGCGTTTATCCAGAACAAGAGCCTCCTCTCTCTCTCCGATCTTTTTCTCCAGGATTTTCAGCAGCCAGAATCGGTGACGCATGAACTGAACATGTCCGGCATTGCGCAAGGGGGTCTCCAGTTCCTGAACAATCTGTTGTATCTCTTTATCTGAATAGGGGTCTTCCAGGCCAAGCGCAGCACGAATCTGGCGCTGTGTGACCAGATCAAAATACTTGCGGATCGGAGAAGTGGCTGTAACATATGCGGAAAGACCCAGGCCGGAATGGTGTTCCGGAACTGTGTTGATCACCAGACGGCTTAAAAATTTTCGCTGAAGACAGTTATCAAAAAGTGTAGCCTCTTCATTATTTTTCAGGAATCGGTTCTTGGGCGGCGGCTGGGATCGGAAAATAGCTGGAAGATGATGATCCGCCAGATATTGAGCCATCAGATGGTTTGCAAGAATCATCATCTCGGCAACAAGCATTCTGCTGGGTGTTTCCCGATCGGTCCGGATGAGGTCGATTTCATGGTCATCATTCATAAAAAGAGTGATTTCAGGAAGGCTGATCTGAATGGCGCCGGCTTTTAACCGTTTTTCCCGGAAATATCCGGCAAGCTGATGCAGGATTTTGATTCCTTCATCGGTTTCAGCAATCCGGTTTGCTTCGGAGTACGAAAGCTGTCTGTTTACATTGATGATGCTTGGAAAAATCTGATAGTCAATAACCTCGGCGAATCTGGTCATCTGGATCAATATGGTGATCGCCGGCCGGTTGTTTCCGGCTTTCAAACTGCAAATCTCTTCCGACAGGAGAGGGGGAAGCATGGGGATTTTTAGATCCGGCATATAGATGGATGTGCCTCTGCTCAATGCTTCGGCATCGATCACATCCGATTTTTTAACATAATATCCGACATCGATGATATGAACCCCGATCCGATAGAGGTCGCCGTTCCGTTCAATACTGAGGGCATCATCAAAATCAAGTGTGGACTGGCCATCAATCGTAAAGATAGTCAGATCGGTCAGATCTTTTCTTTTTTCGTATAGAGGTGTTGCGATCCCATTTTTGATCTGCCGTGCGGCCTCTTCTACGTTTTGAGGAAACAGAACCGGGATTTCTTTTTTTAATAATTCAATATTTTCATTCTGATCCATTATTCCCGCCTGAACGAGAATTGAAAAAAGCCGGGCTCCGATATCCAGATCTGCCTCCAGGAGAATGCCATTCCCGATCGAATAATGCCGGCTGTCTTTTCCAAAGATGAAACAGGATTTTAAAATTTCAGCATACTCTCTGGTCTGATCGGTCATTGGGAATGATGAAGAATTCTTGAGTAAGCCATTCAGCCAACTCCCTCCTTTTTTGATGAGCTGATTCACTCTTTCCGTCTCTCTCTCCTGGGCAATTGTCTTTTCCACCTGTGTTTCGGAAAAGGGAAGAAATTGGTCATGATTGAATTTGAAGTAGGTTCTGTTCTGGAAAAAAGCCCGGATAACCGCCGATGTATGATCCGGTGTGACAGGCGTTTGAAAACAAAACGCGGTCATGGTTTCCAGGTCAATCCATTCTTCTTCTGTGTTGAGAACCTCCCATAATTCACGGATGTTGATTTCCTTCATCAGGTTTTTTCGTTTTAAGGCGGTTTCTTTTAACAATTCAATGAGTTTGGCCCGGTTTGCTGTCAGATTCAGCCGGTCACTGCATTTATAGCTGAGCCGAGTCGGAGAAAGGAGAACCTCACGATTGTTTTCCGTCAACAGCCGTAACCGTTGTTTTTTAATTTCCAATATCACGGCACAGATTATTTTCTGGCTGTCGATGTACTCAACGATGTTTCCTGGTTCCATGGCCAGAGACAATACCAATCGGTTTGAGGAAAGTCAACGGAAGGTAACGGTTTCTGCAGGGTAACCGTATTTGGAATGTCGACTCTTTCAATTCCCCCCTTGAGGGGGGCCTGGGGGGTGTTGGTCGGTTTTTCGATGAAAATATTTGTGAGAAATATCATGGTTTTGTTACACCCCCCTTCATCCCCCCTCAAGGGGGGAATAGGTTGAATAAAGATAATATTTTCAAATGAGGTTACCCTGAAGGTTTTTGGTGTGTGCCCCTGCTAAAGGGGTCAGAGGCATAATATCTGTTTTGAAAAATGTGACCAAAAGGCACTATTTCCCGGACATGGATAAGGGAATGAGAGATGCGCCTCTTTTCTCGGCTGTTTTCAGCATGAGATCCATTCCGCTTTCCGGAGGCAGATACTGTTTTCCTTCCGGTTTGGCAATCATGGACATGGCTTCCGTCGGACAGGATGTCACGCAAAGTCCGCATCCAATACATCGATCCCTGTTGATGGTTGAGATTTGATCCTCGTTCAAATGGATCGCCTGCATCTGGCAGCGTTCAATACAGAGTTCACAGCCGGAACAGAGGCCCGGATCAACGGATGCCCAGTAATTATTGGTGACCTGTTCTGCTGGTTTGGAGAGTTTGTTCAGGGCTCTCAGCACCCCGCAACAATCCCCGCAGCAGTTACACATGCCGCCCGGGTTGATCATGTTGGCCGGCTGATGAACAAGACCTGCTTTTTCGCACTGATCCAGAATGGCAAGTGCTTCCTCCTGGTCAATCAGTCTGGCCATCTTGTTTTCAAGGTAGTATTCCGCATGGGAACCAAAGACAAAACAGACCTCAAGCGGTTTGCTGCAACCCTCTTCCAGCAGATTTTTCTGGGTTCGGCAAATACAATTGGCAATGGCTATTTGATCTTTGGATTTGATGATCTGACGTGCATCTGAATAATGGGCAACCTTTTGTGATGCATCAAGAGACTGGTTTACCGGTATGGTGCGGAGCGGCGGCAGAAATTCACCAAGATTGTGCAGGTATGCTTCATTGAAGTATTCCTCCACCATCTGAGCCAGTTCTTTATCCATTCGTTTGAGCTGGAATTCAAAGGAGCCGATCACGAAAGGGATTGCAGCATAATAGTTTGTCTCCTGTTTTCTTTTTCTGAAAACAAGTCCTTTCTGGGCCATGGCTTCTAAAAGTTCCGTTGTATTGGTTACATCACGATTTGTCCGCCCGGCTACAGAGGTTGGGGATTCCAGTTGCATGCTCAGATCCAGAAAAAGCTCTGCTTCCGGTTCAGCATAAAGTTTTTTTAAAATCTTTACATCCACACCGGATTTTGCTTCCGGAAATCCGACAGAGTATTGATCCAACTGTTTTCGCAGTTTTTGATAGATGGTTCCCATGATTTGATGTCCCCTTTCACCAATAGTGAGTAGTTTGTTATGTTGTCTATTTTTTCCTGACTCATAAACAGATACTCTCAGCATGAATGATGCCAGAAGGTATTGTATAAACAAATACCAAATTATTACAAAAATTTAAAATCGAAACAGCGCCGATTGTCCATCTTATTTTAAAAGGTGAATCAAGTCAATCTGACAAATAGTTCAGAAAAAACTGGATAATCGTTCAGTTTCATCCTATATAATGTAGAATGATTCAGTTTTGATACTACAAGCCATCTCAAAAAAGTCTTTTGGCCCAAACTCTGCGTTGGATTCAGATTTCAAATCCTCAACATACTTCGAGTATGTCTGCGGTTTGAAATCGTAATCCGCCTTGATTTTGAACCAAAATCTTTTTTTTGAGATGGCTTGTATTCAACCCTGTGGAGATGATGATGAAAGTCAAGAAAGATATATTTTTTCGGGAAGCGACGCTTCGGATTTGCGGAAATCTGGAAATCGATAAAGCGCTCAGAGAGTTCTTTCTGTTTATCCGGAAGGTAATTCCGGCGGATTATATGAGTTTTATTATTTATCATCCCCGGGAAGAAACTTTTGAATCCATTGCAAACGCTTATCCTTCAGGAAGCGATACCCTGTCCGTCACGTTTCCGGTGCCGACGCCATACCGGAAAGGAATCCGGATCGGCCATGCAAAACCCAGAATCACGATTATCGAGGAGGCCAGGCAGAATATGGTGGGCCGTCAGATCGCAGAGAGTTTCGGCTGGGAAGTGCAAGCCGGAATTTTTATTGAAATGGTCCTGGCAGAGAAACCCATTGGCGCCCTGGGGATATTTTCGAAAAAGAAAATGAAATACACCACGGAACATGCAGATCTGCTGCGGTTCCTGAATGAACCCCTGGGGATCAGCCTGACCAACAGTCTGCGCTATCGAAGAGTGAGAGAATTAAAAAATCAACTGGTCGATGACAAGCGCTATCTCCAGGATGAGCTGCGGCAGATCACTTTTCAGAAAATTATTGGAGAGGATTATGGGCTCAAGGGTGTCATGGATTCTGTTCGTCTGGTCTCCTCATTGAATAGCCCTGTTCTCCTTCTGGGTGAGACCGGCGTCGGCAAGGAGGTTGTTGCCATGGCGATCCACAATGCTTCTGCCCGTCGAAAAGGCCCTTTTATTACGGTAAACTGCGGGGCCATTACAGAAGGTCTTATTGACAGTGAGCTGTTCGGGCATGAGAAAGGGGCGTTTACCGGTGCGATTGCCCGGAAAAGAGGGCGCTTTGAACGCGCCCAGGGAGGAACGATTTTTCTGGATGAAATCGGTGAGCTTCCACCGGATGCCCAGATCCGCCTGCTGCGTGTTTTGCAGAATCGGGAGATTGAACGGGTCGGCAGTGAGCATCATGTCAAGGTTGACAGCCGGGTGATCGCCGCTACGCATCGGGATCTGGAAAAGATGATCCAGCAGGGGTTGTTTCGGGAAGATCTCTATTTCCGGTTAAAGGTATTTCCGATCATGATTCCTCCTCTTCGGAAACATCTTGTGGATATCCCGGCGCTTGTCCAGCATTTTATCCATAAGAAATCACGTGAAATGGCGCTTTCCAGAATTCCGACACTTGCACCCGGGGCATTGGACGATCTGATGGCCTATCACTGGCCGGGCAACATCAGGGAATTGGAGAATGCGGTTGAGCGGTCATTGATTATCTATCGTGATCAACCGCTTGCGTTTCCGGATTTGCAAAAATCCGGCATATGCCGGGATCCGGATGTTCAAAAGAACGGGTTTACACCGCTGGATGAGGTAGTGAAGGATCATATTCTTCAGGCCTTGAGAGCCAGTCACGGGCGTGTGGAAGGAAAAGGGGGGGCAGGGGAACTGCTTGGAATGAATTCCGGCACGTTGCGTCAACGAATGCGAAAACTGAAAATTCCTTTTGGGCGCAAGGCAAAAGCAATGTATACAGGATCGTGATCGTATCCGGTCTATGCCTCGATATCCTCAATTCCCGGCAGCATGCACTCCTGTGAAGCAGCAATAAGGCAGGCTCCAACAAAATAGGTGCAGAAAATCAATATCACTCGATGTTCAAGTTTTTAGATAATTTGTTCAAATCCAAGGCGGAAAAAAATTTTGACCGCAGGCATACTGCGCGTATTCCGAGGATCAAAATTTTTTTCCAACGCAGGAGTTGGGCAAATTAGCAAAAACTTGATCATCGAGTATCAGCACAAACAAGAGAAGTACAAAGTATCCGATCATCTTTTTTTCCAATCAATATTATTCAATAAACTCAATTTTCCCGATCGCCAATCAAACACGGTAATGGATAAGCCGTTTTATTTGAATGATATCATTATCAATTTTTATTTGGCTTTCATTACAAACAGGTTTGGGTTGTGTAAAAAGATTGGGTAATTCAGCACTGTTCCTTATATGAAGCGGCAGGTTTTCCCGCTTATTTATTCCAGAAGCCTTTCACCAATTCAGCCTGGGACTATCTTGATTGACACAACCCACAAACGCGATGTTGACACTAAAAAAACTTTCACATATGGTAATTCAAAAAAATCAAAATCTTATCCACACTGCTGATCTTTGTATTGATAAATAAGAAAAGGACAAGTGATGTCCATTCTCGTCCGGTTATTATTCAATATCGCAAAAAAAGGGAGGTGATTAATCATGGCATTAAACAGTTATGAAATTGAAATGGAAATTTCGGGCAATACAGCCATCTGGACCCGGCCTGATACGGGCGACTGCCCTGTCAGTTATCCGTTGCCGACGTATTCGGCGGTAAAAGGCATTTTTGAATCCATTCTCTGGGGGCCGGCGGTGCAGATTTTTCCGACAAAGGTTGAAATCTGTACACCTGTTCAATACCACAATTATCAGACCAATTATGGTGGACCGCTTCGAAAATCTGGTGTCATAACCGGAGGTGGTGGATTTCAACTTCTGGCAACAGTGCTTATTGATGTCTGTTACCGGCTTTATGCATCAGTGGTGCCCAACCCGGTCAAGAAACATTTACCGGGAAAGGCGCGGCAATGGGATAGCAAAACGACTTCACCGGGACATGCTTACCAGGATATTTTTTATCGACGCCTCAAAAAGGGGCAATGTTTCACCATCCCATTTCTTGGCTGGAAGGAGTTCGGACCGGATTATTTTGGAGCATTCCGCGAATCAACAAAAGTTCAGGTTGATATCAATATGGATATCTCATCTATGCTACGCGAAGTCTTTCCGGAAGGTTATGCATCAAAATGTGCGTTTACCTATGACCAGAATGTTAAGATAAAAGAGGGAGTGATGGCGTTTCCCAGACAAGGAGGTCAATATGTTGAATGAGCTTTATCAGCTTTCTTTAACCCTTGAGCGTGCAGGCATCATTCCCAGAGATTGGCATAAAGATTTAAAGCTTTTGCCAAATGTTAGTTCAAAAAAACCATGTTATCGAATTTTAATCGCTCAAGATGGCTCCATTGTAGGCATTGAAACCATAAAAAAGGAACTTGCCGTATGTCTCCGTAAGTGGGAACCCAGTAATGGCAGTTCATTTCCTGGATTCAATATTCAACCGCTTTATCGTGTTTCGGATGAAGCGAGTAAGAAAATCTTAAAAAAATGGCGGGAAGGCAAAGAACTTATTGATTTACAAAAAATCAAGGAATGGTGCGCCGATGAACAGGCGAAAAACTGGGATGCTAAATTTGGTAAGAAATTGAATAAATGTCTGGGGGTGATTCCTCATGGCCTTCTGGAACGATGTGTTGATATTCCTATAGAGTATGAACCAGTAAAAAAAATGTGTGAAAGAGTGATTCAATGGGAAAATGCCTGTTCCGAAAAATTCTTTCAGGCCCTGGAATCATACATCTTGGCGTCTCTTGAAAAAGATGAAAATGCTCAGTCTTTGATTCCTATCCTGTTTCATGAGGGTTCTTTGACAAAGAAACCAGATCAAGATCGCGGTTCAATTTCGATTTTTATGGATGTGCCGGATTGGAAAGAATTTCCGGTAGCCCATGAAAAAACCATTGAGTGCATCAACGAGCATTTTGTGAACAATTCAAACACAGACGGAACCAAGGCTGAAAATGAAACTGATGACGCTTTTGGCAGTCTTATCGACGGTTTTGAAGAAAAACTTCCTGAAGTAAAGCTTCCGGTTATCGGCGGCGTAAAGCTCCGTGCTATGAACAGCGAATCACAATGCCAGTACCGTTATGGAACGATTGATGCGAAATCTTTTCTCATAGGGGCAGAAAGCCGCAGACGCGCTAAAGGCGCTCTTGAATGGATGAAAGGTGATGAGCGTGAAGGACAGACGTGGGGAAGGGCTGATGGTAAAGAATTGATTTTTGCATATCCCACAATTTTGCCAAAATCGCCGCTTAAACTTGTATCCTGTTTAGGAGCAAAAAAATCTGATGACTCAGAAGCGCGGTTTGCAAAATATGCTGAGGATGTCGTTGATAGCCTGAAAGGACTTGCGCCTTCGCTCAAAGATATTGAGTTGCGAGTGTTTTCACTACGCAAAATGGACAAGGCGCGCACTAAGGTAATTTTTCATCGTAACTATTCGGCGCAGCGATTGGCGGATGCAGCAACAGAATGGCAGCAAGGCTGTGAAAATATTCCAAAAATACATATAAAGGCATGGGGTTCAGAAAAAGGAAAAACCATTCAATCTGAACCGGAAACACCTTTTCCACTTCAGATTGCAGACTGTCTTAATCGTGTTTGGAAATTAGATGGAACGACCAAATCCGAAGTCAAAGCAATCCATAAATCGGACGGCATTGAGTTGCTGCTGGATGAAACGGCAATTCAGCGCAGGATTCCGCATTTGCTCGCAGTGGCGATACAAAACAGCAAGGGACTGTTCTTTTCATTGGGACAAAGTATGCATTGCAATGATGTTGTGAAACTCGACGGATTGAATAAACACAAACAATTGATGCCTTCAATTCTGGGTCTTTTACTCTGGAAACTCGGTATCAGAAAGGAGACGTATATGCACAACGCACCATTTCTTGTTGGCAGAATGCTCAAACTCGCCGACGAAATTCACGCGCTTTACTGTGAAGAAGTGCGAGGTAATTTGCCGTCACAACTTGTCGGTAATACCTTGATGACAGCGGCGCTGGAAAGTCCAGTTCAGGCGTTGTCCCAGCTTGCTCTACGACTTAAGCCATACTATGGTTGGGCGCAAACTTTCCGTGGAAACGAGAAAAGCGGACTTGCAGGGTATTATATTTATCTTTGCGGTGAGGTAACCTCACAATTGGCCAAATACGAACTCCCGGCTCGATTCAACGATGCAGAGCGGGCACAATTTCTTTTGGGCTATCTTGCGTCAAACCCCAAAAAAGCAGAAAAACCAAACTAAAACGAAAATATATAATGAAAGGACAATGCCATGCCAAACGATATTAAACGAGCTACAGGGCTTTTAATCATTGAAGCCGTGAATTCCAATCCAAATGGCGATCCCGACCGTGAAAGTGATCCGCGACAGCGCCCGAACGGACTTGGTGAAATTTCGCCGGTTTCTTTTAAACGTAAACTCCGTGATCTGGTCGAAGATACTGAAGGCTTGGTCTTCAATGATGTATGCAAAAAGCTGAAATTAAATAAGGCAGACTTTAATATTCTTGAATCAAGAGGGCGGGATAGGAAATCAATTTCTGCTGAAATGAGTGAAGATATAAAGGATTTTAATCAGGAGAAGTTTCTGAATAGCAAGTTTGTTAAAAAATATTGGGATGGCCGTATTTTTGGGAATACCTTTCTCGAAGAAGGCGGTAATAAGGGATATATCAAAACCGGTGTCGCTCAATTTGCGATGGGGCTTTCGGTTGCTCCCATTCTGATTCAGCGGCACACCAATACGAATAAGGCCGGTGTAGAGGAAGGCAAAACACAAGGAATGGCGCCCCTGGCTTACCGGGTGGTTGAGCACGGTGTTTACTGCATGCCCTTTTATATCAACCCAAGTCATGCGCACAAGTCCGGGTGCACGCAGACAGATATTGATCTGCTTAAAGCGCTCATTCCCTATGCCTACGATCATACCCGATCAGCCATTCGCCCGGATGTCCGCATTCGCCATGCCTGGTATATGGAACATCAGAATCCGCTTGGCAGTTGCTCGGATTGGAAATTGATTGATGCTCTCACTCCTAAGCGTAAAGGAGCCGATCCAAAACAACCGTCAAATTCATTGGACGATTACGTTGTTCCCAAAGATCTTCTGGATGAATTGAAATCAAAAGTAGTTGGATTTTGCGACTTAATGGGGGACTGATTCATGCTGCTTGCACACAGCGCTGATACAAAAAGGGGGATTCCAGCTCAATGTTATGACTCTCATATTGACGGCGTCACCTCGCGTGCTTCAAAGGCCGCTGATGAGGCGGCCCGGTATGCGTCACCCGATGGAGAACTTTTAAGAAAGATCGTGCCCCTTGCCTCTGAATTTCACGATTTGGGGAAGCTGGATGAAGATAATCAGGCGGTTTTGTCCGGAAAATTTACGGCTCGAAAATTGCCGGTACAGCATACCGATGCCGGTACAGCCCATTTGTTAAATAATCTGCAAACTTCACCAGGCGCTGTTCTTGTCCGGTCACATCATATCGGCCTTCCTGATTTTGTGGAAGAACAAAACCGAACAGAGGAAACAGTCCTTAGAGACGAAAATGTTCTGGAAAGGGTGAACCGAACACTTCCTGAACTGATTCAACTGCACAATGGGATAAGGCAATCAGAGAAAGCAATTGATAAAGTGAGCGTTGAAGTGAAGGGTGATGCATCCCTTTTCTTTCGTCTTGCACTTTCTTGCCTTGCGGATGGTGATCATACCGATACGGCGATCCATTATCAGGATCATGTGGGAAAAGAACCGACTGTTGAATTGCATCCGGCGGAGCGTTTGGCGGCTCTTGATCGGTATGTCGAAGCCTTAAAAAAGGATAGTGACCGTTCACGCTTGCGTTCAGAAGTATATACAGCTTGCCGCAACGCCGACACGAAAGCAAATATCGCATCGTGTGACAGTCCGGTCGGCACTGGCAAGACCACGGCGGTGATGGCGCATCTGCTGACACAGGCGGCGAATCGGAAACTCAGACGGATTATCGTTGTGCTGCCCTTTACCAATATCATCACTCAATCTGTTCAAGTGTATCGTGATGCGCTTGTTCTGCCGGGAGAAAACAAGGAGCACGTTGTCGCGGAACTGCATCACCGCGCTGATTTTCAGGATAAGCTAAGTCGCCAGTTCACCGCCCTGTGGAAAGCGCCGATCATTGTAACTACAGCGGTCTCTTTCTTTGAAACGCTGGCTTCCAATACACCAGCCACATTGAGACGGCTTCACAATCTGCCTGGAAGCGCTGTTTTTATTGATGAATCCCATGCAGCATTGCCAGCTAAACTGTTGCCGCTAGCGTGGCGATGGATGAAAGGGTTTGCACATGAATGGGGGTGTTATTGGGTTCTGGCATCTGGATCACTGAACCGGTTTTGGAAAATTGATGAGTTTGACAAGGAAAAACCGGATATCCCAGAAATTATGCCGGATCAATTGCGCGACCGTCTATCAAAGTATGAAACTGGCCGAATAACATACCCACCCGAGGTCAAATTCATGTCGGCCGAGGAACTTGTGGAATGGACAAAGGGTCTTCCCGGACCCAGGATTGTCATATTGAATACAGTACAAAGCGCGGCTGTTGTGGCGCTTGAATATCAGAAAAAATTTTGCCGATCGTGCGTTGAGCACCTGTCAACAGCCCTGACACCGGAAGACAGGACAAATACACTTAAAACAGTAAAACGACGTTTATCAAATTTCAATGACAATGACTGGACTCTTATCGCCACATCCTGCGTTGAAGCGGGAGTTGATTTTTCTTTCAAAACTGGCGTGCGTGAAGCAGCCTCTCTGGTTTCACTGCTCCAGACGGCAGGGCGAGTCAACCGGCACGACTCTGATCATTCGGAATCTGTCTGGACGATCAGACTCAAAGAAGGCGGACTTCTTAAAAAACACCCTGGTGTGAATGATTCTGAAAAGGTTTTAATCGATCTGTTTTCGGAAGGAGTTGCAATATCTCCCAATCTTTGCACAAATGCCCTGAAACGAGAAATCCGGCTCGCTGGGTCGTTTTCAGATTTGCAATTAAATTCGGAGAAAGGTTTGAGGTTTCCACAGGTTGAAAAAGGGTTCCGGGTTATTGACTCTGACACTCGAACGGTGGTCATTGATGAAGAAATTATTACAAAGCTGGAAAATTATATTTCTGTTGATTGGCGGGAAATACAAAAATCATCGGTTCAAATATGGGGATATCGTCTTAAATACCTGAGTATTCCTGAAGTATCTGGTCACGAGGGAATGTTCAAGTGGATTTATGATTACAATGATTTCATTGGATATATGGCAGGTATCCTTAAAATTGAGTCATTTAAAAATGGCGGCGATAGCTGCATTATTTAAGGTAGCGAGGTAAAGCATTTTGTCTTTTGAATTAGATGATCTTGTTTCAATCTCGGCGCTTTCACATTTTGTCTATTGCAAACGCCGCTGCGCCCTCATCCATATCGAACAAATATGGACGGAAAACCTGTTCACTGCCGAAGGCCGGGAGATGCACGAGCGGGCGCATGACGGGGGAAGCGAAATACGGGGAGATGTTCGCACGGATCGCGGCCTTGCCATCCGCAGTTTACGGCTGGGTCTATCAGGCATTGCCGATGTAGTGGAATTCCACCGGCAGCCCGATGGTTCCTGGCAGCCGTTTCCAGTAGAATACAAACTGGGAAAACCCAAAGCCGATGACTGCGATACGGTTCAGCTTTGCGCCCAGGCCATGTGTCTTGAGGAGATGCTCAATGTCTCCATTCCAGCCGGGGCTCTTTTTTATGGTAAAACCCGGCGAAGGCTGGATGTTTCCTTTGATACGCGTCTCCGGGATAAAACAGAAGAAACCGCCAGGAGTGTCCATGCACTTTTTGATTCAGGCAGGACACCGGAAGCGGTCTATGCAAAAAGATGCGAAAGCTGTTCACTGATTGCCCAATGCCTTCCCAAAACAATGGGAAAGCGGCGATCCGTAAAACGATATCTGGAAAAAGCATTAGAGAAGGAGTAAACTATCCGGTATGAGAACATTAAAACAGTTCCTATCAGGTATCGATACAATTCCAATCATGACATCATGGTATCTGACCGATATCAGCGAGGCAAAAGGCAAACAGGAACTTTTCAAGAGCCAGTCTCCGCAAAAACTGAAATCTCTTAAAGAACATGCCTTAATTGAAAGCGCGGTTTCATCGAACCGGATTGAAGGCATCGAGGTTGATAAAAAACGCATCGGTACAGTCATTTTCGGCAAATCGCTGCTACATGACCGGGCAGAGGAAGAAGTCCGGGGTTATCGCGAAGCGCTGAATGTTATTCACGACCAGGGAGCAAACCTGGAAGTTTCGGAAGCTACCTGCAAATATCTGCATCAATTGACACGAGGCGGAATCGGGGATGCGGGTCAGTACAAAAAAAAAGAGATCGATATCATAGAAAAAAAACAAAGTGGCAGATCCAGCATCCGGTTTAAAACTGTTCCGGCGGCCCAGACTGCAGGCTGCATGAAAAATCTGATGAAGTCATGGCATGAATGTATCCATGAAACAAAAGTTCCACCTCTCGTGGCCCTGGCTGCATTCAATCTGGATTTTCTGTGCATCCATCCATTTCGGGATGGAAACGGAAGGGTTTCCCGACTTCTAATGCTGTTGCAGTGCTATCATCTGGGAATCGAAGTCGGAAGATATGTCAGTCTCGAACGGCTGATTGAACAGCACAAGGAAAGATATTACGAAACATTGAAACTCAGCTCAGACAGATGGCATTCAGGTGAGCATGATCCCTGGCATTATATCAATTTTGTCTGTTTTATCATCAAAACCGCTTACCAGGAGTTTGAAGAAAGACTGGGCCACCAGCATCAGCCTCATGGCGGAAAAACGTCTATGATTCATGATGCCGTGAACGGTTTTTCCGGTAATTTCAGCGTAACCGATATATTGGGCAAATGCCCTGGCGTTGGTATTGACATGGTCAGGAAGGTTCTCAAAGATCTCCAGAAGCATGAAAAAATCGAATGTCTCGGTCGAGGCAGAAATGCACGATGGAGTAAAAAAGGGAATTGGGTAATATCGAAATAATATGGGTAATAAATTAGGTAATAGATCATGAAAAAACACCTGAATACGTTGTTCGTAACCACCCAGGGCGCATATCTATCAAAGGATGGGGAAACCGTGGCTGTGAAAGTGGAGCAGGAGGTGCGCCTCCGGATTCCCATCCACACCATTGGCGGGATCGTCTGCTTTGGCAATGTTTCCGCCAGTCCTTTTTTAATGGGGTTCTGCGCAAAAAACAACGTCGGCATCAGTTTTCTGACGGAATACGGGAAGTTTCTGGCCCGTGTCCAGGGGCCGGTGTCGGGAAATGTTTTGCTGCGCCGGGAGCAGTATCGGCGGGCTGACGACTTGGCATTTTCAGCGGAAATGGCAAAGGCGGTCATCACGGGGAAAATAGCCAATTGCCGGACTACGTTGCAGCGGGCTTTGCGTGACCATGCGGACAAAATAGATACGCAGGTGGTTGAAAAGGCATCCGGTCATCTGTATCAGCATCTTGAAACCATGCAAAAGGATGTACCTCTCGATGTTCTGCGCGGTTATGAAGGGGACTCGGCCCACGCCTATTTCAATGTTTTTAATCAACTGATTGTCACACAAAAAGAGGATTTCTTCTTTAACGAAAGGAACCGCCGTCCGCCGCTGGACAATGTCAATTGCCTTTTATCATTTATATATACCCTGATGATGCATGATGTCCGGTCAGCCCTGGAATGTGTGGGTCTGGACCCGGCTGTTGGATTTCTGCATCGGGATCGACCTGGAAGGCCGGGACTCGCCCTTGACCTGATGGAAGAATTCCGCCCATTCATCGCTGACCGGCTTGCGCTTTCCCTGATCAATCTCCGGAAGGTTCAGGCAAAAGGATTTCAAAAATCCGATTCCGGGGCAGTGACCATGACGGATGAAACACGAAAAACCGTTCTGGTTGCCTATCAGGAAAGAAAACAGAAAGAGATTTTTCATCCATTTATTGAGGAAAAAATAACCATCGGTATTTTATTTCATGTCCAGGCATTGCTGCTTGCCCGGTTTTTAAGGAGAGATCTGGATGGTTATCCACCGTTCTTATGGAAATAGGAAGCTCCACCCTGAACTGTCGAATGAATTGAAACAAGGAAATAAGCAGGTGTAATATGATGGTACTGGTCAGTTATGATGTATCGTTGACGGATAAAGAAGGAGCAAGACGGTTGCGCCGTGTTGCAAAAGCCTGCAAGGATCATGGTCAGCGGGTGCAATATTCGGTTTTTGAATGTATTGTTGATCCGGCGCAATGGGTGAAGTTCCGGTCCCGTCTGGTAAAAGAAATCGATGAAAAGCAGGACAGTCTGAGATTTTACTTCCTCGGCTCCAACTGGGACAGGAAAATCGAACACGTCGGTGCAAAACCCGGCTTTGATCAACAAGGGCCATTGATTGTCTGATTTGGCATCCGCGAACCCCAAGCTTACAGATATTTCCAGGGAGGTTCGCATATTGTTTAACCTGATAGATTAATAGACATTTTTTTCTTGATAAAAAAACAAATGAGCTTTTTAAAGCAGAAAAAAGTATCTTCGCAAAAAGTTAGAAAGAATTGCTGGAATTCTAACAAGTTCCAGAGTGACTGTCGCGCCCCGCGCGGGCGCGTGGATTGAAACATTTCCGCTCCGGTTATGTTGTGATGTTGCTGAAGTCGCGCCCCGCGCGGGCGCGTGGATTGAAACAACATCCAGGACAATGGCCTTTACAGAGGGATCAGTCGCGCCCCGCGCGGGCGCGTGGATTGAAACGCTGCTTTATTTGCAGCCGGACGATGTGATCACGTCGCGCCCCGCGCGGGCGCGTGGATTGAAACCGACTTTCCAACCTGTGGTGCAGCACACAAGATGTCGCGCCCCGCGCGGGCGCGTGGATTGAAACTGGTTTATATGGATCAGGCCAAGGGGTTTAAAAGTCGCGCCCCGCGCGGGCGCGTGGATTGAAACCCCATGCCTGGAGACCATCCGACAGAGGGACATTGTCGCGCCCCGCGCGGGCGCGTGGATTGAAACAACATTTGATAGTGTATCCATTGACTTTGACAGCGCGTCGCGCCCCGCGCGGGCGCGTGGATTGAAACACGGCCAGATTGGTTTATATTGGAGACACGGAGGTCGCGCCCCGCGCGGGCGCGTGGATTGAAACATCAAAACACTTTGATCCGGACATGGAAGCATCTGTCGCGCCCCGCGCGGGCGCGTGGATTGAAACAACCGTATCCAGCGCAGAGCCCGACTTGTAAAATGTCGCGCCCCGCGCGGGCGCGTGGATTGAAACAAAAATGGTCTGATCGATCGATGCTATGGAGCTGGTCGCGCCCCGCGCGGGCGCGTGGATTGAAACATGGATTACCTGGAGGATATCGATAACCGGGTAAGTCGCGCCCCGCGCGGGCGCGTGGATTGAAACAAAATGGGTGATCGGGGGCTGATATGCTTAAAAGACGTCGCGCCCCGCGCGGGCGCGTGGATTGAAACAACCAGGATGCCTGGGATTTGTGGGTATCAGTCGAGTCGCGCCCCGCGCGGGCGCGTGGATTGAAACAAACCGCTTTTGAAAAAGCGGTATAAATCAGCATCGTCGCGCCCCGCGCGGGCGCGTGGATTGAAACATTGCGTTGCTTTAAAAATCATTACATTACGTTGGTCGCGCCCCGCGCGGGCGCGTGGATTGAAACTGGGCGGCTTTTGCCAGAACTGGAACTTTATCAAAGTCGCGCCCCGCGCGGGCGCGTGGATTGAAACAGCTCGGCTTCTGAAAGGAAATAATATGCCCGCGTCGCGCCCCGCGCGGGCGCGTGGATTGAAACAATCCTATCGAAATCACATTCGTTTGCGGTAATTTGTCGCGCCCCGCGCGGGCGCGTGGATTGAAACATTCAACAGGCTGGATTTGTTTTCTGCCTGATAAGGTCGCGCCCCGCGCGGGCGCGTGGATTGAAACTCTTAATAATAGAAAAGGCGGTTTGTTTGAATATGTCGCGCCCCGCGCGGGCGCGTGGATTGAAACAACATGAGCAGTATGGCTTTAACAAAATCATACAGTCGCGCCCCGCGCGGGCGCGTGGATTGAAACAATGTATAAGCACCGCCGTTCTGAATGATGTAAATGGTCGCGCCCCGCGCGGGCGCGTGGATTGAAACAGAAAAACCCCTTTTTTGATGATATGATCCGAAGTCGCGCCCCGCGCGGGCGCGTGGATTGAAACGACAGAATTTACCCTTGCCGAAAACGATTGCTCCGAGTCGCGCCCCGCGCGGGCGCGTGGATTGAAACATAATGTCCGAATGGCCTTAACTCGATCATATCGTCGCGCCCCGCGCGGGCGCGTGGATTGAAACCATATAGAGCCAACTGAAATGGAAAAAGAGTTAAGTCGCGCCCCGCGCGGGCGCGTGGATTGAAACAAAAGTGGTTGATTATGACATTGCCGTTGCGATGTGTCGCGCCCCGCGCGGGCGCGTGGATTGAAACAAAAGTGGTTGATTATGACATTGCCGTTGCGATGTGTCGCGCCCCGCGCGGGCGCGTGGATTGAAACAAAACGCTCCTGCCCCATCACCCACTCCGATCCAGTCGCGCCCCGCGCGGGCGCGTGGATTGAAACAACAATTATTTTCATTTATTTTCAAAAAAAAGCAAGTCGCGCCCCGCGCGGGCGCGTGGATTGAAACTATCGATAAATCCGAGGTGTAGAGCCAGGCCAGGTCGCGCCCCGCGCGGGCGCGTGGATTGAAACGAAATCGAGACAGTTATTGTACAATGGTGGTCTGCGTCGCGCCCCGCGCGGGCGCGTGGATTGAAACTGTTAGATTCCCGGACTTGCTCCGGCTTGTGGCCGTCGCGCCCCGCGCGGGCGCGTGGATTGAAACAGGCTCAATCCAGGGCAGAGTCGTTTAGGATAGGGTCGCGCCCCGCGCGGGCGCGTGGATTGAAACGGTTGTTGGCTCGGTTGTGTTTGATCACAAGCCGGTCGCGCCCCGCGCGGGCGCGTGGATTGAAACGAAATCGAGACAGTTATTGTACAATGGTGGTCTAGTCGCGCCCCGCGCGGGCGCGTGGATTGAAACAGGTTGCATTGTCGCGCTCTCCAGATTTGGGGTCGGTCGCGCCCCGCGCGGGCGCGTGGATTGAAACATTCTGTTCATGGCCCTTACAAAAAGCTTGCACCGTCGCGCCCCGCGCGGGCGCGTGGATTGAAACATACTTCAAGGAAGTTGTGGTGTCGGAAAGACGGGTCGCGCCCCGCGCGGGCGCGTGGATTGAAACATTTTGTGTGAAGCGTTTTGAATGTAAAGAATACGTCGCGCCCCGCGCGGGCGCGTGGATTGAAACGAATTAGCCAAGTTCATGGTTGCACTATCTGGTCGTCGCGCCCCGCGCGGGCGCGTGGATTGAAACATACGATAAAATTCATAAGTTTTATGATAGGATCAGTCGCGCCCCGCGCGGGCGCGTGGATTGAAACGGGACAAACACATTATGGCCATCTATCGTTGCCCGTCGCGCCCCGCGCGGGCGCGTGGATTGAAACAAAGAACTTCCCCAGGGGAGAGACGGGCATGACGTCGCGCCCCGCGCGGGCGCGTGGATTGAAACATCCGTGTCAAACCAGATATCTCCGGTGCCCTCAGTCGCGCCCCGCGCGGGCGCGTGGATTGAAACGAATCATCCAGCTTTGCAAAATTTCCGGTGTGAAGTCGCGCCCCGCGCGGGCGCGTGGATTGAAACGGAGATCGCCATGGAATACATGATTGCAAAACAGGTCGCGCCCCGCGCGGGCGCGTGGATTGAAACGCCGAGGCAATGACGCTCGGATGCGACCCGTTAGGTCGCGCCCCGCGCGGGCGCGTGGATTGAAACTGCAGACATCGGCGGATCGTGGGAAGGAAAAGCAGTCGCGCCCCGCGCGGGCGCGTGGATTGAAACTCGCTGATCAGAAAGATCCGGTCAGCGGTAGCGGTCGCGCCCCGCGCGGGCGCGTGGATTGAAACGGCGCTTCCTCGTTGATGGCGTCCATGCTGAAGCGTCGCGCCCCGCGCGGGCGCGTGGATTGAAACTATAGACCAAATCCAGAACAATCATGGAATTTTTGTCGCGCCCCGCTCCCATACCATAGCGCAGGTCACAAAGGGTCAGCCCATTGATGATACCGACGCGGATCAAATAGTTTTTGCCTTTTTGTATCCCAGATGATACAAACATAACTCATGATTAGTATTCAGACTACGGACATCTTCGATGCTTGGTTTGCCCACCTGAAAGATAGGCGGGCAGTGGCGCGCATTCAAGCACGCATCGACCGGGCCGAAGATGGCAATTTCGGTGATTGCTCGCCAGTGGGTGGGGGTGTATCGGAGATGCGAATTCACTATGGGGGCCGGGCTATCGAGTGTATTTCGTACAGCGCGGCATAGAACTGGTGGTCTTACTGGCGGGTGGCAAAAAGTCTACACAGAGCAAGGATATAAAGACCGCGCTACAACTGGCGGGCAAATTGTAGGAGGACGATATGACATTGAAGTTGCGCAAATGGGATAGCGCCGAATATCTCAAAACCGAAGAAGACATGTTACTCTATCTTGAAGCATGCATGGAAGAAGCCGGCGACGATGCAGCCTTCATAGCCAAAGCTCTTGGCACCATCGCCCGCGCCCGTGGTATGAGCCAACTTGCCAAGGACACTGGGTTGGGCCGTGAGAGCCTGTACAAAGCGCTTTCCGGCGAGGGAAATCCGAGCTTTGCGACAATTTTAAAGGTGACTCACGCGCTGGGATTCAATCTGCATGTTCAAGGGCAGAGAAAAGACATGCATAAAATTACAAAAATCGCCCAAATCACTTCAGCGGACAGGAGCCGCTGAGTTTTGACGATCGTGTCGCAGAGGATTTGAATTTCCAATATCATTACGATCTTCTCTTTAAGAATAATAAAAAAATCATGTAGTTATTATGATAATTTATTATCAACAGTCTTGACATTCAACCGGCTTTTCTTTATGATTACATCGTTATCTTTATATCGATGATCTTCCTTTTCTCAACGCAATCAAAAATCAAACCTGAGAAAGTGTTCACATGGAATCTCTCCCAAGGGCAAACCGGACGCTGTTTTACACCCGGGTTTTTTTATTTTTCACGTTCTGTTTTTTTTCTCTTCCGGGGTCTGTATTCGGGGCGGAAGTTTTGAACCTTGACCTTTCACGGAAAGAGATAAGGGCCTGTCTTGAATATTTTATTGATCCCGGCAATTCAATGAAGATCAATACCGTGGCCTCTTCCAATGGGGAGAAGCTGTTTTCTCCGATTGGAAATAAAAAGGGGTTCGGGTATTCACGTTCCACTTTCTGGTTCCGTTTTTCCGCAGACAATTCATCCAGCCGGACCAGACTATGGTATCTGGAACATGCGTATCCTGTAATTGACGAGATTGATTTTTATTATCCAACCCCGGATGGATTGAAAAAATACCAGAGTGGTGACTTCCGTCCTTTTTCCGTGAGACCTGTAAATTTCCGTACATCGGTGTTTCCGGTTCATCAGCCACCGGGTTTTCAGACATTTTACATCCGGATCAAGTCAAACGGATCCATTGCCATCCCTTTTGTAGCCTGGTCAGAGACGGATTTTGAAAGGCATATCCATTCCGATATTGCATTTCACTGGATTTTTTACGGAGTCATGCTGGCAACGATTTTATATAATTTTTTTATTTTTTTGTCTGTCCGCGAAATCAGTTATCTTTATCTGATTCTTTTTATCACGGGGTCTTCATTTTTTACCATGGCCCACAGCGGGTTGGCTTTCCAATACTTTTGGCCGGATCATATCTGGTGGGCCAATGTCTGCCATCCGGTTTTCGGATTTATCGCACTTTTAAGCAGTATCCAGTTTACCCGGTCATTTTTAGCCAGCAGGAAGACCTATCCTGGTTTTGATAGGGTGCTGTCTGTTTTTTGTGTGTTCGGATTCTTTTTTATCCCTTCCCCTTTTGTTTTTCCTTATCATTATACAACACAATCCATGGCCATTTACGGTATGCTGGCTGCATTGACAATGATATATGGCGGTTTGGTGTTGTTTTTTCGCGGTTTGCGGCAATCCAGATTTTTTTTATTGGCCTGGACATCGTGGGTTTTAAGTGTTTTTTTGATGTTCATGAAATCCTTTGGGTTCTTGCCGAACAATCTTTTTACCGAATCCGGTTTACAGGTCGGGACAGGACTGCTGGCAGTCCTTTTTTCGTTTGGATTGGCGGATAAAATCAATACAATCCGGAAAGAAAGGGAAAAGGCACTGGAAGAAGTCCGGCAGTCTGAAAAACGGTATCGTCTGCTGGCTGAAAATGTCAATGATGTGATCTGGACGATCAATCTGGAAACAATGAAGTACAATTATATTACACCTTCAGTGGAAAGATTCCGGGGTTATACCTGTGAGGAAGCCATGAATTTATCCCTGGATGAAACCCTGACCCCGGAGTCACGGAAGTTGGTAAGAGAGGATCTGGCAAAAGAGTTGGAAAGGGAGCGATTGGGATATTCTGATCCGAACCGGTCACGGACATTTGAACTGGAATATTATCATAAAAACGGTTCAACCGTATGGGCTGAAGTGACCATCACTTTTTTCCGGGATCAACACAAGAAACCAATCGGGATCACCGGTGTGACGCGGGATATAACAGAACGCAAAAACACGGAGAAGGAGAAAAAAAATCTGGAAAGTCAGCTTCAGCAATCCCAGAAGATGGAGGCGATCGGAACCTTGGCGGGTGGGATTGCACATGACTTTAACAACATCTTATCCGCGATCATGGGTAATATTGAAATCAGTCTGACCGGACTGGACAGGGAGACCAAACTTGCGATACGGCTGAGGCGTGTTCTGGAAGCATGTGAACGGGCCAAAGATCTTGTGTTGCAGATTCTCATGTTCAGCCGTCAAGATGAGCAGATCCAGAAGCCGGTATACATGAATTATATTGTAAAAGAGGTATTGAAGCTTATTCGGGCGTCGTTGCCTGCTACCATAAAAATCCAACAGAACATTACGGATGAAAAAAAAATCGTACTGTCAGATCCTACACACATTCATCAGGTTGTTATGAATCTATGTTCAAATGCTGCAGATGCGATGAAAGAGGGCGGGGGTGTTCTGGGAGTCAATCTGGACAGTGTTGAGATAAATGCTGAAACTGCAAGGAAATACCATAAGCTTATACCCGGTGAATACATCCGGTTGACAGTTACCGATACAGGGTATGGCATGGAGCCGGATGTCATGAAAAGGATTTTCGATCCTTTCTATACGACAAAAGAGCATGGAAAAGGAACAGGGATGGGGTTGGCCTTGGTGCATGGTATTGTTTCCAAAATCGGAGGCGCAGTCCATGTAATGAGTGAACCGGCGAAAGGGTCCATATTTCAGGTTTTTTTTCCAAAGGCCCGGGAAGAACTGATTGCAGACGGTGAGAACGAGGATGATATACCGAAAGGGGATGAACATATATTATTCGTCGATGATGAAAAAAATATCGTAGAGATGGCGCAAGAGATGTTCTCGAGTATGGGATACAAAGTGATATCAACGATGAACAGCCTGGAAGCACTATCGATATTTAAAAAACAGCCGGAACGGTTCGACCTGATTATTTCCGACCAGACCATGCCGGATTTGACGGGGATCAACCTGGCAAAAGCGATTTTGGAAATCCGATCGGATATTCCCATTATTATATGTACAGGCTTTTCGGATTTGATTGATCCGGAAATGGTGAAATCCATCGGAATTCGGGAATATGTTTTAAAACCCTACAGCAAAACGAGTATCGCAAGACTGATTCGAAAGGTTCTGGGGCAGTCCGGAAAGCAACCCTGAAAAAGGCCGATATACTGTTGGGTTGCTTCCTGGATTTTTCATCATGTTCGATGCTGATAATGATTTTCCAATCGTCCGGATTACTCCGGTGTGGACGGGAGCTTGTTCGAGATAAAATCCGGCCGGGCATAATCCGGATTCGGATATTTATAAAAACCCTGATTGGTTTTTAACCCAAGATTTCCCTCATCCACATATTTTTTCAGAAAAGCCGCATTGTTTTTTGCTTTTCCAGTGTTCAACTGGCAGGCCCAATAGTCGGTGACCTTCCAGACCGTATCCAGCCCGATGCTGTCCATGATACCAAACGGTCCGATAAGCGTATGCATGATTCCCATCCAGGAACGATCAATTTCCTGTATCGGGGCAATATCATTTGCAGCCATACTTAAGGCAGAATCCATAAGTGCCATCAGCATGTTATTGAACACATACCCGTTGTTTTCTCTTTTTAGAACAATTGGGATCTGTCCGATTGCCTGGGCAAAAGATGTTACCAGTTCAGTCACCTCAGGAGCTGTGGTTGTGTGAGGCATGACATCAACGATATTGGTTATGGAGATATCGTGAAAATGGAGTGCGCAAAGCCGGTCCGGCCTTCCTGAGGTTTTGGCGAACATGGAGGGCAGCAATGAGGATGTGTTTGTGGTGAAGATCGTTTCTTCCTTGCACCGTTTGTGGAATTCGTAAAAAATTTTGCCCTTCAGTTCAGGGTCTTCCGGGACAGATTCACTGATCAGATCGATTCCTTCCGCAGCCTCATCCAGATTGTCCGTCATGGTTATCCGGTTGAGGGCAGGCTCCTTATCCATCGCAGGAAACTGGTTGGACAGAACCCATTTATCCGCTTTTCTCCGAATCCTTTTCCGGGCATCTTCCAGGATGTTTTGCTTCAAATCATATATCACAACATCATAACCATGAAATGCGCAAAGCAGGCCAATCTGTTGACCCATTGTTCCTGCTCCCAGGATCAGTATTTTCCGTATGTCTTTGATGTCCATTTCTTCTCCTTTGTCTTCCTGTTCTGAAATATAAAAATGATGAATTTTTTTACTCAATCATACCGTGTCTTATGATTCCGGATTTTTGATTCCGATATTACATAGCAGAAGGAATGTTGTCAATAAAAATAGAGCGAGCGTTCGTTTTATTTGATGAGGACGACCTATTTTAATACCTGTGAGCCAATTTCAAAAGTCTGTTGTTGTCATTCCGGCGAAGGCCGGAATCCAGAGGAGAGAAGCGCTATCCAGTATTTTCAATTCTTTTCTGGACACCGGCCTTCGCCGGTGTGACGGTTTTTCATCGTTTTGAAATTAGCTCCTGTAACTCCTTTTTTACTGCACTTCCGAATTTATCAATAGAGTAGGGTTTTTTGATGTATTGTTCTGCTCCGAGTTTCTGGGCTTCCCGGACACGATCGGTCTCCGAGTATCCACTGGTTATAATGGCTTTTTGTCCGGGATGGATCTCCAGAATTTTTTTCAATGTATCCAGGCCGTCAATGCCTGGTTCCATGATCATATCCAATATCAGCAGATCCGCGGAATTCTGCTTCATATATTGGATTGCTTCTTCTCCGCTGGACACGGTTGTCACTTGATAGTTCAATTTGGTAAGGATCATGGCGGCAATTTCTCTTTGCTCTTTTATATCATCGACCACCAGAATGGATTCTCCATTTCCCATATAATCATCAATGGATACGCTGTGACTCTCCCCGGTAACTTCTTTCCGGGTAATGGGAAAATAGAGAGTAAAAACACTGCCCTCATGTTCAATGCTATGACAATCAATATACCCATGATGATCCTTTATGGTACCCCATACAACAGCCATCCCCAAACCGGTCCCACTTCTTCCCATCTTTTTTTTGGTATAGAACGGTTCGAAAATTCTTTCCATGTCCTCAGAAGAAATACCGATCCCTGAATCTCTAATGGAAATGGTGGCATAATCTCCTTCTTCAACATGATCATATCCGCGCAAAGGCTGGTCAACATACCTGTTTTCCGTTTGAATGGAGATGGTTCCTCCATTGGGCATGGCTTCTGCCGCATTGGAAACCAGATTCATAATGGTTTTTAACAGGTGGTGAGAAGATCCGGATATGTTCAGGAGGCTGTTTTCAAGGTTTGTTTTAATATCGACCCGGGGGTGGAATGAAAGCAGTTTTTCATGTTCCGGGCTTGATAAGTATTCTTTGATGATGGTGTTTAGATTGACAACTTCTGCAACTGTTACACCTCGTCTTGCCAATGTTAATAAGTCCTGAACGATCGCTGCTGCTCTGTTTCCGGCTTCTAAAATTGTTTTGATCGATTTCCGGAAAGGGCTGTCGGCGGGCAGCTGCATTAATAATAACTCCGGATAACTTACAATTCCGGAAAGGATATTGTTTAAATCATGGGCAACGCCTCCGGCAAGTGTGCCGATGGCTTCCATCTTTTCGGCACGATGAAGTCGATGTTCCAGCTCTTTCTTTGCTTTTTCAGAAGCCTGATGTTCCAGAATTTCTTTCTCCAGTGCTGCGGTTCGTTTTTGGATCATGGCTTCAAGGTTGTCCCTGTGAACGGCAAGCGCGTGCTCTGCTTTTTGTCGTTCCTTGATCTCCTCTATCAACAAAATATTGGTTTTTTCAGAAGTGTCTTTTTCAGAATGGATATCCATAATAGACTGTTGAATGGAGTTGGCCATGTTGTTGAATGCAAGTGACAACTTGCCCATTTCGTCATTTGATTTTTTCTCTAACCGATGATCCATGTCTCCATTTTGAAAACGCTCGATACCTTGAATCAGATCGGTTATTCTCCGGGTCAGCGTGGAAGCCATCCAGATAGCGATAATAATGACAATCGAAATCATGATCAGGGTATAATAGGTCAGTTCCCGAGCTGTATTTTGAAGAGAATTCTGCATGAGATTTTGATTCTGTTTGTCTTTTTTTTCAATGCTGGCGATGTAATTTTTTTCGATTGCTTGTATATCTTTAGAGGTTTCCATGGCAGGCCTGTGAAACTCATGAACATTGGCACCAATCGTGACATATCCAAATCCTCGTGGGTGTTTTCCATATTGTCCGGTATGGTAAGGGATTGATGCGGCAGTTGTCAGCTTCCATAAACCACTCCAGAAGATTAAAAATGAACCGGATCCTCCGTTTTGAGTAATATTATGCCATCCGGAACACTGGGGCGCAAAGTTTAAAAAACGGCCATCCAGGCCAACCAGGCCGGAACGGGTAAGCTGCTCTGCCGGCTTTTTCTCCAGTGACTGATGATGGAATCGAGGTGCGGTCTCCAGAAATTGCCAGATGGGTAACCGGCTGTCCTGCCAGGATTTATAGAGTTCCTGGTCTATCCAGGGAGTAGATGGTTTCCCTGTTTCCGGATCATAGCCCACGATGAAATAGTCTCTTGGGTGAGAAATATTTCTGCCTTCATAATCCCACATAAATGCATAATTCCCGTTGCTTGCATCTGAAATCGCCAGGTATCGTTCTTCTGTTGGGATAATATAATCGGTAAATTCCATAACATGGGTGTGGTCTAACGCCAGCGTAACAAAGCCGATAATTTTATTCTGCTGCATCACGGGAGTTGCCCAGCGGATGATCCCCTGAAATTTTTTTCCAACCGGATTCTCTTTGCCGGCATACCCGGATTTTTCCGGTTCAAATGGAACCCCTGTTTTCTGCGCATTGGCTTTGGTGTAATCTCCAATGACATATCCGTGTACATACGCTCCGATTACATCGGATACGTAGATTTCACCTGCTTTAAGTTTTTTCAGCTTGTTGAAATAGGTTTCTGCTTTACAGAATGTGTTTTCCGGGCGGGATACATCCCGGAGGGTTCCCGGCATCATATCGGATGTTGTGACTTTGATTTTTTCTCTTCCATGGACATCGATAAAGGTCATTTCAAGGTAGATGGGCAGATCTTTTTTATCACTTTCGGGTTGTGGATGGCGGTAATGAAAATCTCTTCGGTTGTCATTATTGTCAGCTGTAATTTCAGTCTGTTTTGTGTCAAATGAGGTTGCCGGAACCCATTTATCCTGGAGAGGGTCAAATATCCAGGGCTGAGGATGGGTAACGGAACGAAAGCGGCTTGTGATAAAACGTTGATAATCGGATGTCACGGGTTGAATAGAGGCAGCATATTGTATATCCCTGTCCCGATCATATAGAAATGAGGCTACTGCTTTTGCAGTATCGGTTGTCAGGCGCTCAATACTCTCTCTGGATTTACTGTCCAGAGCCCGGATAGAATCTTTTGAAGCCAGGCTCCCTACCAATCCGACAACATCCCGGCTTTCCTGAGTCATTTCGGTAATCTGTTGTCGTACGGAGCCGGCGAGTTCAAAGACCTGGTTCCAGGCAAACCAGGCCAGAACAATGAGAGGTAATACTTTGATCAGAATAAATATTCCGATCAGTTTATCCCGAATTCCTAAGCTGAACTTTGCCATTCTGATTCCTTTGGTGAGATTTAGATATTATTTCTCCGGTGTTGGGATATCGATCTAAGGATTTATGGAAAAATATCGATAACTTCAAGTAAATATGAATCTGTAGAATAAGGATTAACAAACTGTTTTTATTATGACTTAGTATGGATTATTGGTTTGTATATGTCAATAGAGGAGAAGAGCCATGAAGGTTTTTTTTAATAGGGGGAACAGGCAGGATAATGTTTTACAAAAAAACTCCAATCGTTATTTTTTTACGACCGGCTATACAGTATATTGAATCTTTGCTCATTTTAATTATGTACTTGAAAGATACATTCGATATTATTTCTTCTGAAAAAATTTTATGGAATCATCATAATAATTGATAGCTTGCGTCGATATTTGGGAAAAAAAACTTGACTTGATAACCTGGATTCTGGTAAATGAATGAGTATTCATTGAAAAAAAGGTTGTCAAAATGGCTTTGGATACAAACGGGAAGGAAAAAACAGATAAACACCACAAAATTCTGGAAGCTGCGATAAAGGTTTTTGCAGAACAGGGATTTTTTCGCTCGACCATATCTCAGATCGCGAAAGAGGCTGGTGTAGCCGACGGTACGATTTATCTCTATTTTAAAAATAAAGATGATATCTTGCTTCAATTTTACAGTTATAAAACCAGAAAAATTTTTAATAAATTCAGGGAGGCTGTAGATAAAGCCGAGAATTCCGGAGAGAAATTTCGAAATTTAATCAGATGTCATCTACGGGAGTTCCAACGGGATCGGAATATGGCTGTTGTTTATATCGCAGAAGCCCGGAAAGGACAGCATCTGGATCCACTCCTTGATGAATTGACCAAGATGTATCTGGATGTTTTGGGGGAAGTTGTTGAGCAGGGTCAGGCTGAGGGCTTATTCCGGAAAGATTTATATATCAGCCTGGTGAAACGATATATTTTAGGCGGTGTTGAGGCCATCATTAGCACATGGGTATATGCAGGGGGAAAATATGATCTGGAATCCATGGCGGATCCTCTGGTGGACCTTTTTCTGCGGGGTATTGGTAGCAATGATGTTGTCGCTGGAGAAACGCCATGACGCGGTCTGAAGATATGGCATAAAAAGGCATAAAGAGGAGGAGAAAAATGGCACAGGTTATAGCGGACAGAAGAGATGTGGACTTTGTTCTGCACGAACAGTTCAAGGTCAGTGAACTCAGCAAGAATGAGAGGTTCGCAGAGTTCAATAAAAAAACGGTTGATTTGATTGTAGGTGAAGCCCGGAATCTGGCTGTAAAAGAGATTCTGCCGACACAAAAAATCGGAGATCATGTTGGCGCGAAGTTCGAGGGTGGGAAGGTTACGGTACCGGAAGAGTTCCATAAAGCATGGGACTTATTTAAAGAAGGCGGATGGCTGGCGATGCCGGAAGATCAGGAATATGGCGGTCAGGGAATGCCGAGATTGCTATCCATGGCAGCAAGCGATTACCTTGTAGGGGCCAATTATGCTTTTATGATGTACCCAGGTTTGACGCATGGTGCGGGAAAACTGGTTGAGGAGTTCGGAACGGAAGAACAAAAAAAGACTTTTCTCAAAAAAATGTACACGGGTGAGTGGACTGGTACCATGCTTCTGACTGAACCGGATGCCGGTTCGGATGTCGGTGCCTTGACCACAAGTGCTAAAAAGAACAGCGACGGAACTTATTCCATTACAGGTTCAAAAATTTTCATCTCAGGAGGAGAGCACGACCTTTCTGAGAATATTATCCATCCGGTACTTGCCAGAATTGAAGGTGCGCCTGCAGGAACCAAGGGGATTTCGCTCTTTCTGGTACCCAAATTCCGTGTGAATGCCGATGGAAGCCTGGGTGAGTTCAATGATGTGGTTTGTACCGGCATTGAGGAGAAGATGGGGATTCATGGAAACAGCACCTGTTCATTGACGCTTGGCGGCAAGGGGAACTGCATCGGTACGCTTCTTGGCGAGGAGAACAAGGGGATGCGGGCCATGTTCCTGATGATGAATGAGGCCCGCCTGCTGGTCGGACTTCAAGGATTTTCATGCGCAACCTCTGCCTATTTACACGCATTGAATTATGCACGGGAAAGGGTTCAGGGAAAAAATCTTCTGCAGATGATGGACCCCAATGCCGCAGGTGTTCCGATCATTCAACACCCGGATGTGAGACGTCAATTGATCACCATGAAAGCATATATTGAAGGTATGCGAAGCCTTCTTTATTATGTGGCATATCTGGAAGATTGTGCAGTAGTCTCCGATAATGATGACATCAAGGAAAAACTGCATGGATTGATTGATATTTTGATACCGGTTGCAAAAGGCTATGTCACAGACAAATCATTTGAAATGTGCAGTCATGGCATGCAGGTTTTCGGCGGGTATGGATATATTAAAGAATATCCCATGGAGCAGCTTATGAGGGATTGCCGTATTACCATGATATATGAGGGAACCAATGGTATTCAGGCAATGGATCTCTTGGGACGCAAGCTGGGTATGAAAAAAGGCAAGCTTGTCATGGATCTTTTTGGTGAAATCCAGAAAACAATCATGAAAGCCAAGGAAATGGATGGATTAAAAGAGTATTCCGTCAAGGTTGAAGCAGCTCTCAATAAGTTGGGTGCGGTTGCCATGCATTTGGGTAAGACAGCAATGTCTGAAAAAGTTCTGAACGCCTTTGCTTTTGCCCATCCTTTTCTGGAAGTAACGGGAGATGTTATTCTTGCATGGATGCTTCTCTGGAGGGCCTCCATTGCGGCTCCATTGATTGAAAATCAGAAAAAAGATGCGGCCTTCTATAAAGGACAGGTTAAGTCGGTTGAATTTTTTACAAATTCTGTTTTGCCGGCAACGCTTGGAAAGATGGAGGCGATTCTTGCTACAAACGGAGCTGCGGTTGATATCGATGATGCTTCTTTTGGGGGATAATTTCTACCTGAACCCGATAGGATAGCTGGATTGAAATCGGAGTTCCGCTTTGCTTGCGGACTCCGATTTTTTTTACTGTAACCACATCTCGTTGCGGTGAGTTCCTTTCTATTTTTTTCTTGACCGGGCTTTATTTTTTCATTAAATTGAACCCTTGTTCAGTCCGGTATGCAGGATGGATCAGATGTTTTTTTTAAAATCGCTTGAACCATAATTTTATATCATGAGGTGAGAAGGAAAATACAAATGGAATCAGTTTTAATCGCCCCTTCAAGTTTTACTTTTCTGGGTATTCCCACAATTTTATTTTCGTTGGTGATTCCCATTGTCGGTGTCGGATTGTTTGCCTATATCATGGCAAAACGACTCGCGCCGCTCGTATTGGCAGCTCCGGATGAACGTTTTGATAATATTCCGGTTCGAGTAATCAATGTGGTAAAGATCTGGCTCGCTCAGTGGCGCCAGCCGAGATATATGACCGCAGGTGTGCTGCACATCCTGATTTTTTTCGGTTTTTTGGCGTTAGGTATTCGATCAACGTCTCTGGTGATTATCGGCCTGAAGGAAGGTTTTGTCCTTCCGGGAATGGATGGCGTAATTGGACATATCTATAACATCCTTAAAGATTATGCTGCAACATGGGTATTGATCGCCTGTATCATTGCAGCGGTTCGACGGGGAGTCTTCAGACCGGAACGGTATGATGTTCCCGAAAAATACGGACATGATCACACCGGAGAGGCTGTTTTTGTATTGGGTGTCATTTCTACACTGATGATTACGGAAAGCCTTTTTGAAGCCAGTTTTGTTGCTGCGCAGTTTCAGCAGCACGGTGTCCAGGAGTTTCTGGCTCCCGGAACCCTTGTATGGCTTTTAAAAAATATTTTGCTGGATACACCAAAAGAGACACTTCAGACACTTCACATTGTCAGCTATTATATTCATGATATCACCTTTTTCTTCTTTTTATGCTTCTTACCGATGGGTAAGCATTTCCATGTAATCACATCCTTGTTTAATGTTTTTTTTATGCGTACCAAACGGGGAAACGTAAAACCGGTCAAGTATGGTATTACAGATGAACAACTGGATGAAGTTGAATCCTTTGGTGTGAAAAAATTGGAAGATTTTACCTGGAAACACATTCTGGATTTTTATACCTGCGCAGATTGCGGAAGATGTTCGGACCAATGTCCGGCCAATGCAGTTGGAAGGCCACTTTCACCGCGCTTCATATCAATCAAAGGACGGGATAAGGTTTTTAAAAACTACCCGTTGCGGGGAGATTTTTTGAAGAGCGAGCCATTGATCGGCGATATTTATGAAGAAGATGAAATCTGGTCATGTACAACATGCGGCGCATGTGAGCAGGAATGTCCCATCGGCATCGAGTATATTGATAAGATTGTTGACCTTCGTCGGGGTATGGTAGATGAGGGAATGGTGCCTCAGTCCCTTCAGAAACCGTTAAAAGCAATCGAAAAACGCGGAAATCCATGGGGCAAAATGGAAAAGAAGCGTTCGGAGTGGACCACACTGAATAACTTTTCCGAAACTTGTACTGTCAAGGTTCTGGAAGAAGGCGTAACTGCAGACGTTTTGTATTTTGTCGATTCGATCAGTTCTTTTGATGACAGAATGCAGGCGATTGCCCAGGCAACTGCAAGGGTTTTGACCGCAGCAGATATTGATTTTGGTATCCTTGGCAAGGATGAGAAGGATTCCGGACATGAAGTCAGGCGTTTTGGAGAGGAGATGCTTTTTCAGAATCTCAAGAGTCATAATACAGAGATGATCGTCAGTTCCGGAGTTCGAAAGATTGTCACGGCAGATCCACATGCTTTCAATTCGTTGACAAATGACTATTCGGGTCTGCCTCCGGTTGAGCATATCAGTCAGGTTGTTTCAAAGGCCATAAAGTCGGGAAAACTGCTTCTCAAAAAGATTGAAGATGCATCCAAGGTATACACCTATCATGACCCTTGCTATCTGGGACGTCATAATTCAGTATACGAAGACCCACGGGAAGCACTGGATGCTCTTGAGGGAATCCGCCGTGTGGAGATGTTGAAGAGCCGGGATCGGTCATTCTGCTGCGGAGGCGGCGGTTTGATGCTTTTCTATGAACCTGAGGAAGAAGAGAGAATGGCGGTTCTCCGCGTGAAAATGGCTGCCAATGCCGGTGCAAATGTCATTGTTACGGCATGTCCGTTCTGTCTGGTCAATATGGAAGATGCCATAAAAGTTGCCGGTATGGAAGGCAAAATGGAGGCCATTGATTTTGTGGAACTGATTGATCGGCATATCATTCGATAAAGGAGATATTGTTTTGGCAGGCGATCATGTTTGATGGTATAAACCTGGAGAATGGTTATTAAAATAAATAACTTGGGAGGATGAATATGGAAATTTTGGTATGTGTCAAGAGGGTTCCGGACACCTCGGAAAATGAGATCGGAGTCAATAGCGCCGGCACGGATATTGATCGTGACGATCTGGTTTACTCTGTAAATGAATGGGATAATTATGCAGTTGAAGAAGCCATTCAAATCGTTGACAGGGTCGGTGGGAAAGTAACCGTTGTCGCAGTTGGTGATAATGAATCGGAAGAAGTTCTCCGAAGAGAGATGGCAATGGGCGCCAATGATGGACTTCTCCTGTCCGATGATGCATTTGTGGGGTCAGATGGAAAAGGGATCGCTACCATCCTGAAGGCAGCAGTAAAAAAAGGCAATTATGATCTGGTACTGACAGGTGCACAGGCGGATGCCGGTGCCGGTCAGGTTGGCGGAATGCTTGCCGCTATGCTGGATCAACCCTATGCATCTCTTGTCAATTCTATCGAAATCATCAATGATAAGACCTTGAAAGTAGGGCGTGAAATCGAAGGCGGTAATCAGGAAATGAATGAGATTCAGATGCCCTGTGTTTTGTCCATCCAGACAGGTATCAATGAACCCCGTTATGTGGGGATTCGTGGAATCAGAAAGGTAGCATCGGTTGAAATTCCTGTTCTGGGCGCTTCGGATCTTGGAATCTCCTCCGGGTCAACAGGCAGTGCCGGCGCCAAAGTGAAAGTTCAGGATTATTTCGTACCTCAACTGGGTAAGGGCGCTGAAATGCTTGAAGGCAGCACAGAGGAAATCATTGATAAGCTGATTGAACTTTTGAAGGCCAAAGGAGGGCTGAAATAATGGCTCAGATTTTTGCATATATCACACACAAGGGCGGGGCTGCTGATGATACAGCTTTTGAGCTTGCAGCCGCTGCAAAAAAGATTGATGCTGGAGCAGCATTGACGGCAATCGTTACCGGAACAGGCGCAGACCTGAATACGGTATGTAATGCTGTAACTGCCGCTTATAATGAAGTATGGAAAATTGACAATCCGGCATTGGCGTATCCGAATGCCGAAGTCGTCCGAAAGGCACTGTTGAGCATTCTTCCGGCTGGTTCTATCATACTTTTGCCCCATGATACCTTTGGTATGGATCTGGGCCCGGGCCTTTCCATAAAAACGGATTCTGCATTTGTTGCGGATGTGGTTGGCATTGAAGGCGTTGATGGGAAAACCCTGAAACTGGTTCGCCAGGAATTCTCCGGTCAGGTAAGTACCCATGTTACCTGTGATGCATCTGCCGGCGCAGTGTTAAATATCCGGCCTGGTGTTTGCCAGCCAGGTGAAATCAAGTCTGTGGGTGGTCAAGTTGTTGACAAATCAGGGAGTGTAGGAGATTTAACTGTTGGTCGCAAGTTCCTTGAAGTTGTGAAAGCCGAAGTCGGTGATATTGATATCACCAAATCAGAGGTTCTTGTTTCCATTGGACGCGGTATTGAAGATCAGGAAAATATCGAAATTGCGACTCAACTGGCAGAGGCGATGGGAGCTGATTTATCCTGTTCCCGGCCTATTGTAGATGCAAAATGGATGGAAAAAGCCCGTCAGGTAGGAACATCCGGTCAGACCGTCAAACCCAAGGTGTATCTTGCAATGGGCATCAGCGGATCTTTCCAGCATCTGGGAGGAATCAAGGGTTCTCCCTTCATGGTTGCTGTGAATAAGAATCCAAAGGCTCCGATTTTCCAGGTTGCTGATGTAGGAATTGTAGCCAATATTCTTGAATTCATGCCTGAACTTACTGAAAAGATCAATGGTCTCTAAAATTCATCGTTGATAAAACATTATACTGAATAACCGGCGGGTTTGAAAAGGCTCGCCGGTTTTTTTATTCTTCCGGGAGAAGATTTCCATCTATTATGAAAAAAAATTTGAAATTATCTATGGTCATGAAACTATATACCTCGCCTTTTTCAAAGGATAAAGCGTTCATGATCTTCAAATTCGGCAGGCCAAGCGTAAAAGTGATTTGATTATGAATAAGTATCGTCATCAATTTGCCCGTCACTGTGTTGATAATCTCTGCAAGGGAGTCCTGAATCAGATGTTCCGGAGGATCATTTTCCTCCATCCACCCATATAAATTTTTTGTGATGCTGATAGCCAAATCCGTCGGAAAGATCATTGAAAATGAAGCGCTTCTTGGCTCTATCAGGTTAATTTCAGACTGATAAAATATCGGTTGATCAAATTCCGATTCACTGAGATCGGAATCAGGGGTTTCTGTATTTGCTTCTATTGGTTCAGATGAAGTTGGACCGATATCAGGCAGGTCAGATGGAATAATTTGTGTAAAGATCATCGCTTCAAATGTCTGTGAGACAGCAGTAAAAACTGCCTGCTTGATTTCATGGGTATGCATTGCTATTTCTCCGAATTTTTAAGAAGAGGTTTTATCGCTTTGGAAACACTGGCTGGAGATACGGGTTTGCTTAAAACATCCAAAGCCAGTAGCTCTTTCAATTCCTCAACTTTTTTTGGATTTGCTGCACTGGATATAATAATTACTGGTATCTCATGAAAACGAGGGGATGATTTTATTCTTTTCAAAAGCTCTGTTCCATCCATTTCCGGCATGTGAAGATCTGAAACAACAAGGTCGACCAATGTTTTTTTTAATTGTTCCAGAACTTCAAGACCATTTTTTGCCTCAAAGAACTCAACATCCTGACATCCGGAAATTTCAAAACAGCGTTTGATGAACATCCTTGCTGTGCCGGAGTCATCGGCAATTATGATGCGTTTCATCCCTCGCTCTCCTTTTCAGAACCGAATAAGGCTTCTTTTGTTTTTTCAAATTCAATCAATACGGTTAATAATAAATCATCGATACCTTGTTGGTCGATATCAATATAATCTGTATATCGATTATCCAGTTTATAGGCGAGATTGTCCGTTCCGGTCCCACTTCCTCCCATCATGGCAATCATATCCGCAAGGTGAATCACATAAACCAGGTTCTTAAACCTTTCATCGGATTCGGCAGGTTTGTGATGAAATGATATTGTTTGTAGTAATTCTATCGGAAGCTTCCAGTGTTCGGCCAGTTCTTTTCCGATTTCACAATGATTCACTCCGGTTTTTTTCTCCTCCGCTTCCAAAAAATCATGTATTTCACCATTATCTATACTTTTAATCATTTCCGGAGAGCACCCGGTGAGAAATTTGGAAAGAACTGATTTGCCGATATCATGTAGGATGCCTGCTGTGTATGCGACTCCAGCCTGAACCTCTTTGCGGGATTTTTTGGATAAAGCGCTAGCCGCGATTGCTGTACGGAGTCCATGTGCCCAAAGCTCTCCGCGTTGGCTTTCATACCCCAGCAAAGGCCTGTTAAAAACCTGGGGTGCGGATTGATTTACGGACAGACTGATAATCAGCTTTTCACCAATGTAGGGCACGGCTGCGGAAACGCTTGATATGGGTTGCCGCAGACCAAATGCAGCGGAATTAACGATTTCCAATATTCTGGCAGTTAACGCTGCATCCGTCTTGATGATTTTGATGACATCATCCAGTCCATGATTTTCATCGCCCAACAAGGCAAGAAGGCGTGTTGACGCACTGGAGAGAAGCGGCATTTGACGCGCTTTTGCCAGGATTTCATCTACATTTGACATTTTACGGTTCCTCTTTCCCCATTAAACAATAAAGATGGACACATTACGATCAGTTCAGGTATCTGTTCACTGTTTCTATGAACTCCTTTTCATTCAATGGCTTTGCCTGAAAAGCAGTTGCTCCTTTTGCAAGAAGATCTGAAATTTCTTTCACTGTGATATATGCAGACATAAGAATAATCGGCAGCTTTTGATATTTCAATTCATTGCGAACGGCGATTACCAATTCCCGGCCATCCATTTCCGGCATAACATAATCGGTAATCAGCATTTTGAAATCCATATTTGCCTTCAGGGTTTCAAATGCATGCCTGCCGTTTGGACTGATGAAGACGGTATGCCCTGATTTTTCGACTATTTTTTTGGCCATTTTTTGAGAAACAGTATCGTCTTCAGCGATTAAAATTTTTGCCATTTCAGTTTGCCTCCTCATATCGGTTATGGAATAGAGTACCTTTTTTTAAATAAAGAATCATAAGCCAATTTCAAAAGTCTCTTGTTGTAGTTCCGGCGAAAACAAAAATCCAGTATTTTCGGCTCTTTTCTGAGAACTGACTTTCGCCGGTGTGACGCTTTATAATAGTTTTGAAATTGGCTCTCATGATTAAATTTCCCAGTTGCCTCTGCCTGGTGATGAAATAACAATTTTTCCGGTATCAACAAATACTTCTACCGTTCGACTGATTTGACCTCCCGTATCCTCTGCCACAGGACCCATTCCATATTTCCAGAGGTTTTTTTTAATCGCGAGGACGTTCCGGTCACCGATATTAAAAAGATTATTCGGATCCATAACCTTTGCCCCGCCTGTAAGTTTTATGATATATCCTTTGTTGGTAGGATTTTTGGCTATATCGGCCATTTTCTTTAATAGAGCTGGAATACCGGTATCTGAAAAATATCCAGGGCGCTCTTTGGCGCGATCCGGGTTAGTAGTCGATTCCGGCAGGGCTATATGGACCATTCCAACTGTTCTCGTGGGTGGATGAAGAATCACGACAGCGACACATGACCCCAGGGCCATTGTTTTTACGGATTCTCCGGTTGTATTACTCCCTCCGTAATCCCCAACTCCAATCATAAGTTTTTTCATTTAGTTCATCCCGAAAGTAGGTCAATTACTTTTTCTGCAATTTTATTAAGAGGAACAAGTTGTTCGGCACCGCCTATATTATAGGCTTCTTTCGGCATCCCGAATACGACGCATGACGCTTCATCCTGGGCAATTGTCCGTGCACCGGCATTTCGCATTGCCAGCATTCCGTTCGCGCCATCCCTGCCCATGCCGGTCAACATAACCCCAACCGCATTCGATCCAACATGTTCTGCAACGGAATTCATCATAACTTCAACAGAGGGACAGTGCCCGCAAACCAGGTCGCCTGACTTGACGATGACTTCATATATACCTCCAGAACGTTTCACACTCATCTGCTTTGCTCCAGGAGCGATCAGGATTCTGCCCGGCATAATCCTGTCTTTATCTTCAGCTTCTTTGACATCCATAATACATTGACTGTTCATTCTTTCAGCGAACATTTTTGTAAATCCAGGAGGCATATGCTGGACAATGACGATTCCTGGAGTAGTGATCGGAAATCGGGTAATAATTTCCCGTATGGCCTCAGTTCCGCCTGTAGATGCCCCGATGGCAATCACTTTATCGGTGGATTCAGCCAGGGCTCTGACTGGTTTCTGTATTCTGGCTTCATCGGCATAGCGTTTCTTCTTCCAGTGGGAGACATTTGCTGTGGATGCAATTTTAATCTTGGTCCGGAGTTCCATGATCATGGATTCCAACCCCCTTGCAACGTCTGCCTTTGGCTTTGTCACAAAATCAATCGCACCAAAGGAAAGGGCATCAAGGGTGACTTGCTTGCCTCTTTCCGTCAGGGCACTGACCATGATAACCGGTAAAGGATATTGAGGCATTAGTTTTCGGAGAAACTCCACACCATCCATCCTCGGCATTTCAACGTCAAGGGTCAGCACGTCAGGATTGAGTTTTACAATCCTATCCCTTGCAATATATGGATCAGAGGCACTGCCGATTACTGTAATTCCAGGATCCATATTGAGGCCTTTTGTCAGAACATCACGGACAAGGGCGGAATCGTCAATAACCAGGACGCGGATCGGTTTTGTCATTAAACATCTCCCTTTCTGTATATCGCTGGTTTGACATATTCATAGGGACAGGAATCTGATCGCAGCGTCTCTGAATGACCGATAAAAAGATATCCACCGGGAGTGGTGTGTTGATAGAATCTATTGACCAGGGCATCCCGGGTAGGCTGGTCAAAATAGATCATCACGTTTCTGCATGAAATAATATCAAATTGTTTTTTGAATGGAAAAGATTGATTCATTAGATTTAGTCTTCGGAAAGTGATTTCATTTTTTAATCTGTCGGATACAGCCCATTCATCATCCCCAATTTTTTTGAAATATTTATTTTTCAAATCAGGTGGCACAAGTCGAATTCTTTCGCTAGAATAAATACCTTTTTTTGCAGCGGAAAGAGCTGGTTCTGAAATGTCTGTGGCCAGAAGGCCGGCATCCCACAAATTGTATTTGGCCTTAAAGTATTCCAGCATGACGATAACATAAGTATAGGGTTCATCTCCGTATGAACAGCCTGCGCACCAGATTCTTAAATCGTTTGAGTTGTTTTTTTTTGGATGGGATTCAATCCCGGGAAGAACGACTTTATTTAAGAAATCAAAATGTTCTTTTTCACGGAAAAAAAAAGTATGATTTGTCGATATATGATTGATCAGCTCTCCCATTGCCTGACCGGAGGTGTCTGATTTTATGTAGTTAAAATATTCCTGAAAGGATTGGAGACCATAGGATTTAAGCAACTTGAATAATCGGCCTACAATAAGGGAACGTTTTTGTTCTGTCAGGTTGATACCAAAATTATCATAAACAAGTTTTCGTATATTATTAAATTCATCGTTTGATAATTGTACCATTCCCTCTGATTGGTTGGGTAAAGTCGCGGTTTGAGTTTTATATAAAATGTCGGAGGCCATAGTTTTTATTTCGTTCAGAAAAATGGTATTCCGGTAAGGGATTGCATACTATTCCGTTATGGAAGATACCTGTTCCAATTCTTCATCGTAAAGCAATTTTTGTACATCCAGAAGTATTTTAACCTGGTTGTCGATTTTACCCAGTCCTTTGATGAAGCGGCTCCCGGGTTTGCGGCTAATCTTGGGAGGCGGATCTACATCGGTTTCCGGGATATCAATGACATCACTTACCATATCAACCAACAAACCGATGGCACTATCTTTTATCGTGACAACAACGATACAGGTTCGCTCATCATATTGACGCTCTTCCATTCCAAACCTGGAACGTACATCCATTACCGGGATAACCTGACCCCGTAAATTGATTACGCCTTTAACAAATACCGGCATATCCGGAACCTCGGTTATTTTTTGAATCCCTATAACTTCAATGACATACATAATTTCAATTCCATACTCTTCCTTTCCTACATGAAAGGTAAAATACCGATCCTTCATGGTATCTTCGCCATCATCATAAAGGTCTTCATTTAAGATTTCTATTTCTTCACTCATATCATTCCTCCTTGAGTTGTTCTGCTTTCAAGCTGCTACTCTGCTCTGCGCTTTTTTTATCAGTCCCCCTGTATCCAGTATCAGGCTGATTTCACCATCGCCCATAATCGTGCAGCCCGAAATCCCTTTGATGTTTCCGACGTAATTGGAAAGCCCCTTGATTACTGCTTGCTGCTCTCCAATGATTTCATCAATCAGAATGCCGGCGGATTCGTCTCTGTATTCCACGATAACAAGAAGGCCTTCGTGAAGATTTTTACTATCGGGCACAATATTATGCAGTTCATACAGACGAACAACAGGTATGAGTTCATTTCTGACCTGAACCAATTCTTGACCATCCATGGTTGTGGTTATTTTATCCTCTTCTACTTGTATGGATTCTCTTATGGAAAGTAAGGGGATTGTGTATTGAGCCTTGCCGACACGAACCAGCATTCCATCGATAATAGCCAGTGTCAGCGGGATACGAAGAATCATTTTTGATCCCTGACCTGGTTTACTATGGATATCAATATGACCTTTGATCTTTTCGATATTCTTTTTAACAACATCCATTCCAACGCCTCTTCCGGAAACATCGGTAATTTTATCTGCAGTCGAAAAACCGGGCTGAAAGATCAGTTCAAATACTTCCTGGTCGCTCATATTCATACCCTCTTCTGGAATCAGTCCTTTTTCGAAACCTTTTTGTAGTATTTTTTCCCTGTTCAGCCCTCGGCCATCATCGCTGATAACAATCCAGATCTCTCCACCTTCATGTTTTGCCTCAAGCAGGAGTTCTCCCGTCGCTTTTTTCCCAATGGCTGTTCTTTCCTGAGGAGGTTCAATACCGTGATCAATCGCGTTTCGAACAAGATGTACAAGAGGATCGGCAATCAGCTCTGATACTGTTTTATCAATTTCCGTATCTTCTCCCAATAACTTGAGTTCTATTTTTTTCCCTGCCTTGGTAGAGAGATCGTGAACGAGACGGATCATTTTGCGAAAGATTCCTGCAACCGGAATCATTCTGACGGATAAAGTCATATCTTGGAGATCCCGGACAATTTTATTTAAATGGGTACTGGAACGTTCAAAATTTTCAAATTCATATCCTTTTAAATCCGGATTCCGGGTAACCATGGCTTCTGCAATTACAAGCTCCCCCACCAGATTGATAAGACTATCCAGTTTGGTCAAATCGACACGAATATCCTGTCGAACAATGGATCTGCTTTTTGCCTGTTCAGGCGGTTTGGTTTTTTGTAACTCTTTTTCAGATTTGGTTTCAAATGCACTTTTTTCAACTAAAGGGGGAGGTTGGCTTTTTCGGAGGAGGTAAAGGGCCTCTTCCTGTTCGACTTTTGGTTTTTCAACTTTGGGTTGATTCAGAACGGCTGGGTCGGTATTTTTGGTAGCGGCGATTATATCATCCAGGAAATCTTCAAGAAGAGGCATATTATCAATCTCTTCCTTACCATTATGCGATATGCCGGCTATGGCTTGACGAAAGACATCGACCATGTGAAGCAGGGATTGTATGGTTTCCGGTTCCGCTTTCGCCTTTCCACTTTTGATAGCATCCAGAATGGTTTCCGTCTTATGACTCAATTTTTCAAGTTTTGAAAATCCGGTAAACCCACAATTTCCTTTAAAGCTATGCAAACCCCTGAATGCTTCCAAAATTAATTCATTATCTTCAGGGTCATTTTCCAAATCCAACAGGGCGGATTCGACTTGTTGGAGCTGTTCATCACTCTCCTCTGTGAATCTTTGCATCATCTCAGGGCTGATCAGCATTTTGAGGTCGAACTCTTCCTGTCCCTGTTCCGCTGAATCATTTTCTTTCTGAATATCATCTGTTTTGGTCTGTACTGTATTGGTTTTTTGATTAATTGGTTCAGATGGAGCAGTATCCGGGATCTGTCCTTTGCCCACTAAAATTCTATGTTCTAGTTCTTTAATAATGGATTCTGCTTCTGTCTCTAAACCAGCATCAGATTCTGTAGCCTCTATTTGATTCAGTAATAAACCGACAAGATCACATGTTCTGCATAGTAAATCGGTATTGGTATGATCCATTTTGGCCTGCTCATTTCTAACAAGATCGAGCAGTGTTTCTGCTTCATGGGTAACTTTAACGACAACATTGAATCCAAGGAATCCAGCAGTACCTTTTACAGAATGGAAAAGGCGGAAGATCAGGTTTGTCGTTTCCGGATTAACTTCTCCACTTTCTATTGAAGATTGTCCTAATTCGATGAGGTATGGTTCCACTTCATCAATCATTTCACGACTTTCAGAGATAAAGGAAAGGGCGTTTTCATCAATCATGGTGTCTGCCTCCGGTACAGCAACGAAACGTGCTGGGAAAGAATAGACTATCTTACTGTTCTAATTACGATGAGAAAAGCAATCGATCGATTTGAATTGTTTCGCAATAATTAATTTTTTGATTGTTTGGCACCCAAATCCTTTAGGGCCACCTTGGCGAGATTGTATATTCGATACAAGATAAACTTTGTTAACCATAATTAGCATATTAATTTTAAATGATAAAGTTTTTTTTTTATTTTTTTATAAATAATAGATTGTTTGGAATTGTATTTTCCTGAATTTTTCATACATCCATTTCATAGATTTCATCTTGGAGATTTTTTTTGTGGACTGACTATCTTGCCTAGGATTAAAATTTTTGTCAGGGGTGTGAACGATGTTTGTAACCATAACGAATTACGTTGTTTTCTTTGAAGTGCTTATGAATAGCAAAACGAAGGTGTATGATGATTATCATTAATTCTAAAAAAATAAGACAGATGTGAAACTTGTTTCAAGTGAAAAATCAGGTGGGATCAGGCAAAATTTTGCTTGCAAGATTAGATTGTCATGATATAGAAGGTCGAAGATAGTATTCTATAGTAAAGTTGGATAAATATATGTAAAAATAATATTTTTTATCCAATAAACCACTTCAAAAAAGAATGGATCACAGGGGAACTATATGTCGGATGATAGACCTCTTTACAATAGCCGGATCATTGGTACATATATCAAATTAATCAGTAACAAATACAGCTACATCAATGTTACGGAGTTGTTGGAGTATTCCGGTATGACCCCTTACGAAGTAGCTGATCCGGGGCATTGGTTTACGCAAAATCAGGCTGATTTATTTTATGAGCGCCTGGTAAAGCTGACGGGTAATTCGAATATTGCTCGGGAGGCTGGATTATATGCAGCCTCACCTGATGCAATCGGAAGTATCCGGCAGCATGTACTGGGTATGATCGGCCCTCACAGGGTATGTGAAATGATTGGAAAGGCTACTGCGAACCTTACAAGATCTTCACGATATGAATCCAGAAAAATTTCCAGCAATAAAATCGAGATCACTGTAACACCGAGAAATGGAATCGAAGAAAAACCATTTCAGTGTGAAAACAGAAAAGGCTTTTTTGAAGCCATTTTTAAGGTATTTGATAGCAAACTTCCTAAGATTGAACACACAGAATGCATGTTTAAGGGCGGAGATGTTTGCCGGTACATCATATCTTGGGATAATCAGTTTTCAACAATCTGGAGACGGGCATGTAACTATATTGCAGCATTTACATTTATTTTTTTTATCGTGTGCTGCTTTCTTTTCCCGGTTGAGCAGTTGCTGAAGGTTTCACCGTTTGCAACACTGATTGTTTTGGTTATATCCTTGTTGACAATGGTGGGAGAAAGACTTGAAAAACAAGAAATGAAAGATAGTCTGAATAATCTTAATGATTCAACAGATCAGTTACTTGAGCAAATTGAAATCAATTATAATAATGCACGGTTGATCAATGAGATCGGTCAGGCCATCAGTATGCATACTGAGTTGGAAGATATTTTAGCAAAAGTGATACAAATCACAGAGAAACGTCTTGATTTTGACAGAGGGCTGATCCTGCTTGCGAATAAGGAGAAGACGATATTGGAATTTCGGGCAGGATTTGGATATCGGGATGATAAGTTGATGTTTTTAAAGAATGCCAGTTTTCATTTAAACCGATCTGAATCAAAAGGAATCTTTGTTGTCTCCTTCCGGGAGCAGAAGCCATACCTGATTAATGATATTGATACAATAGGCAATACACTGTCATTGAGAAGCCTTCAGTTTGCTAAAAAATTGGGGTCACAATCTTTTATTTGCTGTCCAATTGTCTGTGATGGAGAGCCATTGGGGATACTTGCGGTGGACAATATAAAGACCAAAAGGCCATTATTGCAGAGCGATATGAATCTATTGATGGGTATTGCACCCGTAATCGGAGTAAGCATACGCAATGCAGAACTCCTGAAAGCTCGTACCGAACAGATGAACTCTATTCTGGAAGTAATGGCTGCCAGCATCGATGCTCGAGATCCTATGACTGCCGGCCATTCGAAAAAAGTTAAAGAATATGCACTCGGCATCTGTGAAGAACTGGGGCTTTCAAATGACTATAGCGAGGTCGTCGGAGTCGCTGCATCCCTTCATGATTATGGCAAGATCGGTGTTCCTGATTCACTTTTAAAAAAAGAGGGAACATTAACAGGCGAGGAGTATGAAATTATTAAAACCCATGCGGAAAAGACCCAAAGGATTTTATCCCAGATGAAATTTGAAGGTATGTTGCGCCAGGTTCCTGAGATTGCGGGTGCTCACCATGAAAAATTGGATGGCAGCGGCTACCCTATGGGGTTAAAAGGAGATGAAATCCCGCTTGGGGCTCAGATCATTGCGGTTGCAGATTTTTTCGAGGCAATCACGGCAAACCGACACTATCGAAACCCCATGCCTGTTGATAAAGCTTTTCGACTTCTCAGGGATGAGGCCAAGATTCATTTTCGCGAAAAAATAATCGAGGCATTTACTCGTTACTATACAAAAAAATATAACATGGGAAAAAATTTAAAACTGGTTTCTTCTATGTAGCATCAGCCCCGGAACGTTTTATGCCTCTACAGGAGATGATCGGTGTATACGTGAATCGCCTCGGGTCGGAGAAGAAATTTTTAAACTCCTCAAAAAATTCTTCATATCCTCCCTCATATTCTTCAAATTTGTACCCTGAATTTTTTCCAGCGATCTCTATTTTTTTAATCCAGTTAAAGGCATCTACCGGGGTGAGTTCACCATAAATGAGATGATGTGGTGCTAAGCTCACTTCAATGTCTGAATAGTTGAGATCGTAAAGAAATGAGTATAATTTTATTCCTGCATATGGATCAAAGTCAGCATGTTTTTCAAGTAAGGACATGATTTTCAGCATGGACTGTTTTAATCTGTCGGAAAGACCAAAATGATTAAGGCAGTTATAGTCGAGATCAATGAGGCAGATAATCCCGCCCGTCTTTAGAATGTCTGTAAGGCTTTTCACAATTTCAAAACTTTTTGAACGATGATACTCCAGAAAAAAGCGTACCCATATAAAATCGAATAAACCAAGATCGGATAAGGGTTGGGTTATGTTTCTCTGCACAAATTTAGTTTTGAGGCCGCCATAGTTGTTTTTGGCATATTCTATTCTTTCCTTAGACATATCAATGCCTACGGTTTCTCCTTCGTCTCCTACAAGCTTGTGGAGAAAAGATGTAGTGACTCCTGCCCCACACCCAATGTCTGCGACCCGCATGCCTTTTTTAATTCCTGCCCAGGTCGCCTGCTGTATGACCGTTTTTTCGTCGGTTTTGAGTATAAGACGAGTGATCTCATCATCGTTTTCCATCAGGTATTTTTGATCGAGCATTGAATCGTATCCTTATGAACTATGCCTTTCAGATTACCAGCATCATGTGAGATGCCCATATAACATGGTACTTTGATTTAGTCAATCTACAGGTGTTCAGAATTATACGTATTATTTATTTTTTATGTTGTCTTTTATGGGCTTCAGCTAATGATAAACAAATCTTGACGGCAATATGCCAGGATGGTATAAAGAAAGACAATTTTTCTTTGCATCTACTGTTTTTTCTCTTCCTTATCTCTCATAGCTCTGAAGGCCTGAAACAGGACAGGATGCCTGAACGGATAATGATTTGTTTTGCGTGTTCTGTCTATCCCTATTTTTTGAGGTGGTTAATGAATCCTTTTGATTCAAATAGTCTGTCTGAATCCCGTAAAGAAGATGAGAATTTTTTTTTGGCAAGACTTCAACTGATTGTCGTGATGTCAAAAGCCTGCTTAGAAGGGTTTCCCATTGGCAAGTATCGGAAGCAAGCAATTATAGAGAATGCAAATTCTCTTTTTTATTTGTCTCTATTTGCGGAGCATTCAGAGGCTGGATTTGATCATCCGGTAGTCAAAGACTCAATAAAAACCAAACAGTTTTATGAGAAAGTAAGGTTATTGTCTGTGATGGTAAAAGCTTTTGCTGAAGGGCGACTTATTGGAGAACAAAAGAGAAGAGAACTCCAAGAAAATATCGATTATGTCTGTGAAACAATTATGTTCAATAGCAAGATCAACAATATTGATTTTTTACATGTTGCATAGATTTATGCTGAATATCCCTGCTTCCTCTCTTGAGCAGATAACCATTTATTGAATATTATCTGGGTTTCATCCTGAACATTCCTGAACATTTTTATAACATTAAAGATTCCTGATAATCAAAGTTGACATTCAGTGAATATTAGCTCTTGTTGAATTTTAACACTCCATCAAGACTTTTAAAATATTCGTCCGAATACTGGGGATCTAAAATCCAGAGGTTATAACATTTTTCAAAGGGGATCTTTTCTTTTTCCGCAAAGGATAGAGGGTAAATTAAAAATGGGAGTTTTTTTTGTGAAAAATAGTTTGATAAAATAATTATCGACTGTTTAACGATCTCTCTGTTCAAATCTTTCTGATCAAGGACAATCATTTTGATGCAATTTGTAAGGTCGGACATATTTAATGCAGTATCCGTGATGTTTACCAGAAGGATCGCTTTGAGGATAGCTGCTTTTTTCAGAACAAAAAGTCGTCTCTCCCTCCGGAATCCCAACCGGGCATATTCTTCTGCAAGGGTATGACGATTCACGACATCCGGTTCAAGGTCTAATGCCTGCAACATGAGCCCACCAGAATATTTTTCATAAAAACTTTTCAGTTCAAGCAGGTTTTCCCTTGTTGGCTTTGAAATACTCCAAGGTTCAGGAAGATTGTTCTTGCCGTTGGATTGTTTTCGGAAATGTGAATATGAGAATGTATCAAGAGAACAAATTTTGGGATTTTGAATGGCCCTTGCCGCTCCACCAAAAATATGATTTGGAAATTTATTTTCCGGTCGGAAATAACAGATTAGGTAATTCATGTGATTGGAGTGAAGTCTGCAGCAGTCACATATATATTTGCCGATTTGATCTAACACTACCAGCCCTGCTTTTAACTGGGCGGATTTGATAGCAGCGTGATGATGAATCAGCCATGTTTTATCATAAAATCTCAGCATGGACATATGGCCCTTGATGGTACCATTTTCCTGATAAATAAAATGGGTAGCAATCGTTGGGTTTTCCGTATAGAGTTTCTTATAGGTTTCTTTTATCGTTTCTTTATTTTCACTGATAAAATTATATTTTCCAGGGTAGATAAATCCGGTTTTAAAGAAAAATTCCCAGAGTTCGTCCATATCCACTTTGTTGCTGACATAAGCATTCTGATTTGCTTTCTGATGAAGAAGTGCAAGGAGCGTTTTATGTTCTTGTATATCAATATCAAGAAATGCCAAGCCGCATTTGAGAAAAATATTATTTTTGTCATCTTTGACTTTCTTTCGATACACAACCTGTGCTCTGCAATGAATTCTAAAATTTCCCGCAAAACTGATTTCAAGGGATGGGATGATCATTCCAGCCAAAAGGCAAGATTGATTTTGATTGTCTTCAACAGAAAACCCTGAGCCTGATATATCGACGACTCTGAGGTTAAATCGTTTTTGTGTCAATGGATGAGTAAAGATCATATCCGGTGATGGATTTAATTGTAAACGATGGCTGCGATACTCTTTTGGTTTGAATCGTTGAGCCACATGGTTCAATGGTTCCAGGACATACTCTATTGCTTCTTGGCTGGGCCTCTGTTTCAGTATCCTGCATTCACCTGAATACAGATTTTCTTGAGAATTGGAAAAGATAATATTTACTTTTGATTTGGAATTGATCCATTGAAAGGTCTGTGGAGGTTCTGCCTGTAATCCAATTCGAAAAGATTCCGCGTTGAAGTCCAGAAGATTCCCTGAGAAAAAGACACTGTTTTGTATCAATTGTGTTTTCAGGTTTGTACAAGCAAGACGACCTGCTTGTCTTGCTTGTGTTTCAATAGATGTTTCGGGAAGTGTAAGGCAGATTCCTTTTGAATTGATTTTCCGAAGGGAGGCATGAACGGAAATGAGTTTCCGCCCATTGGAAATCGTAAGATTATGAAATCGAAAGGCATCTGAAATTTTTTCAATCTGGTTAGCCTCCTGCCAAAGACAAACAAGGTATTGACTCATGCAGGGTTGTGGTGTTGCCTGAATTGTGAGTATTTGATCATATGTCTGATGCTTGAAATTGATATAAACGGATTTGCTCTGGAAGTTCAGGTAGTTTAATTGATTGATCAGATCTTTTTGTTTGATCTCATTTTCAATATAGGACACTGCATGGTTGCTAATTACGTCTTTCTTCTCAATTGGCTGTGGAGGATCAGGGGCTTTGGATGTAATGCTTTTTTTGGTTCTTTCAAGATAGTCCATTTACATCCTCACAGGGCATTGTTCTGGATTGACGTTGGGACCACCTGGTTCACAAAATGGCTTTTGCGGAGCCATAAAACTATTCTCTTTGTCAAGTTTTTCAAAATCACATTCATCATGGGCTCAATCTAACAAAATTGTGTCTCATAAGGAGAGATACCACAATATCTTGTTGTTAATATGGAATTGTTCACATGTCAACAAGAAAGAAAAATTATTTGTATCTATCGGTATGCAATTATTATACACAGCTTTGATATAGATAATTTTTTATATAATTACGGAATGTTATATAATTTTATGACAATCAGAATTCAGAAAAATGTGAAAAAATAGAAATAATCACGGGTATTATTTTTCATGATTTAAACCAGATTACCGAATAATGATTGTTTTCTGTTGAATTTTCCGGGTCTGATTTTTTTCAACGAAAATTTTTTCTTTCGTAAACGGATCTACCTGAGTGTAATACATAAGTGTGGAATACGTGGATGGCGTAGGAGTAAAAATTTGGATTTGTTCAGGGCGGACTTGTAACTTCTGAGAAGCATATTCTCGAAGTGAATGCATATCTTTTTTATGGCACCCGGGATGCGCCGCAATCAGATAATAGGTTAGATATTGGTTTTTACCTGTCAATTTGGATAATCGGAAAAAAAGATTTTTAAATTTTAAAAGAGACTGGTGGTTCGGTTTCCCCATGAGTTTTAAAACATGATTTTCAATATGCTCCGGAGCAATTTTCAGTTGTCCGGATACATGAAATTTGACGATTTCTTCAAGATATTTGTTTCCCCACTTCTGATCGGAAAGTACGAGATCATATCGGAGGCCGGAGGAAATAAAGACTTTTTTCACTCCTTTTATCTTTTTTAGTTTTCTGAGCAGATGGATCTGCCTGTTGTGATCCGGTTTAAGGCTAGGACAGATGACAGGGAATATACATCTTTTATCGGTACAGGCACCTTTGATGATTTTTTTTTTACATTCAAAACCATACATGTTGGCAGTCGGTCCCCCGGCATCCAGTATATTGCCATGAAAATCATTGTACTGGGTAAGCTGAGTTGCCTCTCTTACAATGGATTCCTCACTCCGCCATCTTATTGTTCGACCCTGATGAACTGTAACTGAGCAGAAATTACATTCACCATAGCAGCCACGATGAGTTGTTAAAGAGAATTTGATTGTTTCCAACGCTTTTACCGGGCCGGCTTTTTTATGAATCGGGTGAAGATCCCTTTGAAAATCTAAATTATAAACAGCATCCAGTTCACTCTGGGAAAGATAGGTGTTCGGAGGATTTTGAATCAGATATCGATCTCCATACTGCTGGTATAATCCCTTTCCGGTTAAAGGGTCGCAGTTGTTGTAAAAAAGGGTGAACATCTCAGAGAAAGCAGTTTGATCCTTTGCTACCGTAGGAAAGTCAGGAAGTTTCAGATAATCCGGATGGATCGTTTTGGAAAGATAGGAAAGACCTTTAATATCCTGATGGTTTTTCTTCCGTTTTAGCCGGTCTGCCAGTTCTAAAACGGTTTTTTCTCCCATGCCATAGACCAGGATATCTGCCTTGGCATCAAGCAGGATGGATTTTCGAATTTGATTTGACCAGAAATCATAGTGCGCAATACGCCTCAGGCTGGCTTCAATGCCACCGATCACAATGGGTTTTGTTTTTTTGAAAAAGCGTCTAACCAGGTTGGAATATACAATTACTGCACGATTCGGTCGTCTGGTATTGAGACCGCCTGGGGTAAAATCATCCTGTTTTCGCTTTTTTTTTGAGGCTGTATAATTTGCAACCAGAGAGTCAATATTACCGCCGGTTATACCCCAGAAAAGTTCAGGTTCCCCAAACCGCTTGATGTCCAAACCAGTATGGATGTCCGGCTGGGCAATGATACCCACCCGATACCCTGCATTCATGAGTACCTTTCCAATGACGGCAACCCCGACAAAAGAGCTGTCGATGTAAGCATCGCCGGTTATCAATATGATATCCAGTTTGTCCCAGCCCAGATTGGCTGCTTCATGAGGTGTTGCGGGGATAAACATTTTATTCGCGTACCAATTCACCGGCATCGGAAATTTTTTGAGTCACGACTTTTGGATTGCCATGATAGGTAACGGTTCCAGCCCCCGTGATCATCGCATTTAGTTTTTCGGAGGCATAAACAGTTGCATCTCCAGCTCCGCTGGACTGAATATTCACTTCCTCAGCACGGAGATTTTCCGCTTCCATATCAACGGCATCGGATAAGCGTGCAATCAAGGTTTTGGCTTTGCCGGATAATTGTATGTCGCCTGCATCATCCATTACGATTTCCAGCATATTGGCTTGGATATTTGAATACGAGATGTCATTTGCTCCGGATGATTGGATTTTTTTAATATCTTTGCCTGTAATATGGATGGCAAGTGTCAATTTGGTGCAGATGGAACGATCTGCATATATGTAGAGAGTTCCTTTTTGAACCTTCGTGATAATATATGGCAATAAATTTGTATCTGTGGTAACTGTCAGAGCTTGCTCCTGTAGGTTTTGAATATTAACAGTAAAGGCGCCTTTGATATTAACAGCATGAAATGAATCTACCTTCCTTTTTTCTGAAGTCTGATTATTGTTACCATGGATACATTCTCCTGGGTAGACATGCCTGGTTAGAGAAAAAAACAGAAAAAAGGTGATGAAAATGATTTGGTAACGGATTGGGAACATATGCAGCTCCGGCTTTCTGTTATTGGGATGTTCGTATCGTATCAGAAGCGTTTATTACACTTTTGAATCCAAGAAGACAAGATAAAAGGTAACGGTTCGAAACGATTTGACAATTTATCTCATTTTCTCTATGATTCCATGCCATTGATATCCGACAGCAAAGAGAAGACAAAATTCATTATCAGGAGTTACCTGTGAAGCCGGTTTGCAGATTTTTTCCCGTTGTTAATTCTCATCATCAGGAAGAAGATCAACCTGAAGATTATATTGAGAAGTCAGTCACTCCTGATTCCTGGAAACTGCTTATCGTCGATGATGATGATGATGTCCACGCATTGACCAGGATGGCACTTCGTGACTTCATTTTTGAAGGAAAGGGTGTAACCTGTATCAGTGCAAAATCGGGCAGTGAAGCCAGACAATTGATTGGCGAGCATCCGGAAACAGCTCTGATTCTGCTGGATGTGGTAATGGAAACCGATGATGCCGGCTTAAAACTGGTTCGGTTCATCAGGGAAGATTTGAGGAATGGGATCGTCCAGATTGTTTTGCGTACCGGTCAATCTGGGTTGGTCCCGCAAAGAGAAGTGGTCGATAAATACGATATCAACGGATATTCGTCCAAGGTTGAGTTGACTGCTGAAAAGATGTTTTCAATTGTAACAGCTTCTTTCCGGGCGTATTGGATGGCATATTCATTGAACCAGCTCAATAATCAGTTGAAGAAGGAACTCATTGAACGAAAGCGTGCGGAAGAAGAGGTTCGCCGTTTGACTCGGTTTCAGGAGATTGTGATTGATAATGCGGACATCTGGCTGGATGTAAGAGATTTGAATGAAGATACCGTAATATGGAACAAAACCGCAGAAAGAATAAGCGGGTATGATCGAGATGAAGTGATTGGGACTCGTAACATTATGAATTGGCTGTATCCTGATGCATCTGATTTGAAGAATATGCAGCAGAAGCGAGTCAGCATTTTGAAAGATCACTCATCCTTAAATTCTTTTGAAAATACCATTCGATGCAAAGATGGACAGCGCCGTGTGATTTCTTGGAACTTACATGGATTGCAGGATGATACCGGAAATCAGATCGGAATTGTTTCATTGGGAAGGGATGTTACGGAACAGCGTATTCTAGAGGAACAAATCGGTCAGATGAGAAAAATGCAGGTTGTTGGAAGGATGGCAAGTGGTTTTGCAGAGGATTTTACAAGCCTGCTGACGGTGATTAGGGGGTACTGTGATCTTGCGACTTCCAGATTAGGCCCCACGGAAAAGATCTATGGGCATATCCGTCAGATTGACAAAGCTGCCGAGCGGGCAGAAGTTTTAACAAAAAAGATTTTGTCTTTTGGTAAAAATCATCGCTTGTCCTTGCAGCCTGTATCATTAAATCTGTTAATCAAAGATGCAGAAAAAATGTTGGAACGTTTTGTAGGAAAGAAAATCGAACTCATTCTCCAGTGCGATTCGCTGATCAAAAACATCGAAGCAAATCCCGTAAAGATTGAACAGATGCTCATTAATCTTGTAATGAATTCAATAGAAGCAATGCCTCAAGGGGGCTTGCTGACAATTGCTACAAGGGAAGTGAATATCAATGAATCCAGTCAGATCAAGGGTGTTGCCGGGATGAAATCCGGCGGCTATGTTGAGTTTAGAATCACGGATACCGGAATCGGGATGACACAAGAAATAAAAGAACAGATGTTTGATCCTTTTTTTTCAACAAAAGAACAGGGAAAGGGTGAGGGTTTAAGCCTATCGACAGTATATGGGATTGTAGCCCAGTGCAAAGGTTATATCATTGTCGAAAGTGAGCCTGGAAAAGGGACATCCATTATCATTTATTTTCCATGTTTTGACCAAAAAAACAGTATAACGGATTCATCTTCTCTGATTCCGGAACAGCTTTCCGGTACTGAGACGATTCTTGTTATTGAAGATCATCCGGGCGTACTTGAATCAACATCGGAAACGCTCTGCATGTATGGATATCATGTTCTCAAAGCTTCTACTGCAGGGGATGCGGTAAAAATTTGTAAAGAGAGCAGGAACAAGATCAATCTTCTGATCGTAGATGTAATGATGCCGAAGATGAGCGGCCTGCAGATTGTTAACAAGCTACACAAGATCCGCCCGGACACAAAAGTACTATATATGTCCGGGTATAGTAATCAGATTATCAGCGAACGGGGAATATTGGAGCCAGGCTATGATTTTATTCAAAAACCGTTTACCGCAATCCGGCTTTTACGGATGGTAAGGCACACACTTGATCATTCCGCCTTCAATACGACTCATTAAAAATGGAGTTTGCACCCAACATAAATTGCGTTATCGATAACTTTTTTCTCATTTATATTTTCTCCAAAACGGAAATTCAGATGCCGGTAGCCGGCCAGTACTGATGCGTTTTTAATGATGTGGCCATAAACCGTAAAGGAAAAGTCAAAGAACCTGTCCGTATCCATAAGGCATAAGGGGTCAGGCGCACCGGAAAGCATTGCTACAAGACTGATAGGCACGGTTGTAAAATCTTTTCTGAAATCATATTCTCCGACCAGAAGGAAACCCAGTGCTCCTGCATCATAGTCTCCGTTGTCGTCGGGTTTTTCAGCAGTCCCGAATACCCCCTTGAATCCAAGACCCAGGGACAGTGCCGGCATAAAAACCTGGTTACGGACGGAAAGATTTGCATTTGAGATCAAATAGCGATCATCACTATATATAACACCAGCGCCCGGCATAATATTCATTTCATAGTGAGGAAGAATAAATTCAAATTTCCCCTCCACATCCGATGTATTTACATTCAGCTCAAGGCCGGCCATCTCACAAAAAGCGTGATTTGTAAAAAAGAAAAACAACATACACGCGAATATAATTTTTTTGATCAGCACCTTATTTTCTCCTTAATAATTGAATACGATATGAAGCAGCAGCGTACATCGATCTCGTGAATAAAAAAATTGTTCCAACCCTTGGGCTGTATGAATTAGCAGTTTCATGGAGGGAAGTAAACATTTTTTTTCGGGTTACTAAAACCAGCTAAAAGAGGGTGTGTTCATGGACAGTGCTCGCTTCATCGATGATAAGCAGAACGCCTCTTCGAAAAACACCGTAATTCGCGATATCATCAGGGTCGGGTGTTCCCTGGTAGTGGTATATGTATGCAACAAATTTTCCCATCGTATCTTCATCGCCGGGGCTGATGTTATCTGTTCCATCAAATTTAATGCGCACTCCGGGTGAGAAAGTGAAAACCGGTGGGATGGAATTTCCATCCACATCTTCAACACCGATCCCGGATCCGTCCGGGGTGCTTGTCTGGTAGTTCACGCTTCTTTTATCCAGAAAATGGTTGTTCACAACAGTGATCAGACTGATGGCATCGCTGATAGCCGCTGAATCACGACCTCGGGCATAAAGATCGTTAAAATATGTAAATGCAATGGCTGAAAGAACGGATATGATGGCCATTACGATGCTCAGTTCAATAAAGGTAAACCCATGTTGGTTTTTATTCAGGGCCATTTTACTTTCTCCTTGAAAAAAATCAATAATTTAGTTGACAACTTTTTGCCAGTTCCCGTTAACACAAATAAAGGCAATCTTGTCGATTGGCGGGTATTGAACATTGCCATACCCGATATTCCCTTTTTTATCCTTCCAGACAAGGTATTTTTTGCTATAGTCTGTTGCAATGACTTCGGATCCTTTTTGCGGTTTGGGAGGAGGAGTTACAGAGGGATCTATCTGGGATCCTTGGGTTTCAGGTTTTTTGATATTGATCCAGTTTCCATCTTTATATATGGTCAGACTCCGGGTATTGGGATAGATCACATTCCCAAATCCAAGCACTCCGTTTTTATCCTTCCATACCAGAAGTTTCCGGCTTATCTCAGAGGGGATGCCATGCCCGATTTCACCCTCAACCATCGAGACAACTTCCGGTTGCTCTATAATTGATTCCGGTTCCGGTTCAACCGTGGTCAATGGATCGATGGGCTGGATGGTTTCGATGGGTTTTAATGCCAAAATCGGGGTTGTTTTTTCTTTTTTTACGGATTTGGAAACAGAGGCTACTTCAGTTCCTGTTCCGATCTGAGGCGTCATGTTTTTATCAATTGAGGCTACCACTTGTTTATCTCTCTGGGTAATGGTCTTGGTCAGAAAAAAATTCTCTTCTCTTGGTTCATAGTACCATTCAATTTCTTCAATGAATTTCTGGTAGGGTATAAATTCAGGATACAGTTCTTCCAGTTTTGCTGGATATTTTTGATTCTTCTTGTGATATCTTTCAATGGCTCCTGCCATCTGTGTTAATCCTGTCTGCGGAACCTTTTTTGCGAGTTCAGTCAGTTTGATAAAAGCCTCAGAGCGTATTTTCTGTGTTTCTTCTGAGGTTTTTCGATCCCGGAAATAAAAGAAGATTCCAGCTACAACGATTACAGCCAAGAATACAAAAATATAATTTTTATTCATAGAGTCCCTGCATTGTTGATGGATAGAGATCAGCTGTATGCTGATAATCAAAAAAAACAGTTTGATATTGCGGCCATGAGAAGAGCTTCATGGCATAACAATTATATTTTTTTCCTTGGATATAGCCCCTTTATCAGATTATTGTCAAGGATAAATGTCTTCACTTTGTCATATCGGCAGGGAACGGAGTCATGAAATCAATGGGCCGCGCATAATGGCCTCAATTGATTTCCCGGATGTTTCCGAAACTCCTGGAGAAACTTCAAAAAGGTTGCGAAAATGCCTTAGATTGTCCGAGGTTCTCAGGATCAGTCGGGCAAGATCACCTTCAGCCAGTCCGGATGTTTTCAAGACACGTTCCCATGAATCCCCCATTGCCCAGTCATAAATTGTTTTTGCAGGCCGCATGTAGAGTGGCTTGGATGGGAATCCTTTGGAAAGCAGATTCTGGTTAAAGGATCGGAGAGATTTTTTAATGATCAGGAAATTTTGGAGCAGTTGCTTGGGGATTTGATCCATTCGCAAGTGATCATCCACGTTTTCCCGCTCATTCACAAAGGAGGCGGTTAGTGCGGCAAGCATGGCCGGGTTTGATTCCGGGAAAATACCCAGACGAAATGCCTCTGCGATCATCAGTGGATGATCGATCCGAAGCTTTGAGGCCCATTCTCCATCTTTTGTTAATTCATTTTTTGGACTGACATAGTTATTTTCTTTTAAGAACTCAAGATGTTGTTGAAAACTGTCCCACAGATATGCACCGGCCTCTTTTAAATGTGGTTTACGATTGGTTTTGGATGAGTGAATCAATTGATAGGCTGCAAAAGATTTTTCGAGAAGCTCCCGGATCTGATGGGTCGTGTGGGAGAGCAACAGATTGAGTACCATGGAAAAATTAATTCGAATCCGGCTGAAAATGGGAGAGGGCGGGGCATTGATTAATCGCGATAATAAATGGAGATCCATGAATTTCCCTGGAAGCGCCAAGGCAAATCCGATATTATCCTTACCCCGCCTGCCGGCCCGTCCTGTCATTTGATGGAATTGCGTTGAAGAAAGCGATTGAAATTCAACCCCATTGAATCTGTCTGAGTTGAGGATGACAACTGTTCTCGCTGGGAAATTTACTCCCGCAGCTACCGTGGAAGTGGCGAATATCGCATCCAGCAGACCCTCTGCCATCAATGTTTCGATCAAAATTTTCCATGCAGGCAACTGTCCGCTGTGGTGAGAGGCAACACCCATATGTTCCAGTTGCCATCTTTGTTTATGCTTTTTGATATGATGATTATTCTTGAGGAGGGTATGAATCCGTCTTGAAAGTCTTTCTTTTCTGTCCGGGTTATTGTTGAGATTTTCTTCACTGCACAGGTTGAGTGAAAGATCACAGTCTTGTCTGGACTTCATAAAGAAAATTGCAGGAAGAAGTTGAAAGGTCTTGAGTACATCGATGATTTCTCCCATGGGAGGCAGCTTTCCGGGCGGAGATAGCAATTGTTTGTTTTTGCTGCTGATGTGGGAAATAATTTTTTTATTCAAGGTGGTTTTTCCGGAGACCGGTTTTGAAGATATCAATGGTGATAACATCCCATTGGGATAAAGGAAAAGCGGGTACAGTGGAACCGGCCTCGTTGTTTCTTCAATCACGATGCATTTACGATGACGGACATGCTCCAGCCATCCAGATATCTGTGATGCATTGCCGATGGTCGCAGAAAGCATCAACAGTGGAATACGGGCAGGCAGGTAGATCATAATTTCTTCCCAGACAACACCCCGTTCTTCGTCTCCCAGAAAATGCGCTTCATCAAGGATGACAAGGTCTGTGGAGAGGTCTTGTCCTTTGTGCATGGCATCATAGAGGTGATTTCTGAGAATTTCCGTTGTTCCGATAATGATCGGAGCATCCGTGTTTTCCTTGCGATCTCCGGTCAGGATTCCAACATTTTTCGGGCCGAATTTTTCCGAAAAGCCGGCGTGTATGCTGTTGGAAAGCGCTTTCAGCGGTGAAGCATACCATGCCTTTCCACCGTTTTGGTATATGTTGCTGATTGCGGTTTCCGCTATCCAGGTTTTGCCGGAACCGGTCGGCGCGGTGACAAGACAATCTGATTTTTGAATCGCATGAAGTGCCTCAATCTGAAAAGGATCCGGTCTGAAAGGTGTATCGTCGGGCACACCGATTTTTGAGAATACCTTTTTTAAGGATTTGTCAGCCCCTGGTTTTATCTCCGGAATGTTGTTTTTAGGGGCTCGAGGCGCCTTTTTTTGATGATAGCGTTTTTTCATGAACCCATTAGTGTGGAAATAATTTGAGTGATTTTTTCTTTGGCCCTGGAAGCTACATCAAAAGAGGAAGTCCCGGTTAGGTCGGCTTCAATCAACGAATTGTCATAAGGTAAAAAGCCCAGAAACTGAAAGTCAGGCAGATTTGTTTTTAAAAACGCTTCATCCTGAGGGCTTCGAATTTTGTTGCCGACGATTACAATTTGGTTAAGATGAATCTCAGCAGCCAGTTTTCGGATATGACTTGCCGTATCAATACTTCTGCGCCCGGGTTCAACAACAATGATCAGCTTGTCAACCGCTTGTGCTGTTCCCCGTCCAAGGTGCTCAATTCCAGCCTCCATATCCATGACAACGATTTCATTCCTCGCCAGCACGATATGGGTTACCAGAGCTTTGAGCAACGTACTTTCCGGACAGATGCAGCCATGTCCTCCTTTCTTTACTCCACCCAGTCGCATCAGCTTGATGTTACCGAGCTTTTTCGAAAGGGAATCCGGAAGATCATCCACTTTTGGATTGAGCTTGAAAAACCCTCCGAGTGAGCCGGGTTTTACTTCGGTTCTTTCAAAAATAAGCTCCTTCATCTCAGCGATGGGAACAATCTCTTCCGCATCCGGTATGCCGATGGCGGCTGCCAGATTTGCATCCGGGTCCGCATCGATGGCCAGCACATGTTTGCCCTGTTCATCCAGAGTCCGGATCAGTAAAGCGGAAAAGGTGGTTTTCCCAACCCCTCCCTTACCACTGACGGCTATTTTCATGTTTCTTACTCCTTAGTTCTATAAATCTGTATATATCGAAAAAAACATTTTAACCAACTATAATCATTAATGCCTGAAATTCAAGAGCTTCGTGTTCAGGTTACGTACCATAAGAATTCAGCTTAGCTCCTTTTAAATTAACTATTATCAATGAATCAGTTGGAATCATATGGATAGGCGAACGATTACCCATGCAGGGTCATGTTTTTTTAATTCGATAGAATTGGAAGTCGACATTTTGAAAGATGAGTTGAACCATGTTATCTTTTAGAAGGGAGTCAAGATCGTTTTTTATAATTTGATTACAGTCATTATATATACGCTGAAGACAGAGATAATCCCCTCTGGTAATCCCATTTTTGTTTTCAATCAATATTGATTTCCGGTTCGTAAACAACCTCATCACACGAGGTTTAAAAAAAATAATGACACTATCTTTTTCCGTATGGTTATTAATGAATGAAAAAAGGTCCTGTGCAGTTGGGGAAAACGGTCCTGTTTTGTCGATCTGTTTGAGCGAACCACTCATTGCAAAGTTTTTAGAGGAAGACTTGCCCCATATAATATCAGTCCTATTTTTGTAAAGAACCCCGTGAAAAATTCTGCAGGAAGTTTACAGTAGAATAATAAATTATATTTGATACTTTCAAATGATATGCGATTCATTTCTGAGACATGGGAGTAGCCACTTTCCGGTAGAAAGGTTTGCCATACAAAAAAAAATATGAAAAAACAAACATATGGCAAAATGAAAATCGATAAATTGATCAGGTTGTTTCGGGAAAAAGGGATAAGTCGCTGTCTTGATTCCACTGATAATTCTTTTGCTGTTTTTTCCCGGTGAAAAATATTTTGTACCACCAGAATGAACTGAACTGCTCCCAAAGCTGCGAGGATCAGGATACCTTGGGTTCGAATAAAAAAAGAGACAGCGATAAGCAGACCCAACAGGAGTTGGTCAGTAAAATCTGAAATTAACGTTTTCTTTTGAATAACGATTCTTCCCATAAAAAAGATCGTTATGGTTGAAAAAAAGAGAAAGGGTATATCAGACACAACATTATCCATAAAATCAATAAAATATGGATGTATGGCAAAAAGGCTGACCAGGATTATACGCTCGATGGAGGAGTGACAGTTTCTGTAGCCCCACCAAAGCGAGATAAGAAAAAACAGATAGCAAATGATGTTCAGGATTTTAAAAACCAGCAGATTAAGCCCAAAAAAATAATAGAGGGGGCCAGCAACATTGGATAGCCCCACGGATAGGCAACAGGCCCGATTGTATGAGTAGAAGTCTCTATCGTGAATCGATTTTTTTCGATGAACCCGATTGGATTTTTTGCGATGATACTTTTCGCCTGCATGAGGTACTCTGCAAAATCATCCCCCCATTCCTGACCCTTAGTAAGGCTATGCCATGACAGCAGGCATGAGGCTCCAAGGAGTATAACCAAGATCACAAAATTAATCAGCCTGTTTATTCTTTTTTCTCGGGTTGAATTCATTTTATTATCTTTTTGGGTTTTTCATTTATCCCAGATGTTACCTTGTGTCAAGATATTGAAAACTAATGAGTGTAATCAAAACTGTTGGGTTTCGATTGCCTAACGGTTTTTATTTCATCAAAAACGAATAAATTCACAAAAATTACCTGCTATCAACGATCTTGAAACCCACTCAGCTTTCTGATACCTTTTCAAAATGTCGAGACCGTGAATTTTAGGATGGCTCGGTTTTTCCGTTGCGGTAAAAAAATAGAAAATTTGAAAAAGATGAAGAGAGAAAGCAGACAATGCCGGATCAACCCGTAAGCCATTTGAAACCGGAAATTTTAGCCCCTGCCGGCAGCAGAGATTCTTTTCTGGCAGCCATCGCTGCCGGAGCCGATGCCATCTATTGCGGACTGAAAGATTTTTCTGCACGAATGGCTGCTGATAATTTTACGATCGATGAACTTGCACGCCTTGCTGTTTTGGCCCATGAAAAAAGTGTACGGGTTTATATCACATTAAACACGCTTGTGAAGCCGGATGAGCTGGATCAGACCGGAAAATTATTGGATCAATTGAATCGCTGGGTCAAACCGGATGCGATCATTATTCAGGATTTATCCTTTATCCCGATAGCCAGGCAGGCTGGTTTTCAGGGAGAGATTCATCTATCTACACTCGCGAATGTCAGTTTTCCATCTGCATTGCAGACAATTAAAAATATCAGGGATATCAGTCGGGTTGTCATACCCCGTGAACTGAATGTGGATGAAATAAAGTCTTTTGCGGCTGCATGCCCGCAGGGAATTCACCTGGAAGTATTTATTCATGGGGCTCTTTGTTATGGTGTGTCCGGCAGATGCTACTGGAGCAGCTATATGGGAGGGAAAAGCGGTCTCAGGGGTCGCTGTGTTCAACCATGCAGACGGGTTTATACACTGAAGGGTCAGAAAAAAAGATATTTTTCATGCAATGATCTGAGTCTTGATGTGCTTGCAAAGCTGCTTCTTCCGGAGAAAAACATTTCAGCCTGGAAAATAGAAGGCAGGAAAAAAAGCCCTCATTATGTCTATAATACCGTTTCCGCCTACCGGTTGTTACGGGATCATGTGGGGGAACCTGCGATGAAAAAGGAAGCTCTCTTTCTTCTGGAAAGCGCTTTTGGCAGAAAAGGCAGCCATTATAATTTTCTTCCCCAGCGGCCACAGGTTCCGATTTCAACTGATACACAAACCGGTTCCGGTCTGCTGATCGGTACGATAAAAGGCTCGGCGAAAGAACCCTATCTTATTCCAAGAGAGCATTTGCTTGCCGGAGACCTGATCCGCATTGGATATGAAGACGAGCCTGGACATTACATCTATCGGGTTACCAAAAGCGTTCCGAAAAAAGGGCGTCTGACCTTATGTAAAGTTTCCCTGAAACCAGGGACATCTGTCTTTTTGTTGGATCGGAGGGAACAGGCGCTGGCGGAGCTTCTGAAGAGATTGAACCATGATCTTGAAAAGATTCCCGAAAAAGTCTGTCCACCCTCCAAATTCAAGGCAACATATCAAAGGAAACAGAAGGAAGGTGAAAAAGACAAAAAAACAGGTGTGATTGAGATGAATGTGGAACGTTTGATCCGGAAAGGAAGGAAACATCCGTCAGATGGTTTCTGGCTCTCTCCGGAATCAATAAGCAATCTGCCCAGGCAGGCCATATCATCATCCTGGTGCTGGTTTCCGCCTGTAATCTGGCCTGGGGACGAACCTGAAATGCAGAAGATTGTCACGGAAGTTCTCCGGAATGGCTGTAAACGGTTTGTGTTGAATGCACCCTGGCAGATCTGCTATTTCCCAACCCCCAAAAAGCTTACGATATGGGCAGGTCCTTTTTGTAATGCCGCCAATCCTCTGACAATTCAGGTCCTGGCGGATATGGGGTTTTCCGGGGCGATTGTGACTCCTGAACTGGGACAAACCGATTATCTCAGCTTGTCCCGTCAAAGCATATTGCCGCTGGGGATTGTTATATCCGGGAACTGGCCGCTCTGTGTTTCAAGAACATTGAGTCAGGATATGCTGACAAACCAGAAGATGACCAGTCCAAAAAATGAGGATGCATGGGTAGCAAAGCATGATTCCCTGTATTGGCTGTTTCCCAATTGGAAACTGGATCTGCTTCACCATAAGGAGTTTCTTCTAAAGGCAGGATTCAGATTGTTTGTTTACATGAATGAGCCGATTCCAAAAGAGATACAGTTGAAAAAAAGGCCGGGGCTTTGGAACTGGCAGTTGAATCTGTCATAGGGAAAGAGGCCCTTCCGGCATGCCATCTGAGCCAATTTCAAAACCATTAAAAAGCGTCACACCTGCGAAAGTCAGTGCCCGGAAAAGAGCCGAAAATACTGGATAGCGCTGCGGTTGCGCCTGGCGGCTTGAAAAACAGCACTGCATGTCTATTTTTCGCCGGAACTACAACAGGAGACTTTTGAAATTGGCTCCGATTATAATCCAATTGGATGCAGTATAAAACTGAATAAAGGATGATAAAGGGAATTAATATCAACGAAACGGCAATGCTCTTCTTGACTTGAAGCAAACCCGGATGATAACTCTTTGTTCAACAGGAGGATATATGAAACATTCCCATGATACGCTTGTTGAAAGCATTCTGTTCGCTGGACTCCCGCAAGACCAGTTACAATCGATACAGAATATAATCGTTGAAAAAGAGGTTGGCAAAGGGGAAACCATATTTTTAGAAGGGGATAAGGGGGCTGGTTTTTATGTTGTATCCCAAGGTTTGGTCAAGATATTTAAGGTCTCCCTCGAGGGAAAAGAACAGATTCTTCATATTTTTGGACCAGGGGAGGTTTTTGGAGAGGTTCCTGTGTTCATGGGGGAAAATTATCCGGCAAACGCCGTGTCGATACAAAAGAGTCGATTGCTGTTTTTCCCCCGGATTGCGTTTGTTGATCTGATTTCACGGAATCCCTCCTTATCCTTGAATATGCTTGCTGTTTTATCGATGCGGTTGAGACAGTTTGCCGTCCAGATTGAAAATCTTTCTCTCAAAGAAGTGCCGGGCCGCTTGGCTTCCTACCTGATTCTGCTATATCGGGAACAGAATCAGACCGGTTCCATTTTACTGACCATATCCAAGAGTCAGCTTGCCAGTCTTCTGGGCACCATCCCTGAGACCTTGTCCCGTATCCTTGCGAAAATGAGCAGCCGGAATCTGATTGAGGTGAATGGAAAGGAGATAACCTTGCTGGATATGGATGGCCTCGAAGATCTGGCGGAAAGCGGTAAAATATAGTGGATGATGGGGATAGCATGGATTTTTCGGAAGAGGAAAAACAAAGATACAGCAGACAAATTTTGCTGGAACCTGTCGGACGAAAAGGACAGCGGAAGATTTCAGAGGCGAGCGTTCTGGTCGTTGGTTCCGGTGGTCTGGGATCAACGGTACTGATGCATCTTGCTGCTGCCGGAGTGGGAACCATTGGAATTGTTGATAGGGATGTGGTCGATGTCAGCAACCTCCAGCGGCAGATCATCCATTTCACAGAAGATCTTGATAAGCCGAAAATTCAGTCTGCCAGAGAAAAATTGACCAGGCTCAACCCGCATGTCCGGATCAATACCTATCCTGAATTTTTACATTCCGATAACATATCAGCACGGATAAAGGACTATGATTTCATTATTGATGGGACAGATAATTTCCCATCCAAGTTTCTGATCAATGACACTTGTATCGTGATGAATAAACCATTTTGTCATGCCGGTGCCCTGCGTTTTGAAGGTCAGATGATGACTGTCGTACCCGGTCAGTCCGCTTGTTTGAGATGTGTTTTTCCTGAACCGCCACCGCCTGATAGTGTGCCCGGCAGCAGTCAGGTAGGGATACTGGGAACTGTTGCCGGTCTGTTTGGAACCCTTCAGGCAACGGAGGCGATTAAATATATTATCGGGCAGGGGGATTTGTTGACCAACAGGTTATTGATCTGTGATGTGTTGCAAATGATCTTCCGGGAAGTGAAGATAAAAAAAAGGTTGGGATGCCCGGCCTGTGGTTCGCGACCTTCCATATCCATTTCATAAATTGTCTTCAATGGTATGATTTCTCAGAAAGGTTTCAATCCATTTTTCCTGGTGATACGGCAGATCGTTAAATTGAAGTGCGCATCGAATTTTCTGGTTGGCCGGATTTACAGATTTGTCCGTTAAAAATTCTTTTTCTGAAATAATTCTGGTATGGAATTTATAAGAGAGGTTGTTGACATCCGAATCTTTTTTATCGAACAGAAAGATCATGTCTGTTGAATCCACAGACCTGGTTTTGATACCGGCATAGGCAAAGGAAAGACCGCCCATGCTGATGTCGATAACCTGTCCCAGTTTGCTGCACTCGTGACCCAGTACAGCAAAAATCCCGGTTTTCACCTTATACCGTTTATGTTTTCGGGACTCATTTTTTTTAGAGTTCTGCATATTCCGCATCAATGGCATTTAGCCCAGCCTTTAACTGTGTAAGAAATTGATCCAGATCCGGCAGGTGTTTATTCTGTTTCTGGTATTGGTAAACAAGCTTATGAAAAAGAGTGGCCTGTCTGAATAACTCCTGGTGAATATTTAAAATATCTTTTTTGCAGTTATCAACCTGCCGAAGGTTTAGTGAAAGAAGCTTTTTTTTGCATCGATAGGATGCACCGGCAAAATTGGAACAAAGGGATAAGAACTGTTCCGAGTTGATGAGTTCAAGATACCTTTTTTCTGCGGATATCTGGTCGAGTTTCTGAATAAAAGTGAGAAAATCTCGATAATCCGGGCATTGTCTAAAGAGTTCCAGGCGGAGTTTATCGTTCATGTGTAAATCGGTTTTGGCACGGCTGGTTGTTTTTTGAGTACCGGATTGTGTGCCGGTCTCATCCGTCTGGGTTAGTGGGACAGCGGTTTCTGCTTCCCCTGCTTTCACTTCACGTAACGAATTGTTGCTCAGGGCGTTCATTGCAGCTTTTCCGGAAACCGGATTCAGGAAAAGAGCAAGGATAAGAAGGATGTTACTTGTTCGTATCATAAAGGCTTAATACTCCGGGGTTAAAAACATTGTATGTTTCTTTTTAATTCTGTTCGGTAATGGTGAACTGTATTCCCATTCAGGAACACCTTGCTTGATCAGCAATCCGCATGCCATGTTTTTTCTACACAAAGCTTTTCTGAAGGCTGGATGATTAATCTGTAAAGGCCAAATAACCTTTTTATATTATGATCAAATCAAAAAGCACATCCGGACTTCGGTTTTTTTGCAGATCAAGATGAAGTGTAACGCAGTTACACTTTGTAACACGGCAGGTGTACTGGTTTCGATTCAGGGAAACAACTTTTATGGGCAATGAAAAATTGGTGGGTTCCAGCAATAGGGATTGTGAGTGGATGGATAGGAGGGAAAAACGATTCTGTTAAGGTTGCGTTACAATATGTAACATGGAGTTCTGCATCCAGCAAAATGACAGTCAGTTGTTTACCATATTGTACTTTTTCATTCTTCGATAGATACTCTGGCGGCTGACTCCCAACAGACCAGCGGTTTCGGTTTTATTCCAGCGTGTCTGATGAAGTGCTTTTAAAAGGGTCTGATATTCATCATCAGCGCCATCATCCAGATTGAATTTTTGCAGTTCAACCGGAAGATGTTCAATAACGATAATTTCCTGGGAGCACAGAATAAAAGCATGTTCAAGGCTGTGTTCCAGTTCCCGGACATTACCCGGCCAGAAATATCTCATAAAGAGATCCCGGACATCTTCCGAAACTTCAGCGATCTCTTTTTCAAATTTTTGGTTAAGCTTTTTGATAAAATGGGCGGTCAGCAAAGGGATATCTTCTTTCCGCTCTGCCAATGGGGGAAGGTTCAACTCAATGATTTTCAGACGATAATAGAGATCCTCCCGAAACCTTCCATGTCTTACCTCTTCGCGAAGATCCTTATTGGTTGCCGCAACAACGCGTGTATCCACCCGAATAGGGGTTGGATCACCAACCCGTTCAAACTCCATTTCCTGTAAAACACGAAGAAGGCGAAGCTGCATTTTCGGAGATGTTTCACCGATTTCATCCAGGAAAAGGGTTCCGCCATTGGCTTTCTGAAAACGGCCGATCTTATCTCTGACCGCACCGGTGAATGCGCCGGTCACATGCCCAAACAGTTCGCTTTCCAGAAGTTCTTCCGGCAATGCACCGCAATTCACCTTAACAAGGGGTTTGTTGCTGCGGCATCCGCCGAAATGCAGTGCATCCGCCACCATCTCTTTTCCTGTGCCGCTTTTTCCGGTAATCAATACGGTTGTACGCAAATCCACAAGCGCTTCAATCCGGGCATAGATTTCTTGTAAAGCCGGACTTTTCCCGATAATGTTTTGATACTGTCTTCTTTCTTTCAGGCTTTTTTCAAGATCGGCAAGACGGGTTTCATCCCGGATCACCATAACAGCTCCGGTTGAAACATTTGGACGATTTTCGAGAGGGGCTGCGGAAAGGCTGACAACCTGGGCTGGATGCTTTTCATGAAAACACTCAATCCGATATCGTTCCGTCGGTTTCTTCTGCGCAATGGTCCGTTTGAGGATATCGATGCATTTCCCGGCACATCTGGGAGTCAAATCCTTCCATGATTTTCCCTTTGCATCCTTCTGAGAGATTCCACAGATATTTGCAGTAGCGCCATTAATCTCAATTACCCGAATCGAATCGTCTACGGTTATGATCGCATCTTTTACACTTTTAAAAATGGCCTCCAGATTCGACCGGTATTTTTCTTTTTCATCCAGGAGTAGCTTGTGGCGCAGGGCGGATTTTGCCACATGGATAAGTTCTTCATATTTTATGGGTTTTTCAATATAATCAAAGGCACCCAGGCGGACGGCATCGGCTGCGGTTTTTAAGGTCGGAACCCCGGTAAAGATAATCACCGGGCAGTGGAGTTTCATGCTTCGAATCTGTTCAAGAATATCGATTCCCGATTTTCCCTGAAGAATAATATCGGTAAATATCAGATCAAAACCAATTTCCGATATCTGTAGTATCGCACTTTGATAATCATGGGCCGTGAATATCTCATACCCTTTGGCCTCAAAAAAAAATTTCAGGGTGTATCGGATATCTTCCTTATCATCGACGATTAATATTTTTTCTTTCATCCGCTATATGTCTGGATAATCCTGAAAGAGCCTGTGCACGGTTTGGGCATGCCATCGGCCTTGTTTTGTGAATGTCGGAATGTTTTCCTTTTCCAGAAATCGGGCAATCTCTTCATAGGTTTTCAATTTTTTACGCATCCTTGTAATGATTTTTTTTACTCGCTGATGGTGGGAGTCTTCTGATTTTTTGAATTTTTTTCGAACCTTACCGGCATACAAATTAAGCCTTATGTTTTGTTTTTCAGATATAATATGATTTGTAAGCCTTTCAATAGATTCTGAAATTTTCAGATCGGCATCAACTATTTTCTTTTGATTTTCAGATAATTTTTTCAGATAGTCTTCTATGGAAGGCGTAAGTTCTTGAAGGATTTTTGCCAAAGGCAGGCCGGTATTCCCTCCTTTTTTTTCTTGTTTTTGATCAGCCCGATCATTTCGATACGGCGGTTTTTTTTTGGAAATATTCATTAAAAATCCTTAAATTTAATTCACTCTGTATGGCCATGATCATTATTTTTAATGAAGTTCGTTGTCAAGAGTCAAATTGTCTAATTCCAGCTTGAACTTCCATTCTTTTTTCTGTATGGTAAGAAAAATCTTATGAAATTCAGTGACAGGAATCAGAAAATGACACCTGAATCATCTGTTCAACGATCCGTAATACAGCTTCATCGTTCATACCGCGACCTTAAAAACGAAACGACAGCCCTTTGCCGTGTCCGTAATTTTTTGATGCCTGATCCATTTCGTGTTTGAATCCAATACGGAAATGGTATTGCGTTTTCAATAAACAGAACAGGGGGTGATGGATGGCAGATCAATTTGTATGGTGGCAGGGGAATGATTACACCGTGCTGGACGGTAGCCGGAAGGGCGTTGATCGAAGGATACGTATTGAAAGACGGGGTTGCATCGCAAGCGGGATATTTGCTGTAAACGTTCTGGAACGGAGACACAATGGGGAAAGAAGACAGATTCAGGACAGGCGGTTGGGAGATAAGACATCTTCAGCAGATCGGCTGGCGGATTTGACACGATCGATTCCTTTTGGAATTTTTTTATTGACGATCAGTATGATCATTCTGCTGTCGGGAATTACGATTTTTCCGTCAATCAGTCTGGCTCTGGGGTTGTTGCTTGTCACAGCGGGGGCCTTTTTTATTTTTATTTTTTTCCGGAAACGATTTCCCTGAAATAATGCATCAGCTCTTTTCTCTCCAAGATCAAGGTGTACAGGAGGATTGTATATTGAATTCCGTAAATACCGGCTTCCAGAGAGAAAAATATGGTTCCGTTCTCTGTAAAGAGTAAAAACAGGGATAAGATCGCTGAAACCAGCAGAAAATAATACCGGTACCGGATCAGTTTCAGATGATTGTGTATCCAGATCAGGTCCGCGATTTTTAAAAAATAGAAAACGATAACCGTATTGGCAATGCTCCAGAGAATCCCCTGGATTTTTGTTAAAAGAAAATACGTTTCACGGCTGAAGCTATTGCCGATATGAAGAAATATGGCATCAATGGATTCCATGATCAGGGCGAGCTCTTTTTCAGTAAATGATAGGCTTTCAGACCAATGAGTGCTACCGCGCCTTCGATCAGAAACCAGAACAAACCACAGATTTTTATATAAAACAGATAGATATTTTTTAGATTGCTTTTTTCCAGCCCGAAACGATCCATGATGGAAAAAATTCTGTATTCATAAAAAAGATAAAAGGCAGCCGCCGATACCACAAGAAGGGGAACCCCATACCGTGTCCAGGGATTCATTGTTCCGAATGGTTCGGATGGCATCCGGCCCGGACGTATTGATTTTTCCAGGATAATATAGGCATGAAGGGAATAGAACATGATACTACCTTCCAGCACAACCCACAAGGTACAGAACAGATTCCATAATGCATATTGATAAAAATACAGGTTGATTTTTCGGGAAAAGTCCAGATATCCGGAGATAAAACCTTCACCCCAGAATGATGTCAGAAAGAGCAGGATAAAAATGAGGCTGAAAAGAATGATTAGCCCCAGAAACTTTTTTTGCTTTCCTTCAACAAATGCAATGCCCTGACGGATAAAAATCAGGATCACCATTTCTGCAAACACCCAGAAAAGCCCCATTGATTTTATAAAAAAAGAGTGCATCCATTATTTATTGAAAGGCTAATAATCGCGTCCGCCGCCACGTCCGCCTCTATCGCCGCCTTGTCCGCTGCGGCCACTTCCGCCTTGTCCGCCACGTCCGCCTCTGTCGCCACTTTGTCCGCTGCGTCCGCCTGAACGACCGCCTCTATCGCCGCCTTGTCCGCCACGTCCACCGCCACGACCGCCACCGCGACCACCTCTGCTACCACCATTTTCGGTTTGAGGTCTGGCTTCGTTTACCTTAAGGGTTCTTCCTTTGTGTTCCTGGCCGTTGAGTGTGTCGATTGCAGCCTGACCTTCTGTTTTCGATCCCATCTCAACAAATCCAAAGCCTTTGGATTGTCCGCTATGTTTGTCTTTAATAACGGTTGCAGATTCAACCTTTCCGAATTGTTCTAAAAGCTGTTGTAAGTCCACTTCAGTGACAGTGTATGGCAAATTGCCGACATAAATTTTCATTCAAATCTCCTTTTGTGTGATAACGAATCTTGATTTATCTTTCTTGCATTTTTTAAGGTCAGAGTAAAACAGTTTTTCATCTGAGTTCAAAATATTCTTCAGATACCGGCACGCATCAATGCCAGAAAATCCGTGAATTTTTTCGTATGAAGAACCCGGTCGGACATTCGTGGATCACGGAAAAGTTTTGCGATTTCGGAGGCAATCTCCAGTTGTGCACTGGGATCTTCTGTGGGCGTAAGTACCAGAAAAATCACTTTTGCCGACTTACCGTCCGGTGCATCAAAATCGATCCCTGTCTCAGAAATGCCGACCGCTACCATGGAATCCTTCAGTCCGCTGATACGGGCGTGTGGGAGCGCCACTCCATTGCCGATACCGGTGCTGAGTGCTTCCTCACGGGCCCAGATAGCCTTTTCTATGGCTTCTGCATCCAAACCTTCCATATCAGAGCACACCATCGCGGTCATTTCGTGGATGGCTTCACGACGGGAGTGGGCTTTCATACCCAGCAGAAAAAGTTTCGGGGATAAGATATTCCGCAGCCTCCGTTTTGTTTCCGTGCGGAGAATCAGTCGCATGGACGGACCGCTCATCAAAGACGTGACAATTGCCATAATGACCAAGGCGACAAACAGTTGTTCATGGATGATTCCTGTTTCCAGGGCGATCATCCCCAGGATGATTTCCATGGCTCCCCGGGAATTCATGGCAAAACCGATTGCCCAGGCTTCACGGGAGGGCATTCCTCCCCATCGAGCTCCTATGGCGCCTCCGGCGAGTTTGCAAACGCAGGAAATCAAAAGTATTGCAAGAACCAGGGAAAAGTCAAAATGGGTCAGGAAGTTGATCTTGAGACCAATGCTTGCAAAAAATACCGGGGCAAAAATGAACGAGATAAATTTATCAATGATAACACGACTTTGTTCGCGCAGGTGGGATGAGTCGCCGACCACTATGCCCACGATAAAGGCGCCGAAAATCGCATGAATTCCGATCCATTCAGTAAATGAAGCTCCAAGCAGCCCTAATATAAGCGCAAAACTCAGCTCACCACCTGGCCAGCGAGTGTATGCCTGCACAAACGGCAGCACCTTGTGAACCAGCCAGCGGCCGAGAGTAAGCATTGTGCCGGCAAAAGTCAGCGTCAAGGTTATGGTCAGCATGATATGGTTGCTGTTCCCAATTGAATTGCCAATAAGACCTAACACAACGGCAAAAATGATCCAGCCGATCAGGTCGTTAAAGATAGCCGCGCTGATAACTACCATCCCCAGGTCACTGCGGTAAAGGTTCATGTCCATCAGTGTTTTAGCAATGACGGGCAGGGCGGAAATCGATATGGCAATGGCTAAAAACAATGCAAATATCAATGGGTCAGCACCCAGATGACGCCCCAGCCTCTCAGGTATAACGAAAGCTGCGGCCAATGCGATAAAAAAAGGAATGACAATACTGGTGATCCCGACCTTGCATCCTATCTTGCCCTGCTTCCACATGGTTGACAGATCGACTTCCATCCCGGCTACCAGCAGGAATAAAACAATGGCCAGGGTCGCAATGGTTTCCAGGGTAATGAAGTTCAACCCTTGCAGGGGGAAGAGGAACTTATTCAGATCAGGTGCCAGTCTGCCCAGGATCGTCGGGCCAAGCAGAACTCCAGCGGTCAGTTCTCCCACTACCGCCGGCTGATTAAATCGCTGAGCCAGCTCGCCAAGAACTCGGGCCACAAAGAGCAGAACCCCCAAAGAGAGGAACATCACTATGATATTATGCGATGTTAACGTTTCCATTATTTTATTTCCGAGTTAATCCGTTATAAAAAAAGCATGATAGAACATAACGAAAATTACTCGATTTAGTAAAGAAAATAATTCGATATCTGTAAAAAATGTTACAATCCGAAACCAGCGAGGGAGAAATCAATTGATGGATGAAGTTGAGGCGTTATGTAAATTTCAAAAGGGGTTGATAAAGACAGAAGAGGGTGAATCAGAAAAAATTGAATGGGGTGGATTCAGAAAGATTTGCAGAGGAATCCGGCAGATTGGATCAGTGGGATTTGTTGTTCATCCGCGCTCAAAGCTGTTGAATGATCGAATCCTGAAACAACCAAACCCCATTAACGTTTTTTTCTCGTAACCACCATCATGAGTCCAAAAACACCGGAACCCAGAAGCAGGGCGGGACTGGCAATAGGAATGGGAGATACGGCATCATCCGGTATCAGCGTAAGAAATGACAGACGTGGAACGTCAGACCACATGATCGCTAAGGAACTGTACCAGTCATTATTTCCTTTTATACCTCCGCCATCAAAAGTCACATCGCCATCTGTATCTATGATACCGTTGACAACAATGCTCAAATAGACCACTCCGGTATAGAATGAATCCGTTTTTGAAAACGTCATAATTGAGGAGGGCGACCAGTCTGACCATACTGATCCGTCATAGCTCCAGTCCAGATTCAGGTTAAATGGCCAATTTAAGGTATTGCTTATTTGGACAAAGCCATCATTATCGGTATCCACCAAATAAAATTTGACTGGATCTATCGTCGCCGCCTGAACCGCCGGAATGGTAAATAAAGTCAGTATTGAAACGATTAATATAATGCATACCCGTGTTTTCATGATACCCTTTTTAAAGATTTAGATCTTATGTATGTGGACTCTTTTTTTTTCGGACAATGGAGTCAGTCTAATCAAAATTAACACATTGCGTATCTTTATACATAAACAGATAACAAAATCAATTGATAAAAGGAGAATTTTACTTTTTTATTGTGGGGAATAGGCGAGTGTTTTGAATAATGTGGATATTGTATAAAAGATAATATATTTGATTTATTGAAATTTTAAGGCGATTTTCCGATAAATCCGGTTTGAAATGAGCCCTGAAAATTTCGCATATTTTTGGAGAAAACAGGAACTTGAAATGAATTGGGGTTACTGGTATGGATTGCTATTCAGCTCTTTTAAACCGGTTTTTTTCTTATTCAATACAAAACCCAGAAATTTTTCCTGTGGAAGCAGGGATACTGCTTTTTTAATATCCTGCATGGATGTTTTTCCCTCTTCAACAACCATGACAATACAATCTACAAGAGGGGAGAAGGCAATCACATCCGCCTTGCTCAAGACCGGCGGTACGTCAAACAGGATAATCCGGTCTGAATAGCGGGTTTTCATTTCTGTTACAAGGGATCTCATTTTCGGAGAGCTGAGGACTTCTGCGCTGTCTTTGATGGTCCTTCCACCGGATATTAAGGTCATTTTGTCGATTCCCGGCCACACAATAATCTCTTTCAGTTCCCGGTCATCATAAAGATGATCGATCAGTCCCATTTTGCCGGGTGCACCAAGATATTTCTGAATCGACTGTTTCTGAAGGTCACAATCGATTAAGAGTACGGTCTGGTTAAAGGTTTTGGTGAATGTGAGAGCCAGATTGATGGCGGTGAGTGTCTTGCCTTCACCGGGATTTGCACTGGTGATCATGACCGTATTCCAGTTGTTTGCCGTCAGGGCTTGCTGGATCTGAGTGCGCAGCACCTTAAAATAATTCATCTCCGGAGAATCCGGGAACATGCAGACACATCGGTTTTCTTCCAGCAAATCAGGATTGAGTGTTACAGGCGTTGATTCATGGTAATTTGGTGGTGTCCAGTTACCGCTGACAGCTCTGGATTCTGCCGGGCTGGGGGTCGTCATAGGTCTGTCGGGTTTGTTTTCCGCTCTGTTTTGTCGGGCTTTTTCAAGCGCTTTTCTTAATTTCATATTGAAAAACTCCAGGAAGTTATTTTCGTTTACCTTGATAATGGAACCATCAGAAAGCGAGCTTTCGCATCAGTTTTGCCCAGAAAACATTCAAATCCATGTAAAGGAAATGAAAAAGAGCCAGTGCAATGATGAAAATACCACACAGGCTGACCCCAATGATAATCTGTTTTCGGGTTTTTCCGGATCGTTCCTTCCGGGTGATTATCTCCGGAATAACAGCCAGTACCGGAAAGGAAGTGGCCTGGGAAAGCGTGTTCGTATCCCGGATGGAGTCATCTGAAAATTCCATCAGTGCTGCGAATCCCACGCCGGCGCCAATACCCAGAACAAGCCCGATAAGCATGATGGCCAGACGGTTTGGTTTAAATGGTATTTCAGGAAGTCTCGCAGGGTCGATCAGGGTAAATCGTTCCCCTTTCTGCTCTTTTTCAAGGCCATGTGCCATCTTGGCTTCCATGACTTTTCTCATCAGGTCATCATATTTCATTTTTGAATTGTTCTGTTCAATGATCAGGGCATTGTATGAGCCTTCAAGGCTGTGTGTCTTTTCGATGCGCTTCTGATAGTCTGAACGGTTTTTTTCAACCTCCTCGATCTGCCGCTTGAAAGAGGTGATTTCGGATTGAACACCGGCCAGTTGAGAAGCAATGGTGATATAAGTTGGATTATCCGGACTTTTTTTGTCGGAGACCCCCTGCTGTTTTTCAAGTCCGGCGATTTCAGCTTTCAGCTTGACAACATCCGGATGTTCATCCGAGAATCTGGTCTTCAACGAAATCAGATTCATCCTCAGATCCTCGATTCTTTTCTGGTCCAGGTCATCTTTCATTTCCGCCTTGATCCCGGACAACTGTGTCTGAAGATATTCTTCACGTTCCTTGGAATTTCGGAGCTGTTCTTCCAGTCGGCTGAACATCATTTCCGTATTATTCAAACCCTGAAGATTAACCTGGAGCATCTCCGGGAGTTCATTTGAATGTTGTTTTTTAAAATTTGATAATTGGATATCCAGTTCTTCAAGATACTGTTTGACCTTTTTCATCTCCTCTTCCAGAAAACTGGTTGCTTCCTGGGTTTGCCTTTCCCGTACCTGAAGATTTTCTTTTAGGAAAAAGGAAGTCAGCGTATCGGTCACTTTCTGTACTGTCCCAGGATCTTTTCCCAAGTAGGATAACGTAAAGGCAATGGTCGCTGTCGTGGGCCTGCCGGTCCTCCGGTCAATCACCTCTGTGCTGATCGTCTCCATATGGATATCTTCCCTCATTTTTTCCATAATCTCTTCGACCGTCCATTTTTCCCGTAAATCCGGATAAAGATTGAATTGATCGATCAACTCGATGAGTTTTTTGGTGCTCATGACTCTTTGATTGATCATCTGCAGGCGCTGCTCAGCAAAGCTGGTTACTGTTGCCATGACAAAATCAGAAGGAATTTCCTGATTTTCAATCAATATGGTTGATTCGGATTTATAGTAGGAAGGAATGAGGAAAGCGATGGCTGTTGTGATGAAAAAAACCAGAACCAGCGGGAAAAGAAGGGGCCATTTTCTCCGTTTGATAATAGTCATAATATCATGGGGTGATAGTGTCTGTTCGTCCATGTGATCTCCGTGCGGTAATTCAAAACTGTTTGAGCCAATTTCAAAAGGCTGTTGTTGTCATTCCGGCGAAGGCCGGAATCCAGTATTTTCAGTACTTTTCTGGACACCGGCCTTCGCCGGTGTGACGTTTTTTAATCGTTTTGGAATTGGCTCATTTGTTTAGTTTATTTCAAAACTATAAACAAAGTTGATAAAAGTCAGATTCCGATCTGCTTCCGTATCTGCTGCTTCATCCATTATTCGCGTGAAAGAATGGCCAGCCTCCAGATACACAAATGGCGAAAAATTGTATCGGGACCTGACAGATAATCGAAATGCTTTTTCGTCAATTGCAACATAAGAAAATTCGTCTTTATCTGCATTGTTTACATAATAGCTTCCATCCAGACTGGCATTCAACTCTTCGGAAAAACGTTTACCGATTGTCAGCGCTATTGATGTCCTCTCGGAGCTTCCTTCTCTTCCGCCGGCTGGTTGTATATCATGTGATGCACTTGTTGTACAATGAATAAATTCACCATGATAATTGAGGCTTATCTGCCCGATGCCACCCTTGCTGCGGTTGGTTTCTTCCACAACTGCAAGTTCATAACCATAGGGAGGATCGGAAAGAATCAATTTTGAGGTCTGAAATTCCGAAACCGTATATCGTGCCCCCAAATCAAACCGGATATTGAGTGTTTCCGTTACATCACTTTCAGCACCGGTTGAAACCGAGTAGTAGTCAACGGTTGAGGTTTCAAACTCATACTGGGAATATTGAACATTACAGAATATGGTAGATAATTGATTCAACCAGGTTGGCTGATGAAAGATCCCCATAGTGGCTGTGCCGGATTTATAATCATTGTTTTCATTTCCTGTTGTTTCATAATCATCCTGGTGAAAGGAGGACGAAAGACCGGCGGATGTTTTTTCGGAAATCCGATAATTACCGGAAATACCGCCATCGTACCGGTCACGCCTGGTTGTATCCAGGACCAGTCCTGTCTCCTCCAGATCCCGATCCGGCCTGGAATCCCGGGAATAGGATGTATCTGCCGAAAGATCCAATCTCTCCGTCACAGCATAAGAAAGTTTACCGGAAGCAGCCTTGTCATATCCGTTCAGCTCGTTATTATTCTTATACCAGGCACTGTCAAGGTGGCTGTTCAGATTCAGCTTCAGACGCTCGGACTGCTGTTTTAAGGTCAGCCCCGGAGAAGCGGTTGTGATGAAATCATCCTCGATATCATTCTGGGTCGTGAACAGGTTGTCGATATATTCCTGTCGAAGGTGAACAGAAGGGATCAGTTTCATTTCACTGCAACAAGCCCTGTCCGGGCGGAAAAAAGCAGAGACCAGACAGAACAGGATGACAATAATCGTATGGGTCATTGGATTATGGAACAACAATCACATCGCCCCGTTTCAGCAGTATATTCTGTGTAAGCTGCTTCCCTTCGGAAACCTCATCATAATTAAAATGATACATACTGGTTTCCAGATTGGTTTTACGGAAGACTTTGATGCTGTCCTGTTTTGCAAAAGGGTTTAATCCGCCGGCCATGGCCAATGCCTGCAGAGTATCGATATTGGTGTTCAAGACAAACCGGCCTGGATGGTTTACCTTCCCGATTACATAAATCAGCATACTGTTGACCTGTGCAACCTCAACATTGAGTATCGGGTCCGGCACGAACCGTTTTAACCCGGTTTCAATTTCTTTCCTTAATTGTACAACGGTTTTACCTTCAGCTTTAATCTCACCGATCAGGGGGAATGCGATTCTGCCGTCCGGGAGTACCGTTACCTGTTTGGCCAGGGCATCATCTTTCCAGACATGGATATTGAGAATATCACCATGGCCGATGATGTATTGCGGATCAGCTGCTTCTGTTGGACCTTCCGGTTTTTCTGCCGCGGTGCTAAACCCTGCATGAACCATTATCCCCATGACCCACAGCAGGAAAAGAATGGTTTTGATCGGGTGCTTCATTATTTGATTCCTCTGGAATGCCATATCGCCTCCGTTAAGATTTATTCCGGAATGATGAGCCCGTTTCAAAAGCCTGTTGCGGTCATTCCGGCGAAAGCCGGAATCCAGTATTTTTAGTTCATTTCTGGACACCGGCTTTTGCCGGTGTGACGCTTCTTAATAGTTTTAAAATTGGCTCTGATGTATTGATTTGCCATATTAATTCAAACGCCGGGGCGGTTAACTCTTTAATTTTTTATATATCTGTTCCGCTTCATTTTTTCCATGATAAACCTGTTCACCTGTAACTGCTTTTTCAAGGTTTTTCAAGGCCTCATCATTTTTTCCTTTTTTGTAATGGATCATTCCCATGTGATAGTTGATGACAGAGGATTCCGGTTCCTTTGCAAGTGACTTTTCAACAAAGCTCTGGGCCTTGTCAAGATCTCCCATCTTGTAATGGATCCAACCCAGGGTGTCCATGATCATGGGTTCCTGTGGTTTCAGTTTGTTTGCATTTTCTGCATAATCAAGGGCTTTTTTCTGATCCTTTTTCGATTCGGCGTATTCGGACAGAAGAAATGCCAGATTGTTGGATGCTGCCCAGAAATCGGGACTGTTTTTAATGGCGGATTCATAAAGTGCTACAGCCTTTTTGACTTCTTTGTCCCGTTCATACAGACTTCCAAGGGATAAAATGGCCGCCCTGTTTTTGGGGTTCTGATGGACAGAGGCTTCCAGGCTGGAAACCGCCTGCTCTTTCTTCCCCTGCAAAATATAGAGTTCTGCCAAAGCATTATGCGGAGTAATCCATTCCGGCTGAAGTTCAATCGCTTTTTTAAATGCAGACTCGGAGGAAGGGTAGTTTTTCTTTGTCGCGTAAATCTTGCCCAGCAGATAGTGTGCAGTTGCGTCTTCCGGCTTCTTCCGGGTCTGCTGGTTGCAGATCGCGAGCGCCTTTTCCTGTTTGCCCGCGTTCATGCACATCTGCACAAGGGTTGAAAGCGCAATGGGGGATTCCGGATTTTCTTCCAGGCCTTTTTCCAGAACAGCAATTGCCGGGTCCCATTTTTTCTGGGTAGCATATAGCCGGGAAAGCTTTATTTTCCCCAGCAGATTGTCCTGGGCGGAACCATGGATGGTCAAATACGCTTTTTCCGCTTCGGCTGCTTTTTGGTTTGCCAGCAGCAGATCACCATAACCAGCTTGAACTTTTGGATCATTCGGGTAATACTCGACCAGTTTTTTCCAGACAGCTTCCGCCTCGTTGAGATCTTTTTTCATTACTTGGAGACGGGCAAGAGCGGTTAAAGCCTCTTTTGATCTTGGATTGATTTTCAGGGCATTTTTCAGGGTATCGATTGCCAGTTCGTTTTCTTTATTTATCGCGTGCGCCTGAGCCAGAAGAAGATATCCCTGGATCATATCCGGCTGCTCGGTTATGATGGCCCTGAATTCGGTAATGGCATCTCCACCCTGGTTTTTGCTCAGATAGATTTTCCCTTTGGTAAAGTGTGCATCAATGTTTTTGGGGTTTTCTTTCAATACGCTGTCGGCATATTGATCTGCTTTTTTAATGTCTCCTTTCATCATATAAAGATTGGCCAGGACATTTTGAGTCTTGAGAATTTCCGGATGGGCAGGATCTTTTTCAAAAACAAGGCATTTTTTGAGCAGGCTGATGGCCTTGTCCAGATCCTTTTTATTGGCATACAGTTCACTTAGCATCATATGGAGCTTGAAGCTTTGGGGTAGACGTTTTATTCCATTCTGAATCGTCTCTTCCACAGCCTCCGGTTTTTTTCTGCCCACGGAAAAACGGGCAGCCTTGATATAGTTTTCCTCAACAGGCGGATCAGATGACAGCAGTTTCAGGATCAGATCATCCGCTTCTTGCTTTTGATCCGCTTCCCAGAGAATTGAAGCAAGCGTGAATTGATGCTCGGTTTTTTCCGGCTCAAGGGCGATTATTTTTTTCTGCAACTCCATTGCCTTGTCATACTTTTTTTCCTGAAAGTAATAGCGGACGATAATGGCATGAAGGGAGATGGAATCGGTATTTGCCGTAAGTCCTCTGGTCAGGAGATTCTCAGCCTCTTCTTTATTGTTTTCCTGCAGAAAGATCGATGACAGGGCGATGTAGAGTTCCGGTTTGGTCATCTTTTTTTCCAGAAGTCCCTGGAACAGGTTTTTGGCTTCATCGGTTTTTTTCTCGGAGAGCAGAAGCAATCCATGTAAAAAATTCCCTTCCAGGTTATCCGGGGCTGTTTTCAGTATCCATTCGACCTTTTCACGGGCCTTGTCAATTGCATTCGCTGCCAGAAGCAGTCTTCCGATCTGAATCTGCGCGTCCATATGCTTGGGATCCAGATCAACAGCCTTGTTCAGGAAGCCGTATGCGTTTTTCGGATTTTTGGATTTCAGCTCCACCATTCCCAGAATGTAGTAGGCATCCGCAAATTTGGGATCGATCTGTATGGCGTTTTTCAATTCCAGCCGGGCCTTGACATAATCCTCCTTCTCATAAAGGGCTTTTCCTTTTTCGAAAAACTCCTTTTTTTTCTCTTCCGGTCCGCCGCAGGCAAACATCAGCATGAACAGCAATGTCAAAATTATCAGTTGATAAGAACGTTTTATCATGTAGATTTCCCCCTTTACTTTCATCAAAGTGTATATAGCCCTCTGAAGGATAATATCAGAAGAACAATAACTGTTAAAAAGGCTAATGTTGAAAATTTTTTCCTCAGTTCCCCGATCAGCACCTCAAAACTGAAAAAGAAAACGATAATCCGGGTCGTCAGCATTCCAAGGTGGTAACTTCTGATTTGTATATCCGGAAGGTTCGGAAGAACCAGCGCGATAAACAGAATAATGAAGTCCGTAGGCGTGGTTTTAAAACCTTCCTTTCGCCTTGTAAATTTTAATATAAAAATAACAAATATCGCGATGATTCCAAAGCACAGATTGTAAATGATTTCAAGATTTGAGTTCAACCACGCAACTGTATCTTTTTCTCCAAGATAAACCAGCAAGGGTATTGTCATAAATAGAGAAAGGCGGATCATCGCTCCGAGCCATTTATTCAGATAGCGTGCGCAAATGGAAAGCAGAACGGCCATAATTATTCCAATCAAGGAGAAATAGGACGGAATATCGCTTGGAAGAAAACAGGTAAAAATCAGCAGAATCGGAAGGCCGGTCTTCACGGTCAGGAACGGAAGCTTGATATGATAGTTTTTTTCACGCAGTCTTTTCAGCTTTTTTTTAATTACCTGATCGATCAGATCAAATCTTTTAAGCTTCCATCCGGTTCTGTCTGCCATAACAAAACCGGTAATAATCAGACTGGAGAAGATAATATAGTAGATCAGCAGAAACCATTCAGCGTAAAATCTGAAAATAAATGCCGATGTAACGAGAAAAGCTTGAAGTACATAAATAATGAAAACAGCTTCTGTATGAAAACAGCCAAGGCGCATCAGTTTATGGTGGAAATGGTTCTTGTCGGCAACAAAAGGAGATCTTCCATTTGCGATCCGTTCTGTCATGACCGTCAGGGTGTCAAGAATCGGAAATCCAAGCAGGATCAATGGCAGAAGAGGATTGAGGGGCGTATCACCCTGTGTCAGGTGAAGGGCGGTTGTTATAGAGAGATATCCCAGAATCTGGCTGCCGGTGTCTCCCATAAAGACGGTTGCCGGATGAGTATTGAAACGAAGAAAACCGAAAATGGCCCCGATGACTGCAATCGATACCAGGGCAATCGAACTATTTTCAGAGCAGAATCCCAGATAGGCGATACAGATAAAGCTCAGCATGGTGATTCCACCGGCAAGACCGTCCAGTCCATCAGACAGGTTAATGGCATTGGTTACACCGACGATGATGAAAAGGGTAAGCGGAATGGTCAGATAGGGAGTGAAAAATGTGTTTTCAGAAAAAACATTTTCAAAAAAGGAGATCGAGATCCCGCCATACAGCACCGCAATCAGCGCTGCCAGAATCTGGCCCAGCAGTTTGGTTTTGTATCCAAGCTCCCGGATATCATCAATCAGGCCAAAAATCGTAAGTACAAAAGCCCCGATCAGAACCGGCCGGATAAAATCGTCACTTGGAACCCAGAGAAGTACCGGAACCAATATCCCGAGTGCCATAGCAATCCCACCGGTTTTGGGAATAGGAGACCGATGAACCTTTCTTTCGTTCGGGGTATCGACAATGATTTTACTGATCGCCATGCTGCGCAGCATAGGAATCAGGGCAATTGTGATAAACATTGAAATCAGAAGTGTAGATAAATAGATCATTCTAAATTGATATTCGCTTTCGGAATCTGCTCATTCCGCTTGAAACCCAAGAAAAATTCCGTTGAGAAGGTGCCACAGTACTTAATTTCCTAATAGAAGGAGCAAAAACTCCCCCCTCGAGGGGGGCGAAGGGGGGTGTCGTCAACACCACTCACCCCCCCGGAATAAACTCCTTCAACACAGGTACAATATCCTTCACAAACCCCTTCATCCTCTTTTCCGCATCTTTAACATTCTCATCCGGATACACCAAAGTGATCACCCGGACAAGCGCTCCGTCTGTCCTCTGCCGGGTCAGTGCATCCCAGAAAGTATACAGTTTCAGCTCATAAGCATTCGTGAGAATCCTGCCCCGCTGCGGAAACCAGTAGTAAACTAGCTGCCGATAACCGGACTTCTCCATAATGGATCGATTGACCGGCATTTTCTTTTCATTCCGCATGTCGACAGGAATGTTTACTTTCCCTGCATCCTTAAATATCCAACCGCTGCCCGGCAGGCAGGTTTCCGGTGAATGGATCGATTCCCCCTTGCTCTGGCTTTCATAATAAGCCACATAAAAATTGACATCTTTTCCTTTTTCATTTTTAAAATCAATGATGACATAATCACTCAGATCCAGGGTATCGATAAATTTCTGTTCCATGCTCTGACGAATGCCGTTCCAGCCTCCGACCTGCATCGGGAATTTGTCAAAGGATTTGCTGATCGGCGTTTTTTCACGGAATTCAACGACTTGAGAGATGACCAAGGTGATTCCAAGCAGTATAACAGATGCAACAAACTGCGGCGGCTGAAAAAACGATGAAGATTCCTGCCTGGATTCCAACTGTTTTTCATCTACTGAAAGCTGTTCATCATGAATTTCCTGTAGTTGTTTTTCCGGGAAGATTTTTTTCAGAATCCACATTTCAGAGAGAAGAATTCCAAGAGAGAACATGAAAATAGACCATCCGGAAAAATCGTGGAAAAAGCCCTCTGCAACCATTGGCCCCCAGTATTGGTAGAGAATACCCACAGAGGCAATCCTCAGACTGTTTACAATAATGGAAATCGGAACAGTTGTCAGTATAAGAAGAATTTTTTTCCACAATGCCGCTTTGAAAAAATAAGTTAAAAAAAGACCGAGAACGATTAAAGGCATCAGGTATCGCAATCCATTACATGCATCCACTACCTGAAGCTGCGTGAAGCCAAGGTCAATGATATTGCCTTCTCTAAAAGCACTCATTCCATAAGCCTGGAGCATCATCACTCCCAGTTTGGATGATATCAGCTTTAATTGTAATGTAAGTTTTGTATTAATAAAATTGGGAAGAGGGAACATGGTCAGGGAGAAAAACAGAGGGAATAAAATAACCTTGACTTTCTCCAGCCCCATATTCATCCAGCAGAGGCTGAATACGATCAGCCAGGAGGAGAAGTACAGCATGAAAAACTCTCCGGACAGCTCACCAAACCAGAAAAGCAGAAGCCCGGGTATGAACAACAGAAAACCAGACCATGACGGCTCAGACTGTTTATTTAGTAATAGACTCTTCTTTTCCCAGAGGAGGTAAAGGACGATAAATGGTATCAGAATTCCATATGAATAATCATCCCTTGCCCAGTCTTTTTCGATTAACCATTGAATCGCAGAAAAATATAATCCAATGAACAGCAGAATATATGTGATCACTTGCATGATTCCGAATCGAATGCTTGTTGTATTGGTTTTCATTTTCGGATAGCTCTTTTTGTTATTTTTTTTTGGAGTCAGTTATAAAAATTTGGTGTTGTCATTCCGGCAGAAGTCGGAATCCAGTAATTAAAATTTCTGGATCAGTACCTGAATAGCAAAAAGCGGTAACTTCGCTTGTCTTTTTATTCTTTTGGGTTCAGATATGAGCCGATAAAACCATTCAAGCCCCATATTGCAATAAATTTCAGGGGCTCGTTTCACATTTCCGGCAAGCACATCCAATGTGCCGCCTATCCCTTGGCAAACTTTTATATTTGTTAATTGATGCCGGTATTTTGAAATCCACATTTCTTGTCTGGGAGAACCAAGCGCTAAAAATAATATCTGAGCTTCTGATTCGTTTATTCTTTTGATCAAACCATCCATTTTCTCTTCGCTTAGATAACCGTTTTGTCTGCCGGATATTTTTACGGATGGGTATGTTCTTTGAATTTCTTCAGCAGCGGATTTGTTTACTTCTTCTTTGGCACCATATATGAAAATCTTATACCCCTTATCTGCTGCAAGTTTGCAGATATTTTGCATAAGTTCACACCCGGGAACTCTTTTTATTTGAGCGCCATGCAGGAAATTCGCAGCAAGCACCATCCCGATACCATCCGGTATTAAAAGATCGGCATTTTTAAAAGAATCGTATAAAATTTTATTTTCAGGCACGGAATAATTTTTTTCCGGATTGGATGCAAAAATCGTTTTAAGACCCGTATTGCTTTTGATGAAGCTGTCTACCTGTCTCAAAGCTGTTTCCATCGTACAGTCATCCACCCAGATATTTAAAATTGGATATCTTTTCATGATTGCATTAAAATCTCTTTTTTAAATTGTATTGCATGTTCCTTTTTATCTTCTTCAAAACAGATCAAACTTGTAAAGTTAATTTGATCTGTTTCTCCTGATTTTTTTTTCTGCAACGTTGTTGTTTTTTCTAAAATTCCATAACTGGGGGAGTGCCAGCCAAGCAAAGGTTTCTTTTCCCCTCGAATCGTATCTATTGAATGTTCATAATCATATAAAAAGATTTCTTCCTGCCCGTTTGTTTGTTTGATCCATCCATTTTCAAAATCAAGTATGACATTCGGATCAAGATGAAAATTCAACTCAAACTCATGCAATCCAATCCCGGTAAAAGAATCAGAAATAATAATAATGTTTTCTCGTGAAAAATAAAGTTCTCTTGTATGAATTACAGGGTGTTTGAGCCTGGAATAACCATCATGCCTTGCTTTAAAATAAAGAAAGGAACCTTTATCGCCGGCACACTCCAAAACCGCTTGATACGGCTTATCCCACACAAACCCGTTTAATTGTCTGGCCTGATCCGTATTATCAATGCATACAGTATTATGGGCACGAGTGCTTTTAAAATAAGCCCTGTATTCCGGCACTCCATTATATCGATATGTGCCGGAATCAACAAAAAATGGTTTGTTGTTCTTGTATAAAGTTATTGAGAGTGCATCTGCATGACCATGATTGTATAAAGGTGCCATACCCAAAGGGCCGTGATCAAATGTCAGGAAAAGACCGTTCTGGCTTTTTATGATTGTATATCCGGAATCCGGAAAGTTTTGATATTCAAGCCCTGATATAGAGGTCGATTTGCCGGCTGGGTCGAGTGCATGTCTGTCAGGATGCAATCCTGGCGCCACTGCATATCCATCATCACTATCGCCAATTGAAGGGATTTGCTTCCCATTATACAAAAATGAATTTAAAAATTTTTCTCCCTTGGATAAACGGTTTTTCCACTCAGAACAGTTTTTCAGGTTGTTTGATTCCAAAAAAGATATTGCAAGCCAGAACAAGTCCAGTACAAATCGATGATAATTCAATGATTGCTCTGCCGGGCCTCCATCATCAAGAATCTGATGATAGATCTCCTGGTCAAGCAGACAACAGGCTTTTGTGATCCATTTTTGCCCTTCAGATGTTTTTTGAAAAACAGCTCCGCCAAAGATCAGGCCAATACATTCCGATATTGTATGATTTCCTAAAGAGGAATATATGGCCAAATTTTTAGAAACCCACCAGGAGTGCCAGTAAATTGAAGACAGGATGGCTTGTATTTCATCCTTATTCCAATTCAGCTTGCTCGACTTGAGAATATAAAAAAAAACAGGAATTCGTAGTCCGCATTCCATGGGGGACATGTAATGTACACCATGCAGGAATGGATTGTTTTGAATCCAGCCCAGTACTGTCTTCTTGGATTTTTCTTGAATGGACTCAGGTATATTTCCCGTTGAAAAGACAGCATTGGTGATATTTTGCAACCTGCCGGATTCCCATATCAGCCTTATATCAAGGGGATGATTGCCGGTTTTTATGTTTGAAAAATAAATCACGCGAGAATTTCGCACAAACGTATTCATTTGAAATTGAGTCTCTTCATCTATTTCGATGTTATTCGGAAATTCCGACTGTACGATCTTGGGGAGTTTTACTTTTTGAATCTCTGAAAGCATAATGGAAGGGGTATTCACAAATGTTCTGCCGGATGCAAACATCAGTTTCATGAAATTTGTCAGAAACAAGCGACTAAGCCTGTAAAAGATTTCTTGAAATTTAGCGTTTTTTAAACGGCTGACGAATTGATGATGTAAGGGATCTGCACAATCCACCAGAACTCTCCAAACGAACTTATCTGTTTCTAACGGACAATTTAAATCTTTCAAATTTTAAGAAAAAGAAAAGGATAACATGAAAATTAAAAAATAGAACAGAATTAAGGAATTACACTAATAGGCTTTGGTTTTTTTTAGAAAACGATTTTTGTAAAGAAAAGGGTTTGTCAATGATGCCCCTTTCCCAGAACATAGCGATTCTTTTTGAAGTGAATAGTCATCAGAATCGGCATCCTTAAAAAGTGGATCAGCAAAAATGTCATTATGACTTATAGGGCAGGCAGTGAAATTTTTTTTTGTAAAAGATATGTTTTTATAATAAAAAACATTGTCTGACATTGGATTATAGTAACAATTTCCTTTTGAAATAGGAGGTGATCCGGCAGATACTGCGTAAAGAAAAAAGGCCAATGGGTTGGCGTTAGATTGGTATACTATGTTATTCTCAATGACCGTACCATTAGAGAAATCAATAGCAATTAAATTAAGACAAGTTCCGTTATTATAAAATGTGTTGTTGTATATTTTGGTTTCTTCAAAGGCGCCATTGTTTACATATATACAGCCGCCATCAATTTTATTAATTATTTTTGTATTTGGATTAGAGAAAATATTATTATATATTTCTAATCTATTGGTATCATGTCCAATAACAATATTCCCACTGATGTCTTTAAACTTGTTCTGATTAATTTTTATATTTCGAGAACGACTAACCATAATCCCAACACCTGATTTGCTTTTAAAAAAATTATTGAATACTTTAACATCATTTATGGAATTAATGCTAACGCAATATTTTTGATCACCGCCATCGAAGGCGTTACCAGATACTAAGATATTCATTGTATCACTAACTTGATAGGGGTCATGTAGAGCAACAATAGATGAACCTCCGGATCCCCCTTTTCCAGTAAAGCCGTTTTCGCGGTATAGGGAGTTACTAATGATGGCGACATTGCTGCTACTTTTAATATCTATAGAGTTTTCGCCGGCATTATATAAAATGTTGTTGAAAATTTTTGTTTGCGCAGTAGCCGAAAATAATTGAATGCAGTCTGCAGTTATATCGTGAATGATATTATTATAAATCGAAATTGTTCCATTTGTAATCCTTCCTATTACTATACCACAATAGTCAGTTCCAGGGGTAAGGATAGGTTTAGTTCCATAATTTAACAACTCACAATTGAAAATATCGATGTTACCTTTACAGGCATCTTCTGCTTTAGAACTTCCGATAAAAATAGCACTCTTTCCATATTGACCTCCATTTCCATGGCCGTTTCCGTAGATACCCTCGACAATAATTCCATTAATATTTATTACTGTTAAAGCGTAATCTTTTGATGCTGACCAGTTTGAACCACTTATATCGATATTTTTAATTCTGAGATTGGCAATTGGAATATCATTTTTAATAAAGATTGGCCTGATTGAATTTGCATTAAAAAGTGGCTTATCGCCTTCACCATAATCTTGAATGGTAAAATTATTATTTCCAGAAGATCTAAGTGTTTGATCAGAAAAGACCGAACCTCGCTTGAAACAGATAGTGTCACCATCAGAAAATTTGAACTTGTTTACTTTATTAATTGTTGCCCATGCATTTTTATCAGATAATCCATCTTTGTTATCATTTCCACCATTACGCACATAGTAAATTGCAGCATGTAAGTCTATTATTCTAACGGAAACAAATAAAAAAGAAAAAAATACAATAACGATTTTAGTTGCATTGATTGCCATTTGCTACTCTTTTTTTCTCATAGATCACTGAAATTCCCATTACAACTGTTTTGTCAGGTGTAGTAAATTCATGGAAAATAGGAGTTTATCAGCAGCAATAAATATCGTCTATCGTCTCGCATCAATTACTCGTCTATATATTGATTCCAGTCTTTTTGTAACCACACTTGCAGAAAAATTTAATCGGGCATAAACAAAAGCCTGATTACTCATTAGCCTCCAGCGGTCTCTATCAGTAATAATTTTTTCAACTAACGATGCCATTACTAATGCATTTTGACTCTCAGTTAAATATCCAAATTTTCCATCTTGGAATATATCCTTGATTCCGCCAACTGGTCGCGTAATGACTGGCATACCAAATGCCATCGCTTCCAAAATACTATTCGGCATCCCTTCACCGTGATAAGTCGGCAGAATTAGAATATCTCCTTGCTCAAATATTTTTCGTTTTTTATCACCTTTAACATGTCCAGTAAAATTCACATTGTCTATTATCCCAAGATGAAAAGCCAATGATTTTGCTGTAAGAAGAGCAGGCCCTGTTCCAGCAACAGTTAACTTAATAGTATACTGTTTTGAAAGTAAAATTTTAACTGTTTCAAGAGTGATAAAAATACCTTTTTCCTTTGTAATTCTCGAAAGAAATAACAAATTAATAACTTCACCATTTTCCATTAAGGGAATTTTTCTGTTTTCTTGTTTATAACCAGATAATAAACTATCATCCGCAGTTGTTGTTTCAAGATAAATGGGCTGATTAAAACCCCATTTTCGCAAAGTTAGCCTAAATTGTGATGACAAAGCGATAAACGCATCAGTATTATTGTAAATCAAGAAAAAAAGTGATGCATATCGCATGTAAAGGCGTTGTGCAAAAGAAACATTCCAACCTCTGAAAAAAATTATTGTTGGGATTTTAAAAATTTTGGCAATTATCAATAAAATGCCATCACGTAAAATAGATCTTTTTAGCAAAGATGGATTAAAGTGAATTAACTCATAGGATCTGTGTTTCTTTGAGAGCCTTATAAAAAAAAAAATTATATCTCTGATAAGATTAAAAGGTTTCTTGCTTAGCGGTTCATTTTCAGAATTTGATCCAACAAAAAAAAACTCCACATTATATGAAAAATTATTTTTTATAGCATTAAAGTAACTTGCAACGCCTCCATTTCCTGCATTAAGATAAGGGCAAACAATTAGAACTTTTTTTTTCAATTTGTTTCCATCCATTTTTAAAATCATTCAGATATATGCCTTCATCATACTGAATTTTTTTTTCGGTTGATGCTGAATATGAGTATCACATTACTATAGAAAATTATAGAAATCGGCCAGAAATCCAAAAGTCCACCTGCAAAATAGCTATTAAACATATATGTCAAAATGGATATCAGGGATGTAGCACCGATGGCACTAAAAGGCTTGCTATTTTTTTTAATAGCTCGCCATGATTTCAACAAGGGAAAGAATAGTATTCCTAAAAAAAAAGTAAAACCTAATAAGCCGTAGTTAGCCAATACAGTTATATAAGAGTTATGGGCATCATATTTATTGTGAACTGATAATGGAAAGTACTTTTTAAAATTTTCATAGTAGCCTTGATATCCATGGCCAATTAATGGGCTTTGTTTGAACATAGTTAAACCTGCTAAAAGCATTTGTGTCTTCCCTTCGAGATCTTTTTCGAATTTTTTTTCAGAAAGCCTCTGTGTGAACATGTCTCCATGGGTGGTTAATATAACAATCCCTATAAGTACTACCAAACTTAGACATACTAATTTCCACCATTTCCTTTTTAAAATATAGAATAAAATAAATGAAATTAAAGCCGTGCCTATACCTTTTCGTGATATTGTACATAACACACCACCTGATATGATTAAGAGTGTCAAAAATTCAAATTTTTTTGAAATAATACAATTTTCAAATCCCATCAGGATCAACGGAATCAGTAAGACCAAATAAATTGCAAGAGCATTAGGATTTGAAAATGTCCCAGATGCTCTGTATATTTCATTCGTATCCGGTCTTTGAAAGAGCATTTGTAAATCAAAAATCACTTGATAAATGCTTATAAGAGAAAGAATGATTGCAGAAGCAAAGGCAAAGGTAACTATTATATTCAACTCTCTATCACCTTTAACTAAATTAAATGCGATAAAAACTATAATAAATGGTACAAAGACACGCGCAAACAGGCGTTGTAATGTAATTACATCGTAAGAATAAAAACCTGACCATGTTATCGATATCACAACAACAACATGAAAAAATAAAATTAGAAATAACCATAGATTAAATTGGGGAATTTTTTTGGTATAAAAGGTTTGCCGAAGAATAAATGAAACAACCAACAAGTAAAATATCAACCAAACTACAATATTAATATCTTCAAATATTTTTGGTAACAAAACGTTAATTATTGGGCTAAAAAAGATAAAACTGCAAAAAAGAAAAATTGTCATTCAGGAATCTCGTTTTTTTTTTCGTTTGATGGATTAGCAGGAGAATCAATAATCTTTAACCTATTCTGGGAACTAAGTATATATTCAGAGATGCTTTCGACATATACATTTTCCAAAACAGATTGATTATGAATAGTTGTCCATGAACCGTTACGTTTAACGAAATAAAATGGGGCTTTTTCAACAGTATATGACCCAAAATAAATGGCCTGAAACTCAAATAGATAAGCCTTCTGGCCATCAAAACCGATATCAAGGGAAATATTAGGCACATCCAGTGTATCCAAGACGGATTTGCTGAAATCTAAAATTTCCAGAGGCAAATCATTAATCCTGAACTCAAATATTCCACTCCCACTAGCCCTGAAATCATTTTTTCTCGTAGATCTATGAAGGACGTAATATTTTTTTCCAAATATTAAAATTTTCCAATCGTTCTGTAACGAAGGAACAAAGTTCTGTACGACAAATTTTTTTCTGTGTCTTGACTCCTTAACATATCCTTTATGTCTTATGGCACGTCCACAGTCCCAGAGTTCAGAACCTGTAGCTCGGGAACGACTGATATTTATAGCCTTTTTAAGAATTTCATCAGAATCAGAAGAAAGTCTAACAAGGCTGCTTTTTGCTCCTCCTGCCCCTTTTAGGACATATTGCCTGTTAAAGCGTTCTTTCACTCTTGCCAAATCTTCAAGGCAACCAAAGTGTCGAGCGCTTATCCTATTCATTTCTATTTTATCAATTATATCTCTTAATATCTCCATGAAAACTTTGTTGCTGTGCGCCTTCAAATATTTATAATGAGGGATAAGATTAGCCCCCTGAAGAAACAGGCCAAAGCAGATATCTTCTATATAACTTTTATAATCCAAATTATTATCTTCACTTGATGTATAAAGAATAATTTTGTCTTGAAAGGCTTTGTCTTTGAACGAAACATCTGAGAAGTACAGAAATGTCGGATCGAAACCTCTTTCTTTAAAATTTTTCGATAGCAATTGTTTGTCCATTCCACTTCTGTATGGAGAAGAAGAAAATTTATTTCCAAAATTTCCTTTATAGTCGGTTAATAAATATAGAGTTGTCTTCATAAATTTTTCTGACCTTTACAGGATATATCAGGGTTACTATTCTAAATTTATATTGATAGAAATTTGATATTGCGAAATAACAGATAGTAAATCAAAGAACATTTGTTCTGTTGGAATTTATTCCCTGCTTGCGGCATTGAAAATCATATCTTGTTTTTTAAATCGAATTCTTTTTTAACTATGCTTTGAAGAAGCTCATGATGGGACTCACAACGCAGTATATTAAGCTTTACACCCCGAGTTTTTTCTGTGGTTAAAAAAAGTTTAGCAGGGTTAATAAATTTATTTAATTTATTGACACCACGTATATTTATAGGGAAGTAATTATTCATAAGCATATCTCTCTTCCGGATATCACAGAAATTTTCCCACGCTTGTGCATAAGCTGAACTGTCTGTTAATATGCGGTTATAATCCGCCAATCTTTCTAACAAAGTTACTTTTGAAGCACCCTGCATTTTTTGCAGACCACATTGGTCAATTGATTGTGTATAAGGGATTATTTCATAAGCAATAAGTTTTTTTAAATTTGTATTATACTCCAAGCGCAGAGCATAACCTACCTCCCAGTCTTTCGATGAATTAATCCTATTGAAAATTAAATTGCCAAGGCTATAAAAGATCGGCTTGTCTTGGTAAAATTCATAGGCTCCAGGTACATGAGGATGGTGACAAATCACTCCGTCAGCACCTCGCTCAATTAAAAATCTGCACAATTTTCTTAAGCCAGGTCTTGGGTAAGGGAAGTATTCATTTCCACCATGAATTGTTACAAAGACAAAATCGGCTTGTTTGCGTGCAGTTTCAATTTGCATTATGTTATCGATAGGATCTAACGGTGCGACACCTGCTTTTTTAATTTCTGCAATGCTGAATTCATGTTCTGCAATTGCAATGAAAGCTGACTTGATTCCTTTTCTATCGACTATCAGAGGTTTTTGTGCTTCAATAAGATTACTACCAGCTCCACAAATAGCCAACCCCAAATTTTGGCAAGCTTGGATTGTTTCATAAAGACCTTCTGTACCGAAATCCATAATGTGATTATTGGCCAACCCAATAACTCCAAATCCTGCATCAAATAGGGCTTTTGCACAATCAGGATGAGCCTTTAGATTCGGGCCTATTTTATTAATCGGTTTTCCGTTGATACATAAGGGTGTTTCAAGATTGACAAAAGCCAAATCCGCCCTGGAAATTTCATTCTTGAGGGAACCAAAAATTTTATCTCCCTTGTTGAGCAACATAGATTCATAATTACGGCAAGGTGCAAAATCCCCTGTGAAAATAAAACTATACATAGTATTTCAGTACACAATAGTGATTGAATAAATATATAAAAAATGACAATAATAGCAAGAATAACATAGTGGTAGACAGTGCAAAGAAAAATTAAAACAACTCATCTGGATTATAGAACAAGATTTCCAGATTCAAGCTTTTGGAAATCAAATTATAAAAAGATACATCGATGTTAAAAGTTATCATCTGTTTTAATTTTTTTAAATCTAATATATTTATTTAATAGATGGTTGCATATAATTCCAAATACATATGCTATCAGATTTTTTTTTGAATTTATTTCATGCTTCCATCTATGATCCAATCTGATAGGAGTATTTAAAAATTGATTTTTATTTGGTGTTCCTGCTATCAGGTGTTTATCATTTATGTTTATCGAATGCGAATTATTACTACTGAACTGTAGATTTAGATTTTTATAAATTGAATCAAGTGCATAGTTTGGATTAGTAGCAAAATATTCGTATCTTATCACCATATGGTTACAATTGTATTTCGATAAAAAATTCACTATTGAAATATTAGTAAAAAGCCATCTGATTATATGACGAAGAAACACTGGTTTTTTGTTAGGATGCAATTTGATTTTCCAATTTGATTTTGAATATGCTACTGCTCTTGAGTCTCTTATAATATAAATTACATTCATCCTATTATTATTCTTTGTATAATACAAATGGCTGAGTTGAAGCGATGACTTTGATGAATCAACGATATATTTTTTTTGATTATTTTTTGATATGATAGATATCAGGTTCCAACAATTTCTTGCGATTTCTGTATTAGCTGCTTTTGAGAGCTGGCGCCTTACCTTAGTTGTAATTTTTATTGTATTGTTTTGTTTATACTGCTCTATGATATTATTCCAATAATCACATCTTTCAACTTGTTTTCCGCAAGAACATTCCCAATTGTATGACCATCCGATATCTTTTTTATCGATAAAATCTTCTAAATTTATCAACTCTCCAGTACTGATTATTTCATTATGATTGGATATCAAAAGATCTATAACAGTGGTTCCGGACCTAACCTCACCAGCAATGTAGATTAAATTAATTATGTTCTCCATTTTTGTACACCCATTATTTTTTTTCATTTTGCATGTAATATTTCAAGGTTTCTGAAATTATTAATTCAAATCATGCTTGCCTGAAAAAAGGGATATATCCGACAGTTTTCCCGTACTTAATCTTGATATACGCAAGTGAAAGCAGATTCCAGCCAACTGTACTAATCATATCAGCAATTGCAGCACCGTTTATTCCTAATAGCGGTATAAGGGTCAGGTTTAGAAAAATGTTCATGAAAACAGTAATGATCATGATATTGCGAAGAATTTTTTGATTTCCTGTCATGTTCATAAAAATTCCAGTTGATCCAGAAATTGAATGAACGAATTGGCCCATAATAAGGCATATCATTGCCCAATAGGCGATTGTATATTCCTGACCGAAAAGGAAATATAGGATAAATCTTCCAGATAAAATCAATAATATGAGAATGGGTGTAGTAGTCCAGAAAATTAGCTTTGTTGATTTTTTTGCTACTCTGAAAAGCTCGTTTATTTGTCCGGTGTGAAATAATTCTGAAAACTTGGGCGCGGCTATGGAATTCATAGCTGCTAGTATAAATGATGTCAGAGTGGCTAATTTCACTGCAACTGAATAGTAACCAGTATCAGACTCCGGCCGGAATATACCAAGCATAATAACACTTGTCTGGCTTATGATTAAAGCCATGGCGGCACTCATGAACATGGGCAAAGACAAAGTCAGGATAGCCTTGACAGACATGCTCACTACAATATCATGGGTTTGCATTCTTTTTTTAAATACATATCCAATAATTATCCAGCCTGAAATTCCGGTCATGGCAAAACTTCCTAACATGGCGTAAACTGGAACATTCAGAGAGGGCAAGGACAAGCTAAGAAGAAGCAAGAGCATGAGGTTGAACCCTTGGGGAAGAGTTTGCATGAGTGCGAATATGCGGAACAATTTTAAGCCTCTCACGGCCTGGGTGTTTAAGACCATGAGGGAATTAAACACGATGAAAACCGCTGCCATGGAGAAAAAGAAGGATAGGTTCGGTTTATTAAAAACCATTTCTGCAATGGTTTTAGAGTTAAAGAAAAAAAGTGTTCCTGTGATCAAGGATATCGTTATTACTAACCATTGCGTTTTTCGATAGATCCGAAAGGCTGACGTAGGTGAGAGTTTAACCAAATGTTCCGGAATCAGTCTGAGAATAGCTGTATTAGTACCCATTACAGAAAAAGTGGTTGATAGGAGCATTGCTGAGTTGATTATCGCAACTATACCCATGACCTCCGCTCCATAGAAACGTGCAATGATGACGGTAGCTACCATTGTCATTCCGGTGGCAATCACTTTGGCGGCAAGTGCCCATACAGAACCATTCAGGATTTCAGAAAATTTTCTGTCTGAAAATAAATAATGAAGTTTATTGCTCATATTGTCTAACAATAGGTTCATTTTCACGTTGACATTCCAATCAGTTCATTGGCTTCATTCTGTTACTTGTTTCATTCATAGATACTACACTCATATTCTGGAAAGTATTTGTCATTACAAGAGGATAAAAAATTTTGTTATCAATTCTGCAATCCGCTCTGCAGCCTTACCATCCCACAGCTTTGGTTTTTGTCCGGTTTTCCAATTCTTGTTCATGATTATCTGAAAAGCATCGAGAATTTTTTCTTTTGATGTCCCGACTATCTCATTAGTTCCTTCTGATATGGTAATGGGCCTTTCCGTATTTTCCCGGATAGTCAGGCAGGGAACGCCCAGTGCGGTTGTTTCTTCCTGAAGGCCTCCGGAATCGGTCAGAACCAGTTTTGCGTCCTTCCACAGATTCAGAAATTCCATATAGGGCAGGGGATCGGTGAGTTTCATGTCTCTGGGCGGATGGATTCCAAACGCTTTCATGTTTTTCCGGGTTCTGGGATGGATCGGAAAGATCAGGGGAAGGGTTTGGGTTATCCGAGTAAACGCTTCAAAGATTCTCTCAAGGGTCTTCTGATCATCCACATTGGATGGCCGGTGAAGGGTGACGACTCCGTATTCCCTGTGCTGCATTTTAAAATCATTCAGGGAAAAGGCATCCGCAGGCATCTGTTCAAGCCGTCCGCGCTGGTAATAAAGATTGTCGATCATCACATGACCCACAAAATGGATGGCGGAATCCGGTTTGCCTTCGTTTTTCAGATTGACCATACCCTGCTCTTCAGTAACGAAAAATAGATCGGAGATGGAATCGGTTACCATCCGGTTGATCTCTTCGGGCATTTTTACATCAAAGCTGCGAAGACCGGCCTCAACATGGGCTACTTTGATATTCATCTTTTTGGCAACGATTGAGCAGGCAAGAGTCGAATTGACATCCCCGACAACCATGACAAGATCCGGTCTGTCTGCTGTACATACCTTTTCAAATTCGATCATGATTTTGGCTGTCTGTTCCGCATGAGAACCGCCGCCGGCTTCCAGATGATAATCCGGATTCCGGATGCTAAGCTCATCAAAAAACACATCGCTCATATTCTGATCATAATGCTGACCTGTATGGACGATCCTGTACTGTATCGGATTCTGTTTCTCAAAAGCCCGCGCAATCGGGGCGATTTTCATGAAATTGGGCCGGGCTCCGGCGATCAGGAATACTTTCATTGTCTGTTAGGCTCTCTTTCTCTTACCGCCGGCATAGCTCCGCCCCCTCGATTACAGTATAGTTGAATAGATTATAACTCGATGTTCAAGTTTTTTTGAGTCATTCCGGCGAAAGCCGGAATCCAGTGGTCTTGATGATTCATCTGGATTCCGGGTCTCCGCTTCACTCCGCCCGGAATGACGGGGTTTTATCTCTTTTCAGTGATAAAAAACTTGAACATCGAGTATAACAAGTTTGGTCGAAGTTCCTAAGGTTATTATCGCGTTTTAGCAGTTACCATGTTTTAAACCTGAAAACAATGCCGTTCGGACTAATTTATTAAAATTTATACCAAAACATAGTAAAGGTCTGGATAAGACAATTGTTTCATTGCATGTCGGCTTTATTTTCGGAGCCATCGATTTGAATTTTATTATTTTTCATGAGCAGAGATTGGTGAAAATCACCTCCTTCAATCTTTCTTTGATTTTTTTGTTTAGATAGAGGTATAACCAGACCAGATGGTACTCCAAATAATTATTTAGAATTTGTCGGAAAAATGTTAGTATTACCCATTTTATGGAACAGATTGTCTGAGGGCAATTCCGGAAATAATATGTATCTTTTCAAATCATGAGTCGAGGCGGATATGCTTCAATGTGTTTTGCTGAATGCAGATTATTCTTTTCTCAATACGGTTGACTGGAAGAGAGCGGTGCGGTTAATGATCAAGAAAAAGGTAGAAGTGATTAAATTTTCAGATCGTTGTATTCAAGGCATTGAAGGGGTTACCATCAAGCTGCCGGCTGTGATGCGGCTGTCCAAATTGATTCAAACGATCTATCGTTCACACGTTCCTTTCAGTAAAAAAAATGTATTGATCCGGGATGGATATTGCTGCGCCTATTGCGGGGTGAAGAAAAAACCACTGACCATCGATCATATCATCCCCAGATCAAGAGGGGGAAAAACGAGTTATGAGAATTGCGTGGCAAGCTGCCGGAATTGTAATATTATCAAAGGAAGCCGGACGCCCGGGGAGGCTGGGTTGTCTCTGAAGGTGAAACCCTATCAGCCGACCATATTTGAATTTATCCGGATTAAGTTAAAGCTTCTCGGTTTGGATGAAATGCGAAATATTGTCATGGAGTGGATATGAAGCAAAAAATTATTACCAAGCGGGGTGAAAAAACGGTTAATCTCAGTCCGAGGAGAGCCATTCGAAGAAATTGCCAGATGTGTTCGGATTATTTATGGGAGGAAGTTGAATCGTGTCAGACAGTTGAATGTGAATTACATGCCTTCCGTTCCGGCAGCGGTGCTGAAAAAAATCTGAACCCTCAAGAACGGATGAAGGCCATCCAACGGTATTGCAGGGATCGGTGCTGCGGAGGAGATGAAAAACAATATCTTTCCTGTGATATGGAAACCTGCCCGTTATTTGTCTATCGTCAGAGAAATATCCAGAATCAAAAAATTGAGGATACTGAATGAAAATAGCAGAAAAGATGAAATCATGAACAGACGGGAAATTGCATTTCATCCGGATCGAGATTGAGAAAGCGCATTCTCAGGGCCGGAATTGATACCGGCAGTGAAGAGAGAGGGCAGATATGACACAGAAAAAATCGCAGTCTGAAAAAAACAGGTTGGATCAGGTTATGGCCGAGGCCCGCATTGAAAGGGAGCGCCGGGAAAAGAGCTATCGGGAGCGGGCACTGAAAATGTTTCCCTGGATCTGCGGACATTGCGGGCGGGAGTTTTCAGGCAAGCGGCTTCGTGAGCTCACGGTTCATCACAAGGATCACAACCACGATAACAATCCGCCGGATGGAAGCAACTGGGAACTGTTATGTCTCTATTGTCACGACAATGAACATTCCCGGGACAGCGTTGCGGAAGCTTATGGCGCAACGATCTCAAACGATGAACAGGCATCATCCTCTTTCAGCAGACCTTTTGCAGATCTTGCAGCTCTGCTGAAGGAAAAAAAATAACGCTTTCCGGTGTGATTCTGTTTTCTACTGAAGCATGGAATTAATTCAAAATATACGCAAAAAGATCCATTTTTATCAAAAGTACCTTGGCCTTTATCTGCAATCCAGGCTGTATTCCATATGGAATCACGAGCCGTTTCGAAAGAAGGTGGCCACACCTGTATCGCAATATGCACATTCCGCCCCTCATGTGTCCCATCCGATTTCCCAGGCACTATCATCTTCTTTTGCCTACCAGTTTAATGAGGCTGCCTGTTCGGTGGCTTCGGTGGCAACCGTTTTGAATGCAGCACATCTTATTCTCGATCAGCAGAAAGGAGAAGGACGGATCACCCAGCAGGAGGTTCTGAAGAGGGTGGATGTGGTCAACTGGTCTGCGCGGATCAGTCCTGAAGGATTCCGGAACAGAAGGGGGCTTCCTATTGATTCATTGGGCATGGTAGTGAAAAAAGCCTTTGAGGTATATGAGATTCCCTGTACTTCTCTTGTGACCATTCCGCTGACCGGTTCGTCCCGCTTGGATGCATTAAAGAAAGAGCTGTTTCAGAAACTTGTCCATTTTCAGTATCACCGGAACTGTTTTCTGATTGCCCATTTTAACCAGGGAGTGTTTCTGAAAGGACTTCATCTCCCCCATATCTCTCCCATCATGAGCGTGGATATGGACAACAGAATGGTCTGCATCCTGGATGTTGATCCGCAGGTATCTGAACCATACTGGATTTCCTTTGATATCTTCTGGAAAGGGATCTCATGGAGATATGACGGTATCCTCCGCAAAAATGGATATGAGAGCGGCGGCTACGTGTGGATTCAACTGGACAAGCCGTCATTGCATCCGTAGGGGCAATCCCTTGTGGTTGCCCGTATTCCCTTGTGGTTGCCCGTATTCCCTTGTGGTTGCCCGTTTTGTTTGTGGTTTTTGGTTGCCCGTATTTTTATTAAAGGTGAATTTTCATTTCATTGAAGTCAATTTTATGACCGGCATGTAGTTCCGCTCCATGAATAATTTTAAGACTGCGTCGTTCAAACTCATGGACAAGGGCTCGTAAGGAAAAAACAGCCCCTAATCCATTCAGACAGTGAACGACTCCGCTATAAAATCATTCATTCCGCTCAACTCGAACCTGTCTTGTTTCGTTGGGTGTAATCAAAACTGTTGGGTTTCGATTATCCAACAGTTTTGATTACACCCTGTTTCGTTTGAACATGTAATTCATGAAAATATGGATCTACCGGATATAAGCAACGGAGCAACAATGATTTCGTATCCGGTGATTTTCCAATATTGCAAATCGTTTACCCGTAGGGGCAATCCCTTGTGGTTGCCCGTATTCCCTGTGGTTACCCTTATTGCCCGCAATTATATATGACAACCAGTGGAATCTGTCACAAAAAACGGATAGTCACAAGGGCCATCCCTATCAAGATTCTATATATACCCAATTTCATCAGAACTTTTCAGCAGATAGTAGGTTGGGTTGAGTAGAGCGAAACCCAACAGCAGTTCTTGTTTTCAATTAATTGTAATTTCATTAACCTTCATATTTGTTGGGTTTCATTTCATTCAACCCAACGAAGCTATAAACCCCGGTCATCAGGACTAGGTCAGAGTGCAGTGGCTTTGCCCTCTGTAGCACTCAATGTTACTTTTGATCATTCATCAATAATTCTTGCCATAAAATTAGGCCCAACTCCACAGTTATATATTTGATAAGGTCCATCTCTTTTTACCGATAACAATTCATTACGAATTTTTGTACCTTTTTTTGCATAGGCACCTATTATTTCATCATAGTTAAGCCCTGCTTTTGCTACCAAAACTTTCAATAAGTTTTCTATTTCGTTTGTAGAAATACAACCCGCTTTAATTTTTTGGTCGTAAATTGTATTTAAACCATCAAACCCTTGGATATGCCAATATTTTTGGCCCATAACCTTTCTCCATGCGATCAAAAATAAAGTCTATGCTACGATTGAGTATAAATATCCTTATACTCCTCCCGGATTACTTTTTTATTGAATTTCCCGACACTGGTTTTGGGAACACTGGAGACAAAGACGACAGCTTCGGGTAGTTGCCACTTTGCAAATTTTTTCGACAGATGTTCGGTAATTTCCTCTTTGGTGAGCTTATTCCTGTATTCTTCGCGCGGTACAACAAGGGCAATGGGACGTTCTTCCCATTTGGGGTGGGCCACACCGGTTACGACCGCTTCCAGCACACCTGGATGCGCCATGATTTCATTCTCCATATCCACGGAGGAGATCCACTCTCCGCCGCTTTTGATCAGATCTTTGACCCGGTCGGTAATCTTCAGGTATCCCTCGGCGTCAATTGTTCCGGCATCACCGCTGCGCCAGTAGCCGTCACTGGTAAACTGCTCCTCCGAACCCGGGGCATTGTAATAGCATCCGGTGATCCACGGCCCCCGGATGAGGATTTCACCCGGAGTCTTACCATCCGGGGGTACCTCTTTATCCTCATGATCCACGACTTTAACGTCCAGTCCTACTACCGGATATCCCTGTTTGCGTTTGAGATCCCACTGATCCGCATCGCTCAGTTCAGCCTTGAGCCAGGGTTTGAGCTTGTTGATCGTCACCAGCGGAGTGGTTTCGGTGGCGCCGTATGCATGAACAATTTCCGCTCCGGTCAGCTCATGGAATCCTTTCATCAGGGTCAGTGAGGGTTCAGACGCTCCTGAGAGGAACCTTGCGCCTCTCAGATCCGGCTTCTTATCCAGTTTCCGGATGTATTCGAGCATGGGCATGAACAAGGCCGGCGCTCCTGCGGACACGGTCACACCTTCGCTGACCAGAGGTTCAGCCAGGGAACCCAGGTCGGCAACATTGTAAATTCCGGGCAGTACAAATTTGGCTCCGGTGAGTATGGACGCATACGGCATGCCCCATCCCAGAGCGTGAAACATGGGAACAAGCTGGTAAAAACAGTCACTGTTGCTGACTTCGGCATTGTTTCCAATGGCCATGGCATGCAGGTAGACATCCCTGTGTGAATAATAGACACCCTTAGGCCGACCTGTGGTTCCTGTGGTGTAACAGGCTGCGCAGGCGGATTTTTCATCCATGAACGGCCATTCGATCTCTTCGGTTGCCTCTGCCAGCAATTTTTCATAACTGTAAATCGGTGAAAGGGAGGTAGTAATCTGGGAAAGATCTTTGTCCGTTAAGATGATCCATCCTTTGACACTGCTGCAATTTTTGGCCACACCCTCGGCAAGGGGAAGCAGGGTTTCGTCCACCAGAACGTATTTGGTTCCGGCATGGTTGATCACATATCCCAGATCTACCGGAGACAGACGGATGTTGAGCAGCAGCATGGTTGCTCCCATTCCCGGAATACCGTAATAGGCCTCAAGATGCCGATGGTCGTTCCAGTCTAGTACTCCGATGCGATCGCCGATTTCGGCCCCGATCGCAGTGAGGGCATTGGCCAGACGTTTTACACGGGAATAGGTCTCCTGATAGGTAAACCGCAGGCGGCTGCCATCCAGCCGGACAGATACGATCTCCTGCCTTCCAAAGCTCCTGGCTGCCTGGCGCAGGATGTTGAGTACATTAAGTTGGTAGTCATCCTGAGAAGTTGACGGGAAGCCCATGATCGGGTTTTTTCTCATTGGAATCTCCTTTCCTGTTTTCGGGTTAGAAAAAGAACCGTTTTTTCTAGATATCGGCTTCGCCGGTGTGACGCTTTTCAATCGTTTTGAAATTGGCTCCGCAGCCTAATCTATTTCCAGAATTTTTTCCGGTTCTTCAATCTTTCTTCATATGTTTCAGAATCATGCCTTGTAAATTCGGATCTGTCCAGTTTTTCTTTTATGGCTCCGGTTTCCGCCACATCTCCGGTTCGCAGGAAAAGTTTCGCCTTTTCCAGCAGGGGATCTTCTGAAAAGGAGACCGGCTGATCCATGAGTACATAATCCGGTGTGATGCCGGTTTGGTGAAAGGAGACCCTGTCAGGCGGGTAAACATAGTGGGCGGTAATCCAGACACCGGAACCGTCCACCAGTTCAAATACAAATTGGGATACGCCTTTGCCATAGGTCTGCATCCCCATGATTGTGGCTTCGTTATAATATTTCAGCGCAGCAACCGTGATCTCACTTGCCGATGCTGTGGAGCCGTCAACCAGAACAACAAAAGAAACTTCTGAAAAATCACCGATGTTATCCGCATCATAGTCTCCCAGATATCTGGCTGAATCCTGATAGTAGGTCCCATCCATGATCAGGATCGGATGGGTGCCGGAAGGCACATCCTGATTAATGAGATAGTCCGTAAGCTGCAAGGCACCGGCAACGGAACCGCCCGGGTTGTCCCGCAGATCCAGAATGATTTTTTCAATTGGTTCGGCCGATGCTTCCTGAAGACGCTGAAAATCCTGCTTCACTCCAGAACCGGTATTCAGGGTAAAACTTCGCACGCTCAGATAGGCTGTTCCCGGTTCCAGGAGGATGGCGATATTTTCTTCCGCACCTGTGGAGATCCTTACCTCCTGGCTGTTTCTTTGCACGGAAAGCTCAACACTTGAACCTTCCTGATCCGGAAACAGGCGGATGACATCTTCCAGCAAGAGGCCGGATATATTCGATCCGTTAACAGCGATCACTGTATCGCCGGCCTGAAGTCCGTCAATCCATGCGCGGGTAAACGGGTATACCTCCTCAATGAGGAGTGGCGTCTGTTCCGATACCACATCGCTGTCGGAACGATACCGGAACCCAATATGGGCGGAATCTCCTTCCCGGAACGATTTGTATTCGGAAAAATCTTCCGCTGAATAATAGAAGGTGAAAGGATCGGACTGGTTCATGAGGTTCACATAATCAGCCACATCCGTAATAGAGTCGAGTGTACCGGGTAGGTATTCCGGAAACAGATAGAAGGAATTGTACAGGATACAGGCCTCGGCCAGTATGATGGAAATCGGTTCACGGGCTGTGTTCCGGCAATGGGGGACTTCGCCGGCAGAATTATAGATGGCTGCAATCTCTTCCTGATCAATGGTCAGGTCGGCCGGGATCGACAGCACCAGATCAGAATCCGTCTCGGAATACAAACGGTCAATCCCGGCAGGTGTAATGGTTTCTTCAGAATCGATATACCCGCTGCCGATATCGGATGGAAAACAGCCCAGAATTGCAAACAGCTGAATCCACGCGATGGAACGGAAAACAAACCGGAAAAAGGATTTCATCTATTCACTATTTCCTTATTCCCATCCAGAGTGGGAGAGGCTTCCAGCCTCGATACCGGATAATAGATATTGCATTTCTTGCAGATGATCCTTTCATAAAAGTTTGATGATTATCCAATATCAGATACATATTCCGGAATCGGTTGAACCCATCTGTTTTGATCTCCATTATAAAACCATCGGTCTGCAAAGCCACGGCGGTTGATAAATGTCGGATTTTCAGCCCAGTTGATCAGCTCTTCGTAGGCTTTGTGAATTTTACGGAACATGGCCGGATCGCCTCCGAGATCAGGGTGATGTTTCTTGGCCTCTTTTCGAAACACATTTTTGATGATTTTCTGATATTCACAGGATTCCAGATCTGATTTTTTCAGGTTGAGCTGAATAAAGGATTTTCCTTTGATCATCGGGATTTTCAGTTCTATGGGTTTTATGGAATGGGTTGAATCATGGGATTGCTCTGCCAAGTTCAGAACCTGCCTGGATGCAAGGTATTTTTTATTGGTTTTTTTCCGTTCATCCCACCAGAGGTTTCCAAGGGCTGTTGCCATCTGGGAAAAATCATACCCGGGATTTTTCCCTGCGGACCGGGGATAGATAAAGCTGAACAGGCTTTTGGCCCCATACGGAAGAAGGTCCATGATAATAAGGAGATCCGTAAAATAAAAAGAGGCATATTTCGCGTTCAATGCTTTCAGAAGGCCGGTATGCATATTCAATTTGGCCCGAAGCCCCTGGCGGCAATCCACTGTACAATATCTGCGTTTTTTCCCCGCAATGGGGATTCCGCACGACAGACAGGAATCAGCTTTCTGAGGTGTTTTTTCGGGAACTTTTATGCAGTCAGTCTGGTTCATTATTCAAGCACAGATCCGGTTTCCAATGGTTTTTAATTTTTTAAGACTTGCGTAAAATAGATTTTTGGTGAATATAAAAAGCGCAATCAATTTTTCGATAACAATCAGGTAACCGTGTTTATTCGATTGTGATAAGCATAGTAGCATGCGAATCTTTTGGGTTACAACCATAATTTACAAAAAAGAATTCAAAAACGAACGGCCAATCATTGAAAATAATGAAAAAAGAGTCCTATACCGCAGAATCGATCGAGGTGTTGAAAGGTCTTGATCCTGTCAAGCAACGTCCCGGAATGTATACGGATACGGTTCGACCAAACCATCTGGGGCAGGAGGTCATCGATAACAGCGTAGATGAGGCGATTGCCGGATATGCAAATGATATCCATGTGATTTTATACAAAGACAATTCGCTGGAGGTGCGTGATAATGGGCGGGGTATGCCGGTCGATATCCATCCTGAGGAAGGAATCACCGGTGTGGAGCTGATTCTCACCCGTCTGCATGCAGGCGCTAAATTTTCCAATAAAAACTATCGGTTTTCAGGCGGGCTTCATGGCGTCGGGGTTTCGGTGGTGAACGCCCTGTCATCCCGGCTTGAGGTGGAAATCAAAAGGGACGGAAATGTCTATCAGATCGCCTTTGAGAGCGGGATCAAGTCCAGGGAATTAAAAGTTGTGGGAACGGTTGGCCAGAAAAATACCGGCACGTCCATCCGGTTCTGGCCGGATGGTTCCTATTTTGAGTATCCGACGTTTTCCGTAAAGCGTTTGCAGCATGTATTGCGGGCCAAGGCTGTTCTCTGTCCGGGATTGAGAGTCCATTTTCATGATGCCCATACCGGAGAAACCGAGGAGTGGTTTTATGAGGATGGTCTAAAGGATTATCTGGAGGACAGTCTGTTTGAATACGAACTGCTTCCCGAGGAGCCGCTGGTCGGCAAATTTGAAGGGGAAGAAGAAACCGCAAACTGGGCTGTGGCTTGGCTTCCGGATGCCGGGGAGGTTGTTGCGGAAAGTTATGTCAACCTGATCCCGACCACTCAGGGGGGAACCCATGTAAATGGTTTTCGGAGCGGTCTTTTGACGTCTATCCGGGAATTTTGTGAATTCCGGAAGCTGATCCCCAAAGGGATCAAACTGGCACCGGATGATATCTGGGAACGGTGCTGCTATGTGCTGTCCGTGAAGATGCTGGACCCCCAGTTTTCCGGTCAGACCAAGGAACGGCTTTCCTCCCGGCAGGCAGCAGCCATGGTAATGGGTGTGGTAAAGGATGGTTTCAGTCTCTGGTTGAATCACCATGTGGAAATGGGTGAAAAGATTGCCCAGATGGCCATCAGCAATGCACAGAAGCGGCTTCGAACCGGCAAGGCTGTTGCCAGGAAAAAAATCACAACCGGCCCGGCCCTTCCCGGAAAACTGGCGGATTGCGTGGGGCAGGATACGGAAAGGGCAGAGCTTTTCCTGGTGGAAGGAGATTCTGCCGGAGGATCTGCAAAGCAGGCAAGAGACCGGCAGTTTCAGGCGGTCATGCCGCTTCGGGGGAAAATACTCAACACCTGGGAAGTGGACCCGTCTTCTTTGCTGGATTCCAAGGAGATTCATGATATATCCGTGGCCATTGGCGTAGACCCGGGTTCGGAAAATCTCGAAGGATTACGGTACGGGAAAGTCTGTATCCTGGCCGATGCGGATTCAGACGGGCTTCATATCGCCACCCTGATCTGTGCGCTTTTTCTGCGGCATTTTCCGGAACTTGTCCGGAAGGGGCATATCTATGTGGCCATGCCGCCGCTGTACCGGATCGATATGGGGAAAGAGGTGTACTATGCCCTGGATGAAGAGGAAAAAGAGCAGATCACCCGGAGGATCGAAAATAAAAAGGGAAAGATCAATGTCCAGCGCTTCAAAGGCCTTGGTGAGATGAACCCGATTCAGCTCCGGGAGACCACAATGGCGCCGGATACCCGAAGGCTGGTGCGGCTATCGGTGGATGATCCGGTGGCAGCCCATGATCTCATGGATATGCTGCTGGCCAAAAAGAGGGCAGGGGACAGAAGGGATTGGCTCAGTGGGGAAAAACAATCCGGTCCGATTTCGGAAACATTGGAATGAAGTAAAAGAGAAATATGGCGACTTCAACTGAATTGAGTATGGAAGAGATTGAAACCCTTCCATTGCAAACGTTTACGGAAAAAGCATACCGCGAATATTCCATGTATGTGATTCTGGACCGGGCACTTCCGAGCATCACAGACGGGTTGAAACCGGTTCAGCGCAGAATCGTGTATGCAATGTCCGAACTAGGGCTGAAATCAACAGCCAAATACAAAAAATCCGCCAGAACCGTGGGGGATGTGCTGGGCAAGTTTCATCCCCATGGAGATACCGCATGTTATGAAGCCATGGTTCTCATGGCCCAGCCTTTTGCATACCGCTATCCGCTTGTGGATGGCCAGGGAAACTGGGGGGCGCCGGATGACCCGAAGTCATTTGCCGCCATGCGGTATACGGAATCCCGTCTGTCTCCCTATGCAGAGGTTCTGTTGCAGGAGCTTGGCCAGGGCACGGTTGACTGGGGGCCGAATTTTGATGCCACCCTCAAGGAGCCATTGTTTTTACCGACCCGGCTTCCCAATATCCTTCTGAACGGAACAACCGGAATCGCCGTGGGAATGGCTACGGATATTCCACCCCATAACCTGCGCGAAGCAGCGGCAGCCTGCATCCATCTGCTGGACAATCCGGATTCGAGTGTAGAAGAGTTGTGCCAAATTATGCCGGGTCCTGACTTTCCCACCGAGGCGGAGATCATCTCTTCCAGAAATGAAATCATCGAGATGTATAAAACCGGCAGAGGAAGCCTTCGTATGCGGGCAACCTATAGTTGTGAGAATGGGGATATCGTGATCACGGCACTGCCCCATCAGGTTTCCGGTTCCAAGGTGCTGGAACAGATTGCTGCACAGATGCAGGCCAAAAAGCTTCCCCTGGTTGCAGATCTGAGGGATGAGTCGGATCATGAAGATCCGACCCGGCTTGTGATTGTCCCGCGCTCCAATCGGGTGGATGTGGAAAGCCTGATGGCCCATCTGTTTGCAACGACCGACTTGGAGCGGACCTACCGAGTAAACATGAATATGATCGGCCTGGATGGGCTGCCCAGGGTCAAGACCCTTGTGGATATCCTGAAGGAATGGCTTTCTTTCCGGAAAGAAACGGTAAGGCGGAGACTCCAGTTCCGTCTGGACAAGGTACTGGATCGCCTTCATATCCTGGAAGGGCTGATGATTGCCTATCTGAATATTGATGAGGTGATCCGGATTATCCGGACGGAAGACAAGCCCAAACCCGTACTCATGGAACGGTTTGCCTTAAGCGACCGGCAGGCGGAAGCGATTCTGGACTTGAAGTTGCGGAATCTCGCAAAGCTCGAAGAGATCGCTATCCGCAAGGAGCAGGAGGAGCTGATCCGCGAAAAAGAAGAGCTTGAAAAGATTTTGGGCTCAGCCAGGCGGCTGATTACACTGATCAAAAAAGAGTTGGCTGAGGATGCCAAAACCTATGGCGATGAGAGACGATCTCCCATTACCGCAAGGGGAGAGGCAAAAGCTTTTTCAGAAACCGAACTCATGCCGGTGGAACCGGTTACGGTAGTGATTACGGAAAACGGATGGGTTCGGGCGGCAAGAGGCCATGATGTGGACGTGGAGAAGCTGAGTTATAAGTCTGGTGATCGTTTCTGGAGCGCGGCAAAAGGCCGCAGCAACCAACCGGCTGTGTTTTTCGGTTCAGACGGCCGCAGCTACTCCTTGCTTGCCAGTACACTGCCGTCAGCCAGAGGACAGGGAGAACCCCTGAGCGGACGATTGAATCTGCCGCCGGATACCAGGATCATGGATGTGCTCATGGGGGAGGGGGATCAGAAGATTCTTCTTTCCAGCGATGCTGGTTACGGGTTTATCGCAAATCTGTCCGATCTGTATACCAAAAACAGGAACGGCAAGGCCATTCTCAGCTTATCCAAAGGTGCCTTGCCCCTGCCCATTCAAAAGGTAAAAGACATCTCTTCCGAGTCGATTGTTGCCATCAGCAATGAAGGCCGGATGCTGGTTTTCCCGATCAAGGAACTTCCCCAGCTTCCTAAGGGCAAGGGAAATAAAATCATTGGTATTCCTTCTGCCAGGGCCAGGTCCCGTGAAGAGCTGATAGCCTTTGTGACTGTTTTGCCTATGGGGCATCATCTGGTGATCCATTCCGGCAAACGGCCCCTTGTTCTGAGACCGGGGAATCTTTTTGATTACAGAGGAGAACGGGGGCGCAGGGGGCATAAATTGCCCCGGGGTTTCCAGAAGGTGGACAGGGTGGAGATGATCGAGCCCCAGCAGATGTCATTGATGGAATGAAAAAAACAGCTTGAAAAGGGGTTGATGATCAGCATCCTTAAAAAAAATGATATCATTCATGGACGGGGATAATCGTCAATGACTCAGCGTTTACCATCCTCCGGCAGTTCCGCCTGCCAGTCTGTATTTGCACTGCTTCTGCTTCTGTTCTTTTTTTCAGGATGCGCTTCCCGGAGCGTCCCGATTCCTGTTCAGGGGGCTCTTCCCGAAAAACCGGAGACCCGGATCAGGGATGCTGAAATTGAAGAAAAACTCCGGGAGGAGTTCAACTACTGGAAAGGAGCCCGGCATAAACTGGGAGGAAACGATAAAGATGGCGTTGACTGTTCGGGACTCGTGAAGTTTTATTATAAGAAGCTTTTCAATATCGACCTTCCGCGGACATCCAGAACCATGTCCAGGGAAGGGGTTCCGGTGAGAAGAGAGGAGCTGCGCACCGGGGATCTTGTATTTTTCAGGCTCCCGGATTTGACCTACCATGTCGGCATCTTTCTGACAAACGGCGAATTCCTTCATTCAACCAAAATCAAAGGGGTCACCATTTCCTCCATAGGACAGGACTACTGGAGAAGATCCTACTGGACAGCACGCCGGATTTTGCCGGGTTGATTTTACTAATCTATGGAGCCAATTTCAAAACTATTAAAAAGCGTCACACCGGCGAAGGTCAGTGCCCCAAAAAGAGCCGAAAATACTGGATTATAGTTTTCGCCGGAACTACAACAATAGACTTTTGAAATTGGCTCTATGATATATTCAGCACATTCTGCGCGTTTAATAACAGAATCATCTCGACAACATTGTCGGGTAAACCCAATCTGATAAATTCCTCTAAGGCTGTTTTCGGCTTGATAAATGGAAAGTCACTTCCATAAAGAATCCTTTCAGAACCAAAGTCATTGATAAGTGATGTAAGCGTCGATTTCCAGAAGTCGCGAGTGAGAAATGCAGCATCGATTCCATGTCGTATGGAAAAAGCAAGGACATCATCGAAGGCGACGGTGAAAGCGATATCGGTATACACATTCCTGTGTTTCTTTAGAACTGCTTTTGTCTCCTCGAAGAAGGGTATTCCCATATGTGCTAAGATAATCACCAGATCCGGAAAATTGGATGCCACCTCATCAATATCTCTTGGGTGACCGAAAATTTCCCTGCCCGGCAATGGATCACCTCCTGTATGGACGAGTATCGGTAATCTGCATGCCTGGGCGCGTTCATACACGGGGAAAAGCCTTTTGTCGTTGAGAAAGAAATGTTGCATACAAGGAACGAGCTTCATACCTTTAAGGCCATATTCTTTAACCATAGTATCGAATTCATCGCGGCAATCCGGATCACCCGGGTGAACTCCGCCAAAACAGATCAACTCTGCATGCTGCTGCTGAAGACGACCAAGCCACTTGTTGAAATAATAAAAGTAACACCGGTCGTAAAACAGATCCGACTCGGCGGCAAATTTTAAATTTTTCGAGGGATATTGTTTCGTACTCTCCCATTCCTGGAGGATGACGAACCGTTTGACATCAATCCCCTGATATTCTGCGAAAAGGGAGTCAATCGTGGGGCGGCAAGCTGCTTCTAGATGGCTGTGCGAACTGTAATCCGTGATATAGTCGTCGACAATATCTTCGGGGAATAAATGAATGTGAACATCGATGAGTTTCATAGTTTCTCCTTTCGAGTTATGGTGTTTCCGCCAAGTATTCTGAAAACCAGCGAGCCGCTACCGCAACCAGCGCTGGAGTGCATTCAAGAGGCAAAGCATGTCCTCGTATCCGTCTTGTTTGAGGCTGCTCAGTATTGCCTGATCATCCACCACTTTCAGCCAGTCCACGATAATTCTCAATGGTGCTGGTAGCCGGTAAAAGGGTCTGGCGAAATGCCGCATGCGACCAGTCAGCAGCTTGATAAGGAAGGGAATGCGGGTAGGTACGTGGAGATCCGAGGCAATGTTCATGACATTGTGGCACAGGATCGCTTTGAGCCGATTATCATTAAGGGCGGCATACAGAGCAAAAGTTCCTCCAAGGCTTGACCCCATGAGTCCTATTTCATGGCTAAATCGGGTCTGGGCGTATGAAATGAGATCTGATACATTTTGCATGATCTCATCAAAAGTAAATTCCCCTCGTATGCCTTCGCTGCGGCCATGCCCTGCAAGGTCGATTCCAACCACGTTAAAGCCCTGAGAAGCAAGGGCGGATAGGAATTCTCGATATATTCCCGCATAGCACCCCATACCGGGAAGGAAAAGGATCACTTTTTTGGTGCCCTCTGATTCGTAGACATCAAGATGAAGTCGCTTGTTGTTGGAAACGACGCTGTCGTTATAATTACGGTATTCCAATTTAATTACTCCTTTTTGTTTCAACTCGCTGCAATCACAATGTTAAATTAGTCCCCACCGTCTGAGATTACGCACCATTAACAACTTGTCACACCAGTTGATTTTTTGCTTACAAAAAAATTCCCTTAATGATCGGATTCCTGGCACATCTTTGTATTGATCAATAAGCCGATCCAACGTTTCGATGTTTTGAAGACAAATTGTTTTTTGTGGGCATTTCAGGACGCACAGATTACAAGCGCGGCAGAGGCTTTTATTGATCATCGCCTTCCCATTGTTCAGTTTGACAGCTCCCTCAGTACAGACACTTTCACAGATACCGCATCCGGTACAGTCTTCATTCACGACTTCCGCGAACATTTTTCCGTACAGGGTGTCACGCTCCAACATGAATTTTCCAAGCGCCAGGGACGGAATGTAATCCCGGCAGGCACAACCGACAAGCGTTTCGATATGGGGGATCTTTTTTGATGCGAGATAATCATGGAGAGCATCAAGGATCTTTGTAATGACCTCAGGCCCCTTGTTCAGAATAACTGTCATGAGCTGCACTGTGGTGGCGCCCAGGGTCATGGCATTGATTACTCCTTCGTGGTTGTTGATTCCGCCCGAAGCGGAAAGAAAAGGATGCGACGTGCCGAGGGTGCTGGTAAAAGTGGCCAAAGCCGAATAGGTAAGTCCGGAAAGTGTACCCTGCCAACCAAAAGTAGGGATGTGGGGGATGATGGGTTGCAGGGTGTTCAAATCGACTCCGGGATTCTGATCCAGTTGGCCCACAAGGGTGATAAAATCCGGAAGGCTGTTTTTCAGTTTCGAGCGGATCAAGGCTTCGATGATTTTGCCGTAAAGGTAGAGCGAAACCGTAGATTTAACACCTACCGGTATAGAGGCAACATTTTTTACAATATCCACGAGATGAGCATATTTCTTCGGATAGAAGTTAACGTTTTGCCCTGCCCATCTATATGTCGTTGTAAACTCAGGTATGGTGCAGCACAAATCAATCTCGATGGCATCGGCTCCTGCATCACAAAGCATTTTAGCGCTCTTCGCATATCCTTTCGGAGAAAGTCCCATAATGCTGCCGATGACAGGGACATTCAGTTTTTTGATTTCTTCCAGCCGTGTTGCCATATCGGAGACTGGCATATCTGAAAGGGTCGGCAGGGAAAGGAGTCTTCCATTCTGAAGGCTCTGGTATTTGAAAACCGGCTTATAGGGAAAAATATTTTTTCGCCCGACCCATCTCTCATATTCACTTTTCGTAAAGCCCGTTTTGGTGACAATAGCGCCAATCCCGGCGTCAACCAGCCGTTTGACATTATCAATATTGGTTGTTATCGGGCCTGCGGCTGCAATCAGGGGATTTTTGAGCCGCAACCCGCAAAAGTTTACACTCATATCGACCATTTTACTACCTCCAATATTTATAGTTATTGTGTTTTTTTTCTCAATCCCTGTTTTTTTATAGCTCTGTTATCGATTCCATTCATGTCCCTGATTATAAATGATCTGGCTTAATCCACAACTCGCGTTGGAGAAGTAATTTTTATCCAAAACACGGAATATAAAAATTGATATCATTATAGATAGTTATGAAGATTTGTTTTGGAATTTAGGTCAAACAGCACCGGAAATTTGATTTGGTTACTCAAATTTTATGGCAGTCTCAATAGGTAAAAGTGTAGTAGTCGTTTATCGGAAACACGTATGAATTTGGTTTGATTTGCAGCTTTTTATTCTTGGAGAGAAGATGATTGCTTATACATATGAGCCAATTTCAAAAGTCTGTTGTTGTAGTTCCGGCGAAAGCCGGACACGAAGCAAAGCGTAACACTATCCAGTATTTTCAGTTCTTTTCCGGATATCGGCTTTCGCCGGTGCGACGCTTTTCAGTCGTTTTGAAATTGGCTCATATAAGAGAGAATGGCATCAACGAGCCCTTCGATAATCTTTTCATCGGGGCCGTATACACTTTCCATGGAAATATTGTGTATTACGTCTTTCCCGGTTTTTCCAAGGACAATCCAGGCCTGCTTCAGGCTTTCCACGTTAATCCCGGAATTGCTATCCATGTGTTTTTTCCTTATGATACTTCCCACAGCCGCCCAGAATTTGATATCGTGATCATGCTTTATTGTATCCAGCTGCTTATCAATATGTGTATGGACGGTTAGCGCTTCGATAAATAGCTGGTTGTCCCTGTGCAGGCGAACGATCTTGGTCAGGATCGTCTTCAGGACCTCTCGCAGGTTGGATTCTTTGCTTTTTCTCAATGTCTTGATGATATCGTGATAAATTTTTTTCCGGTGCCGGATTCCCAATTCAAGGAGAATGGCATTCTTATTGGGAAAGTAATGATAGAGGGAGCCGATGGATACACCGGCAAGTTCAGCAATCTTATTTGTTGTCGTCGTTTCATAACCTTGTTCGGAAAAGAGCCGCATAGCGGCATCTAAAATCCATTCCACCATCTGCCGGCTTCGCTCTTGGAGAGGGAGATGTCCTTTTTTAACATTCAGTTTACGCTTCATGGATAGTTCTGTAACATATTATTCACTGATTACGCTTACCATAATCGGCAATAGTAAAATATCGATTTAATAATTCATAATGCTCCGATTTTTTGTACTTTTAACAGTTTACCGATGTCATTGTCAATTTTTTCCATTTTCATGGCAGATTTTTTTACATTCGGAGTAACTGTAATTTTGACAGGTTGTAATAATATCCGACACCTTGATGGTATGCTTTTTCTGCCATGCAGGTTTTTTTCTGAGTAATACCAATCTGTTTTGATAAACATAACTGTAGTAATCGAAACGGCGAAAATGGCATTCATATTGCAATTTTTAAAAAAAGCAGGACCATGCTCACCAGCCCATTTATAACTGTTTAGAAAAGGAATCTCTATGTCTGAAATTTGCATCAACAGCAAATTGTACATTGTAGATGATGAAGGATTTCTGATGGATTTTGGCCAATGGGACAAGGCATTTGCTGAGGGGATGGCTCCGCAGCTTTTGATCCAGGGAGGTCTGACCGCCAAGCATTGGGAGGTGATTCGATTTATCCAGGATTGGTACAATGAAAAAGGAAACTGTCCCATTGTCTATCATACCTGCAAAAAATTCAAGTTTCGAATCAATCAATTGAAGGAATTGTTTCCTACCGGATATAGGCGCGGAGCCTGCAAACTTGCGGGTTTATCCTATAAATCCATCTATTATGGAAATCCAGAAAAACCACAGTTGCTTCCATTTGATCCTGAGATATATTTAACCAATAAATATGTCAACTGTGGAAATCCAAGCAATCCGGCGGTTCTCCCGGAAAAGTGTAAAAGTGATACTTTGCCCAAGGAGCGGAAAAAAATGCCGGAGTTGTCTGAGAAACACTATACAGTGGATGTCTGCGGCTTTTTAATCGATCCGGATAGCTGGGATGAACAATTTGCGATTCACAAAGCCTATGAGCTCAGAGAGATGGATATATTGACGGAAAAACACTGGCAGATCATCTACTTTCTCCGAAGCCGATTCACTCAGAACGGGACCATACCGACCGTATATGATACCTGTTCACACTTTCAGATGGAAATCGATGAATTGGCTAATTTGTTTCCGGATGGCTATCATCGCGGGGTGGTAAAAATTGCAGGCCTGCGGATGTAGTACGGCTATCTCACCCTCATCGGTGAAATCCATAAAGTTTATAAACCTAGCGATAAAATATCCGCCGTCTTTAATGTATTTGACAATTTCATGTAAGATGAACGGCTGCTCTTCCATGGTGGCATAGTTGCCGGTAAGCGAAAATACGGTAAAATCCTGAGTCCGGCACGCAACGGGCGATGGTCTTCGAAAATTCCATTTTCGTATGGAAACCATCTCTTTTTTCAAGAGTCCTTTTTCAATCAATTGAGCCAGTTTAAAAGGCCTTTTGTTGTCATTCCGGCGAAAGCCGGAATCCAGTATTTTCAATTCTTTTCTGGACACCGGCCTTCGCCGGTGTGACGGTTTTTCATCGTTTTGAAATTGGCTCTCATTATAGATCGTTTCCGGGATATGTCCGTTTTCATCCGCATAAACCTCAACATCTTTCCAGGATTTCATGGCATTTTCCTTTCATCGCCGCTGTGAAGCTGACTTTCCAATATAAATTGAAACAACAACATAATTTCTTTTTACGAATATCCCTTGACATCAATCTATTGTGGTTTGTTCGGCAATCCTCCTTTTCTCATTTGATCAATGAAGAAAGCCCAATGCAACATGTCTTTTATTATTAAAGGGCGTTTTAATAACGGGAGGTTGCAAAGCGCATACTTAAGTCGGACATCGCTCAACATGGTTTTCAGTGAAAAATCCCGAAGGGTCTTAAGCCTCTCCTTCTCGATCACTTTCCGATATAACGTTCCAGGCGGTTGTTTTTCATTAATCCCTTGTGATGCGGATTGGCCGGCCATAATGCCGGAGGTAAGGGCGGAAGAGATGCCTTCACCAAACCGGTTAAAAAGACCGCTGGCTTCACCGGTTATTAAAATTCGGTCTGTCCCAAAATTAAACCAGCCTTGGGGGGCCGCAAAAGTCAGGCGGCACCCATGACGTCGCACCAGCTTTTCTTTTGAAAACCCAAAACACTGATTCAGGTATGTTTTAAACCGTTCAATATGGGGCAAGGCATTTTCACCCAATTTCAGTCCCACATCCATGATCAGAAGGTCATCTTTTATATAGGCGGATGGATACCCAGATATATCCGGATCAGCGAAATAATGCCAATATCCGGCTTCCAGATCACAGCGGCATTCATATACGTCTTGAACAGCCAGATGCCATTGCAGGTTTGACCGGCCCACTGGATCGAGGGTAGAAGAAACCATCGATGTCCCACCATCGGCGGCAATCAATGCCTGACACCGGACTATAACAAAATCGTTTGAGCTGTTTCTGCATCTGAGTGTAACACCTTCTGTATCTTCTGAAAACGAGATCAGCGTGGTTTTTTCCAGAATGTTGGCCTCTGATATGTCGCATAACCATTTGTCAAAACGGTGGCGCCATACATTCCAGCCATCGAGCGGAATGTCAATGCATCTACGGCTTTTGAAATGCATTCGCATGCATTTATATCGATCGGGTTTGGCGAAAACATCTACGGGTGGTGTACCGAAATGGGTTTTAATGAATTCCATGGAAGACGGAATCAGCAAACCTGAACAGACTTTATGACGAGGTAAGCGTTTTTTTTCAATAATGATGGTCTTCTTTCCCTGTCTTACGCTTTCAATGGCGGCAGCCGCCCCGGCAGGTCCTGCGCCAACGATCGCCACGTCAATGTCGTGCATTTTCTCTTTTCCTGAAATTGGTTCCGTTTGTTTCACTTCATGCGATTACGGCTCTATTTTGCGCCTGGTATGTTTTCGACTCCAAGTCGGTAAACTACGCATCCAACACCACCATCTTCAAGCCCTGGATCAAGACAACGTATTTGCCTGAAAATAATTTCCGGCAACGCATCCTTTCCGGATTCAGCCCATTCAGCCAGCATTTCCCAAAGCCCCAAAATTCGAACAAGAATTGGGAGCAGTGCTTCCGGACACATTGGGCTGGTAGATGCCTGAGGATTCAGAAAGGGGTTAAAAATCAGTTTGTCTCCCACCTTGATCTGGGCAAAACAATGCTCAGATTTTACCACTTCGGCAACAATTTGATACATTGACATATCAGAAACGTGGTTAAATAATTTTTCCGTCCCAGCCGAAAGCCTTGCCAGGGTATCTTCTTCGAAACCTGTCCCGAGAAGGAACAATTCTTTTCCGGTTTTTGTCAGCATGACACGCTCCTTATTCTCAAATATCATTCGTTATCGTTACTTTTGTATATGAATTACGGATTGTACCCTTTCCAGGAATAGTCATGACCGGGAATCATTGATTTGAATATACTGCAAATAATTTTTCCAAAGATAAAGTTTGAAGGCAAAAAACCGAATATGGATGTTAAGACACCATTGAGACGGCTGATGGCCTTATATTCTTTGATGAGTGGATGTTGTGATAGTAACAGGCTGTATTGTTCTGGCTTGTCAGCAATGATTGCCTGTGCACAGAGCTTCCCGGATAAAGCAGCAGGAAGAATTCCCTCAGCAGTTATAGGATGGCCTACACCCAGGGCATCACCAACAAGGAAGGCGGTTTCATTCTGACATGCATCAAGACGGCCCGGGGTAAACAGGTATTGAAGGCAACCCTTCATGTTTTCGAGCATAGGGTGAGCGCTTACAGGGATGTGGCCGGCAGTTGTAAAAAACGCTTTGGTGTCTTTCCATTTTTTATGAAGCGTCTTAGGCATCAGTGTGGCTGCACCGATGTTTATCCAATCCGTCTTTGCAACGTTCCATGAAAACCCCCTCATATCATTGTGAAACAAGAATTCTGGGTCTCCCTCTGTGCCCATTCGGCTGGCAGCAATTTCTCTCTTATTTCCCTGAAACTCGAGTTGGAGTGCAGTATATGGTGTTTCCCTTTTTTTAGGAAATAGCGCCTTTGCCACAGGACAGTTGCTTCCGCCAGCACCGACAAGGTATTTTCCCCTAAAAGTACCATCAACAACCCAAAACCCATTATCCCGCTTGATCTGCCGGACATGATGCCCCTCAATGATGGATGCGCCACTTTTTTTGAGCAGAAAATCATCGAATTCAAAACGCCGAATAAAATACATTGTTACCTTTGGATGATAGGAGTTTTTCCCATAGTGGAGGTAGGTACTGTTATACTTCCAAAGGATTTTTGGGTAGGATTCAGGTGAATATCCTATCACATCCCACACAGGAGGGCTGACCCATCCGACACACTGCTTGTCGCGGGGAAACTTTGCCTTGTCAATAACAAGTGTTTCTAATCCTGTTTTGATAAGATTCCGGGCACATGTGCTTCCTGCCGGTCCTCCGCCCACAATAATCGCATCATATGTGCTCATCATTTCCTATGCCTCCACTGAAGCAACCTTTGATAGAATCTAATAATGGTTATGAGATGTATTCTTGCATTGTTAAAAGAATCCGACTCAATGCCAATGGCTTATCGGGTAATAGTATGGATATTAAAAAGTTTTTAACTAAAATATGATCATGTTCAATTATGAATATATTCATAATTTACAAAAACTGATTTATTTGTCAAGGTTTTTTATCATAATTTAAAATGCAAGGGGGCTGTGAACAATGAGAGGGCTGTGGTTACAAAAAATTCAATTATAACTTGTCATTCTTTTCAATAACCAAGCTCATCAATCAGCGCTCTAGTCATTTGGACAAAATTGTGTTTTGCTGCTTCAATCTCATTAAAATAGCCTTTAATATATTTAAACCAGCAGAACATAAAAGCGCTGTATATTGTCATGGCTGCAACATCTTCGGAAAACCGGGCTTTCAGTTTTTTATTGTTTTTACCTTTTTTAAGAATAGCAGAAATGATACCGATGATATAAAAGTCTATTTCATCCACTTGGCTTGTCAGATTATTTTTAGGGCTTGATGGGCCGTCATCAGGAGGTAAAAAAATGGCCGACAGGCTTTCCTGCTGCAAGCGCCGGTCCAAAGGTATACTTTGAAAAATGAAATCAAACAAAAGCAGAACTTCATCTAAGGGATCATCCAGATGGTTTTCCACTTGAAAACGATCGATGTTCTGCATGGCATTTTCCCGGATGATTGCCGCCAGCAGATGTTCCTTTGAGGGGAAATAATTATACACCGTCCCGGTTCCCATTTCCGCTTCTTGGGCGATTTGGTTGATGGTGGTTTTCCGGAAGCCATGGCGGCTGAATAAATCAAAGGCAACGTCGAGAATCCGCTCCCGATTCCGAAGCTTTTTCGTTTCCCTTACGGATATCTTCATTATGCTCCCATTATAGCGTGTGTCAACGGTAGGACTGGGTGAATTCAAGGAACAAGACTGGATACGAACATATGTGAAAGCAGTTTATGTGTCAACAACATTGCTCATGTAATCCGTTCCTACACCCGAGTGTAGGAACGGAAAGAATGGATGGGATGCACTGGGGTTATTTCACCTTTACGTCTTGGGGCAACCGTGTGGCCAGAATATCTGCTGCGGTTTCCACCATTTCGGATACAACTGCGGCAGCCGGTTTGATCTCATGGATCAGACCCGACACCTGACCGGCAAAGCCGCCGATATGATCAATTTTTCCTGCTTTGATGAAACCGCCGAGAAGGGCAGAGGCCAGCAGTACTTGAAATGGAAAAGGCAGTGCCTCCAGACCGGATTTGTCCCATAGATCATGAAAGCGTGTGTAGCTGGCCCGGGAGGTTTTACCGGTATAGAGTTTGCTGACGCGGGTATCCTCATCCGTGGATTCCACGATGCGCTGCTTGCACAAATCCATGGCGCCGCCTTCATGGGTGGCGAGAAAGCGCGTGCCCACCCAGACACCGATGCAGCCCATGGCCAGGGCCGCGGCCAACCCCCGGCCGTCTCCGATACCTCCGGCGGCAAGAACCGGAACCGGCGCTGCCGCGTCAATGGCTTGGGGAAGAAGTGCCATGGTTCCGATGCGGCCTGTATGACCTCCGCCCTCATGACCCTGTGCGACCACAAGATCTACGCCGGATTCAGCCATCCGTTTTGCGTTTCGGGCATTGCCCGTGATTCCCAGCACCTTCATGCCCTGGCTGTGGGCATCGGCCACCATGAAACCGGGATTTCCCAGGCCTGCGCAAAACAAAGGCACCTTTTCCTCCAGAATAATATCGATTGCTTCTTTCGGCCGCATGGTAGTGGTGTTGGTAGGCACCATCAGGTCTGTATCCGGCAGGTCCAATTCCTCTTTTATCTTCGCAAACCAGGTCCGATGTTTTTCCGGCATCATCTTCAGGACTTCCGTAAGGGGCATTTCATCACCGCCTATAGAACCTTCCGGCAGGTTCTTCGGCAGAAGCAGATCAACGCCAAATGGCTTGGATGTTTGGTCTTTAATCTCCTTGATGGCGGTGCGCAGTTCTTTCAGTTTGAAACCCGCTCCACCCAGAACTCCCAATCCGCCCGCCTCGGATACGGCCACCACCAGCTCCACTGGCGCGCCGTTGGGTTCGCCGATCAGGGTCGGCCCCATGCCGGCGCTGATGATCGGATATTCAATCCCCAACATGTCGCACAACCTTGTTCGCAATTGTCTTCTTGCCATAAGACCTCCTTATGAATGGTTGCTTGCTTCATTTTTTTCTGTCCAGTTTTATGTGTTCATGCTAAAAGATAGATGCTATGAAACAGATGCTGCTATTTTTTGGATTCATTTTTCTGGGAAGTTGCACCCCAAGTATGGATTTATATAAAGAAAAACTGTTTTCCGCAACAACGGATTCAAGTCCGGCCGTCCGCGCGGTCTGGATGGGAACCGCCGGGCTGTATGTCAGTGATGGTGAAACCGGCTTTTTCATTGATCCGTTTGTGAGCCGTTACGGTCTTCTGAAAGTGATCTGCGGTTTCTCCCTTCCTCCGATGAAGCCTGAGATTCAGGACTGGATCCAAAAGGTGGGCGGCGAAAATGCACAGGCGGTCATTGTCAGTCATTCTCATTATGATCATGCCCTGGATGCGCCTTTTTTTGCAGAGAAAACCGGCGCCGTGCTGGTGGGATCGGCTTCTACCATCCAGATCGGCCGGGGCGCCGGGCTGCCGGAAAAACAGATGCGGGTGGTGCAGCCTGGTGAACACTATGCGATAGGCCGCTTTGAGATCACTTTCATCAAAAGCCGTCACAGCAAGGCTGTTCTGGGCCGCATTCCATGGCCGGGGGAAATCACAAACCCCCTGATCCAGCCTGCGGCAGCTTCAGACTATCGTCTGGGCGAAACTTTTGTTATTCATGTGTCGCATCCCAAGGGCAGCTTCGTTCATATGGGAAGCGCCGGATTCATCGAAGGCATGTTTGCGGGCATGAAGGCAGATACAATATTCCTGAGCATCGCGGGAAGAGAAGATACGCGTGAATTATTACGCCAGTCTGCCGCAAGCCTCCAGTCAAAACAGATCATACCGATCCATTTTGATAATTTTTTTCAACCCCTGGACAAGGAGATGTCTTTTCTGCTGGGTGCGGATCTGCCGGAATTTATTCAAACCACGGCTGCATTCAACCCGGATATGGTTGTGCGCACACTTCCCATTGGACAAACAACCGTTTTGCTTCCATTTAGAAAACCATTAGAATAGATGGAAGGAACGCTTTTTTGTCCGATTACCGGACATTAAAATCACGATCATATCGTCTTTCTTTCCCTTTTGTAACAAAGTAGTTTGATGGACGATTTGCAAAATGTATATTCGTCTCACCGCCTCCAAAATCCAGGGTTGAGTCAATAAGTGGAATGGTCAGCCTGGACATATACTGCGGGGAACTATACACATTTACTTTCCCGAATGAAAGAGCTGAAAAGTGAGCATATGGAAAATCATAATATAATGACTCGGTGCAGGCGATTTCCAACCGTATACGATGGCCTGTAAGAAAAAGATTAGCCACTGGCCAGATTTCAATAAGAAACTCATAGATTTCACCACGGTTTAACAGTTCCTTTTCAACATGAGGATGAAATGGGCGATATGGGAGTGATCGGTTATTATCGATTGCTTTATGTGAAGCTTTAAGCCACCCTCTGGATAATACTTTGTAGCTCCCATCCTCGTCTTCGTCGCAAAATTTCACATAGAAATTCGTATCACGGGCGCTACAGGATGCATAGAGGGTCAAAACGATATGCCCGGTTATTTCTGCTTCCGAACATAAGATACGACTTCGATAAATCAGTTGTGATCTGCCGAAATGTCCTAGTGAAAATATCCATGACAGATATGAGAGATCTCTTTCCTTTGAATCCGGTTTCTCTAAGCTAAGCTGTCCGAATTTGCCATGATCTCCTATTGGTCTAAGAAATAAATCGGTATATTGTGTTCTCCAAAGATGGAAAATTCTCCTCCGCTATGACCTGATCCTCGGGAGTCTGCAATCACATGAACATATCCTCGGCTTACAAAAAAATTGATGTCGCCCGCCTCATTGCACAAGCTGGGAGAATCGCTTCCCTGAAGTTCCTTCGTATAACTGGACATGGCAAGAAGGGCCGGATATTTACCCTCCTGGTTTGGTTGGTAAATGTCTAAGGAGATTTGATTGCCATCTGATATAGTGATATAAACATCTCTTTGAGTTACAACACCAAACATTGGAGCTGACAACTCCGGGCTCACCGGCTTTTCATTATAAGGGTATTGAGGCGCTGATTTACACCTGAAATCAGCCGGTTTTGGCGGAGTCCGTTGAATGTTGAATCGTTTCAATCTTTTTTCTCCTCTATCGCTTGGTTTTATTGAAATATGACAGTATAGAATCTTCACATTGGAGTTACAGGGTTTTTGCAAACCACCCTACAACCACCGGAAGAAATGCTGGAAGATATTCCATCGGCAGGAAGTGCCCTCCCGGAACAATCTGGAGTAACGCCCCCTGAGATGAAATTTTTTCTGCAAGTTTCGCACAATGCGACGGAGGGAATAAAAGGTCCGATTCGCCGGTAACGATCGTCAACGGTGTCGACAACTCCTTAAACTCCTTCCCTGGCCGGTAATCGACAAATGAAATCCAGCTTCCCATTGAGTAATACCAAACCATGAGCGGGTCATTTTTGATCGATCGCAGCAGGTTTTGGCTTTCGACCACATGATTCCAGTTCACCAGCACTTTCAGCGGTACCGGTAATTTAGAGATTATCCGGGCAGCACCGCGGAAATATCGAACCAGGAATTGTACAATGGCTGGGAACCTCGTGGGGATGTGCAAGTCTTGCGATATATCCATCGCGCCGTGGCAAAAAGTGGATTTGATGCGACTTTCGTTCAGGGTCGCATACAGAGCGTAGGTCCCACCAAGGCTGCTTCCCAGGACCCCGATTCTTTCACTGAATCGGGCTGCGGCATGTGAAATAATGACGGAGACGCAATCCACGACTTCATGGAATTCGAACCTTCCCCTGGGGCCATCGCTCCGCCCCAGTCCCGGTGGGTCGATCCCGATCACTGTAAAACCGCTGTCCGCCAGCGCGCCGAGGAATTCGGCATAAAGTCCGGCGTAGCAACCCATGCCGGGGATGAACAGGATCACGGGCATGTCTGCGGTGTTTGGATACACATCAATGTGAATTTTTTTACCGTTCAAGAGGACATGTGCAAATTCCGGTTTACTTCCCATAAGTTTATCTCCTAACAGTTTATTATCAGCCGATAGATGAATAGATCTCACGGCAGTCTGTCCGCCGGAAGATGACCGCGATCCAGAAATGCCAGAGCGGACCGAAGATCACCGCTGCTGTTACTAAGATATTCTCCAACATTGAATTTTCTGTTCGTTTGATTTTCATGACTTTTCTCCTTTGTCAGTATGACTCACCTTATTTCAATCCGCCACATCCGGCAAAATTTTCTTTTCACTATGAACCGGCCATTTCACAGAAGAGGTTTTAAACCTTTGCTTCAAGTTGCTATGGGATTCATCAAAAACATCTTTTTGAAGCGCTGCAGTAAGCTCTTTGATCCAATTGATCATGAAACCGACGACGAGGGGGAAGTTTCCGAATCCCACATGGTTTTCCGCATGCTCATGACTTGTGAATATTCTTGCGGTAAATGATCTGACGTTTTTCAGCTTTTGGGATTGTTTGTAAAAATGGGAAAGCGGTACAAAATGATCATGTGTGCTGGTTATCAATAAAAAATCCTGCCTGACAAGATGTGAAATCCGTTTCATTGAATACAATTTCAGCTTCTGAAAATATTCATATGGAGTTTTTGTACCCAGAACATACATGCCGTGTTCAATACCCCATCCGGCATAGGAATCTTTTTTCATTTTTATTTCTGCTATGGAATTGATTGCTCCCGCGGCTTTCATCCACAGTAGTATTTTCAGGAGGATTTCCAGAAATTTGCCACGGCGGGAGAGAACCGTATCCAGAAAATCGTACATGACTCCCCATGCAATGACCCGCTTGACCCGCTGTTCATATATCGCAGCTCTCGGTGCGAGATAGCCTCCAAGAGACAGACCAATCAAAGTGACATCCTCTAAATTGAAAAAGTCCAGAACTGCTTTGACCGGTTTTTCATATTCATGGGTCATCCGGATGTTGTTTTTGAACAATGCTTCCCCCTGACCCGGACCTTCAAACAGATACAATTCCAGTCCGGCAGTGCGGAAAAAGTCGATGATCGGGATCAGTTCCTCCTTGATCGCATCAAATCCCAGATGCATCACCACCACATTTCTTCCGGCTTTTTTTTCCGCAGGATTCACCTGCCATGCCGGCAAATAAGCGTTCTCATAAGGGACGTGGAATTCCTTGATGATATTGTTTTTAAATTCATCCTGATAAATTTCATGAATCAGGTCGACATATTGATTATAAGTGGCGCTTTTGTCCGCGTCATCCGGTGAAATATAAAAATTGGCAGCCCTGTAATATGCTGCGGCATGCATGATTCTCTTTTCCGATTGTGCGGTGGCCGCCAGGTCTAAAAATATGCTTTTCCAGTCATCGAGGGTTTTGATTTTTCCGGAAGCCGTCTTTATTTCGTCCAGATCCCCGCCGAATACCGAATAAACACGATTGAACTGATAGTTCATGTTGGGCTCAACATGAAAATAGTGTGTGCCGATATGAAATTTTTTCTTCATATTCTTTCTCCTGTGTTACAAGATTACAGTACTGCTTTTCCCATCCATCTCCGCAATCAGGTCATGACAAAGGAACCGGATATCCATCTTTCTCTGCTTGAGTTTCCGTTGAAGAGCCTGGATAAAAAGCCCTTTGCCGTTTATCAGGCATTCCAGCACAACCTTGTTGGCATCCGTGATTGTTACCGTATGGATGTCAATATTCGCCAGGACTTCAAATGATTTTTTGAAATCCAGGGTTTTCTTCACACCGCAGGTGGGAGAACCGTCAATTCCGACAACCCCTATAATAGAGAATGCTGAATCCAGATAATCCTGAATCCGGCATGCCACCTGCGAAGCAATACGCCCGTAAACCAATTTTGTGTAAAGCAGCATCCATGGGACAATGATATGACGAAGTGTGTAGAGAACGGTTCCTTTTGCGCCATATGCCATCAGCAGCAATTGCTTGGTGACCCCGCCCCATGCGATCTGTTCCGGGCAGGGCATCTGAACCATACCCAAATCCTGCTCAATACACTGGGAAAGGATTTCCGCAATACAGCCTCCTCTGCATGCGCCTCCGGGATACCTGGTATTCTCATTCAGAATGCAGTGAGAAAGAAAAACAACCTTCCTTGCCCGTTTATCTTTGATACGACACAGCAATTTTTGGTATTTGTCATGTATGGTCTTACAGCGGTTCGAGGGGCGGGTTATCATGGGTTTTGTCCGGACACTATTTATTGTTTATTAGCTAAACCTTAATGGCAAAAATTTTTTATTTTATTTGATACCGATCCACATAAAAGTCCACTTTTTCCAAAATTTTGATAAACACATCAATCTGTTCCTGGCTGATATCATCCATGTAATTAATAAAATCCAGGTACATGTCGGAATGAAATTTTTCATGTCCGTTATACGCATTTTTCCCTTTGGGCGTCAGGATGAGAAGCACCTCTTTATCATTTTCCATGCTCCTGACCTTGTTGATGAATCCGCGTTCCTTGAGCTTTGAGATCATCTGGGAAACGCCCCCTTTGGTGATTCCGAGCCTTTTCGACAGCTCGGTGACATTGATTCCGCTGTTGTTTCCGATTGCCTGAATCGTATGAATTTCGGATGGATATAGTTTTTCACCCACACCGAAATCATAGGGTGTTTTTTCCAGTTCATTAATCTTGTTAATGATCCGGTAAAACTGCATCATCAATTGCGTTACGGTTTTGATTTTATCGTTCATGGATATTTAGTATAGTAACTTAACTATAAAGTCAAGATGAAAAAGATTTGTTTTTACGGATTCATTGACAGTTCAGGATTTCACCGCGGCAATGGGTAATGCCCGCCCAGGGAAATATCCGTTTGTAGCGGTTTTGGTGCGGAAAATACCGTTCTTTCAAAGAAGACATGGGGACGATTACCCCCCTATATATTCGTAATCTATTTACTTCCAGCTGCTTTTGTCAGCGCATCCTCCACGGCTTTCAGCAGCGCCTGGCTTGCGGGTGTTGCTCCGGAGACAGCGTCCACGTCTACACGCTGGAGAGATACGACGTTCTGGACGGCCGCGGCAGCCTCCTCACGGAAATCGTCTGATCCAATATCCACGATATCCACTTGATCGATACGATGGTTTTTGATTGCAACAGCCACGCGGTACACCAAGTCGTTGTATCGGGCTTCCCCGGGATAGTTGCCGTCCGGGATCTGTTGAAGATCAATGGCTGTTTTCTCCACCTGATCCGCCGGATACCCGACAGACTGGGCCAGAATAATCCGCTGCTCAGGCCGGAGTTTCAAACGAGCTTTCACCGCTTCCCGGTCTATCAGTCCGCGAACAACGGTTGAAAGTCCTTCCGAAGCGCAATACAGGTAAACATTCTGGCTGATGAATCCAACAGCGGTATCGGAAAGCATATCCCGTTCCGCCGTGCTTAATGCGATTTTCCCCATCATGCTGGTTCGACCGGCATCGACCACGAATACCAGGTTGACCGGGGCATCCTTGACAAATGGCTGGATGATGGAACCGGTCTCGGCCCGATAATCACCGGAAGCAACCGGCTGAAGTATATGATCCTTGGCTTCATATATATACGCCCCTTGTTCGGTGAAGACATAGACGTCCGTTTCCTGCCAGTTCAGGGCAGACGGGGCTGTCCGACGTCCGGATTCCGGCCGGTTGATGCCAAAGGCCGCCCACAGCAGATTGGAAAGCACTTGATCCGGCAAAGGTGTTGGACTGAAATTACGTCCGGATTTACGCTCTTTCAGCGCTTTCATCAAAGGCATACCACCCTCCGTCCGGGGTGCCGGCAACCGGATCGCAGACATCGATCCGTCGGTGATCAGGGTCTGCTTTGCGCCTCCGCATCCGCTTATGATCATCGTCCACATTATTATCGATAAAACAATGGCTCTTTGCCATCCAATGTTTTTTTCAATCATGGCCGGTCTCCTTGAGTTGAATCACCTAATTACAGGACAATCAAAAACGGAAGATGCGAATAACTGGGTTTGTTTTTTCAAAGGCACGAAGCCCTTGCTTTTTTTGAAGATGAACATATGTGAAAGCGGTTTGTGTGTCAATAGTATTGTATGTTCAAAAACAAAGGGTCTATTCCTTCTCAAGTAGGCTAAACTTTTTTATTAATCGTTCTCTGACCTTTCCCACGTATGCTTCTTCAACAACAGGGATGCCGCTGGTCTTGTTTTATTGCCAGATGATTTGAATCAGAATATGACAGGCCAGCACGGCACCTACTGAAAATGGAATGCTCAGCTTCAAATAGCGGCCCAGCGGTACCTTGTAGCCGTTCTTCTCCAGGATACCGCAGGCAAAGACATTGGCCGTGGCGCCCACGGGCGTGATGTTGCCGCCTATGCCCGTGCCGATGAGCATGCCATAGAGCAGGGACCACGCCTCGATTCCAAAGGCGGCAGCCAGGTTCTGGCACACCGGAATCATTAAAATAGTGTAAGGCACATTGTCCATGAACGAGGAGAGAGCCACCGAGATCCAAACCAGGAAAGCCAGCATGAGTAAGGGGCTGTCGATGCCGGCGTAAACCACCAGGTCGGCGAAATCCTTGAGCAGGCCAGCCGCGTTAAGGGTGTAAATCACCATAAAGACACCCATGATGAAGAAAAAGGAGTTCCAGTCGAAATCCACCAGCATCTCCTTGAGATCCTTGTGGCCCATGTACAGGGCGATGATGCCCACTCCCAACCCAACGATACCCGGCCGCACGCCGTACTCCGGCCCCACGGCCAGGGCCGCCACCCCCAGCACGAAGAGTACCGTGGCTCCATTGGTTGTGGCCACGGCTTCGGACACCATCGTCACCGGATTTTTAAGGTTGCGAAACTGAACCAGCAAGGTTCCCAGGGCCACCAAAACACCGACCAGGGTGATGGCGCCCAGTCCGATTTTGCCGTGAAACCAGTAGAAATCCAAGGGCTTCATGCCGGTCTCCATGGCCAGGATGATGGAGGGCGGATCCGCCACCATGGTTAAAGTGGTCACTACGTTGGAACTGATGGCAATTGGAACCATGTAGTTGAACAGATCACTCTTCAATTGGCGGCTCACCGCGATGGCTACCGGTGCCATCATCAGCACCACTCCCACATTCTCCATGAAGGCCGATAGAAAGGCGGTCAGGGTGCACAAATAGAAGATCACATATTTTTCCGTCCGGACATTGGCCAGGATGCGGTTGGCGATCAGATCGGGCATGCGGCTCTTCATGAAGACATAGGAGACCATCATGAAGCCCCAGTATATACCCAGCACATCCCATTTGATCGCCTTGAACAGGGCATCGGCCACCGGCAGGTTGCCTGTCAGTATCAGCACTGCCGCGGCGCCCAGGGAGGCGTAGGAGATTTTGACCTTGCGGCTCAGGGCCAGTGCGTAACAGGCGACGAACACCGCAAGCACAATAATTTTGTCCAGACTCAGCATGGTTTGCTCCTGAATTGAATAATTTTATCAAATAACATGATTTAGTACGAAACAAATTTTATGGGTCTGGTTTCGGCAACAGACGGGAAATGAGTACCAGCAATCCTACAACCAGCCCCCCTAAGGCGATCCAGAAAAGCCAGATGGCTTTTTCACTGAAACGATATTTTTTTTGCCAGGAAGTCTCTTCCTGTTTGTCCAGCGGCAGCAGAGACGCCTGGCTTTTTTCAGCGGAAAGGAAGTGATCCGCAATCAGAGTAATATCGTAATGCGGTAAATTCGCCGCAGGATTTCCAAAATACAGAAAGGTATCTTCCCTGGATGAAGATTTGAACAGCAGGCGGCTTATCGGGTAAGTCAGACGGAAGCTTTTGATGTCAAGGGACGGATTGTCGCCGTTGTCGATGGTCAGGATCAGTCTTCCCGTGACCATTTGAGAACAGAGCGGCAGGAACAATTTTTTCTTTTTCTCACCGATGGTACGGGACCAGATACCCGACCCGCGTATGACTGTTTTCAGATTCCCTCGATGATCCGGTATTTCTTCGGATACGGTAACTTGACGTTTAAAAAAAGTTGTTCCGATCTCGCATTCCAATGCCGTCAGCGGCAGTCGTTTATAAGGCACTGTAAGCTGCCATCGGCTGATGGATGGATGTTTGGGATCATCCGCTTTTTCCAGTTCCGGAGTGATGTCCCGTTGGGACCAAGACCGTTCGATTAAATATGGCAGCTGACGGCCGTTTTTCACCAACCGCAGGTCTTGAAGCGATGGAAGAGAAAGGTCAAGGACCTCCGCATCCAGTTCCATGCGCTGAACCCCAGGTCGGCTGATGACGACCGGTTTTTTGTATTTCCATTTGGAAAGATCAATAGGGGTTCCGGATTCCCCGACCTCCGGAAGGGTTTCCGGTGGTTTCCAGGCTGGATTGATCGATAGGGGTGAAAATACCGCTGCGGTAAGCTCCGCTGCATTCATTGTGGTTTTCAAGTCGGTCAGGTCATACCGAGGGGCAGGACAGTCAGGGTTTCCGCTTACAAGACGATAGTCCATCGGGCCGGAGGATAGAAAGAGGAGATAAACCGGTCGGCGGAACCCTTGGATCGCCGTTATCGGCAAGGGTGTGCTGTCGTTGTTTTGTATGGTCAGGATCAATTCCCGGGAAGGCACTTTTACATCCTCGGCAAAGCCAAGGCAGGAAACCGGTTCAAGGCCGGTAACGGCGATCCGGTAGAGGGTGCTTTGTGCCAGTATGGTTTCATGGATCTCATTATCTATATAGGCCCGGTGTTGCAACATCACCTTCCGGGTGAAAAGTTGTTCCGGGGTTTCAACAGTCAGTGCGGCCAGCGTCAGATGATCTCCGGGGAGTTTCAATGTCAACCTGCTTTGTGTTGCATTTTCCTCCCGGGAGGTGAGGGTAATGGGAATGGCCTCAGCCGGCGCCGGATCTTTTTCTACAGCATGGATGCTTATGCCGGTTATGGGAATCGGTTGTTCACGGCTGTCGTCCACGATCACTTTCAGCTTGGGCCGGTTTCCGGCTGGAAATGTCACCTGCAATCGTTTCGTTTCCGCGCGATGAAAAATGGAAGTGTTTTGCACCAGCATTTGCCATGTAAGGCCGTTATCAGAAGAGCCCTCCACGGAAACGGCCTTGATGAACTCTTTTGCCGGAGTTTCAATGGTGAGACTGCCCACAGGGGCCTTCAGGCCGGTATAAAATATTGCAACTGTCCTTGTATTTTCGAGAGTGACGCTGAGATTATTGGCCTGCTTGACTGCCGGTGCCGCTTGAACCGGTCTTTCGATCAGATAAGCGATCTCCTTTCCGGCCGGGTCCAGCAGGCGCAGGTCTTCTAAGTCCGGCTTGGCAGCTGAAAGGGTTTCGATCGGAAGACTGATTTTTACCCAACCAGCCCTGTCGATCCTCAGCGTTTGAGCGTTTTTCCATTCCGCCGGCAATTGAGCCCAGGCGTATACATTGATTCCCAATACAACAAAAAGCACGAGTACAACTTTTATTTTCATATCTGTCCTTATCCCTTTTCTGGATTGGCGGGTTTTACTGATAAGAAGCGCTGGTATAGAAAGGAAACCGGAATCAATACCAGGGATAAGCCGATCAGGGCGCTGATTCTGTAAAGGCCTCCCAGACTCCAAAGATCATGCAAAAATAATTTCAGGATGGTGATGATCAGTAACCCAATTCCGCCATAGCGAACCACCTTCAGACCTTTCCGGATTCCAATCAGCAATATGATAAAAGAGAAAATCCCCCAGGCCAGGGAATAGGTCATGTCTCTTCCAAAACTACCGGAAAACTGAAAGCGGATGTACTCGCCCGTGCTGAAGTAGTCGGCGATTTCGATGTTGAGCAGCAGAAATGTCAGCACCGTACCCAAGCCATATAGGACAGCCTGTATATTTATGGACTTGATTAGGTTGTCAGGCGGTTTTAACAGCCGGGCGCCGCTGAACAGACAGAGACTGACCAGGCCATAGGCATATAAATACCAGTTCAGAATGGGTGTATCCGAGCGCCGATAGTACTGTATCACCTCCACATTGAGCGAAAGCCGGATAAAGGCAGTGACCAACAAGGCTGTTCCAATGATCTTTAAACCCGGATGGGGCACTCGCCGGAGGAGCCACAACAGGGCTGCTCCTTCCAAAGCCCAGCCGATGGTGATCCATTGTTTGTCAAACTGGATGGGGAAGATGGCCGTGATAAAGAATAAGGCTACGCCGCCGAACAACGCTGAAAGGCGTCTGCCCTCCTTTGTATCGAGCGGAATGGTTTTAATCAACCGAAAAAGGGCCAGCAAGGACGGCAGGGCAAAAAGGGTCGGCAACAATCCCATATAGGGATTCAGGTAAGCGGCCCGGATCAGCCGGTACACAAAGAAAAACTGAAGCGGCCCTGCCAGAGCTGCCGTGGCCCATGGGATGATCCGGCCGGTCATTTGCTTTTGGAAAAGAAAGGGAAAAAGAGAAAACAGGGTGTAAAACAGAAGCAACCAGGCAAGAGGCAAGACAGCCGGTTCTGTTGTGAAACTCCTGGAAAACCAGGCTTGTTCAAGGCAAACTACGCCGAGAAGGCAGATGGCCGCAAGCAGATCCGCCCGAAAAAAGAATACAAGGCCGTATAACAGTATCCCTAAGAGGATCGCCAGGCCAAATACCGGTGAAGGGTTTTGGAGTGGTTGCTTGAGTACCACCATGATCAGCAGCAGAAAAGGCAGAAGGGCTGAAATCGCCGTAATCTGGATGGAGAGATCTGCCGGAAACAGGTTTTTCAGAGTCCAGTCGGGTTCCTTTTTGATCGTTGTTTCCGGTGAGCCCGTTGTCTGACCGGTTACAGATTTTCGGAGGATAAGAACGCTGACCGTTAAAAAGAAAGCGGCAAAGGCGCCGACGATGATCAGCATTTCCAGGAGACCGGGAAGGTAAACCGGAACGTCCGTCAACCAGAAGAAAACCATGGCAGCCGTGATCAACAATACGGAAAGAATGCCTTTGACAGCCGCAGTTATGAACGCCAGGATGACGGCCAGGGCATTGAGAACCAGAATGGCCAGCCAAATTGCAATGGACAGCTCCTCGAATTTCAGCAAGGGAATCATGGTGATCAGCAAGGCTGCCGGTGCAAAGACATGTCCCCACCAGGCCGGCGATCCCATGGGTTTCATCCGCTCCAGGATAACCGGATAGACCCCATGTAACACAGCCAATAACAGGCATAAAAAAAGGGCTTGATTCAGCAGGTTGATATCAAGAAACTCACTGATCCATAAAGCGGAAAGCAAGAAAGCCGTTGCCCCCGCGACCATGTTGACCCAGCGAAGCTCCTGGCGCAACCAGGCCACCGCAAGAAGGGCTGCATCCGCCGTGAGCACGATAATGAACACTTGAAAAGGTTTCTGGGCAATCTCCCGATAGGGATAAACCAGCAGGTAAAAAGCAAACAATAAAGCAGCTGCCGAAACGAGACAGGCAGCGGCGCAAATAAATTTTTCCGCCTTGCCCTTGCGCTGAAGAATCCACAGGGCCGCACTGAAAAGCAGCACGAAAGCGATAAATACGCTTTGGGCAATATGAATTTTTGAGGCCTCAAAAAATTTGCCGACCCATCCGAATTGCATGGCAATGGTGGCAAGACCGGCCAGCAGACTTATGTACCCCCATCGTTTGATGATCACTACACCGAGCAGTCCTATGTCCAGCAAGGCGATGTAGCTGAAAAGCGCCAAAGGACGGTCTTCTCCGGTGGCCAATAACGGCGGGGTCAGAAAACCGCCCAGCATTCCAAGCACGGCGATAGCTTGGGCGTCAAGGCGTACGGACAAAAGAAAGGCGGTGAAAGTGATCAGCACCATCAACCCAAAAGCCACCGGGTTGGGCAGCAGATGATACAGAGAGCAAGCGGCGAAGATATCGGCATAAAAAATCAAAATGGCAGCGGCGCACAGGGTTTGGACAGTAATGGCATAGCGGCTGCGATCCAGAAAAAGGCCCCCGGCTAAAAGGGCGATCCCGATGGCCAGCCCGATGGTGATCCGTATCGGCGGGCTGATCAGGTTGTGCTCAAAGGAATATTTGACGAAAAAGGCCACACCCAGAAACAAGGCGACACCCCCTATCCAGGCGAACAGTTTTACTCCCATAAACTGTTCCCAGTTCACCGCAGGCAGCACGTTACGGCTTTCAGACGGCGGGTTACTTGAATCGTTCGGAGGTTCTGTATCTTGTATAATGGTTGCTGCCGAAACGGGAGTGGAATCCAAATCATCGATAGGCTCCAAGTCGATAAGCAAAGCTTCCTCGAATCGCTCCGGAATGATTCCCGGGATGGACGGCGGAGTTGTTTTTTCCTGCTCGGACGACTGGGTTGTTTCATCCATCCGGGCATCATCCGGGTTTTGTTTGAATCCGGCTTCCAGGGTCTGGATTCGTCCCAGGATATCATTCAGGAGATTATGATCCTTTTCAACCTGATTGGAAACCTTTACTACTTTGGATATCAGCCAGATGACCAAGACAAAAAGGAGTATGGAATAAAACGAGATCATGAGATATTCCGATAGTGTGAGATTGATAAAGGAGGCTGTTCGCGACAGGAGTAAGCCCGCGTCCGGTCAGCCTCAATGAATAGGGAGCACGAACACCTTGCTTTTTTTGGTGATGAATATATGTGAAAGCGGTTTGTATGTCAATAATACTGTAAAGATTTGTTTATTCCTTCTCAAGTACCGTAAACTTCTTGACCAATCGTTCTCCATTTTCGTCGACAAGCGTTAGCGTGTGAAGCCCGGGAGAGGGCATAAGTGCCATGTTGTGGATTTCTTTGGTGGTTCCGATATAGTTTTCGTCAAGATGCCAATGGATGGCCGTCCGCAGATCACGATGGGCAGCTTGGAAAACAGTGCGGCCGCGATTGCCGCCGAGTTCCATCGGAACATAGATCAGGCGGTTCCGGCTTGGGTAAAGAAGGCACATGGAGGCGATGTTGGCTGACGGAAGCGCAGCAAGGCAATCGGTTCTGAAGGGCGGCAAGGGTTTGTAGTCGGAATGGCATTTACGATAGTACCATTCCAAGGCGGGAGGAAGAACAAACCATTTGATTGATTGCATATCGGCAATCCGGGAGCATTTGGAATGCAAGCGGTATTGTTGGTCTTTGTCACAATGGATGATACGGCAATAGGGGCAGCCCGGACTGTTGCGTCCGGCAGCGGGAACAAGAATGGATTTGGTTTCATTGCATTCCCTTCCGGCGCGGTGGCCGCTCTGGACGCAAACCTCTGCGGAAACAAGGCTCCTGGGTTTGCCGTAAAACCATTGTTGATCCCCCAAAAGGCGGAAAAGATCAAAGAGAATGGGTGCGGCGGCATGGACTCCTGTCAGACCGGGGCGGCCTTCGCCGTCGGCGTTTCCGACCCATACGCCGATGGCATATTGCGGTGTCACACCCACTGCCCATCCGTCTCTGAACCCATAACTGGTGCCGGTTTTCCAGGCAATCCGGGCCGAAGATTTGAAACTGCGCCAATCACCTTCCTCTTCCGGCCGGATGAGTTCTGAAATCGTATCCAGGGTCAGCCAGGAAGCAGCCGGTGCGATGGGAGCGCTTTTTATCCGATCCGGAAGCTGATTTGAACCCGTATCCATGGAAAGCGGGATGAAGGTGGGCGGGAAAAAGGCACGATCTTGCGGATCGGTTGTCTGTGACATGGCCAGCCTGGCCAGTCCGGCATAAATACCGGTGATTTCCCATAAGCTGCCTTCTGCTCCTCCCAGGATGAGGGAGAGACCATATTCATCGGCTTTGCGGTTTAAGGTGGTCATGCCGACGGATTTCAGCAAGGAACAAAATCGTCCGACCCCATATGACTGGAGCATCCTCACAGCGGGCACGTTCAGGGAGCGGATCAAAGCGGTAGAAGCGGAAACAGCCCCTTGATAGGTTTTTGCAAAATTCTGGGGAGCAAATCCCCCCAGGCGGGTAGGAATATCCGGAAAGAGCGTCGTCGGCAGTATTTCGCCGGAATCAAGCATACCTGCGAACAGGATCGGTTTGAGGATGCTGCCTGTGCTGCGTCCGGCTGTAATGATATCCACGTAGTTGCCATGCTTTCGGTCATTGCTTTTCATAATGTTTCCGATATAGGCCAAAACATTTCCGGTTTTTACCTCCAGAATCAGTGCAGCCGCGTTTTCAATATGGTTTTGTCTTAACCTCAGGTGATGTTTCAGCAGAACTTCATTGGCTGGAATCTGGATATCCTTGGACAAAGTGGTTTTCAGCCGAAATCGATCCAATCCGGTTTTGCCGGTTAATTCCTTTTTTGTCTTGATCCGTTCCAAAAGGTGCGGTGCCAAATTGGGGATAGGAGAACCCCAGGACGGAAGGGGCTCCTGCATGGCCAGGCTGCAGGTCAGTGCATCGATTCGGCCTTTGTCCCGCAGACGTTTCAACAACCGATTCCGTTTTTGTAACAGAAGATGCTGGTTTTTCCCCGGGTGAATCAGGGCCGGGCTGTTGGGGAGTACCGCCAAAACAGCGGCTTCCGCCCACGTCAGCTCCCTGGGGGCATGTCCGAAAAAACGCCAGGCCGCGGCCTCTATCCCGACCACATTCCCGCCAAAGGGGGCATGGGCTGCATAAAAGGATAGTATTTCCGCTTTGCTGTTGCGTGTCTCCAGCCGCAAGGCCAGCATCATTTCCATGATTTTTTCGATCAGGGAACGCGGTCGGCCGGCCCTGGAAAGCCTTATGACCTGCATGGTGATGGTGGATGCGCCGCTTACTTTTTTCCCGGCAAGGAGATTTTGTTTGACGGCCCGGATAAGTGCCAGGGGATCTACTCCCGGATGCTGATAGAAACGCCGGTCTTCAAAAATCAGGGCCGCTTGGATGAACCGATCCGGTACCTCTCCGGAAGGAGGAAAACGCCATTGTCCGTCTGAAGCGATGGCAGCTCCAAGCAATTCATTGTTTTGATCCAGCAGCATCTGGGAATACGGGGTATGAAAAAGCGGTTTGTCTTTTCCTGAAAAAAGAAAAAGCAGCAACCCCGCGATTGCCAGACAGATGGAAAGAAAAACAGTTTTATTTCGCCCCGAACTTGACAACTTCTACCCATTTCCCCGGAACTTGTGCATGAATGGTTCCGTCATACATGGCTTCCGCTTTGAACAGCGGGAGATAAAATTTTCCGCAATAAGCGGCATTCAATAATACCACATAGGTCCTGGATTCTCCCTGTCCGATATTGAAGTAGGTATAAACCCGGTCATCCCGGATGTCCTGGTAGTCAAATGGATGATTCCCGGAATCAATGGTGGGGTCCAGGCGCATATTCCGGATCTCCCAGCCGGATGGGAAAATTTCGCTCAAGGCGACCGCTTCATAGGTGCCTTCATGACCGGTGTTCTGAATGGTCACATGGGTAGTGAAATCCGTTCCCTGTAAGATCTTTTCCGGATTGAGCACATTCCCAGTGGAATCCAAAAAGGTGACGGACATGGATAGACCGTTTTCCGATGCCTTTTCAGCGCCCATGGCAGGGGTTCCCTGCATAATGAAACGGGAATACAGGGTCGTGGAACCGGTATTGGTAATGATCAGTTTCCCGGAAGTCTCCTTGTTTAAAGCAAGGGGTATCTGGGTGATGGGCACGGAATCTGAAATCGGTTTGGCATCAGACCCATTCCAGGTATAGTTGAACGTGATCGGTGAAACGGATATCGCGCCGGTATAGTGCGCCATGGCCATCAATGCATAGGCGCTTACCTGGGTGCTGAGCCATCTCTTTTCCGTTAGAGTGGTGGATATTTCCCGGGCGATGGTCTCTCCTTCTCCGGCCCGGTTCATCAGGCACATGGCTTGAAGAATCATGGCCTTGTCCCTCAGGTCCGTCCCATAGGTGTTGGCAAATTCCCGGTAGGGTTCAACCTGAATATCTCCTGGTTTGGCCAATTGTATCGAAGCTTCCGGTTGTCCGATCAGGAAATACGCAGCAGCTAGATTCCATTTGGCGGTTACCGGAAGGTCTTTTACTTCCCGCAGCCGGTTCATGGCCCCCAGGTCGGGATCATTGGAAAGGGCCAGAGTGAAGAGCCGGTATGCCTGAATCAATTCGGAGCCGGGAGTTCCCGTTACCCAGGACCGCGCCTTGGCCTTTTGATAGGTGCGCCATTGGGAGAGCATCTGCCGGGGTACGAGATAGCCTGTTTTTTCCGCTTCCACGATAAAATGTCCGGCATAGTTGGATATCCAGTCCTCGGTTTTTTGATCGCCGGGCCAATATTGAAATCCGCCGTTGACCGCCTGGAAAGACAGCAGCTTTTGAATGGCTGTTTCAACATTTTTTTGGATCTGATCCTGTTTTTGCGGGGAAAGCCTGAGAAGTTTTCCCAAATACAATTGGGGGAAGGCAGCGGAGGTGGTTTGTTCCAGACAGCCGTGGGGGTAGTGGATGAGGTAGTCCAGGCGTTTCCCGATATCCATGGGCATGAGGGTGGATATTTCCAGGCCGGCAGTATTGGTACCTGGTCTGCCGGGCAGGCTGATTTCCCGTTCGAAAACAGCGCCTTTTTCGATCACACCCTGGACGACTTCCGTCAACTGCCCGGAGCTTGAGCGCACGTCGATTTCCGTTTTTTCTTCCGCGATCTCTTCACTACCAGAGGCTGTTACAAAAACACGGGCGATTCCCGGTTCCGCGCCGGCCAATAACTTCATCTCCACAACTTCCTCACCCTGTGTTTTGAATGAGATCTGTTTTTTTGCTTCACCTGCCGGTTTTAAGGGGCCTTCCGTTCTGACGGTAACCGTTACATCCTTGATTTTGGGATCCATGGCAAAAATCGTGATGGGAAAATCAACAACTTCTTCCGGCCCCAACACCCTGGGCAGTGTGCTTGCAACCATGAGCGGTTTTCGGATGAAGACCGCTTTTTCTGTGAAACCAAAAGATTTTTCATGGGCGGCCACCAGCATGATCCGAACCGAGCCGATGTATTGGGGAATATCGATTTCATGGGTTTGGGTTCCATTGACTTCAAGCGTGAAGGGCCCGATGAAACGGACCAGCGGTGGAAACCGGCGGGCCTTTTTCTTGGCATTGTCCATCAAGGCCTGGTCACCACCGATAGCCAGAAGTTTTTCAAGTTTCCCGCCAAATGCGCCTGAAACCATGTCAAACAAGTCCCAGGTTTTTACCCCAAGAGCGACGGTTTGGTAGAAATGGGTCCAGGGATCCGGGGTTTTAAAACGGGTCAAATCCAAAAGACCCTCATCCACAAGGGCCAGGGTATAGGTCATGGGTCGATTGGAAGCCTCGCTCACGGTTATGCCGGCCTTTTCTCCGGGAATGAACACATCCGGACATTGGATCACCGGTGCAATTTTGGTGGCGGGGTCATACACATTCATGCGGGTGACGCCATACATGCGGATAGGCAGATCGTTAGCCCCCTGGCCGTGGGGTTGAAGATAGGTAACATGGAGGTAGACATTCGGAGCCATCTCCTTTTCCGCTATGAATCGATAGCGCGTGGATTCGTTTTCCGGCTGCACCCATGCGGTATGAAGAACTTTTGAATTGGATTCCACGCTGACCAGCACCCGTCCGTCTTTGCCGGTAGGAATGGTCAACAATACTTCTTCGCCTACCTGGTAGTCTGTCTTGTCTGTTGCAAAACTCAGGATGGATGCGCTGTCCGGCATATCTTTCCTGCCCCTGCCGGCCCAGCCCGGCCAATCCACGTAAAGAGTCTGTCCAGTGGAATGCCCTCCGTCGAGATCCGTCACCCGCAGGAAAAAGCGCCCCCATTCAGGGTATTTAATTTCCATCGGCCAGGTAGCCTGGCCGTTCACCACCTCGAGTTCTTTGCTTTCCATGGGATGGTATTCTTCCCCGGATGCAAAACCGGCCAGCTCGTCAGCACCCTTATCCCACCACCATCGCCACTTGATTTTCGATAGTTCGACTCTGACGCGGCCGTTTGGCACTGGTTTCCCCTGGAGATCCACGAGAACAATTTTGGCCGGGTGCTTGGTATCGGTCAGAAGCATGTTCCGGGCTTTGTCACCGGAAGGAAGTCGTATTCCTACATACTGCCGGTAGGGATGATAGGGGTAGCTGATCCGATCAACGCTGAAAGCCCCGCCGTATTCAAATACCCGGGTCCTGAAGTCAGCGGTGAGCATACCCGGGGAAAGATTCTTGGTGCTGATCTCGGTCGAAATTTTGGCCTTGCCGGTTTCGTCCAGGGCGCCCTTGAAAACAGTCAGTTTTTCCGGTTGGTATTCCCGGGCCGGATCATCGAAAATATAGTCTTTATAATTTTTAAAGGTTGTTTTGGCGGGATTGAAATTCAATTCCACATCGCTTTTCAGATTTTTGGCAATGGCGCCGTGCAGCCAGGCAGCCGTGAGTTCACCCTGGATGGTTCCTCCGGAGAGCTGGGTGCCTTCCGGGCCTAAATTCAGTTTTACTTTCAATCGGTTGGGTATTATGGTTTCGATTTTCACCTGTTTTTCAAAAACAGCTCCGCCTACTTTGGCGCGTACGGTCCAGTTGCCGGTGGGTGCATCTTCTGCGGTAGCTGCCTGGAAGCAGTAAAAACCGTTCATGGATTCCTGGGTTTGATCGGTTTTAACGATCTGGCCCTTGGGATTGCGCAGTTCAAAAATGACCGGATGATTCGGCGGCAGTTTTTTCGCTTCATCCAGGATAATCAGGGTCAGAAAAAGGGGATCACCCGGTCGCCATACACCTCGTTCGCCGTAAATGAATCCTTTCAGTCCTTCCTTGACTTCCTGACCGGCGATATCGAAATGGCTGAGGGACAAAGCCTGCCCGTCATCCACACGCAGGTAGGAGGTTTGTTCCCCGTGGGTTGCAACCAGGAGATAGGGTTTGCGTTCGAAATTCAAATGGGCTGTTCCATTGCCGTCGGTTTTGCCTCGGCAAATCACCTGCTGCTGGTAGTCCAGAAGCACCAGGTCTGTGTCCGCAAGCGGGGCTGCATTTTTAATGTTTGTGGTTGCCACAAAAAGAACGTTATCCGTGCCGCGTTTGGCAATCAGCCCGATATCCGATACCAGCACATTGCGGGCTACGGTGATATTGTGATCATAATAATTTCGATAATAACTGCGACTGCATGGATTGTTCCTCTGATCATAGGAATCTTCATATTCCGAACTACCATAATCCGGATTTTCGCTGGAATCCCATTGACTGCTCTCCTGTTCATCGTCTTCGTTGATCGTATCTTCCGGAGGAATCGGTATATCACTGTTTTTAGTGGGTATTGGTTCGCCCTTGCAGGGATAAACGATATCGTCCTTGCCGAATGAAAGCTGCAAGCGGTACATGCCGTGGGTATGCTTTTTCACAAGAGCCGACAGATCCAGACCATAGCGTACCCATTGATTGCTTTTATCCGGCGGTGTTTCCAGGGGGATGGTCTTTTCCCAGACCGTCCTTCCCACCCGTTTCAATTCCCGGTCACCGTCCAGGGTATTGACCTGAAGGAATTGGGGGACGTTTTGTTCATAAATATGAAGGGCGGAGATGGTCACGGACCGAAGATTGACCGCTTCAATGGGGAGGACAAGCTCCTGGGTGGTCGGAAGGATTACCCCTTTGCCGGCAAAACGCACCTGCGGTTTTACGGGTTCGAATTGAACATCAAAGGAAACCGGCTCCAATAGTTTTTTTCCGATGGTATTGCGGATACCGGCTTCCAGCGTGACAGTGGTATTTCCGGATAAACCCGTCAGGCTATAGACATTGACGTCATTACCTGCGATTTCATAGCGGAGTTCAGGCAGATTTCCAACCCGGATGAGGCCGCGCAGGTCCTGGTTCTTATCCAGTGGATCGGTGAATTTGATTTCCAGATACCTTTCTTCTTTCTCCAGAACCTGAAATCCGGCCATGGAAAAGGCTTGAAGCGGCGGGACTTCGATGGTCTTTTTCCCGGTCTTGACCACTTCCAGAGAGGTACCATCCCATTCAAGATCCACCCGGGATGGGGTTTCACCGCGGAGAATTCCCTCTACGATAAAATAATGGCTGTGCTTGTCTTCGGAATGGGTCCAGCGGAGGCTGAGGGTTTTTCCGGCCTGTGACACTTTCAGTATTTTTTCAGCTTCCTCATTCCCGGCTTCATCCGAAGTCGTAATTTTCCCCTTAAACTGCTGAAACTGCAATTTTTCGATATCCATTGGTTCAAGGTTTTCATGAGTGATTTCAAAATCCTGTTCAATGGTGCTGAATTTAAATCCAAAAAGAGCGCCTTTGGTGTCTTTGGGAAGAAATGCCGACACATCGACGGAAACATCGAAATTTTTTCCCCCGGGCATTCTGGAGGCAGGAATGAACACCAGTGTCTGCGTGTCCTGAAAAAGGGCTGTTCCCATGATTTCGGGTGTAATGGTAAAAGGGGAATGTTCCAGAACCTTATTGACCTGATCCTGAATTACCATTTCGCTGTTGAAAAACACCTTGACAGGCCCCTGCCTGGAGATATTTTCTTCGGAGTGATAAGAGACGATCTTCGGATCTGGCGGGCCGATGGGTTGATCTTCCTTTTTTTTTGAACATCCGGCTTCCAAAAGGATGGATACGGAAAACAAAAACAGAAGCATCCACAGCGTGCTTTTTTTCATCGCAAATTCTCCCGGAAAATGTTTATCAGGTTGTTTTTTATCCGTACGTTATCACTAACCATTCGGACAGATAAGAGATAAAACCTTATTTTTTCGATAGTTGACCATATGTGAAAGCCGTTTGTGTGTCAACAGCATTGCTTATGCAGAGTCAAGCGTTATTTATAAAATATATTGATATATTGAAAAAAATAAATTATAGTATAAGGAAATCCTCACAATCGAACAACTTCACCTTTAAAAATCGAACACATTCACGACACCCAGTAAAATCCGACATGAGTCGGCCCACAAGGAAAGGAGAATGCAATGCATGCGATAACGAAATGTTTATGGATGGTTGTATTTATGCTCATGGTAAGCTGTTTCAATGTATTGGCCGAGGACGGCGTGACAAATGGCGAAATCGTTTTGGGGCAGACTTGTGCCTTATCCGGTTCGGCCCAGGCATTGGGACAGGGGATGCGTGACGGAATTTCAGCCTATTTTTCAAAATTAAATGCAGAAGGAGGCATTAACGGCCGTAAGATTCGACTGATCAGCAAGGATGATGGGTATGAGCCTGATCAGGCAATTAAGAATACGCGCAGTTTACTAAGTGAAGACAAGGTTTTTTTGTTGATCGGCGGGGTCGGCACACCAACTGCCCAGGCGATTGTTCCAATTGCGGAGGAGAGTAAGGTGCCTTTCTTTGGCCCATTTACAGGGGCTGAATTTTTACGCAATCCATTTAAAAAATATGTTGTCAATGTCCGGGCCAGTTACAACCAGGAGATGGAAAAGCAGGCCCAGTATTTAATCGACCAGAAGAAGTTGACCAAAATAGCCTGTTTTTATCAGAACGACGGCTATGGCAAAGCTGGTCTGACAGGTATTACGCTTGCGCTCGAAAAACGGGGGATGAAACTGATCGAAACCGCAAATTATGAACGCAATACAATGGCAGTGAAAAGCGGGTTGATGGCCATCCGCAATGCCAAACCAGAAGCGATCGTTATGGTCGGTGCCTATAAGCCATGTGCTGAATTCATCAAGCTGTCCAAAAAACTCGGAATGAAGGATGTTATTTTCTGTAATATTTCATTTGTCGGTTCAGAGGCGCTGAACAAGGAACTCGGCGGGGAAGGTGAGGGCTGTATTATTTCCCAGGTTGTCACCTATCCATGGGATTCAGGCATTTCCATCGTAAAGGAGTATACGGATGCCATGAAACAATATAATCCCGAGGGAACCATCGGTTTTATTTCCCTGGAAGGATATATGGTTGCCAAACTTTTTGCAATGACAGCCGGAAAAGTCCAGGGCGAACTGACGCGCGAAAGTTTTTTACAGGCTATCGCCACGATCGGTGTTTTTGATCTTGGGGGCGTTACATTGGAATTCGGTCCTGATGATCATCAGGGGATGAACGATGTTTTTATGACGATCATTAAGGAAGGTAAAATCATGCCTTTATAGGAGCTTATCATGAAGATCGTTTCCAATATCAGGATCAAGTGGCGACTCATCGGCGGATTTTTTTTATGCACGCTTCTCACAGGACTGACGGGAGGACTGGGAATCATCTCCATACAGGCGATACAGAGCCAGTTGAATGCCAGTTTCCTTGAGATCGGCGGTAGTATGGATGCTCAAAATACGGATATCCGACGCCTGTCCGGTGTCCGTGTTTGCGTCAATGCTATTATGGGTGCGGATGCTGTTGATGCGGTTAATAACGCAAGCCTTCATATCAAAGGCATACAAACCCAAGATGCGGAAAAAGCGAGCCAGGATCAGAATACGCTGCTGGAAATGGTCAAAAAGCTTCAGATGATTAAGATCGGACAATTGACCACCGCAGGCAAGCTGACCGAGTTACGGAAAGAAAGCATTAAGTTGTTGAACGAGGTGGTCAAGCTTTCGCTTGCGGTTGTCGATAATGCGGATTTTGAAGCAATTGTCGCGGTGGATAATGCGGGTTCGGACATCAAAAAAAGCCTGGAAAAGATGGTCACCTCAACCGAAGGGGCTGTTCCAGCGGAACAAACCGAATTGAATCAGCAGATGGATGCCATGTCGAAGACCACGGGCAAGGCCCTTGCAAGCATCAAGACCGCTCTTTCCGCGCGGGCGAACATGAATAAATTAGAGGCCCTTGTCAAGGATGCACTGATGGCCGATGATAGTGCGTCGGTGGATTACGCCAGGATTGAAATCGCAACTCTTTTTGAAAATGTAAAAACCGAAATAGCAGCCTTGCCTGCGGATGAGACGAGTGCAAAGATGAGCAAGCTGATGGGTGACCTGTCTGAATTGATCGCTAAAATGATTCAGGCCAAAAAAGATACGATTCTCGCATCTCAACAGTTGAGAGATACCAGTGCAGCGATATATAAAGTGATGGGCACCGTGGACGGGAACATGCTTGGGGCGGTTCAACGTATGAAAGAAAATACCGATAGCACCATGAAGGTTTGCACGGATCTGGTAGTAAATGGCCGTTATGTTCAAATCATTCTGGTTGCCGTTGCATTCATGCTGGCTATTTTGGTAGGATGGGTCGTCTCCGCCTCCATTATTCAACCTATTTTTAAAATTGCTGACTTTACCACCAAACTGAGGGAAGGGGATTTGTCCGTCAGGGTTCAAACCGGGCATGATGAAATCGGCCTGATGAGTGTTTCTCTCAACAGGCTTGTTGATGATTTAAATGGCAAAGTCCAGGTGGCGGAATCAATTTCAGAAGGTGATTTAACCGCAGAAGTCGATGTGACCTCTGATAAGGATTCCCTGGGAAAGTCGCTTCAAACCATGCTGAATAATCTAAATGGCATTATCGGCGAATTGGATTCTGCTGCCCGCCAAGTTGATGCTGGTTCCCGTCAGGTGGCTGATTCCAGCCAGGCGTTATCCCAGGGAGCGACCCAGCAGGCCTCTGCATTGGAAGAAATTTCAAGCAGTATGACTGAGGTCGGAGCTCAAACCAGAAATAGTGCTGAAAATGCTTCACAAGCCAATCAACTTTCTGCAACGGCTCGTGACGCTGCTCGTGACGGAGTTGGCCGGATGGAAGAGATGATAGCGGCCATGAGCGCCATTCAGGCTTCCAGTCAGGAAATAGCGAAAATTATTAAAACCATTGACGGTATTGCCTTTCAGACCAATCTGTTGGCGCTGAATGCGGCAGTTGAAGCTGCGCGGGCAGGCAAACACGGAAAAGGATTTGCCGTAGTCGCAAAGGAGGTGCGCTCCCTGGCTGAACGCAGCGCCAAGGCAGCTCAGGAAACCGCCGAATTGATTGAACGGGCGGGAAGTAAAGTGATTGAAGGAAACCGAATCGTTCAAAAAACAGCCGATGCATTGGGCAGCATCAAAGAAGGAACGGCAAGGGTGGCTGATATCGTGGGCGAGATCGCTTCGGCCAACAATGAACAAGCCGAAAGCATAACTCAGATTACAGCAGGCCTCAGTCAGATCAACGATGTCACGCAAAGGAACACGGCCATTGCCGAAGAAACCGCCTCCGCTTCGGTGGAACTTATGTCCCAGGCAGCCAATGTCCAGCAGGTACTGGGGCGTTTCAAGATTAAAAACCAGCAGACAGCGGTACAACAGCATTTACTGTTGGAACATGATGTCACACCATTGATCAGCTAAAGATGATCCCATGTCTCCATATCCGGCAGTTTTTTCACACAGCTCCATTTGAATAGATCGCCTGCTGGATTGCCTTGGAAAGGACTTGCAAGGTATAAGGCTTCTGAACAAAGCCTTGCACCCCCAACTGAAGAACCTCCTCGACCCGTTCGTCCTGTTTAAATCCGGATGAAAAAAGTACTTTCAGGTTCGGATCGATTTTTTTGATTTCCAGGTAGGTTTCCTTGCCCGACATCTTGGGCATGAGCATATCAAGTAAAACCAAGGTTATATCGTGATGACGGTCCCGCAAAATATCTACGGCTTCCATACCGTTGGAGGCCAGAATAACGGAATAACCGCACATTTCGAGGATTTCCCTGGCGGTCTGCCGGATCATATCCTCGTCGTCCACAACCAGGACAAGCCCCTCTCCCTTAAGAATTTCCGCTGCTCTGCCGGGCATTTTTTCCACATGAGTTCCGGTGAATTCGGGTATGTAGACGTTGAAGGCCGAACCGATGCCGACCTCGGAGTACACGTCGATGAACCCACCATGCTGCTGAACGATGTTGTAGACCATGGAAAGGCCAAGACCCGTGCCCTTGTCTTTCTCCTTGGTGGTAAAGAAGGGGTCGAAAATTTTGGCAACTGTTTTGGTGTCCATGCCGATACCGGTATCCTGCACGTTCATAACCCAGTAGGAGATCTCTTTGGCCTCGGGATGGGTGATTCGGAAATTCCGATCGGCGAATATCTTATCCAGAGACACCGTCAAACTTCCGCCCTGATGATCATCGGGTTTGCGCATGGTGGTCATGGCATGGGCCGAGTTCACGCAGAGATTGAGGAGGACTTGTTCGGTCTGGTTGGCGTTGGCGTTGGCCATGGCCTTTTCGGGGAAAAAACGGAAATCCAGCTCGATAGATTTATCAAGTGAATTGACGCAGATTCTCATGACATTGTCGATTGTGGTGTTCAGATCCATCGGCTCAAAAAGCATCTCCTGTTTACGGGCAATGGACAGGAGCTGTTTGATGAGGTCCGTTGCCCGTTTGCCGGCCGATTCCATGATGTCGAGGTATTTTTGCAAAAAGTTTTTTTCAATGTCGAGCCCTTGTGCTAGTTTGTATTTGATCAGGGAGAGGGAACCGGTGATTCCGCCGAGGATGTTGTTGAAGTCATGAGCCAGTCCGCCCGAGAGGGTTCCGATGGTTTCCATTTTTTGGGCATGCCGGAGCTGCTGCTCTTTTTTTTCAAGTTCGGTGATATCATCCACCCGGATGACGATTCCCTGCACGCAGTTGGCGAGAGGGGAAAGAGGGCAATATTTTGGAAGGCCTCATTCTCTCCGGACGAAATGATTTCCCGATGGAATTCCATGGGCGTCCGGGAACTGTATATTGTATTAATGGAATCGCGGTATTTTTCCATGATCGGCATCACTTCCCAGATCTCCCTGCCGATGGCCTTTATTGGCGGAATTCCGGTTGTACGGGAAGCAGCCTCGTTCCATTCCAAAATGATTCCTTCAATATTGATCGAGATGAGCATGGAGGGCATTGAATCAATGATGTTTTTCAGATAGATCCGCATCATTGCCATCTGTTCACGCTCCTCTGAGAGGCGTTTTTCGCTTTCCCTCAAATTTTGGTTCTGGGCCTCAATCTGACGGTAGGACAACGCGAGATCGGTTGACATCTGGTTGAAGGTTGTGGTCAGGTCGCCGATTTCGTCTGTGCTTTGAACTTCAATCTGATCCCCCAGGGCACCGGTTTTCATGCGCAGCATGGCCTCGCGCAGGAAAGTAATGGGGTGGATGACTACCTTGGATAGGATGTAATTCAGCAATACGAGCATGATGACGAGGATGGAACCCAGGAGTCCGCCGAAGATCCAATAGGATAGTTCCTGCTGACGCTCGATTTCAGCCAGAGAATAGTCGATGCGGATGAATCCGATGCGCTCGTTGATGATTTCGATGGCCTGAATATATATCAGGGTTCTGTTACCTCCCAATCTTCCCTGGTGGATGAAGGTGTTTGCCGGAGGTTTGGGTGTGTTTTCAAGGGAAAGGTCAGATGGGTCGGAATTCCTGCCGTGGACAACCAGAATTCTGCCGGCGCTATCATAAACGACGATATTCAGGATGCCTTCAACCTGGCTCATCTGCGCCAGGCGGATGACTATGGCCCGCTTTCGGTCTTCATATATTTCATTAGCGAGGAGATCCTGATCCCGTTCGACCATGGATTTCAGAAGTCGTTCGTTCTGCCTTACGGCCGATTCCATGCTGCGCTGGTGGTAGGGCAGCTGGATGACGATGAAGATGACGGCGATCAGGAGAAAGGAGATCAGGATGGCTGCATTGACCTTCTGGCGTAGTGTCTGTTTCATAGGTGGTAGTTAACCATTTTTATTTGCTGCTCATATCAGGGGTGGATTGTCTTGACATATACCGTGGCGCCTTTTTCATATTTCAGGATGACAACCGGCTTACTTCGGGGGTTACGGTTTTCATCAAAGGAGATCTCGCCGGTTACACCTTTAAATCCTTTGGTGGCGGCCAGGGCGTCCCTGATTTCTGAAGGGTTGACGGAATTCGCCCGTGTAATCGCATCCGCCAGCAGCTTACGGAAATCAGTGACACCCTCGAGATACTTTCCTTCCATGAGGATTTCACCGCCGGTTTTCCGGTACTAGTCAATGAACACCTTGGCAAGGCCCATGCTGTATTTGATACCGGTATTGGTAAGAACAACCGCGGTTCCGGCATTGAGTTCCCGAATGGCGAAAGCAGCCATGACCATACACTGGAAATCGTCGATAAAGCATGCCCTGAAAATGTAATCTCCTGTTTGCGTTAGTTCGGGAATAGTTGCAGTAGGAGAAATCATGGGAATATGTGCAGAAAGATGGCTGCCACTTTGATGGTTTCGGCAGCATGGATCAACGGTGGAAACAAGACCGGGATTGTCAGCATCAGGTATGTCATAAAGAGAAGGGATTTCCTTGTCATTGTCTTTCCACAGCCTCCTTTGAAAATCTTATAGTTTTATCGTCTTCACGTCTAAGGTCGCTTCATTGCATCGGTTAGCAGCTTGATCGCATCATGTGGTCAGGTTTGCTCTTGATCGACCGCTTTGTTCCTGTTCTTTTTATACCATTCCTGATTTCCATATATTTTTTCCATGCATCCTGGACATAAACCATGGCTAAAGGCGACGTCTGAATGGCTGCTGATGTACGTTTCGATTTGATTCCAATAGCCTTTGTCGTCACGAATGTTTTTACAGGATGCACAGATCGGCAGCAACCCGCTGAGTGTTCGAACCTTGGCAAGCGCATTTTGCAGCTCTTTGATGAGCCGTTCACGTTCCTGTTCGGATCGTTTGGTAATCGTTATATCCCGAAGCGACTCGATTGCCCCGACAACATTCCCCTTTGCATCATAGATTCTGGCAGCCGCGCCGGCAAGATAACACCCGCCATCTCCCATGGATGGATGAAAAGATTCGCTGGAGATCAGCACGCCGTCTTCCTCTTTTAGACCCAGATATTTCTCTTCCCACTTTTTATCGCGCTGCAATACCAGATTGATGAGTGCAGGCCGGGGTTCGCCATAGAACGGGACTGAATATGCATACTCCCCTTTCCCAATGATATCGTTTTTTTCAATGCCGCTCATCCGCTTTATGGCCCTGTTCCAGGCGATCACTCGACCTTCCATATCGATGACCCAGGTGGGGTCGGGCAGAAATTCGATGATGTCGGCCAGTCTCTGTTCTGAGTTGGCCAGAGTCTGTTCTGCCTGTTTGCGCACCCTTATTTCTTTTTGTAGTTGTTCGTTGATCTGAATCAGATCGTCCGTACGCTGTTCAACGCTAAATTCCAGGTTGGCATGAGATTTTTTCAACAGCAGCTCTGCGCGACGGCGCTTTTTGAGTTGGATCAAAAGAGAGAGTATAAGCAATCCCTGAAATACAAACAAGGCCGTGATGCCTGTGATACGCCATTTGTAAATATCCCAGAATGAAATATCCTTGTTCCGGATCACGCTGCCGGCTGGAAGGTCGCTTTCGCGGATATGCCAGCGCTGCAACTGCCGCCAGTCAAACATGTAAGCATGGGAATCCTGAACAATAGGTATATCACTTGGCTTTTCACTGCGCAAAATGCGCAATCCCATCAAAGCAGCTTTCTTGCCTTCCAAATCAGCGCTGGACAGATGTCCTCCCACAATCCCGCTGCCCAGAAAAGAATCCCAGAAACCGTATACAGGAGCATTTGAAACATTTGAGATCCGGGATACGATTTCTCTCGGGATAAAGTTTTTCCCGGTTCCATCCGTCAATGTCAGCACGTACAGAATAATTGAATGTCCGGGAAGCCGGGTCACTCTTGCCAGAATCTCATCCATGGGAAGATCGGTGAGATATGTGAAAGTAAAGCGTTTCTCGTATTCCTGAAATATTTGTCGAGATTTTGCTTCATAGAGATGATCCATCTTGGAAGCGCCGGATACAACAGCGATATGCCGGGTGTCCGGATGCAATCGAAGCGCCAGGTCCAGTGTGCCTTTCACATCAATTGTACTGAGAACACCAGTCATATTGGGTATCAAGCCTATGTCTTTGATTGATTCAGTATCAGACATAAACACAACCGGTGCTTCGGGAAAGAGATCATCCCTATGTCTGGCCAAAAAATGAGTCGATGGGAGGTCTACGGCAATAATTACGTCCATTTTCCGGCCTGCATATTTGTGATGATATAGATCGAGCAGCTTCTGCTCATAATCCGTATCAAAGTGATGCGAGAGACTGGTATATTCGGTATGGAGTTCCGTTGTGATTTTCGAGTCTGCCTTCAAGGCAGTTTGGATTGAATGATTGACAGCTGTTTGCCAGGGCATGCCGTAATCGTGTGAGTTCAGGATAAGCACTTGTTTTGGTATCTGCAGGTTTGTGACAGATGCTTTTTCACTGGCAAGGGCAAGGGTATCGGCCGGGATCCTGCCACACCCAAATGTGGCCACCAACAGACACCCCAGAAATAAGAATAACTTTTTGAAGTTGCACCCGTTTGTCACAATTCAGATTGTCCCAATGAGCTAATTTCAAAACGATGAATAGCCGTCACACCGGCGAAGGCCGGTGTCCAGAAAAGAATTGAAAATACTGGATAGCACTTCACTTCTCTGGATTCCGGCCTTCGCCGGAATGACAACAACAGACTTTTGAAATTGGCTCCAATGACTGGCAATTTTTTTGTTTGTGATACTCAGTAAGGATAAGACTTGGTTTTTTAAAAAGATTATATGCGAAAGCCGTTTGTGTGTCAACAAAATTGCTAACACAAAAGTGCTCGTGTACCATGCAGTGTGCGGTGTGAAATAAATCCTGGAAATTCGACTCGATCTGACATTTTTAAAGTGCAGCCCTGGTCTGAAATTCAAAAAACATAATCCTTTGGAATTTCGATCGATCTTTGACAGCCACTCGATTTGCTTTCTGCCAATTGGATCATTTGGTTTATGATTTCGTCCGGATCAATCTTTTCCACCGATACTGTCGATAGCGATAAAACAGATGCGCATAGAGCCAGACACCAAACGTCATCCATCCGGCATGGATATCGATCTGGTCTGTATAGCTACATCGGCCATGTGATTCATGCTCAATTTTTATCAGATGATTCCAGACCCTGATCATACCGCCCATTTCATTGGAGTATAACTCCCTGGCCTGATCATCCAATCTGACCACTTTCAGTTTTGGGTTCAAAAAAGTACTCGCTTTTCGGATAAAGGATCGATTTCGGAAACAGCGTCCGGTAAGCAATTTTTCTGTTTTTCTCCATATCAGCCACTTGCATTTGTATCTTGTGGCTCTTTCCCAAAAGATATTCTTCGGCATGAACGATCGAGCCGATTTCATGGGGGATACCTTTTATCCATTTGATAAAGATATGATCTTCAGGATGCCAGGTCTTATAATTTTTCTCGATATTTACAAAAAAATTCCATACTGTTTCGGGCGTAGCGTTGATTCCAACGGAATCCCTTAAAATAATTTCCGTAAAGAATTTCATGGTTCACCTTATTTTTCAAAACGGTTTCAGTTTGCATATACTTGCGCTTATCATCTGCATCATGGTTTCAACGATGATGTATTCCTTTTTTTCAGCAATATTGTTTCAGCTTGTCCGCTATCGGATCGATGATCCGGTCGACGCACTCGTTTAAAATCAAATGGAAGGGTTCATCAAATACCAGCATTTCTTTTTTTGGAGACACGATCATTTCAAACACCTGCTGGATGTAGGAATACGGAAACAAGGGGTCGCCGGTTGTCGTGATGACTACCACCGGGCATTTGATGCTGCCATCTGTTGCCGCTGTCATATCTGCTGTAAATAGCGAGTATAAAAAAGCCAGCGGATACCTGGTCAGGCCGATGGGGTCGCTCAAATACTGATCGATGATTTCCCTTGTAGAGGAAATCTTGTCGATGTCCAGGTAGAGTCCGATGGGAATCGGAAGTCCGGGAAACCAAGCAGAGCTGATTTTCATGGAAAAAAGGAAAATCCTCTGAAAATATTTCAGGAACCCCGGAAAGCGGGTGATCGCAATCGTCTCTTTTAACGCCGGCATGAAAATATTATGCGGAAACACCACCTTGATACGTGGGTCGGCTGCGGCTGCTGCAAGGGCCAGTATGCTTCCCTGAGAAGAACCCATGACAACAATGCGATCGGTACCATTCCGGATGCAGTATGTGACGGTGTCCAGGACGTTTTGGATAATGTCTGCAAAAGTGTATGTTGTTTTTTCCCGGGGGCTTTTTCCGTGAGAAACAGGGTGAATGCCGACAACGGAAAATCCTTTTTCCGCCAGTGCAGTCAGGAAATCATCATAGAACAGCGGGTGCGTCATGGTTCCGGGAATAAAGATCACGCAGGGTCCGCTATTTTCATAAAGGGATAAGGCGATGCGCGTGCCGGCTGAATCGATGATTGTCTCATTGTATTTGCCGTATGAGGAAAGGTTTAATGTTTTTTGATCTCGGGTTTGCATAAAGAATCTCCAGTTATCTATTTGTTACATGGTATTTACTATTGACTGACAATCAGTCATATTGATGTTAAAAATAATTTGTACTATTTTAAATTCAATACAAACGTATGGTCTGCTGTTCCCAGCATCCTGTCCAATAAATGCTCCAGCGTGATTTTGATCCGTGCAAGCCGCTGTTTGTCCTCCATCAGCCCGGGCTGGTGAAACTGCCAGAACAGCGCTGAAAGAATGACATCCGTGGATTCGATCGGGTGATGCACATTGAATTCTCCGGATTCAACTCCCTGGTGTACGATTCGGGCCAGCACCGGAACAAGCCTTGCCATGGTTATTTTTGCGATCCGGTCATGCATCAAGGCGTTGTTTTCCTGGTGAACGTCATCCAGCACTTCTTTGCTGCTTTCAGCGATCTTGATCAGGAAATTGACTGCGTCATTGAATCTTGCCGCAGAGGATTTTTCTCGGTTGTCCGATATCTCTGTCATCGCCTTTTCAATTTCGGAAATAAACCGGTCCACAACGGCTTCCAAAATTTCTGATTTGGATTTGAAGTGGTAATAAAATGTCCCCTGGGCGACATTAATTTTTTTGACAATATCGCTGACAGCGGTTTCATCGTATCCCTTTTCCAGAAACAGCACTGTAGCTGCGTCGATCAGTTCGTTTCTTCGTTCTTCAGGAGTTTTTGCAATTCTTACCATAATAAAAAGATCTTTCATTTAATTTGACTGATTGTCAGTCAGTATATTCCATTGTCGCTTTTTGTCAAGATTTTTTTTGCCTCAATATGTACTTTTCAAATTACCCGGATCTTGTTCCGGATAGTCAACAACCATCAGAATATTTCCGGCAGGGCATGCACAAGGAAGGAAAGTCAAACACAAACCGTCAAAAGGAAGCAGTTTGAAACCATATGCCGCATAACTGCGGCATATGAAGAAGCATGAACATCGTCATTGAAAGCTCGACCCGTCATTTCAAGGCTTAGCCCTGGTCTGAAGGTCGAAAAAACCATAATTCGTTAGAATTTCATTCACTTTATTGTGTGTATCGAAGATCAGTTTACCGCAAATCTGTTTGCCTACGGTAGTGCCCACCAGATCTCCTACTATTTCCCTGCAGCTTGTGCCTTTGAATTTTGAAGCGGTTTTTTGCCGAAACCATTCTCCCAAATCTTGAAGCATGGGAAGTAATTTTTCAGATTCTGTTTCGCTGTCGGACCCCTTGCCCCCATACCAGGCAAGCACGCTGGCTGCACTAGTCATAACCCCGCACGTTTCATTAAAAAAACCACAGCCGTCGCCCAGGCCGGACATCGCGCGTACCAGACCTGGATTTTCATATTTTTCCTGTTCCAGAGCGAGGTGCATCATAATTTGGCTGCAATTATATTTGTTTCCTGCCAATTGGATCATTCGGTTTATGATTTCGTCACTTGATCTCTTCATTTTATTCTCCTTTTTTTTGTGCATAGAACTCGGCACTCCAGACATTCCCGACGGCATTCATTGACATCTGATGGATCAGGTTTTTGCGGTTTTGAGTGGAAATGCCGTCAATCAACTCTTTCAGGCCAGGTACTTCCTCTGTTTCGAAAAACGCTTTGATCTGGGATGCTTCATAGACAAATCGGTTTCGAACTTCCAGGTTCATCAGACCTGCCTTGCGAAGTCCGGCCAGATATTCTTCTTCGCTGATGGCGCCACCCACACATGCGGCGTAGACCTGATTGTTCTGACGCAACCAGTCAGGAAGATTTTTCACCACGATATCCGACACCAGCATTTGTCCGTCGGGCTTGAGTACCCGCTGAATTTCCGAAAAAACACGTGTTTTTTCCGGAGAAAGATTGATCACACAATTGGAAATCAGCCAGTCCACGGACGCGGATTCAACCGGCAGATTCTCAATCAGTCCTTGCCGGACTTCCACGTTGGTCAACCCCTCTTTCCGGATATTTTCCCTCGCTTTCTGGATCATGGCCTCGGTCATATCCACGCCGATCACACGACCGTTTGGCCCGACTTTTTTGGCAGCCAGGATCAGGTCAAAACCTGCGCCGCTTCCAAGATCCAATACTATATCTCCTTCTTTGACACCACTGAACGCCAGGGGATTGCCGCAGCCAAATGAACTTGCGGCAGCATCGGAATTCAGCGAATGGATATCCGCCTTCTCATAACCGGCCATATTTGCGATGGAACCTTTTTCATTCAAAGGTTTGCAGCCGCAACCGCATCCGTCAGAAACCGAACCAATTGCTTTCCCATAAGCGGTTGAAACCATCTCTCTAATTTTTTCATTCTGATTCATTTCCATTCTCCTTAAATATTTTGGGTTAATTATTATCATGATTCCAGGGACGCCACTTGTAAGGAATCAACATTGGAACATAGCGCTGGTAGTTTCGATACGCCTCGCCAAAGGTAGCGATCAGGTCTCTTTCCTCCAGGAAAGTGCCGATGATTATCCATAAGGTCCACAGACTGTTGAAAACCAACCGGTCCGTGGTTACGGAAACCTGTGACCATATCATCATAAGACAGAAGAAATATAACGGATGCCGGACCCACTGGTAACTCCCGCGTACGACAAAAAAAGGCTCCTTTGCGGTTTTGCCCTTTAAATGACTCGAAATTTCCCGGATCCCAAGTGGGTCAAAAGGCCGCAAAAAACGGGCTGTGACAAAGAAACCAATGATGGAGAAGAAGAACAAGAAGCGCATGAACCCATAAGCCATTCCATCCAGCTCAACCTGGAAGGAGGTTGATTTTTGCCAGAAAAGCATGAGTATCAATAAAGACAATCCGGAAAAAATGGAATAGAATGCGCTGAGGTAATCCTGGGGAATAAAACCCAATAACCATTTACGGAAACTTTTGCGAACCATGAGGCTGTGTTGAAAGAAAAAAAGAAGACAAAGCAAGGTGTTGACATAAAGATTCGCTGGTTCATCAAGTCCCAGATCGATCTGACTGGGCAATCCAGTATAAAGGAAAGCGCCAAAAAGAATCAGGGAAAAGCCTCCCAATATAATGGAAAGCGCGATCACCACGTATGATGGGATACAGACTTTTGACTGACAAGAACTATTCTCTGAAATTTGGTTTTTGATTTTCATTTCTCACTCCTTTGTTTGATGTAATAGTGCACATTCATGCATATATATAGTCAAAAAAAATTCCGCCTTATTTTGAACAGCAATCAGGCGGACAACATACGGAAATACTTTCTTTTATTAACGTCAAAAACCGTTCCAGCTTGTCAACGAATGTCTGGGCGTTAATGGTGTAATACACGTGCCGGGTTTCTTTTTCACAACACAATATGCCGACCGCATGCATTTGGTTCAGATGCCTTGAAACAACAGACCGGTCTTGAGGCATGTTTTCAGTAATGGAGCCGATATCGGAACGTCCGTTACGCATCAGATAAGATAAAATCTGAATACGGACCGGTTCAGCCAGTGTTTTGAAAAATTTGGCATCATAGACTTCGGAAAATTCTTTCAGAACTTCATCTCTTGTTTTTATGCGGGTTTGTATTTTCATGATCATGCTTATACATGCACATTAATGCACGTGTCAAGAAAAAAATGAATAACGTCAAAAAAAAATTTGGGTTTGGTTCAGGGGGCATTTTTCCCGGCAAAATAAATCATGGCTGCGACCAGACCCAGCAGGATGCCTACAAAGTGATGGATTGCCAGAAGACTTTCCCGCTCCAGGCAGATAAACAGTGCATAAAAGAAAAACGGCCAGAGAAGCGGCCCATTTTTTTTTAAACAATACAGCCATGCCCCTACCTGGGAAAAGACAGCATTGCTTGAGCCATAATCCACCTCGCCAAGGACATGGCCCCAGAGTGAAGGTGAAAAGGGTTTTAGGGTGAGGTAAAGAAGGGCGTGACTGAATGGATTGGACATCCAGAGACCCAATGCTGAAACCATGAGAAAAAGTCTTGGCCCAAAGACATACTCCAGGGCTCCTCCGAAAATGAGAAACGATAATTGATCTCCAAACAGATGAAATCCGTGATTGTGGAATAACGGTCCGATAAAAACACCCAGCCAGGTAACATTCCCGGGGTCATAACCGGAATGATCATACCCGTTCTGTCCAAACCGGGTAAAGACCTTGAGGGCATGCAGGCTTACAAACAGCACAAAGAAAGAAAGGGTCCATTTCATCCGGAAAAGATGAACCAAAAGGCGCCCCTTTTTTGGCATGGGCAAAGGTTTTACGGCATTCCTCAGGACAAGGCCTCCTTTGAAGACCAGGCGATTTCGTTTGACAAATTCCATGAAAAAGTCGGGGGAGAGGTGAAGTGCGGTCACCATTCTGATCATCTTGAAAAAATTGTCACAGCTACCGGCCAGATAAAGAGGCTGCCAGGAAGTCGGTTTCATTTTCAGTTTAAACTGATGAAGGGTTTTGAAATTATATCCAAGGCGCCATTTTTCGAAAAGCCATGCCAACTTCCGATGGTCCTGTTCTCCAGGGAGCAACGCCGCAAGCGGACTCATTCCCAGGCGTACCTCCCGGACACCTTCTTCATGCAGTACCCTCATGGTCTCAATGATCAGCAGCTCCGATGTAGCGCTCCTGGCACTGGCACTTACCAGGACATCGTTCAGAAAATACCCTGAAATCCGCAAATCCTGATACATCGGGCAGGCGGTCAGGACAGCAGAGACCTGATTGCGATCAAAAAGAGCAAAATAGCGTTTCTCCTCTTTCAGTGCCATTGGGACCACCGCATTCAGAAAGCCCAAGGGCGCGAGCTTTTTCCTGCTCAACCAGTCTTCGGTAAGTTCCTGTATTCTGTCCTGGTAATGGTTCAGCTCCTGTGGAAGGATTTCTTTAATTCCAGCTCCCCGCCGCTTCAGGCTCATGGCAATAGGAAAGCTTTTCAGCAGGGCCATTGGATCGGAAAAATAGTCCCTGAGAGCGAAAAGCGGTTCAGCACCCACCTGCCAGACCGAAAGACCTGCTTCTTTCAATTCTTCTGCCAGCTTTCCGGAAATGGGCAGCACAAGTCTGGCCTTTTTCTGAAACCGGGGATCAGCAAAAAAACTCAGTATCATTTGCTTTTTTTTATCTTCCGGGCCAAGGGGTTCGTTGGCCGCAGCCACAACCGACGCAGTTTCAAGATAGCGGATTTCGCCAAGACCGCCTGGCAGCAGAAAGGATGAAAAATGAGGATAGAAGGATATCAGAGAGCTGGTGCGGTCACCATAGAGTCTGAAGAATCGGAAAGAAGAATCGGCGCTCATTGGAAACACACAATATTATTTTCTTTTCCTGGTTTTTCCCGGATGGAATCGATTGAAACGATGGGGTGAAATGTCAACCGGTTTTGTGGGAACGCCATCCTATCGTATCTGTACCAGCGGATGCAATTCGTATATCTCTTGAACAAGGTTCTTGCCACGTGGATTCCTCACCGCTCCTTTTCCCGGATCATGATATCTTGCACGGTTTCTTTCCAAGGCCGGATTTTGTGTATGGATCCGATCATCAGTCCGGTGAAGGAATTCCTGTATTTATTTGCCGGGTTAATATTACTAAAAATAATGGGATTTTTCATAGATAAGAGTTTGCTTTTTTAGAGGATCAATATATGCGAAAGTCGATTGTGCGTCAACAGTATTTTGTATGCGATATATTGTGCGTAGGTATGCAAATGTGTTCCTGCATCCGGGCGCCCAGTTCTGCTGCTCTTTCCGCAGATTCTTCCGGATGTAATTGTTTACAGTCAAAACGGATCGGTTCTGAGGACTCCCATTCAAAGGATTCAGTGATATCCTTTGTTGTTCCGTCCGTATATTCGCCGATAGCTTTGAACTTCAGAAAATGAGTCAAATGGCATACATTATTTTCTTGAATTCAATTCTCCCCTGGAAAAAGGGCTTCATGCTTCCCGGATGGATCGGAACGTTTGTCCCGGAAGCTTTTTTCAGGAAGCGGCGTTTCAAATTTCTTTTTAAATCCCGGTTTGTCAAAAAGGGAATACCGGTCCGATGTCTTGAATGATTTTTTGTAGGATTGATTGAACTTATAAGCAGTTAGAGTCAACATCAGGTTTTTTGTCGTCACAAGGGTCGAGAATGTTCTTTTCAGGGTTTCCCAGAAACCAAAGTATATTTTTTTCATATAGAAATTGCCTTCATCAATATCCTGGATGGTCATTTTTTTAGGCTTGAAAAGGATTTTCGTGAAACGATAATCTTTCCATGCTTCCGGATATTTCAGATCCAGCAATCTGTTTTCTTTTTTCAGGCTGTTCCAGAAGGCTGTGCCTGGTAAAGGAGTTAGTTTTGTGAACTGGAGAATGTCGATATGGGAAGACCGGATAAAATTCAGTGTTGTGTAGAAGGTGGAGATGTCGTCCTCATCTCCGCCAATGACAAAGGTTCCCAGAAAAAGAATGCCGGCCTTTCGGATGTTTGAGATCAATGTGTCGTAGCTGTTTGTTTTCAGATGTTTCAGGTTGATATTCTTGTTATAGGACTTCAATGTTTTTGGATTAACGGATTCCATGCCAACTAAAATAACTTTTACACCGGCTTTGGATGCAAGTTGCAGCAGCTCGATATCTTCTCCGAACTGGATGGATGCCTGGGCGAAAAAAAATTTCCGGATTCGTTTTTCGATGATCAGCCGGAAAAAAGATTTTGCCCATTCCGTATCTTCTTTGTGATACCCTGCGATATTGTCATCCGTGATCATGATGTATTTCTGGGGGATGGTCTCAAGTTCTTCAATGACGGAATGTACGGGACGCCTTCGGAACCGTCTTCCATTAAAAGCGGTAACCGAACAGAATGAACAGTTGTTCGGGCATCCGCGGGATGTTTGTATGCTTCCCCATTTGTAGTAGTTATTTTTTAAAATATCCCGCCTGGGGAGGGGCAGATTTTTTAAATCCATCATCTCCCCCCTGTATATTTTTTTCAGGCAATTGTTTTCAAAATCTCTGATGATTTCCGGCCAGATCGATTCGGCTTCTCCAACTGCCACAACATCACAGTATTGCGCTGCTTCATCCGGCAACATGGATGCATGAATCCCGCCGATAACCGTAGGGATACCCTTTTCGCGATAGAGTTGAGAGATCTCATAGGCACGGTGAACCGAAGCGGTATAGGCTGTCAGCCCGACGATATCTGCATCGCGATATTGAAACTGTTCCACGTTTTCATCAATGACTTCAATCCGGTAATGAGATGGAGTAAGAGCTGCAATATAGGGCAGATTCAAGGGAGGAAATGAAGTCGTGCTGATATTGCCCAGGCCTTTGACTGAATTCGATGGATTGATTAATAACAATCGCGTCATGTTTTCTCCTGTCTCTTGAATATGAAACAACATTTTCAGGAATGGGAAACCATCAAACAATTGTAAAATTTTTGCGGACAGTGTCCGTCTTTGCTATCTGTTATTTCAGAATCGTATAAATCGTAAGCGATATATGATGACAACTTGTATGGAGAATTTAGACGATTGTCAAGAACAACTTCATTGTTTTCCGGTTTTGGAGGCAAGGGGGTTAAAAAATTTTATTCAGCGTATGGGTTGCCCTGCAATTTTTGACGGCATTCAGAAAAGATGCAACCTTACCAAGATCTTTTATCCCCGGAGAAAATTCTACGCCAGAACTTACATCTACTGCGGCCGGTATGGCGTCTGAAAAGGCTTTGGCAACATTTTCAGGGGTCAGCCCTCCTGCTAGGATCATGGAATGGACTTTACCAAACTCCCTTGTATCTTTCCAGTTCCAGGTCATGGCGTTTCCACCCGGCAGTTGCCCCTTGCCGCACTCGACCAGATAAGCGGGCACCGCATACTCCTTTGCCTGATGTAAAAAAGGCTCCCGGGTCATGAACAGGGCTTTGATGACAATAATTTTCTGCTGGATCAATCTCCGGACAAGGTCAGCGGATTCCTGCCCATGAAGCTGGACAGCCTTGAGACCGCAATAGTCGACAATGTGCATGATCTCATCATAGGCAGCGTTGACAAAAACACCGGTTCCTTTTACATGAGGAGGCAGGGCTTGTATAATCTCTTTTGCCTGATCCAGGGAGACATTTCGTGGACTTTTGGGATAGAAAACACATCCGATTGCATCCGCTCCCAGTTCGGCACATGCAACGGATTGGTCTGCTCGGGTCAGGCCGCATATTTTTACCTGCGGTGGTTTAAGGAGAATATTTTCCTGCTGAATTTTCATTTGTTTCCATTAAGCCGGTGGTTGTCTATTACAGATTAAATTTTCTAAAATTTAAATTAACCCATGAGCGATCGGATAAAATCTGCCGGATCTTTTGCTCTTACCAGGCTTTCGCCGATCAGAAAATTATGGATTCCAAACTGCCGGCTTTTGACAATATCTTCTCTTCCGCTGATTCCACTGGCTGCGACAGGTGTTTGAAAAGGTTTTAGCTGTGAAACCAGTTTCATTGCAATATGGATATCGGTATCAAAGGAACTCAGGTTCCGGTTGTTGATCCCGATCAGTTCCGCTTCCGCCCAGACGGAATTTTCCAGATCCTCTTCATTATGGATTTCAACTAGTACGTCCAGGTTCAGCTCCTTACTGAGTATCAGATACTCCCTGAGTTGTTCCCTGGACAGAATCCTTGCGATCAGAAGGACTGCATCGGCTTCAAGCAATACGGATTCATAAAGCTGATAGGATGAAATCAGAAAATCTTTTCGAATCATGGGTAGACTTGAGCCCTGTCTTGCCAGTTTGAAATCTTGAAAGCTTCCTTTAAAAAAATGGGTATCCGTGAGCACAGACAAAGCACAGGCGCCTCCCTTTTCGTACAGTCCGGCCAGTTGAAACGGATCCAGATCCGGCCGGATATCTCCCTTTGAAGGAGATGCACGTTTGATCTCGGCGATGATATTCACCTTGTCCTTGGCAGTGCCTGCGAGCGAATCAAAAAAAGGACGCTTTTTGCGGATTTTTTCCTCTGCTTTTTTTCGTATCCGGTCTTCCGGCAGCTGTTTCCGGGCTGCCTGGATCTCCTCTCTTTTCCGGTCCACTATGGTTTGTAGGAAATCTTTTTTCATCTTACCCGTTTTCCTGTGTAAAGTTTTTCAAATCGTTCAGTTTTGCGGCAGCGGCTCCGGAATCGATGGCGTTTTCTGCAAGCGCGATACCTTTTTGTAGATCTTCTGCTTTTCCTGCGGCCATCAATGCCGCGGCTGTGTTGAGGAGTACAATATCTCTTTTCGGGCCTTTTTTCCCTTTCAGGATATCCATGGTGATTTCAGCATTCGCCTTTGGATCTCCTCCGGTAAGGTCACCGGGGCCGGCCGGTTTTCCGAAGAAGTCTTCGGGATGGATATCATAGGTTTTAATCCGACCTTCTTTCAGTTCAGACACTCTTGTGGGTGCGCAGATAGAGATCTCATCCAGGCCATCGTGACCATGAACAACCAGAGCTCTTTTCGTTCCCAGCAGCCGGAGTGCACCGGCGAACATTTCGGTCAGTTTTGGAGAAAACACTCCCAAAAGCTGGCAATTGGCTGCTGCCGGATTGGTCAACGGGCCCAGCATATTGAAGATGGAGCGAAGACCGATTTCTTTTCGGGCCCTTGCCGCATATTTCATGGCGCCGTGATATACCGGAGCAAAAAGAAACCCGATTCCGATTTCAGCAATGGCTTCTTCGGTGATTTCCGGATGGGTATCGATTTTCACACCCAGTGCTTCCAGGAGATCGGCACTTCCGCATTGACTGGATATGGATCGATTCCCGTGCTTGGCCACAGTAATGCCGCACCCGGCAACCACAAAGGCCGTCGTGGTTGAAATATTGAAGGTTTTGAGACCGTCGCCGCCGGTTCCGCATGTGTCCATAACGGTGGATGCAGAGGTCTGGATACGCTGGGCTTTTTTTCTCATGGCCCTTGCGGCTCCTGCCAGCTCCTCAAGGGTTTCTCCTTTGGTGGCAAGTGCTCCCATGAATGCTCCGATCTGGGCGTCTGTAATATCCCCTGAAAAAATCTCCGTTACCATCCCAGCCATCTCTTCCTGCGAGAGATCCTTTCCATGAATGATCTTGTTTAGATTGTCTTTGAACATCGGCTACTCTCCCTTTATTTGTTTGGTCATATTTAGAAAGTTTCTCAGCAGTCTTTTCCCGACTTTGGTCATGATCGATTCCGGATGAAACTGGATGCCTTCCGTCGGATGGTCGATATGGCGGATGCCCATGATCTCACCATCATTGGATTCTGCCGTGATGATCAGACAATCCGGAAGGTGGTCTCTGGACACAGCCAGGGAATGATACCGCATGGCTTGAAACGGTTTATCGATTCCTTGATAAATTGTTTTTCCATCCGCCTGAACCTCTGAGGTTTTGCCGTGCATGAGTCTTTGGGCAGATACGACCCGGCCTCCAAAAGCTTCAGCAATGGCCTGATGTCCCAGGCAGACGCCCAGGATCGGCAGTTTTCCGGAAAAGTGCTTGATCACAGCCAGGGAAATCCCGGCAGATTCCGGACGTCCGGGGCCAGGCGAGATGACGATGCCATCCGGCTGCCATTGTTCAATCTCTTCAACCGTTACCCGGTCATTCCGTATCACCTTCACTTCTGATCCAAGCTGGCCGAAATATTGTACAAGATTGTATGTAAACGAATCATAGTTGTCAATCATTGCAATCATTTTGTGACCCTCCCATCCTGCCCGGCATTGGCCTGCACCAATTGCAGCGCCCGTTGTATGGCCATGGCCTTGTTGACGGTTTCGATCCGTTCTTTTTCCGGATCGGAATCGGCCACAATGCCGGCTCCGGCCCGGACAATCATCTGGTCGTTCTCGATGCATGCGGTTCGGATGGTGATGGCCATATCCATGTTCCCGTTAAATGAAATATAACCGACTGCACCGCCATACGTGCCTCTCGGTTCTTTCTCCAATTCTGCGATGATTTCCATTGCCCTGATTTTGGGTGCTCCGGAAAGGGTTCCGGCCGGGAAGGTGGCTGCCAGCAATTCCCAAGCGTCGCACTCGGGTTTCAGATCACAGTGGATATTGGAAACCAGATGCATCACATGGGAATACCGCTCCACGACCATCAGATCGGTGACCTGTACGGTTCCGATTTCAGCAATCCGTCCCAGATCATTTCTGCCCAGATCAACCAGCATTAAATGTTCGGCACACTCTTTTTCATCTTTTAACAGCTCATCTGCCAGGGCTCTGTCTTCCTGTTCATTTTTTCCCCTGGGACGGGTTCCGGCGATGGGCCTGAGTGTGGCGACTCCGTTTTCAAGCCTTACCATGGTTTCCGGAGAAGAGCCGACAAGAGCAATATTGCCAAGATCCATGAAATACATATAGGGAGAAGGATTGATATACCGCTGTGCCCGATACAGACTCCACAGATCCGGAGGAGGATCGCAGAGAAAGGGTTGTGAGATGACCGCCTGAATAATATCACCGGCTTTAATGTATTCCTTGGTTTTTTCAACGTGAGTGCGGAATTGTTGTTCTTCGATCACCGGTGAAAGATGATACCGGCTCTTCTGATGTTCGACCTCTTTTTCACGGATCGGACTTTTCATGATGGAAAGCATGCGGTTGATCCGCTGGAAAGCCTTGTCATATATCTGATCCGGGGGATCCGTTGAATCCTTGGTAAAGGTGATGACCATGGCCTTGAGGGTATTTTGTATGTTATCGAAAATAATGACTTCATCCGGGATAATAAAATGTGCCAAAGATTTATTTTCCGGCCATTGGTTTGGGATTTTTTCAAAAAAGGAAACCATTTCATAGGTAAGATAACCGACCATCCCTCCCCAGAATCTGGGCAAATCATCAATGATGGCAGGAGTATAGGATTCGATGAGATTCCGTAACACGGAAAGCGGCTTTCCATGATGAAGAATTTTTTCTCTCTTTTGGTTTTCAATAATCTCAACATGATCCAAAAAGATCCGTATATGAGATCGGGCAGAGGTTCCTAGAAAACTATACCGGCCCCAGCGCTCTCCGCCTTCAACGCTTTCAAACAGGAAGACAGGGTCTTTCCTGTGAAATTTATTCAGAAGGGAAACCGGTGTTTCCGTGTCGGCCAATATTTCCATACAGACCGGAATCACATTGTATTGGTTTGACAATTGACAGTATGTTTTTTTATCCGGAAATTGTTTCAGCAACATGATCAACTCCTCCATAAATAAAAAAAGGGGCCGCGGTGTTTCCCACGGCCCCTGAAAATGAAAAACCGTGGCATTTCTTGGAAGTGCTCACGGTTTTGGATCTTTGTTTTATCTTACTTTTCTCAGACTGGTATCGTCCCGCAGGCAAGCTTCCTGAAGCAGGTACGCCACCACCAGTGAAAACAGGTTACGGTTATGTTACGATTACGTCTCATTTTGTTCAATTGCCTTTTTTTTATGATTAACCATTACCCTCCGGCAGGAACATCTGTCAAGTCTTTTTTTAAAAGGGTTTCAAACACATGAGAATTATGGTAATGGTGGATCAGGATGAAATTTCAATCGCCGGAGGCAACCCTCTATCATCTGATAAACAGATCACTTATAATTATCTATCGGATTGAATACGATCATGACACTCAGGAACAGTCAGTTGACTTTTTTACAGCATGTTCAGAATCTGTTTGCCGGACTTGGAAAGTATCCTATCGAATGGATACGCGAGTTGGGAGCAGTGGCTATTTTTTTTATCAGCAGCCTGGTTTATATTTTCTCCTATCCGTTTCAGATCCGGAAAATAGTCGATCAGATCCATTTTATCGGTGCTAAATCACTGTTTGTGATCACGCTGACAGGGGCTTTCACAGGCATGGTTTTAGGATTGCAGGGGTATTATACACTGGTAAAGTTCGGTTCGGAAGGGCTACTGGGAGTTGCGGTGTCCTTAACCCTGATTCGTGAGCTCGGACCGGTATTTACGGCGATCATGATTGTCGGCAGGGCAGGATCGGCAATGGCGGCTGAAATCGGCATTATGAGGATATCCGAGCAGGTGGATGCGCTTCAAACCATGGATATCAATCCCATCCGGTTTATCATCAGCCCCAAGGTCGCGGCGGCAATCATCAGTTTTCCTTTGCTGACGGCGGTTTTTGATGTTGTCGGAATTTATGGGGGATACCTGACCGGCTGTGTGCTTCTGGGGATCAATCCAGGCGCTTATTTTTCAAGGATTGAGTTGAATGTCATGATGGATGATATCACGGGCGGATTTATCAAATCCATTGTGTTTGCAGTTGTGGTCGTGACCATTTGCTGCTATCAGGGATATTTTGTTCATATGCGGGAAGAGGGTTTTGGCGCAAGAGGGGTCAGCCTGGCCACGACGTCTGCAGTCGTAATTTCCAGTGTGCTGATCCTTGTTGTTGATTATGTGTTGACCTCATTTTTATTGTAAGGAATCATGGCAACCCCACTGATACAGTTTGAGAAGGTTGAAAAAACCTTTGGATCCAATCGTATTTTAAAGCAGGTGGATATACAGCTTTTTCAAGGAGAGATCACGGCCATTATTGGGAAAAGCGGGATGGGCAAGAGTGTTCTGCTCCGGCATATCATCGGGCTGCTGCGACCGGATTCCGGCAGGGTATTGTTCCAGGGGAGGCCCTTGCTGAAAATGAAACGGGAGGAACTGCGCATATTCAGGGAAAAGGTCAGTTATGTTTTTCAGGGAAATGCATTGTTTGATTCCATGACGGTGTATGAAAATGTTGCCATGCCTCTGATTGAGAGAACCCGTCTGTCCAAAAAAGAGATTCAAGACAAGGTCCGGGAAAAACTGGAACAGCTTGAGCTTTATAAAGTGGATGACCAATATCCGTCACAGATTTCCGGCGGTATGAAAAAAAGGGTGGCATTGGCCAGGGCCTTGGTAACGGACCCTGAGATTATTTTATTTGATGAACCCACCACAGGGCTTGATCCGATCCGCAAACATGCGGTTCATCATATGATATCCGACTATCAGAAACGATTCGGGTTTACCGGCATTATCGTGAGTCATGCCATTCCGGATATTTTTTATATTTCTCAGCGGATTCTGATGCTGGATGAAGGAAATATCATTTTTGACGGAACACCCGGGGAAATTCAAAAAGAGAAGAATCCAACCGTCCAGGAATTTATTAAAGGGCTGAAAAGTGGTCAGGATCATGTAAACGGGATGGCACTTCAGCAGACCGAGGGTGAAAAACGGTTTCATGAGGAGATGGATCGGCTTGAGCGGTACAATATTCCATTTTCCATTATCCTGCTGACCATTGAGAATATGGACGAGATCAGTCTTCGTATCGGACACATGGCAGCTCAGACTGTAATGAAGGATTTTTCCACCCATGTGCAGAAACATCTTCGGATTATTGACTCCTGCTCCCGGTTTGAGTTGAGTAAACTGATGGTCATTCTTTCCGGCAGCAATCTGGAAAGAGCAAAGATCGTCTGCACCAGGCTTTCCATCGAACTTAGTAGAATTGAGATCGCCGGGGATAATCCTTTTTCTGATTTCTGTTTTTCCATCTCAGCCGGTTTTATCGGAGTCGGGAAGGGGGATCAACTGGCGGATCTGATTGCAAGTGCGGAGAAAAAAAAGGATATGAGATATGAGTTCCGGGTCTGTTAGCAGATCATGTCTGGCCGGACTGAAAGATTCCCGGGCGAACATGATTGGAGTGACCTGTTTTTTTAGTAAAATTCAAAAAAGTTCGGTTATCTGCTTCAGTCAAAGAGAAGGAATAAGGATTCCTGTTGTGGAGGAAATATGAAAAAAACTTCAGTCGAAATTTCGGTTGGTTTGTTCGTTCTTGCCGGAATCATCTGCGTGGGGTATTTGGCCATTAAGCTTGGGAAAATGGAAATCATCGGGGAAAATACCTATACACTGTATGGTCAATTTGAATCGGTTACCGGTTTGACCAGAGGGGCCAGTGTTGAAATTGCAGGCGTCCAGGTAGGGCAGGTTGCCGATATTCATCTTGATCATGAGTCACAAGAAGCAGTCGTGACCATGAAAATCGGGAAAGAGGTCAAGCTGAGCGATGATGTGATTGCCTCTTTAAAAACAGCAGGATTGATCGGGGATAAATTTATCAAACTTACTCCGGGTGCTTCGGATATTGTTTTGAAGGATGGAGACAGGATAACAGAGACAGAGTCTGGTGTGGATATTGAAGAGTTGATCAGCAAATATGTGTTTGGCGGGGTTTGATGGAACAGCCTGAAGTGGATGAAATGATCATTATGGAGGGAGTATGAAATATATGGCACGGTACATTTTTCTTCTTGTTTTTTTTATCTATGTCTCCCCGTTGTGGGCAGCAGAGCCTATGGAGGATCTCAAAGGACCGGTAGAACAGGTGATTCAGATTCTGCAGGATCCAAAATACAAGGACAAGGCACAAAGTGATGTTCAACGGATCGAGATTATGGCTGTGATCCGGGAAATTTTTGATTTCCAGGAGATTTCAAAACGAACCATCTCCCGCCAATGGAAAAAGTTTACAAAAGAACAACAGCAGGAGTTTCAGGATACATTCGCTGATTTTCTGGGTCATACCTATTATCAGAAAGTCAGGGATGCCTATCAGGGAGAGAAGGTTGTTTTTTTATCACAGGAGCATTTAGAAAACGGCAAAGCAGTTGTAAAAACCAATATCCCGAGGCAGAACGGGGCGATTCCTCTGGATTATAAAATGGTAAACGGGAAAAGCGGCTGGCGTATTTATGATGTTATCATCGAAGGTGTAAGCCTTGTGAATAATTATCGAACCCAATTCAGTAAAATACTAAATAAGGAAACCCCGGATCAGCTCATTGCCCGGCTGAAAAAGAAAATATCGGAACAGAAAAAGCAGGATGCTTCATCTTGATTCATGAGCCAATTTCAAAACTACTAAAAAGCGTCACACCGGCGAAAGTCAGTGCCCGGAAAAGAGCCGAAAACACTGGATTGCGCTACGCTTCACTGCGTGTCCGGTTTTCGCCGGAACTACAACAACAGGCTTTTGAAATTGGCTCTCATGATTTCCATATAGCAGGGATAAAAAGAGTATTTCTGTTTTTCTTGATGGCAGGTTTCTGGTTTTTCAGTGAAGTAAACACCTCTTTTGCCCAATCGGATTATCCATCCAAACCCGATATCCACCCGTCGTCCGCCCGGAAACACTCTGAACCCTTAGAAGCTCCGGTCAACACCGTCGAAGATGATGAAAACATGAAGGACGATGAGGCGTTTGATGACGAAGAGTATGAAGATGGTTTTTCTGAAGAGGAAGAGACAGCTGCCGAAATACCGGACCCGCTCGAGCCCTGGAACATGTTGATGTACCAGTTTAACGACAGGCTGTACTTCTGGGTTCTGAAACCTGTCAGTCAGGGGTATGGGTATGTAGTGCCGACGGCGGTACGTAATAGCATATGGAATTTTTTCGAAAATCTTGAATCACCGCTTCAGTTTGTCAACTGTCTTCTTCAGGGAAAAGGGAGTGATGCAGAAGCAACCTTTGCCCGGTTTCTGGTCAACACTACCATTGGATTTCTGGGATTTGCTGATCCTGCCGGTGATTTCCCGAAATTAAAAAAAGCGGATGAGGATCTAGGGCAGACATTTGGATACTGGGGGATCGGCACTGGTTGGTTTTTTACATTGCCGGTGCTGGGTCCTTCCACAATTCGTGATTCAGTAGGAATGGTCGGGGACATGTTTTTAAAACCCACATATTATATACGCGCGATCGAAATGTCTCTGGGGCTCAGGGCAGTTGAAACCATAAACACGACTTCTTTTCGTATCGGGGACTATGAGACCATAAAGGAAGCGGCCCTGGATCCTTATGAGGCTATAAGGGACGGATACCTTCAGCTGAGAAAAAATAAGGTGGCGCATTAAACCATGAAAGCGGTAATCCTCTCCACAGGTGATGAAATCCTGACCGGCGCAATTGTTGACAGTAACGCTGCGTATATTGCCGGCAAACTGGTTGAAGCCGGGGTCTTTGTATACCGGAAGTATAGTGTCGGTGATGATCTTGATGAAATCATTTCGGTTCTTACGGAAATTGGAACACGATCGGATATTGCAATTGTCACAGGCGGATTGGGTCCAACCAGGGATGATCTTACGGCAGAAGCGGTTGCCAAAGCAGCGAGTGTTCCATTGATATTCAGTGAAGAAGCAGATCGATCCATAAAGGCGTATTTTCGAAAACGGAACCGGTCGGAGCATATTGCAGATAAAAAACAGGCCATGCTGCCGGATGGTTCGATATGTTTGCCGAATCCAGTGGGGACTGCTCCTGGTTTTATTACAAAAATCGGTCAGTGTCATCTGTTTTGCATACCGGGTGTTCCTTCTGAAATGCAATATCTGATGTCCCATGCTGTTCTGCCGGAGATCAAAAAGAGATTTGAGGATGAAAAACAGGTTTTCCGGATCAAAAAAATATCTTTGTTCGGGTTGCCCGAATCGGTTGTCGGAGAGAAAATTGACGAGTTGTCTTCCCATTTTCCGGAGGTAAAACTCGGGCTCAGGGCGCATTTTCCGATGATCCAGATCCGTCTTTACGCTGCCGGAAAACAGGATGATAGGATTCGAGAACAGATGGAAAAGGCTGGTGAATGGGTGATGGAGAGGCTTGGTCAATGGATTTTTTCCAAAGCAGGTCTTTCCATGGAGGAGGAGATCGGCAGACTGTTAGCCCGTAAGAAGGCGACCCTGGGTGTGGCGGAGAGCTGTACAGGCGGTCTGATTTCCCATATGCTGACAAACGTTCCCGGCAGTTCCTCTTACTTCATATTTTCCGCTGTTGCGTATTCAAACCAGGCAAAGATTCAGGTTCTGAATGTTTCTACTGATTCCTTGGATTCATATGGGGCAGTCAGCCGGCAGGTTGTTCGGGAAATGGCCAAAGGAGTCCGGGATGTTTCCGGAGCGACCTATGGGCTTGCAACCAGTGGAATTGCAGGCCCGGATGGAGGGACTCCGGAGAAACCAACGGGAACCATCTGCATTGGTATCGCAACACCGGATAAGGTTTATGCAAAAACGCTTCAGCTTTCTTTTGAGGATCGAATAAAAAACAAAACCATTTTTGCCATGGCAGCTTTGGAAATGCTGAGGAGAGAAATTACGGGATATGCGGTTTCTTAATCTGCCATAACACATAGTATGGTTTGATAAACTGTGTTTAATTTCTTGACACGCGTTTTATTCTAACATAAGACAATATCAATATTGAATGCAGTACCACACAGCAGCCACTCACCGGCTGATAATCGTTGGTCTGTTTCTACGTTTTCTTTCAAAAAAATGTTTGTATAATTTATCGTTGCCGGGATTTGTAAATGATCTGTCCTGGTTTATCGTTATTATAAAAAGATTATCTAATATTATAGCTTGTGAATTCAAAGCGTAAAAAAAAGATTGGTTTTTGTGCCGAGGGAGTTTGGAATTTATTATTAATCATTTTTTTTGCTCAGGGGGGAGATATCTATGGGAACATTGAGTGATTGTAAAAATTTACTGGAATGTGCATTACACTGGGAAAAGAACGATCCAAATCGGATTTATTTTACCCAGCCGATGGGGGGCGGTGATGCCAACGTCAAGACATGGACATGGAAAGAGGCTGTCGGTGAAGCACGCCGCATGGCTTCATATCTGAAAAGCCTGAATCTGCCGGAAAAAAGCAATATCGCCCTTTGTTCCAAAAACTGTGCTCACTGGATCATGGCAGATCTTGCCATCTGGATGGCCGGCCACGTCAGTATACCGATTTTCCCGATTCTGACAGCCGATATCGTTCAATACACCCTTGAGCATTCTGAATCCAAGCTCCTGTTTGTGGGCAAGCTCGATCCGATCTGGGATGAAATGAAAAAAGGGGTAGCGGATGATCTGCCAAAGATCGCTTTCCCTCTGGCACCGGAAAATGATCATGATCAGTGGGATGAGATTGTCGCCAAACAGAAACCGCTGGCTGACGTGGCAGACCGTTCTCCGAAAGAGCTTGCCACAATTATTTACACCTCGGGCAGCACCGGCAAACCAAAGGGTGTCATGCTCAGCTTTGAGGCCATGCTCCGGAGCGCAAAAGGTATCACATCCTATATGGAGATTAAAAAGGAGGACCGAACACTGTCATACCTTCCTTTGTCCCACAGTTTCGAGCGATTCGTCGTTGAATCCGTCTCCATCTGGGTGGGAGGATCGCTGTGGTTTGCCGAGTCGCTGGATACATTTTTACAAGATCTTCAGAGAGCACGTCCAACCCTGTTTATTTCTGTGCCGCGGCTTTGGCTGAAATTCCAGCTGGGTGTTTTCAAAAAGATGCCGCCTGAAAAACTCAATCGCCTGCTGAAAATTCCGATCCTCAACGGTATTGTGAAGAAGAAAATTCGAAAAGGATTGGGCCTGGATCAGGTCAGATTCGCGGGTTCCGGATCTGCACCTATACCCAAGGAAGTTCTGGAATGGTATCGCGGGCTGGGCCTTGAACTGCTGGAAGGCTACGGGATGACCGAAAATTTTGCTTATTCCCACTGCACCAAGCCCGGACAGGTACGTCCAGGTTATGTAGGAGCGCCTTATCCGGATGTTCAGCAAAAAATCAGCCCGGAGGGAGAGGTTCTGGTCAAGAGCCCGGGTACAATGATGGGGTATTACAAAAATCCGGAAGAGACCAAGGCATCGTTTACGGCAGACGGGTTCCTGAAAACCGGGGATCTTGGTGAAATTGATGAGATGGGCCGTTTGAGAATTACCGGCCGTGCAAAAGAGCTGTTTAAAACCTCAAAAGGCAAATACGTTGCCCCGGCTCCTATCGAGAATCTGATTGCAAACCATCCGCGGATCGAAGCTTGCGTGGTGACCGGTTCCGGATTTCCTCAACCCCATGGTGTGGTAATGCTGTCCGAGGATGCACAGGCTGCAATTAAAAATGGAGCAAAAGAGACCATTGAAAAAGAATTGGCTGAACATCTCAAAGAAGTTAACAAAAAGCTGCCTGAATACGAGCATTTGTCTTTTCTGGCAATAACCAACGATACATGGATGCCGGAAAACGGATTCCTGACGCCGACGATGAAGATCAAACGCAGCAAACTGGAAAGCACATATGGTCCTTCTGCTGACAAATGGTATAATTCTCGAAAGCCGGTTGTGTGGGAGGGTTAATATAATAGTAACGTTATCTTACAATATATGATCGTGCATGATCGGTGTTTGTAAGGTTATCTTAAAAAACAGTACGATAAAAACAGATGGGGGTCTTTTTGACCCCCATCTGTTTTTCCAGTTGTAGGGGGAAAAAAACAAAGGATGACTGTTCCATATTTTGTTTCTCCGGAGTGGCTGATCGACGGAACCGGTGCTGCCCCAAAAAAGAAGGTGTTGATAGGTATTCAAGGCAGCACTATATTTTCGATTACCGATTGCACAGAAATTGAAAAGAGCAACCAGGATCGTTCACGGCCCAGCGTTTTGGATCTCCCCGGTTTTACGGTATTACCTTGTCTGATTGACAGCCACGTTCATCTGACCATGTCCGGAACAGATGACCCTGAAATCAGGGAACAGCAGACAGTTTCCGGGTATGCGGAAACCCGTGAACAGATCCAGCATCATCTGCAGGAACATTTTCGATATGGTGTTCTGGCCGTGAGGGATGGGGGCGATAAGAACGGGTATACCCTTCGATACCGGGACACAGCGTATAACCCTTTACGATTCCCGTATGTTCAGGCAATGTTTGCCGGAAAAGCCTGGCATCAATCCGGCCGATATGGCAGCTTGATCGGCAGGGTTCCTTTGAAGGGCAGGACGATTGCGGAGTCGGTTGCCCTGGAAGGCGGGTCGTCAGATCTGGTAAAGGTAGTGAATTCCGGGTTGAACAGTCTTCGGGAATTCGGGAAACAAACGCCCCCTCAGTTTCATCTCCGGGAATTTGAAACCCTGGTTCATGCTGCAAGGCAGATCGGGAAAAGAGTGATGGTTCATGCCAATGGAGTTGTGCCTGTATCCATCTCAGTGGATGCTGGATGCAATTCAATCGAGCATGGTTTTTTCATGGGCAGGGAAAACCTGAAAAAAATGGCTGAAAAGAAAGTAATCTGGGTACCTACGGCAGTGACCATGAAGGCCTATTCCCAGGTTATGAAATCAGAACCCATGCTTTCAGAAGTTTCCCAGCGAAATCTGGATCATCAACTAGAACAGATTCAAATGGCCCGCAAGTACGGGGTCAGGACAGCCATTGGAACCGATGCAGGTAGTCCGGGTGTTGATCATGGAAAGGCCGTCATCCAGGAGATGAAACTATTTATGGAAGCAGGGTATTCTTTGGAAGAGACAGTGATGTGTGCCACGTCCGTTGGAGCGGAATTGCTGGGTTTTACAAAAATCGGGCGACTAACCCAGGGAATGAATGCTTGCTTCCTGGTTGTTCCCGGACCTCCTTCAGAACTGCCGGACAGTCTGGAATTCATTGAAAAGATCTGTATTAGCGGCAGTATGGTATACGAAAAATAAAAAGGGATAATTCGCATGGAAAAAGCTATTCCATCCATTCGGTGATATGAATCACCGAATGGACGGATAATTAATCAGGTCAGGTTAGGCTGCTTTTCGGAGAGTGGGAGCCACGGTAAATGGATCCTTGCCTGGTAATGAAGGCCATGGGTCCGTGGTTGTTTGAATATCCCGTGTCATCCAGCCGTTCTTATGAGGAGTAAACAGCGCATAAAGGCTTATCCAGGACAAGCAGATCATCCAGTAGTAACTGTAAGGAAATGCCCAGATCGCCCTCTCGTTTTTATACCGAATCGCATAGAAGATTCCCGGAGCGCACGATGCAATAGCTGCTCCAGTCAGCATTTGCGGGCCAACCACCAATGGCATGCAGGCTAGCATAATGATCGTGCAAAAATGCATGATCTGCCCCAGGGACATGTCCAGCAGGCTGATCAGGACGTTGATTCTGAGTCCGAGTGCGCCTTCTTTCCGGAATTTTCTAAATACAAAGTAGGAGATCATGAGGGTCTCACGGACATTGCTTCTGGCCCATCGCAAGAGCATCTTCCAGAGTTTCACAAAAGTGACCGGACAGGCAGTATGAACCACTGCATTCCGTTCATAATGAACGAAATATCCTTCTCTGAGGATCAGGTTGGTCATTGCCCTGTCTTCACCGATATTGGCCGGAACTCCGCAGAACTTCTGATCCACCCATTCATGAAGAACCTGCAATGTTACTCCACGCCGATATGCAGACAAGGCGCCCGGGGTACACATTACAGAGTTGATGACACTCTGGCCTGCACGTAAAAAATCAAAACTAAAGGCAAAGGCCACCTCGAGCATTTTGGGGATGATGCCTTCCTTGTGGTTCAGAATGCGAACATTGCCCGCAACAGCCCCGACACGATGGTTACGGACAAACGGGCTTATCAGGTTCCGAAGGGTATGGGGCTCTACGATGGAATCACTGTCGATGGTCACATACACATCTCCCTGTCCCTGTTTGAAGCCCATATACAATGCATGCCGTTTTCCGCGGTTTGTTGGTTGTTTGAACAATTGAACGCGGTCAGGAAATTCTTTTTCAGCCTGATTGAGCCAGTACCAGGTATCATCCTTGCTGCCGTCGTCAACACCCACAATGGATATTTTTTCAGGCGGGTAATCGCTTTGGCAAATACTTTTGATGGTATCCAAAACCTGGCGTCCTTCATTATAAGCCGGGACAATGACCGTAACGGTCGGAAGCTCCTCGTCAGTACAGGGAATGACGGGTTTATATTTCATACTGAGAACAATTCGCCAGATAAAAATTGCAAGATGTATTCCGAAAAAAATGTAGGAAGTTATTAACAATATTCTACCCAGAGGATATTCCTGGACAAAGTTCCAGATCGGTTTGATATCAGCATATGCAGAGATTGTGATGGATGACATTAAGATCAATAAAAAGGGAAGCAGCGCCTTTTTAGCACTCGCCGTAATCATGTAAGTGTTCCTTTTCAGTTGCAGTAAATTGTTTCTCGTTCAAACCCTTCAGAACGAATCCGCGAGATACTATACCTTTCCGATGAACATATCAACAGATTTCGTATCGATGATTATCAGATTAGTGATTTTATAATAAGCCGAAAGTTCCGGTCTTCGTTATTCCGATCAAGGTTTCAATGAACTAATTTGGACATTTTATTGGATTTTTTACTTGTGCCGGGGTTGCGGGAATGGGGCAATTTTTTACAGTCTCAATATTTATGATTACTATAAAAAAAGTGGTATTGTAAGCGTGATTTTATAAAAAAACTGCTTTTTGATTGGTCAGGTGAATTGTTTTTCGATTATTATTAGGGAAATTGAAATACATAACATATTTGAATAAAAGAATAAAAATGCTAATTATGATGTTTTTGGTTTTTTCCGGAATTTCAATTAAGCGGAATATTTAGCTTGATTAACCAATCATCAAGAAATAAAATTATTCCAAATTCAATAGATTACAGAGCCAATTTCAAAACTATTACAAAGCGTCACACCGGCGAAAGTCAGTGCTCAGAAAAGAGCCGAAAATACTGGATTTTAATTTTCGCCGGAACTACAACAACAGACTTTTGAAATTGGCTCTACATACATATAATTGTGAGATTGCATACCGATCATGAAAAGGTTTAATAAAGTATATATTGAGATTACCAATGTCTGCAATCTGTCTTGCAGCTTTTGCCGGAAGAGTACCAGAAAGCCAGATACGCAAACAAAGGAATCATTTCAATATATTCTGAATCAGATTAACTCATTTACAGATCATATTTACCTGCATGTAAAGGGGGAACCGTTGCTCCATCCTGAACTGCCTGTTTTTCTGGATATGGCCGACAGCAAGGGCATCAGGGTGAATATTACCACCAATGGCGTGCTGATTCATAAGGTTCAGGAGGCATTTCTCAAAAAACCGGCAATCCGGCAGATTAATTTTTCTCTTCACAGTTTGATAGAAAATAATAAAGAAAGCTATCTTTATGATATTTTTTATTTTATTGATGTAGCATTGATTCAGACCCAGATCATCATATCATTACGCCTATGGAATTTTCACAAAATAGATATGGTTGGTGATGAGAAAAATAAAGTGATTATCCGCGCCATTGAAGACCGGTTTTGTGGAGAGATAGAAGGGACTGTAATTCCCGGGAAAGGATTCAAAATTAAAGAAAGACTCTATTTAAATATGGATTATGAATTTGAATGGCCAAACCCGGATTCGGATTATCTGAATGAGAATGGATTCTGTTATGCCTTACGTGACCAGATTGCGATTCTGGTAGATGGTACGGTTGTTCCCTGTTGCCTGGACGGAGAAGGGATTACCGATCTTGGAAATATTTTTGATCAGAATTTTAGCCGGATTATCAACTCAGAAAGGGCGAAGGCAATCTATAATGGATTCTCGAACCATAAAGCCATAGAAGCATTGTGCAGGAAATGCAGGTACAAGGAGAGGTTTGAAAAAAACAGGGGCATAAGATAGTTTGAAAATCAAACGATGATGTTTAAAGAATTTTTTTGGATATCATTAATAATAAGGAGCCAATTTCAAAACGATTATAAAGCGTCACACCGGCGAAAGTCAGTGCTCAGAAAAGAGCCGAAAATACTGGATTTTGGTTTTCGCCGGAACTACAACAAGAGACTTTTGAAATTGGCTCTAAGGAGAAAATTTTGCTTATTGCTGGATTGACAGGTGGTATTGCGTCGGGAAAGTCCACGGTTTCCGGAATGTTTAGAGAGGCCGGAGCGGAACTCATTGATGCGGATGAAATTGCCCATGAGGTTGTAAAAAAAGGAAAACCCGCCTGGAGGAAAATTTTGGCCCATTTTGGGGAAGAAATCCTGCTGCCAGGTGGTGAAATCAACCGGGATTTACTTGGGAAAATCATCTTTCATGATCATTCTCAGAAGAAAGAATTGAACAGGATCGTTCACCCGTTTGTATTTCAAAAAATGGAGAAGAATATTGAAAATGCTGAATCAGGAAATCCGAGGGCAATCGTGATTCTGGATGTTCCATTATTAATCGAAACCGGAATATACCAGAACCTGTCTGAGATAATCCTGGTTTATATACCTGAAAATCTTCAGCTCGAGCGTCTCATTGCCCGCGATCATATTTCAGAGATCGATGCAAAAGCGCGTATCCGCTCCCAAATGCCGATTGATGAAAAAAAACAGTTTGCCAGTATCCTGATCGACAACAGCATGAGTCACGAAAAAACCAAAGAAAAGGTTTTGGATGTTTTTCAAATTTTACATGAAAAAGAAAGGGCAGAAAAAAAGTCCGGCCGATTTCATCCGTTCATCCCCCATGAAACGTTAGAATAATCTGTTTTTTTTCTAGAAAATATTCCATTGAGATCCTGATGGACAAGGGTCATGGCCGGATGCCCTTTTTTTTGATGATATATCTGCTTGCTTTCAGAAACAAGCTGAGATAGGAAACAGTGCCTGTGATGATGAAATCGTTATTACTTGAATGATAAAAATAAAAATTGAGAGTGAAGAAGATGCGTTTTTTATTGGTGAATCCATTTTATCCTATGTCTGAAGGGCCTTCGCCTCCCCTGGGGTTGTCATTTCTTGGTGCAGCGCTGGAAAGAGCAGGAATCGAAGTCAAAGTTCTTGATTTGGTTGTTTTTCCATATTCGAAAACCATACTCAGATCGGTTTTGAATGATTATCAACCTCATTTTGTCGGCTCTACTGCGGTTACGATGAGTTTTCATAACGCTATTCAGGTTATCCAGGATGTCAAGGAGATTGATCCGGCCATATTTACGGTTATGGGAGGCCCCCATGTTACTTTCTGTGCGGAAAAAACCATGGAATCCTTTCCTGAACTGGACGTTATTGTATTGGGTGAAGGGGAGGATACCCTTGTTCAATTGGTAAGGGCTGCTGGTAACGGCAAGAAATGGGATTCCATAAATGGCATTGTTTATCGGAACGGATCAGGTTTGCAAAGAACGGCTGAAAAAAAAGCTTACCTTGAAGTTGATTCCCTTCCCATGCCGGCCAGACACCTGCTTCCCTTAGGAAGATACCGGGCCTTGAATATGCCTATTAATATGACAACCAGTCGCGGCTGCCCTTTTAAATGCATATTCTGTGTCGGCAGAAAAATGGTTGGAGCAAAGGTTCGTTACCGCAATGCCAAATTGGTTGTAGATGAAATGGAGAATCTCATCAAGCTTGGTTTTTCTCAGATTAATCTCGCCGACGATCTGTTTACCGCCAATGAAAAACATTGTATCGATATATGTAATGAGATTGTAAAGAGAAATTTGAAAGTCAAATGGTCCTCTTTTGCGCGCGTGGATACTGTATCTCCTGAAGTGTTATCGAAAATGAAAGAAGCCGGATGCACGGCCATCAGCTTTGGCATTGAGACCGGGAATGAAGAAATTTTGAAAACTATTCAAAAGAGAATCACGACTTCACAGATTAGGGATGCGGTGAAGATGTGTAACGATTCCGGAATTCAACCCTGCGGCTCGTTTATTCTGGGTTTGCCGGGTGAAACACCGGAAACGATTGAGGAAACAGTTGCCTTTGGCGATTCATTAAAAAAGATGAATTTAGCCTATGGATTTCATATTCTTGCACCTTTTCCGGGAACCCGTGTACGGGAAGAGGCAGATCAATATGGTCTGAAAATTCTAACAGATGATTGGTCCGAATACCACGCAAACCGGGCAGTTGCCGAAACCCCTTCCGTTAACAAGGAAATGCTGGATAACATTGCCAAAGAATGGGAAGAAAATATCGAAAAATGGTTAGGACATATTCAGGAGAGAATCAAGACCGGTGAAGCCTCTGAGGAGGAAGCCTTTCCCCTTGTGAACCTTGAACGTACCATATTAATATATGATTTGATGATGCAGGATATCCTTTCCATTTATGGCTCCTGGGAACAGGAGAACTCAGCCTCTGTTTCAACGGAAGATGCGCTTCATATGATGATTCAGAGGATTCCGGAAGACTCCATTAAACATCCACGGGAGAAGATATTCGCAGAACTTCAGGTGCAAATGAGCAAAGAAAATCTTCGGTTTCGAAATGATAATGGGAGAATATCGCTGGAGTGGAATGATTATCTGTAGTTCCTGCCGAGCTGATTATTATCCTTGCATCGTGAGGAAGTACCAATCCACAATCGTGTCCCCAAAAAAAATGTAAGTGATGCTTCCAATTGAAAGGAAAGGACCAAAAGGGATTGCATACTTCATATTTTTTTTTCTGGCCAACATTAAAGGAAGACCGATGAGTGTTCCCAGTGCGGAAGCCATATAAATTGTAAAAAGAACACCTTGCCATCCGATCATCGCACCGATCATTGCAAGCAGCTTAATATCACCGCCACCCATTCCGTCTTTTTTCGTGATGGCTTTATATCCCCATGCAATCAGGAAAAGACTGCCGCCGCCGGTTATCAATCCCAGCAGTGCGTCTTTGAACGATAACTCCGGAAAAGCAAAGGAGGCGAGAAGACACACGGGAATACCAGGTAAAGTGATCCGGTTGGGTATAATTTTGTGGTCAATATCAATATAGGTAATGACAATAAGAGCCGATATAAAGGAGAAAATGATCAGGGCCTGGATGGATAATCCGTATTTCATAAAAGAGCTGAGGGCGCAGAGTCCGGTTATAATCTCTACGCATACATACCGGAATGATATCGAATTTTTGCAATTTCTGCAACGGCCAAGGAGAAAAATATAGCTCAGAATCGGAATGTTGTCATAAAATTTTATCGGTGTGTTGCAGACAGGGCAATGTGAGGATGGTTTGACAATCGATTGATATGCCGGAAGTCTGTAAATGCATACATTTAAAAAGCTGCCGATGCATGCGCCAAATATAAAAGCATAGATTTGTATAATCGAGTCCGGCATGTGTATGAATATTCTCCGATCCATGTTATAAATTTATACTCCTCAATGGGTTTATGGTGTATGAAAAGCGCAACCCATTGAGTCCGGGAATCATAGGTGTGTTGCAGAAAAAAAGCAAGGTTGATGTTGTAAATATTGAATTTGTTATTATATTAATAGATCGATTATATTTATAGTTGATATTGAATAAATTGAAGCGCATAATATTGTCAGAAAAACAGGTTCTCATGGTACAATAGCGAAAAGTATATCTACTGCCGCTTTCAAGGATGAATTTGAATCAATAGGAGATGGAATGGCTGAAACTGATAAAGACGATTTGATTAGTCTGATTCAAGATGACGAAGGAAAGACAGAAATTCCGGATGAGCTTCCACTTCTGCCTGTACGGGATGTTGTTATATTTACAGATATGTTGTTACCATTGTTTATTGGGCGTGAGAAGTCGGTCACAGCTATGGAAGCGGCTGTCGAGAATGACAAGCTCCTTTTTCTCGCTACCCAAAAGGATCCTACAATTGAAAATCCGGATCCGGATGAGATCTATCTTGTTGGGACGGTCGGCAGAATTCTCAGGATGCTGAAATTGCCGGATGGCCGTCTCAAAGCCCTGGTGCAAGGGATTTCAAAAGCCAGAATTGTGAAATACACACAGAAAAAGAACACCTATCGGGTTAAGATTGAGTTGATAAAAGAGCAGGCTGCAGGAGAAGTAAGCCTCGAATCCGAAGCGTTGATGAGGAATGTCCGGGAGCAGTGCGAGAAGATTTTATCGCTCAGGGGAGAGATGACAGGCGAAGTAGGTTCCATTCTGGATAACATAGAAGATCCAGGCAAACTGGCTGATCTGGTTGCTTCGAATCTCCGATTGAAAACCGAAGATGCCCAGATTCTTCTTGAACTTACGGATTCGATTCAACGTTTGAATAAAATAAATGAATTTTTGTCCAAAGAGGTTGAGCTTTCTGCTGTTCAAGCAAAAATACAGTCCGATGTAAGGGATGAAATTTCAAAGAGCCAACGGGATTATTACTTGCGGGAGCAGGTCCGTGCAATCCATAAAGAGTTGGGAGAATCGGATGAAAAGACCCATGAGTTTGAGGATTACACAAAAAGAATAAAACAAGCAAAAATGCCCAAGGATGCTGAAAATGAGGCTTTGAAACAGTTGAAACGGCTTCAGTTGATGCATACTGATTCTTCAGAGGCGTCCATTTCCCGAACCTACCTTGACTGGTTGGTTGAGATGCCATGGAGCAAATCAAGCAAAGACTATATCAATATCAAGAATGCACAGATTATTCTGGATAAGGAACACTATGGTCTTAGCAAAATTAAAGACCGGATTCTGGAATATCTGAGTGTCCGAAAATTAAATCCAAAAATGAAGGGCTCGATCCTCTGTTTTATCGGTCCGCCCGGGGTTGGGAAAACATCCCTGGGTCAGGCGATTGCAAAGTCCATGAAAAGAAAATTTGTTCGGATCTCTTTGGGGGGTCTGAGGGATGAAGCGGAAATCAGAGGCCATCGAAGGACCTATATCGGGGCTCTGCCAGGCCGTATCATTCAGGGTTTGAAGCAGTGCGGTACCAATAATCCTGTGTTTATGATGGATGAGATTGATAAGATTGGTTCTGACTATCGTGGTGATCCCTCTTCCGCTCTTTTAGAGGTTCTTGATCCTGAACAAAATGTTGCTTTCAGCGATCACTATCTCAATCTGTCATTCGATCTTTCCAAGGTTATGTTTATTTTAACGGCAAATTTGACGGATACGATACCGTCAGCCCTCATGGATCGAATGGAAATCATCAGCATTCCGGGGTATACGGAAGAGGAAAAAAGAGTAATTGCCGAAAAATATCTGCTTCCAAGGCAAATCAGAGAAAACGGTTTGCAGACCAGCAAGAGTCTGACCATCAGTCCGAACGCCATGGATGAAATTATTACCGGATATACATCGGAAGCAGGCTTGCGAAATCTGGAACGGGAGCTTGGGACGATCTGCCGGAAAGTGGCCAGAAGAAAAGCAGAAGGAGATAAAAAACCGGTCACGATTACTCGGACAAATCTGGAGAAATTTCTTGGTGTTACAAAATTTATACCGGAAATGGATCAGGAAGAAAGTCAGATTGGTCTGGCTACGGGTCTGGCCTGGACGCAGGTCGGCGGAGAGGTTTTGTATGTTGAAGCATCCCTTTTGCCTGGCAAGGGGGAACTGATCATTACCGGGCAGCTTGGAGAGGTCATGCAGGAGTCGGCTCGTGCAGCACTGAGTTATGCAAGAGCGAATATGAAAACATTCCATATTGACAAAGAGTTTTTTGAGAATCGGGATATTCATATTCATGTTCCAGCGGGTGCAATTCCAAAGGATGGACCGTCTGCGGGTATTGCCATGGCAACCGCCTTGATTTCTGCAATGACGGAAACTCCAATCAACAAGTATGTAGCCATGACCGGTGAAATTACCTTAAGGGGTCGGGTTCTTCCCATCGGGGGGCTGAAAGAGAAGGCTTTGGGGGCTCTGAGAGCGGGTATTCGAACCATTATTATTCCTGAAAAAAATAAAAAGGATCTATCCGAGATCCCGAAGAATGTGAAAAAGAAAATTAACTTTATTCCCGTGAAACAGATGGATAAAGTGCTTTCGATCGCACTTGAAGAGATCAAAAAGAAATCCAGGACAAAAAAGACCGGTAAAAAGAAAAAATGATTATTCTTGCTGCGGATACTGCTTCAAAGAGTTGCAGTGTTGCGATCGTGAGTGAACACAGTGTCCTGTCGGAAATAACAATCGTTACCCAAAAGACCCATTCAAGATATCTGATGGAGATGATTGAGTCTGCTATTCGCCGATCCGGAATTTCAAAACATGAGTTGGATGGATACGCCGTAACCATAGGGCCGGGCAGTTTTACAGGACTGAGAATTGGAATCAGTACAATGAAGGGCCTTTCCGAAGCAACGGGTAAACCGATCGTAGGCGTTTCCTCGCTGGATGCACTGGCTGCTTCTTTTTCCTTTTCCGTGTTTCCGGTATGTTCCATGTTGGATGCAAGAAGAGGAGAGGTCTATTATGCGTGGTACCAGTTTACAGATGGTGTCATGAAGAAAAAAAATCAGGACGCTGTTGCATCCCCAAAATCGGTTTTTGCTGATTTAAAAACCCCATGTTTGTTTGTTGGCGATGGCTCCGAAGTTTACCGGGAAGTCCTTATGGATCAGGACAGGGGAAATGTTTTTTTCTCCCCACCATCTCAAAATATGATACGCGCAGCTCATGTAGGTTATCTTGGGATGGAGAAGATTCACAGTCAGGATACCTTGGAAAATGCGCTTATCCCATATTATATAAGGAAATGTGATGCAGTTTATCAAAATGAGTAATAATTGAGTGAAACGTTTCTTGTGTTATCATTGACAATTGGGTCTGATTTTGATATTTTTATAAGGTTTTTATATTTATTAATAATATATTCAATATGTTGTGTATAGAATCAGGATAGCAAGCAAAGGCGTGAATGGAAAAATATTTTTGGTCTGAACCGATACACTTTACCGCTTTTCCAATTGCAAAACCAGGATATGGTGTGATCGGGGCATCTGCATTTGCAACAGCGATATTTGCATTGATCGGTTTTACAGGGCTCTCCTTTCTGGGTCTCATTATCACTTTTTTTATCTGTTGGTTTTTCAGGGATCCGGATCGTGTTATACCTACACAGGAAGGGGCAGTGGTTTCACCTGCGGATGGAAAAGTGATTATTCACGAAATTGTAAATGAAAATCCATTTATCGAGGGGCCCTGCCTGAAAATCAGTATTTTCATGTCCGTGTTTAATGTACATGTAAATCGGATTCCCCATGAAGGAAGAATCTCCCGGGTTGTGTATAATCCAGGCAAATTTTTTACTGCCAATCTGGATAAGGCTTCACTGGATAATGAACAGAATGCAATAATTCTGGAGACAGAAAAAGGAAACATGATTTGTTTTATCCAGATTGCCGGTCTGATTGCAAGGCGGATTCTCTGTAGAATCCAGGAAGGGGATGAGTTATTACGGGGGCAGCGTTTTGGTATGATCTGTTTCGGATCTCGTCTGGATCTGTTTTTGCCTCCTGACACCCGATCGGCAATCTCAATCGGAGAAAAGGTGCAGGCTGGTACATCCATATTGGGGTATCTGCATTGATCCATTACTGAAATCAGATCATTTTGAATCAGGAAAAAATACCTCGCCGACCTTTTGGGTCGGCGATTTTAATCTAAACTTTTTGATCAGGGATAGTGGAGCAAAAGAATATGTCGAAGAAGTATAAAATTGCTGTAGTCGGGGGGGATGGAACAGGCCCCGAGGTTGTAGCCGAAGGAATCAAGGTGTTGAATGCTGTTGCAGAAAAGAGCGATTTTTCTTTACAATATACCGATTTTCACATCGGTGGTGAGCATTATAAAGCCACAGGAGAAATCCTTACAGACCAGGTTAAGGCATCGCTACGAGAACATGATTCGATTTTTCTGGGTGCAATCGGACATCCGGATGTAAAACCGGGTATTCTTGAAAAAGGGCTTCTTCTGAATTTACGGTTTGATTTTGATCAATATATTAATCTTCGACCGGTTAAACTATATGAAGGTGTTGAAACCCCGCTAAAGGATAAAAAACCGGAACATATCGATTTTGTAGTCGTTCGGGAAAATACGGAAGGACTTTATGCTGGAGCGGGTGGTACCTTGAAGTATGGGACACCGGATGAGGTGGCTGTTCAGGAGTCGATCAATACACGAAAAGGTGTGGAAAGGTGTATCCGATATGCGTTTGAGTACTGTCGGAAACGCAATAAAAGAAAAAAGTTGACTTTGTGTGGAAAAACCAATGTACTAACGTTTGCTTTTGATTTATGGGAAAGAACTTTTCATGAAGTGTCCAAAGAGTACCCGGATATTGAGATAGACTACGCACATGTGGATGCGATCTGCATGTGGATGGTAAAAAATCCCGAGTGGTTTGATGTCATTGTAACGGACAATATGTTTGGAGATATTATTACCGATCTTGGCGCAATGATTCAGGGCGGCATGGGGATCGCCGCAGGCGGCAATATCAATCCGCATGGTGTCTCCATGTTTGAGCCCATCGGCGGTTCAGCTCCTAAATATACAGGAAAGCAGGTAATCAACCCCCTTGCAGCGATCATGGCTGGACAGTTGATGTTGGAGACACTTGGAGAAAAAAAAGCAGCGGAGCGGATTGAAGCGGCTGTTCAAAAAGTCCTGCGGGAGGATATTAAGGACGTTGCTGCCGGAAAAATGGGTTACACAACAAGCGAAGTAGGAGATCTTGTTGCTGATTTTATCGGTAAAACATCATGATGATTCATTTTATGAATCGTTTTTTTTGAAGGTTGCTTCAGGAGTAAAAGCGTGGAAAGAGTACCGATAACAAAAACTGGATATGAAGTTCTGAGAAAAGAGCTTATTCAACTCAAGAGTGTTGAACGCCCACTGAACATTAAGGCAATTGAAGAAGCCAGAGCCCATGGTGATTTGTCTGAAAATGCTGAATTTGAAGCAGCCAAGGATCGTCAGGGATTTATTGAGGGGAGAATTGGTGAGCTTGAATTTAAACTGGCCAATGCAGATATTATAGACCCCACGAAACTATCAAAAAATAAGGTTGTGTTTGGATGCAGGGTATTGCTTGAGAATGCAGCCACAGGTGATGAAGTTGAATATCAATTGGTTGGCCCGGATGAATCCAATATTGATGAAGGCCGGATTTCGGTTTCATCTCCTCTTGGGAAGGCGATGCTCGGAAAAGTTCCCGGAGACGAAGTTGTTCTGAATGCTCCGGGAGGTAAAAGAAGCTATGAGTTGATTGAGATTCTATAGGATAGATACTTTTCATAATATTTGAAGAACAATAACAGGAGGATACTGACTTTGGCACGTGTAACGATTGAAGACTGTCTGGAAAAAGTCAAGAACCGATTTGAATTGGTTCATATGGCCGCCAAACGGGTACGACAGATTCGGGAAGGTTCAGATTATCTGGTATATTCTCCGAAAAATGAGGATATTGTTGTGTCGCTGCGGGAGATCGCCGCAGGTAAGGTACAACGGAAAAAGAACGAGTAATTCAATCCGGATAGACATATTTCATGTCACGTCATCCATATTCGACAATGAAACGGTTGGTTGGAAAGGCGATCCATCAATACCGAATGATTTCCGATGGCGAAAAAATTGCAGTCGGGCTTTCCGGAGGGAAAGACAGTCTGTCCTTGATGTGGATTTTAACGGAACGCTTATCACGGATTCCAATTTCATATGAGTTGTTTGCGATTCACGTTGATCCAGGGTTTGAGGGCAGTGATCTTTCTTATCTGGAAGACTACTGTACAAAAATGAATTACAATCTGCGGGTGGAAAGATCTGATTTCGGGATCAGGGCTCATAGAAAAGAGAACCGGGAAAATCCTTGTTTTTCTTGTTCCCGACTGAGACGAAAACGACTGTTTGAGGTTGCATCTGAACTTGGCTGTAACAAGTTGGCACTCGGTCACCATAAAGATGATATTATTGAGACGCTCTTCATGAATATGTGTTACGGAGGGACCATCAGCACAATGGTTCCATCGCAATCTTTGTTTAACGGAGGGTTCACGATTATCCGTCCGTTGTCTTATATTGATGAAGATGTTATAATCCGATTTGCGCGGCAGAATGATTTTCCAGTTTTTCGGAATGCTTGTCCTTCTGAAAAACATTCCAAACGTCATGAGATGAAACAGATGCTTGCGGAACTTTATAAAACCAATCGAAAAATAAAAGGTAATATTTTTCGATCCATGTCTAATGTAAATACAGATTACCTTATATGACAGGAGGTCAAGGATTATCCATTCGGCTTCAATCCTTTTTCAAACATGAAAGATATACAGAACCAACTGGATGATCGAAACATTCCGATTAATAAGGTCGGTATCAAGAACATTAAATATCCCATTACCGTAATGGATCGGAAAGATAATAAGCAGCATACGGTTGCAACCATTAACATGTATGTAGATCTTCCGCATGACAGCAAGGGAACTCACATGAGCCGATTCGTGGAGATGCTGCATGCATTCCGTCCCGAAGTTTCCTTGAAATCTTTTTCCGTTATTCTAGATCAGATGAAGAAAGACCTCCATGCCGCATCCGCACATATTGAGGTTACATTCCCCTATTTTATCCGTAAAGAAGCTCCTGTCAGCAAATCCCCTGGTCTGATGGATTATACATGCCGGCTGATTGGAAACAGTGATCCAAAAGGGAGGCTCGATCTTATCTCCGAGGTAATTGTTCCCATTTCCTCTGTCTGCCCGTGCAGCAAGGAGATCAGTGACGGAGGTGCCCACAATCAACGAGGGGAAGTGTGCTTAAGTACCCGGTTTAAAAAATTTATCTGGATAGAAGATATGATAACACTTGTTGAAAGCGCAGCTTCCTGTGATGTTTTTTCGGTGTTGAAACGGGTTGATGAAAAATGGGTAACTGAAAAAGGATTCAACAATCCGAAGTTTGTTGAGGATATCGTTCGTGATATTTCCAAGTCCTTAATGGAGGATGACAATATTATCTGGTTTTCAGTAAGCGTTGAGAATTTCGAGTCGATTCATCATCACAGCGCTTATGCATTTATCACAAGCGATAAGAAAAATACAAAATAAAATATGCACATTTTATATTGAGGGTTTTTTTAAACTAGTAGAAATGGTTGATCAGCTTCATAATGTTTTCCATTGAATTTGGGTTGGAATTCAATATGACAACAAAGCTGAGCAGTTTACCTCCTCGCGTCTGTAAATATCCGGCCCGTGACCGGACTCCGGTCAGTGTTCCTGTTTTATATAGCTCATTTCCTTGTTTCTTCAGCAAATTCCGGTATGGAAAAAATTCCTTCAATATTTGACCCATCATACTTGCTGACAATCGATTTAAGGTTGAAAGTCCGGAACCTTCCTGAAATTGAATTTTAGACAATCCATGGTGGGTTTCCGCATATGAATGTGCAACCTGAATTCCTTTGGCAAGGGTTCCAGGTTCTCCGAACTTTGCGGCACCCGCAGCGACCAGAATCTGGTTGGCTGTGAAATTACTAGAATAATAGAGCATTTTCCCAATAATATCCTGCATAGAGTAGGGAGATCGATATCGCTGAATGAGCGTATCATGTTTTTTATCAACAACACCTTGCCGGATTATCCCCTTGACAGATGCTTTACTTTCTAAAAAATGTTTGAACATATGGCCGGCGTAAAAAAGATGCTCATGATGGTTATCAGACAGAATGATTCTGCCATGATCCAATGAAGAATGGGCTATTCTGTCTGCAATAAATGGCAGAAAGGGAGTTTGGGATTCCGCACTGATATATTCTCCATTTTGATCCTTTTTAAAAAAAACAGTATTGAAATTGACACACAAAGAACCATTTGGAGCATCATAGGGCTGGATTGAATTTTTTGTTGCACCGGGGATGGTCATTGGTGATTGAAAATAATTATCATCCAGAATTATATCGTTTATTTCATGGATCTGATCACCAACCTGATGAACCATTTCAGGAATGATTTCTGAAATAAGCAAGGGGTCTCCATAGCCTTTGATTTTTAAGTTTTTATATGGATCAATGAAAAAATCAGTATGAAAGTGATAATCCTCCCCAAGTGCACTCATCGCAACCAGGGCTGTGAAAAGTTTTAAAATCGATGCAGGAATCAGCAATTGATCAGCGCGTATTCGAATCAGATTCGTATCGGAATTGATTTCGGAAACAAGAAGTGAATCGTTTTTCCCAAGAAATTTTTTGAAGGAATCTTCAGTTACAGCTGCCTGAGATAAGTTTTGCCCCATGAAAAACACACAGACAGATATCATCAGGCATATGAGTGATGGCAGAAAAGGGAGGAGGATATGGGGAAATTTGTTATTTTTCATGAATCAGGTTAAGATGAAATCAATAAAGCGTATTTGATAGCTCCGACACAAAATATGTAATTTTTAAATATTGTCAAATCCAGTACAACAATATCAAACAATGGACACTTTTTATCCTTTACTATTTAATCAACTATGGTTATGAGTGAAACCTATCTGAAGCCTAACATATTTTTTGACGGATTGGTATCACAAAGATGTAACGGAGATTTATGAAGGGTAATACATTCCAGGAGTTGCGTGAAAGAGAACAGCATTTGCGCCGGGAAGTGATCATCATAGCAACAGAAGAACTCTTTTCTCGAAAGGCGTTTCATGAAATCAGCATGAAGGATATTGCAAAGGCAGCAAAGGTATCTGTTGCAAGCATCTATCGGTATTTTGACTCACAGGATGATCTGCTGTTAGCTGTTTTATTGAAAGATATCAATAATGTGAATCAATTAATCCGAGATTTGACAGAGGCGGCTGATTCCTCTTTGGAAGAGATATCCTGTATCTTCGTTGATTATCTGCTTGATAATGAAGCCACTTTTCAGATTGCTTGTCATTTTTTAATCCGGGGAGATCAGGATAGTGTTGTTTCTGAAAAATTTGAATCTGTGAAAGCTGTTTTCCTGGATCGTTTTGATTCCGGGCTCAATACAATGGATTATCAAAAGCACAGTCGGGTTTTTTCAGAATCTTTTTTTGCAGCCATCCTTGGAATCGTGATTACTTATAGAGGTCGCGAAGGCATGAGTATTGAAAACCGGGATCACCTTTATGAACTTGCAAGATTTACCGCAAAAGCTTTCGATAATTCCATGAAAGCACTTTCAAGGTAGAGTGAGATTATAATTCCATGATAACCGGAATAATAACAGGACGGCGTTTAATGGTAAAATAAAAGTATTGGCGTAAGGCGGTTTGAAGCTTTGTTTGGATAATCTCTGCCCGGTTCGGAACTTCCGGACCGATATCTTCAATTATTTCAAGTATAACACACTGTGCATCATCCAGCAGATGTCCTGTTTCAGTCCAAAAGACAAATCCACGGGATAGAATTTCAGGACCATGAATCACGATACCGGTTTCTTCATCAAAAGCAAGGGTGACTACCACCACACCTTCTTCGGATAAAAAACGTCTTTCCTTCAGGACACTTCTGCCGACATCTCCTACTCCTTTTCCATCAATCAGGATGCGGCTGGTTTCAATGCTTCCGGATATCCGGCCGCCGTTTTTATCAAATTCAATAATGTTCCCGTTTTCAGCCAGAATAATATTTTTTGGGGGGATACCGGTTTTTTCTGCCAATCTCGCATGGAGCAGCAGGTGACGGTATTCACCGTGAGCAGGTATAAAAAACTTGGGTTTGGTGAGACCGATCATCAACTTCAACTCTTCCTGAAAAGCGTGTCCGGAAACATGGATGTCCGAGATTTTTTCATAAATAACATCCGCTCCCTTTCGGTATAAATTGTTAATGATGTTTGTGATCGCTTTTTCATTTCCGGGTATGAATTTGGAAGAGAGGATAATGGTATCGCCTTTCTTAACCTTGATCTGCTTGTGGGTGTCCGAGGCCATACGAGCCAGAGCAGACATGGGTTCTCCCTGGCTGCCCGTGGTGATCATCAGGATCTCATTGTCAGGAAAATTTTTGATGTCATTGATAAAAATTTCCATATTATCTGGAATGTTGATATGGCCGAGGGATTTTGCAATTTCCACTGTCATCTCAATGCTTCGACCGTTCAATATGATTTTACTATCTTTTTTGTTCGCAATATTAATTAATTGTTGAATTCTGGCGACATTTGAGGCGAACAGGGCAACAATCACCCGTCCGTTGGTGTTTAGAATGATCGATTCTAATTCCTGGCCAACTTGTTGATCCGATATTGTATACCCTTCTTTTTCAACATTGGTTGAATCCGACAGGAGGGCAAGAACCCCCTGCCCGCCATACTTTGCAAGTTTATTGACATCCGTAACCATGCCGTCCACAGGATTGTGGTTCAGTTTAAAATCACCGGTATGTATTATGGTGCCATAGGGCGTTTTAATCGCGATTCCTACACAATCAATTACACTATGGTTCATCCGAATGAAATCAAGTTCAAAAATACCGATCTTCAGTTTTTCATCAGGATGAATTTCATGTAATGACGATGCACCAAGAAGTCCGAATTCTTCCAGTTTTTTTCGGATTACACCCAGTGTATAGGGGGTTCCAAAAACCGGCGCGTTGACTTCTTTTAAAAGATAGGGAAGGGCGCCGATGTGATCCTCATGGGAATGGGTAATGACAATTCCGGAGATATGAGATTTTTTCTGTTTCAGATAGGTTATATCCGGAATGACGATATCAACTCCAAGCATATAATCTTCCGGGAACATCAATCCGGCATCAATGATGAAAATGGTATTTTGATATTCAAAAACCATCATATTCAATCCAATTTCACCAAATCCGCCAAGTGGAATAATTTTAAGCATAGAGTATCAACCTTCCGGCATATCTATTAGGAGTTGATATATTTCATTATGGTAATTTTTTTATCATTACCCAGTGATCAATGTGTTTATAATGATGCCCCGGGTATTGAAAAAAATGAGTACAATTGCGGAAACGCTTGAGCTGAGCCCCATGAGGAAGTTAAACATGGACTTCCAATTTTTCAAGAATTGCATCGATCAAACGGATATACCAGTTTCGTTGGGATTCCGTTGCATAACGAACACAATCGCATCTTACTCGATTGCCTGTTCGTACGAGAAGTTCACATGATAGTTTATCCGGTTCAAGCTCAACAGCAAAGTAAAAGGGTTTACAACTATCATGCAAAATCTGTATTTCAGAAAGAATTTCCGGAACTATATGTATCCAGTAAATGCTATCGATTTTTGATGCTTCGAAGTGGTCGTCAAAATATGTTTTAATTTTCTCGTAGTCTTCTATTCTCAATTCGTCTATTGTATATTGTTTCATGGCATTTCGAATTATCATAGTTCAATAGATGGTGCAATATATATTCCGTCACTCACTTTCTTGACAAGATGAAAGATATCTGTTAACTGGAGTGATCATGAGCAACTTCCAAATTCAAAAAGGGCCGGATTATTTATACAGCTGTTATTGTTTTTTTGGTTTTTTTAGCTGGCTATGCGGCCTGGATGGAGGAGGTTGACCATCATATAAAGAGACATCTTTACAGGGCCGCAAGCAAAGCTTGCGGCCCTTTTTTTTTAATCATATAAAAATGATCCAACATAAAAAGGAGGAAGTATGCATCTCGGGAAAATGGTCAGACTGGAAAGAATCTTTAACCGCAATACAAGGAAAACAATTATTGTTCCACTGGATCATGGGGTCAGTGTAGGGCCGATTTTTGGTGTTGTTGATCTGAGGGATACCATTGACAAGGTGGCAGAGGGTGGCGCCAATGCTGTTCTAATGCATAAAGGGTTGCCTCGGCGATCCCATCGAGGACATGGCCGTGATGTGGGACTGATCATTCATCTTTCAGCCAGTACCGATCTTTCTCCTTATCCCAATGCGAAGACATTGGTCGGGGAAGTTGAGGATGCCATTCGTCTTGGAGCGGATGCAGTTTCTGTTCATGTGAACCTGGGTGATGAGACGGAAAGAAACATGTTGAATGAATTTGGAATGATCTCTACACGGGCAAATAATTGGGGAATGCCGGTTTTGGCAATGGTCTATGCGAGGGGACCGAAGATCAAGAACGGGTTTGATCCAGAGGTCGTAAAACATTGTGCACGACTCGGGGAAGAGCTTGGAGCCGATGTTGTTAAAGTTCCTTATACAGGAGATGCAGAGTCCTTCCGGAATGTTGTTGAAAGCTGCTGTATTCCTGTGGTGATTGCTGGTGGCCCGAAGATGGATAATCAAAGAGACATTGTTCAGATGGTGTATGATTCCATACAGGCAGGCGGTGCAGGTTTATCGGTTGGAAGAAATATTTTTCAGGCAGAGGATCCTAGCCGGCTGGTGAGAGCATTACATGGGGTGGTTCATCAGAATTGGAATGTGGAGCAAGCCATGTATGAACTGTAAAGGGGATAAAATGGATATTAATCGTCAAGCAACCGATGTTTTTTTTGATGATAAAGGCTTGGATAAACAAAAGCTAGAGAATATTCGTTCGAAGATTGATCGTATTGATATGGGATTGCTGGAACTGTTGAACCATCGGGCAGAGTTATGCAAGGAGGTGGGAGGGATAAAGTCCGTATCCAAAGAATCGGTTTTTAAACCTTTTCGGGAAAAAGAGGTTATGAAAAAGCTCATTTCTCAAAATCCCGGGCACTTGCCGGATGATCATTTGCGGGCGATTTACCGGGAAATACTATCCTCCTCGCGAAAATTGCAACAGCCTCAGAAAGTGGTGTATCTCGGTCCGGAAGGTACCTTTTCTTACTTTGCCGGAATCGAGTACCTTGGTCATAGTGCAGATTTGAAACCTTGCAACAGTTTAAAAGAAGTGTTTCAGATTGTAGAAAAACATGAAGCTGAGCTAGGGATCATTCCTTTGGAAAATTCTCTTCAAGGCAGTGTCGGACAAAGCCTGGATTTTTTTTTAACTTATCAGGTGTATATACAGGCAGAAGTTTTCTGTAAAACCAGTTATTCTCTGTTGAGTTCAGATACATCTCTTGCCCGAATCCATACTGTGTATTCTCATCCTCAAGCGCTGGAACAATGCTCCAATTGGCTCAGGACACACCTCCCGGAAGTCGGAATCATTCCAGTTAATAGTACTTCCGCAGCAGCGATTAAGGTAATTAATGAACAGGGAAGTGCGGCCATTGGGCATGAAAAGCTAGGGGATATGTTTGGGCTTAATATCCTGAGTAGCCGGATAGAAGATTTTCCGGATAACTGGACTCGTTTCATGATAATCGGACCGACACAGCCCGAGGGTGGCCATCAGGACAAAACTTCTCTATTATTTACACTGCCGGATAAATCCGGCGCTCTTGCCGCTGTATTGACAGTTCTGGCTCAAAACGGAATTAATTTGAAGAAACTTGAATCAAGGCCACTTCGATCGGAAAAATGGAAATACGTTTTTTTTGCAGATCTTGAATGTGACCTGTCCGGAGAACAATACCGGGATTTAAAAATGGAACTTTCAAAGCGATGCAGCAGTCTTCAGATTCTGGGAAGCTATCCAGCGGGGGCATATATCAGTACTTTATAATGAATTCAATTGCCTACTTGACCATGGTATATGGATAGGTTATATTCCAGTGCAATCCAACGATCTTTTTTATAATTATAGGTTTTTCAAGAATAACTTTTAGATATAATCCATTTGGAAGCGCCATGTATGCTTAGGGCATCGCTATTTCTCGGATATGGTTGAGGTGTCGCTATTATAGCCAATGTTAAAATCATAGTCGTTGAGGATGAAACACCCATACGTACGTTCCTTTCCAATGCATTAAAATATTGTGTGAATCGTGAGGTCAAGACCTTTGAAAATGGTGCTGTGGCCTGGGAATACATGCAACATCAAGCTGATGTGGATATTGTTATTTCAGATGTTGATATGCCTGAGATATCCGGGATTGAACTTTTGAAAAAAATCAAACAGCAGTTTCCTTCCATAATATGTATCATCATGTCTGGAAATCCTCTGAATGAATCATTGGCACTAGAAAATGGTGCAGATGGTTTTTTGGCAAAACCATTTAAGTTAAGAAATCTTTTTGATATTGTGCAAACGTTTGTAATAAATGGAAGGTCTCCCTAATTAGTTACAAGAATGTGAATCCGATATACAGAATCCATTGTTTTTCATTGCCCCTTTACAAGAACTTCTGATTGCTCAAAAATCGGACAAAAATAGATGTCAGTCGGGGTTGACTGAAAGGCTTTTTTTGCCAATGTAAAATTCGGATCCAGTTGGATCGATTTTTGAAATGCATAACGGGCCTGTTCAAATTGCCGCTTATCCAGATACTCCAGCCCAAGGGAGTAGCTCAGAAATGCATCAAAATTTTGTGTGTGTGCTTTCTCAATTGAAAATAGGCTCGCAGGTGGCAGGTCTTTTTTATGTATTCCAATGGATTCAAGGATTCCAAATACCATCCGCTTCTCAAGCAGGTGAAATTCTTCCCGTGTACCCTTGATGTCAAACTTTCTGTTTTTATCTGCTTTCTGGGAGTTTGTAACTGTTGCCATGATGTGAAATGCATTTTCGCTTATATCGGTAAACTCCCCCCACACTGTGTGTTTTGATGAAAGATATTGTCCTAGTACCGTAGCATTTTGATTGTCTGAGATTTGAATCAGATCCGGATTCATCAATCTGGACATTGTGTGTATCATGATTCGATCCGTAATCCGGATTCCTTCAATTTTTCGTAAATCATCCATGATCATTGCAACCAGACCCTTTCCCATACCCGGCAGGGTAGCAAAACAACGGTTTCGAAATTCTGAGATTACAATACTCTTATCAGTCTGAATATTCGATTTCTGAATACGTTTTTTAAGCATCCCTGCGGAATAGACTGCGGCATGATTTAACAAAAGCAGCGTCATTTGCTTGCTCAAATGAATGGTTCTTTCGTTTTCCGGAGCTCTTGAAAGATATTTTTCCCATTCTCGAATCCCATCTTCAAGTCTTCCTTCTCTTATATCGATATATCCAAGGTAGTAGGAAACGGCTATGTTATCTGGATCATGTTTTTGAACAGATCGCAATAATTTTTCAGAGCTGCTTCCGATCTGATAAAATTTTTGTGGAGGTTTTCGAACCTGGAATTCTGGATCTGGATTGTCATTTGAGTTTTTGGGTTTTTTCTTTTTGATGAGAAAATCCAGGCTCAATGGTAAACGTTTTTCATCCTCCAGAAGCAGCCTTTTCATATGACTGATATATTGTAGCATATCCGAAGGTGGTTGGAAAGCTTTTGCCTTTTCAAGTTCCTGCAGCGCTTCATGGCCTTTTTTCTGTTTAAATAGAATCGCGGCAAGTTCTATCATTACTTGGGATGTGTTTGGTTCTTTCGCAAGAAGTAATGTCAGTTTTTCGGCAGCTTGATTGTAATTTCCTGTCTTTGATTCACAAATTCCACTCCAGAAGAGAAGGTCAGGGTTATCAATACTCTCGGAAATCTGGTTGAACAACGATAGGGCTTTCGCAAACTGTTCATCATGATAGTACCTGAGAGCACTCCCGAATACTTCAATAATTTTATTATTTTCTTTTTCATTAGAGAGAATGGGAGGTGCCTCTTCCGGCGTATTGATCGGCTTGGATAGTTCGACTTGTTTATCTATTGCAAAGGTAGGTTTACCTTCTTTGCTTTTTGGCTGGTGATTTTGATTCGGAAAATCTGTCTTTTCTTTCAGTATTGCGATGGCATATTGATCAGAAATATCGGAGTTCCATAATTTGTTGAGTGTTATGAGGGCTTGTGCTTTTGATGGGAAGGTTCCTGCAAAAATACGATATTGAATTCCTTCCTCAAATGAAGGCATATGTCGATAAAACGCTTCATATCCTTTTTGATTTAGATCGGTTGTAATTCGTTCTGCAAGTTCAAGAGAATTTACAGTCTTTATATGAATAGAGTATATTATCCCATTGGCATTTGTGGGCCGCGCAAAGATGAAAAAAATAGTAAAGGGTATAAAGAGTAATAAGCATTTCCTAATGAATAGAACAATGTGCAAGAAAGATGAGATTGCAGACAGTGATGTTTTCATTCTTTCATTTCATTATGGAAATTGTAGATTTCTCCGTATGTAAGAGATGGGATATATCCAATTCATCTATGCTGAAATACTTATGGTTTGATGTAAACTCCCTATCGACGTGATTCTCCATTGATTCAAGATCCATTTTTTTGATCTTCTCCACAAGAGTTGTCCGGTTCATTTTTAAAAGCGAGGCTGCCTTGGCTTTAATCCAGTTGGTTTGGTTCAATGCCTGTAAGATAAGGTTTTTTTGGAATTGATCCACTGCCTGATTAAAACCAGGCCAGTTTCTCTCCATAATGCTCTCAGGTATATTCTGCCGGGTTGTCGCTTTTTCTTTCATTTTTTCTGGAAGATCTTTATATCGAATTGTATCTTCATCTACCAGTATGGATAATCGTTCAATCAGATTTTCAAGTTCTCTGATATTCCCAGGCCAGTTGTAATTTATAAGCGTTTCCATGGCACGCTTTGAAAATGTTTTTTTAGTATCAGCGCTTTTGTTGGAATTGGCCTGTCGCTTTTCAAGAAAGTGATTGATGAGAAGAGGGATGTCTGATTTTCGTTTATGAAGGGATGGCATGTTGATGGGGATGACATTCAGTCGGTAGTAAAGGTCTTCACGGAAAGCTCCTTCATGAATTGCTTTTTTTAAATTTTTATTTGTTGCAGATATGATTCGGATATTGACATGGATTGTTTTTACACTTCCTACGCGTTCGAAACATTGTTCCTGAAGAACGCGGAGTAGCTTTACTTGTAATCCTGGACTCATGTCTCCAATTTCATCAAGAAATATCGTCCCCCCATCAGCCATTTCAAAGCGTCCTATACGAGGCTGATGTGCTCCGGTAAAGGCACCTTTTTCATGGCCGAACAGTTCGCTTTCAAGAAGCTCGCTAGGAATGGCACCGCAATTCAATACAACCATTGGGTTATTTCGACGACTGCTGTTTTCATGGATCGCTCTCGCAGTTAATTCTTTTCCGGTTCCGCTTTCGCCGGTTATTAAAACAGTACTGTCTGTATCTGCAACTTTTTCAATTGTCTGAAAAACTTCCTTGATTTCAGCGCATTCACCTATGAATCCGCTATAGATGAGTGACATTTTTTTGTCATGTGAGGTCGGATGACTATTATGTTGCTGGTTCATGGTATTACTACTAACTTTTTCTTTACCATCTGATTTATTTTTCATTTTCGCCTTTCACCTTTATCAAGTATAGTAGAAGGTATGATCATTATGAAATTAATGACAGGTGTTTTGATGAAGAATGTATCAACAACCATGCCAAACATTTGACACCGGCTTGTAATGAAATTTTTATTAAAAAAAAACAGTAGTATAAGTGCATTGGTAAATTTAATAAATTCTTTTGGAGGAGGCAAGTGAACCTATTTTGTCTCGCTCTATAGGACAAACGTCCTGTTCGGAAGGACAAGAAATGTAACAGGATTTGTAATTAATCATAGACGGATTCATTGGGACGCAGTTTTGTATTTTTCAGTCGTTTTCCAAGGGCCTGACGTGTGATACCAAGCATTCTGGCGGCAATGGTCTGATTCCCTTTTGCACGCATTAAGGCTTCGTCAACCAGAAGACGGGTTGCATATTTGATCGTGGGTAATTCATCGGAGAAAGTTACTGGTGCATTCTTCTCAGATGCATGGGGATGATTTATTTTTTGAATGTTGGACCGTCTTTCTGTGATATGGTCATTCAACCGTTCCAGAGAAAGTATTTTCCCCGTATGTCTGCTTACAGCGTCAAAAATTATGGATTCCAATTCTCTAATATTACCCGGAAAGGAATAGGTTGAGAGAAGTGATAACAACTCCTTTGGGAATGTTGGTTTCTTTTTGTTAAGTGCGAATGCTGCTTTCTGCAAAAAAAAATCAACCAGAATCGGGATGTCATCAATACGTTTTCGAAGAGGCGGGATGTCGATATGGTGAGTCCGTAACCTGAAATTCAGATCTTGCCGGAAGCTTCCGGAGCGTTGTTTTTCCCAGAGATCCACATTTGTCGCCGCAATGATTCTGGCATTGGAGTGTCTCAGTTCATCGCAACCCAACGGAAGGAATTCTCCTTCCTGGAGCAGGCGCAATAATTTGACCTGGGAGGAATGGCTGAGGTCTCCGATTTCATCCAGAAAAAGCGTTCCGGAATCCGCTTTTTCGATTAATCCAGGACGATTTCGATCTGCTCCGGTATAAGCGCCTCTGGCATGTCCAAACAATGTATCTGAAAAAATATTATCATCAAGTCCGGCTGCATTCACCGTAACCATAGGGCCTTTTCGTCTGCTGCATGCATGAATCGATTTTGCGATCAATTCCTTTCCAACACCTGTTTCACCAGTGATCAGGATCGGTTGCGCAGTAGCAGCAATCGACTCAATATATCCAAGTATTGAATGCATTTCAGCACTGTTTGTGAGGATATCGGAAAAATATGTCGGATAGATAAGTCTTTGAGCGGATGGGTCTGTTATCATGGTATCTGTTTCCCTGTTTATTGTGGAAGATGTTTCTGCCATGTCTTTGATATTGCCGATCAGTTTATCAGGATGTTTGAATAAAATGGTTGAGTCTTTGTTGAGAATATACTTATTATGTCTTTACATGAAAGGTATCGCTGTTTTTATATTGTCTTCAAATTTGTCTTCAGCCCACAAAAAATGCAAGTAATGGCGATTCATAACAAAACTAAATAGAGAGAGGACAGAAAACGGGATATATGCTGAAGGGCGGATAATCTTTTGATGAAAATGATTATATAATAATTAAATGATTTTGTAAAGTGCACCAGGATTTCAAAAACAGGGGGTATTAAAGAGCAATGAGACATCACGATATTCTCGTTTGTGACCAAACCATCCGTGAGGGGATGCAGTATCGAGGAGTCGTCTTTACTTATGAAGAAAGACTGACAATTCTCAAGTTTCAGGAATCTCTTGGCATTGATATTTCTCAGGTTGCATATCCTCCGGCACATGAAACGGAAAGAGATATATTGCATCGTCTGATTCGTTATGCAGGAGAACAAAAATATAAGATCTGCATTGCAGGACTTGGTCGTGCCTTGATCAATGATGTGGATCTTATGATTGATTCAGGAGCCACTGAAATCCAGATCCACACAGTGATGGCGGATCGGTTTGAAGATCGTTGGGATATGGATACTTTTTTAGATACACTCAAAAAGGTTGTGCATCATACAAGGTCAAAGATCAGGAATGCAAGAATATCGATCAGTATACTGGATATTGGCCGCACTGATTCGGTAATGCTTGAAAAGTGCGTCCAATTTTTAAGTCAGGATTTGAATGTTGAAATAATAACATTGCCGGATACTTCAGGAATTATGGCACCCAACCTTCTATATGATCGACTATCGGATATTGTGGTCATAACGAAAATGAGCAATGCAAGAATCGGTGTACATTGCCACAATGATATGGGAATGGCTACGGCCAATACAGTCCTTGGTGCGGTTGCCGGCGCTTCAGTAATTGAAGTATCCGCACTTGGAATTGGAGAAAGGAACGGGATCGGTGATCTATTTCTTGTTGGGAAAACATTAAAAGAACAGGGATATGGGATCAATTTAAAAACAGATAATCTGGAACAGTTCAAGGCATATTATTCATATATTGATATGTTGATCCGGCAAAAAACAGGGGTCGGTATTCTTACCTATAACACTCCGTTTTTTGGAGAATCCATGCAAACCCATGTTGCCGGAACTCATGGAGCGAGATCGTTCGGGCTTGAACAAGGGGAGAATTGGCTTCTGAATGTTTTATGCGGAAAACACTTAGTTAAAAAATTTTTGGAGAAAAATCGGATTCCGTATCCAGTTAAATTACTTCCAGAAATTGTGGATGAAATTAAAAACAGAAGTGCCTCTCTGGGAAGAAGCCTTTCAAAAGAGGATATTTTGGAAATCATCAAATTGATTGCTTGATAAATTTTCCTCAGTATTCATTCCTTTAGAAGTTGTCTGACTTATCATTAGCTGTCGCATTTTGATACAATCTTTTTTCTTCCCTTAAAATTGTTTCAAAAAAAGACAATATATCAGGTTGTTGATGTCGATAGTTTCTAATTACAACTATTTGATATTAAAGTTTTTATTTAATTATTATTGGCCGTTGGTCGACTGGCATTCATATTGCTCAAATACAAATCAAACCCAGTCAGCGAAAATGATTCGTTTATTGATCGTTACCACAGCGTACAATCCATTTGCAGGATGGATACAAATTGGAATCAAACATCAGGTCATGACAGTAAAAAACAATATGTTTTTCAGTTCACAAAATTAAATAAGGAGCAAAAATGGAACCGGAAAAATTCAAACAGTTGGAAGCCAAATTGAAAAGCCTTTTTGAAGAAGCGGAAAAAGAAGATGAGGCACCAAAGATGTCTATCCCTGTCATATCGAGCCAGAGGGTTGTCATTCGCAGGCGGAATGGGGTTTCTATGAAACTGGTTTCATAATTTCTGGTTTATTCCGTATCTGTTTTAAACAATCTTTTTTGCCGGAAATCGGCAGGAAAAAACAATCCGGTTTTGATGCCGATGGTGAAATCCACCTGACATAAGTTGATAATCGTTGAGTCTTTCCATCAATAATTGTATGAATACCCCCAGTTTGTATTTGGATATTACTTTTTTCATGAAAGAGTATTACTCATCTAATTTGTATGCCTGTTATCAAAAAATTCCTATTGTTTCTAACACTGATTTTTTTTGGTTTATTCATCGGGCTGTTTTTCTACAGCCGGACATTATCCAATCTGGTTGAAACCCGATTTTCCGGGAGAAAATGGCAGATTCCATCAAGGGTCTATTCCGACAGCATGTTATTGTTCCCGGGGCAACGAATCGATCTGCCGTCTTTTTATGAGAAGCTAAAAAGACTTCACTATCACAAAGTTGAAAGTTATCCGAAACATAAGGGAGAAGTGAGGATCTCTTCTTCTGTTTTGGATATTTATCTGTATGATGTTACCCTCCCTAACCAGAAGAGAGAAGGCTTTCTTCTGCGAATTCGTTTGCAGGGGAATCTGATTGAATCCATTGAACAGTCTGAAACCCGGACTGCACTTCCAGTTTTTGAACTTGAACCTGAGGAATTGATGCAATTTTTCGGACCGGAACGAGAACGGCGACAACTCATTTCAATCCATCAGGTTCCGGATCATTTAATCAAAGCTGTTCTGGCCATCGAGGACAACCGTTTTTATCAGCATCATGGGATATCTTTTATCGGTATCCTGCGGGCACTTTATATAAATACCCGCTATGGGAAAATCACGCAGGGGGCTTCAACGATAACCCAACAACTTGCAAAGAATTATTTTCTTACACCAGAGAAAACAATTGTAAGAAAGTTGAAAGAAGCGTTAATCGCTTTGATTCTGGAGACAAAGTTTTCAAAAGAAGAGATTTTGGAGATCTATTTTAACGAAATATATCTGGGCCAGATGGGGTCGGATTCAGTCAACGGGATCGGGGAGGCATCGCTTTTTTATTTCGGGAAACCTACGGATGAGCTAACCCTGTTAGAATCAGCCGTGATCGCCGGTATGATAAAAGGTCCGAATTTGTATTCACCCTATGTCAGCAAAGATGCCTGCCTTCTCAGAAGAAATATGGTTTTGTATGCAATGAAGAAAAAACATTGGCTTACACAGGAAGATCTGGATGCGTTAATAAAGGAGCCGATTCAAACATCCGGTTTTACATCGCATCCGCGGCAAGCTCCCTTTTTTATGGACTATCTTTATCAACAGCTCACGACTTTGTATTCAAAAGAAGATTTGACCAGTTTGGGGCTCTCCATCTATACGACAATGGATGCACAAGTTCAGAAAGCAGCGGAATCGGCCTTGAAAACAGGACTTGAGCGACTTGAAAGACAGAATCCAACCTTATTCCGTAGGCTTCCTGAAAAAAAACTTCAGGGTGCAATTGTTGTGATGCAGCCAAAAACCGGAAATATCCTGGCAATGGTAGGAGGACGGAATTACAGCTTGAGCCAGTTCAATAGAGCATCTCAGGCAAAGAGACAGACCGGTAGTGTTTTTAAACCATTTGTATTCCTTACGGCTTTGGATCGCTTTACTCCAGCCTCTAGATTGTCAAACGCCTCGAAGACGTATGTAAACGAAAAAGGAGTTGAATGGATACCTCAGAATTATGAGCCGGTTTCAGAAAAACTGGTCTCCATGAGAACAGCACTTTCAATGTCCCACAATCGGGCAACGGTGGATTTGGCTATGCAGGTTGGTCTGGATCCAATAATCCGTCTGGTCGGAGCATTTCATTTTTCTACCCCTCTTGAACCTTATCCATCATTGGCTTTAGGTTCATTTGAAGCGATTCCCATAGAAATGGCAAGAGCATATTGCGTTTTTGCTGCCGATGGTGTCCAGCCATACCCTCTTGCATTGAAGAATATTACTGACGCATCCGGAAGAATACTGAATCGAAAACACATGGAGATTGAGCGTTTGATTTCTCCGGCAAAGGCATATATCATATCCTCCATGCTCAGGAGTGCGGTTGTCGAAGGTACGGGAAAGGCACTCCGTCAGTATGGAATCGCCTTTCCGGCTGCAGGAAAAACAGGAACCACAAGCAATTATCGGGATGCCTGGTTCATTGGATATACCCCGGATTTACTGGCTCTGGTTTGGGTAGGTTTTGATAACGGTGACCCCATTCATTCCAGTGGTTCTCAGGCAGCATTACCCATATGGGCTGAATTGATGAATTCAATTCCTCATCATATCTCCGGTACATGGTTCACGATGCCTCCTGGTGTAGTAAAAAGAAAAATCTGCCCGGACTCCGGCCTTCTTCCCATTCCATTTGTCTGCCCGGAGGAAAAGGAAGAATTTTTTGTAACGGAAAATGTTCCGGAGGAAAATTGTTCGGTCCATAAAATACAGATATTGGATCGATTGATGAAAGGATTGAAATCCCTTGTACCGTAATATGTTATTTATCTGCCTAACTGTATTCATGATTTTTTTATCAGGTTGTACCCTGGTAAGGCAACCAGCTCCTCCTGGTAAAATGGGTGAAGATATAGAAGACCATCCAGCGGTTATTCCGGGGGACACAGGTGTAAATGCCCGCTCCAATGCATCGGCCGCATTATTGGTTCAGGCCCGTGAAAGGCTTGATAATAGCAAACCGGATGATGCTATTGATTTGCTTGAACGAGCCATTGCTCTGGATCCAAAAGAGGGCCGTATTTACTACTACCTAGCCAGGAGTTGGGTTATGAAGGGGAATGCCGGGCAGGCGTCGGAATTCAACAGTCTGGCAGAGATTTATCTTGGTAATGATCCGGAATGGCATAAAAAAATAACAGAGCAGAAAAACGATATCCATCAAATAGATCGATCATCCGGTAAAGATGCCTATTGACCGCAGTATGATGAAGATGGTTCTGAATCTTTGCGCTGCCTCCCTGGGCCGTCTGGCATTGAATACAGCCCGCCGATTTATCTATCCTTTTGCGCCGGCATTGGCAAGGGGTCTGGGTGTCCCCCTGGCATCCATTTCCTCGATCATTGCCATGAATCAGGCAGCCGGCATTCTTGTCTTGTTCGCCGGCCCCCTAGCTGATCGGGTAGGTTACAAAATCATGATGATGGCTGGACTTGGTTTTTTGATCATCGGTATGTTTGCCGCTGGAATGATGCCGTTTTATGGGGTGGCGATGGCGGCTCTTTTTCTGGCGGGGATAGGGAAATCCATTTTTGATCCTGCCTTGCAGGCTTATGTGGGAAAACGTTTTCCATTCCGGCAGCGGGGACTGATCATCGGTATATTGGAGATGAGCTGGGCAGGAAGCACCCTGGTCGGGATTCCCATCCTGGGACTGGTCATTCAGGATCTGGGGTGGCGGATTTCTTTTTTTGTGATCGGCAGTGTCGGCCTTCTCAGTATGGCAGCGCTGTTTTTTGGGATACCACGGGATAACAATCTGTTGAAAACCAGCAGACATTCCGGTCTGCTGTCCGCCTGGAAACAATTTGCGGCAAACCGGACGGCTTTTTCTGCAGCTGGATTTGCTTTTTTCATCAGTGCTGCCAACGATAACCTTTTTATGGTGTATGGCGCATGGTTGGAAAGCGCTTTTGCTTTAAATCTTGTTGCCATCGGGATCGGTACCGGTGTTATCGGTGTTGCAGAGTTGTGCGGTGAAGGCCTTACCGCAGCACTGGCCGACCGGATTGGTTTGAAACGCTCCATCATTCTGGGAAGCTTCATGGTTGCTGTCTGTTATGCGGCGTTGACTCTTGTCTCCCAATCTCTTCCATTTGCACTGGGGGGGCTATTTGTTGTTTTCATTGCCAATGAGTTTACTTTTGTTTCCACCCTTGCCCTTTGCACGGAGCTTCTTCCGGAATACAGGGCAACCATGATGTCCACATTACTGGCTGCTGCAGGTATGGGTCGAGTTGTTGGCGCCCTGTTCGGTGGAATCATTTGGCCATCAGGAGGGATATATGGAATCGGGATGGTTTCTTCAGGAATGAGCGCGATAGGTCTGTTGTTACTGTTATGGGGGCTTAGATCCTGGAAGAGCTAAAAATGAGATTGACAATTGTTATTCACCATACTTTACAATATGAATGACAAGACACCTTAACAATAGCCCTTATGTTTTAAGAAGTGAAGTATATTTTACAAGAATACGAATGATCACATAGGTAATCGAGCCAACGGTAAAAATAATTATCCAGCGGGTATCCAGCCCGATTTTACCGGTGGAGAAATAACGACTGATAATCTCTAAAAAAGTAAAAATACAAATAATGGCATAAAAGCCTGCATATTCTTGACGAATTGTTTTTTTAAATGAAAAGGGCAGTTCCGGTTGCCTCCAGTTTTGCAGTTTGGGAAGGAATACAGGTGTATGCCCCGCCCAGGAAAGGTAAGATTCACCAAATTTTTTTCGTAAAAACTCTTCCTCAGCATAAATAATCCGTTCATAATATACCCAGAAAATAAATACTACTAATAACGTCAGCCACCAGAAGCGAAAAAAAGTGGAAATACCGACCCACATGATAAAATTTCCAAGGTAAAGCGGGTTTCGAACGATGGAATACATGCCGGATGTGTTTAATACCATCGCCACTTGTTCTTTTGTGTTCCTTCCTGATGTTCCCTTAGGTTTGTAACCGGTCACAAGGCAGCGGATGAATAATCCGCAATAAGCAAACATCATGCTGATGATCTCACCATAGTCTTCTATTTCCTCTATTGCACCGGGAAAGTGAAATTGTGTTGCGGCATGAATAAACATCGCAATACCGATTAACGGCAGATAGCTGCGCCAACGGAACAACCAGGTTCCCTGTTTTTCCAGTTCTTCTCTCAACGCCATAATGGAAAATCCTTTTTGATAAAATTACTATTGTCAATCATCCGAACCTTGACTCTTTTAAATATGACTCTCAGGCGATAACGATAATATGGCAAATGAATATCACTTGACAATATCGTATGTCAATATTAAATATCGATATCAAGATTAAAAAACGGAGGTACCATGATTCGTGATCTGGAATTGGCATTTGTTAAGATTCATATACTGTACCATGCTGAAAAAGAAGAGGTATTCGGAATCGGATTAATGGAAGAATTGGGCAGCCACGGCTACGAGATCGGGCCTGGCACTCTTTATCCAACTCTGGCAAAACTGGAAAAAGGTAGTTTTTTAAACTGTAAGACGCGAACGGTTGACCACAAACAGCGCAAGTATTACCGGATCACACCCAAGGGCAGAGAATTACTGGATAAGATGCGGGAAAAAATCGAAGAGCTTTATCAGGAGGTAATCAAACAGAAATGAGCTATATCATTATTTGTCTATCTGCAATGCTGGCATCAGCGTTAACCCTGTTTTCAGGTTTTGGCCTTGGCACACTTTTGCTACCGGTCTTTGCTTTGTTTTTTCCAATTGAGGTTGCTGTCGCCGGTACTGCTGTCGTTCATGGTGCAAATAATATATTTAAGGTCGGGCTTGTCGGAAAACACGCAGACAGGTTGATCGTGTTGAGGTTTGGCATCCCTGCTATTATCGCTGCCTTTGTCGGGGCTACTGCATTTGGATATGTGTCGTATTTCGGTGAAATTGCCAGATATCCGGTTGAGTCCCGAATAGCAGTGATTACACCTATTAAAGTTGTCATGGGACTGCTGATGTTTGTGTTTGCATTGTTTGAGCTTTTACCAACTCTTCGTGAGCTGAAGTTTGACCGAAAATACCTGTTTTTAGGAGGCATCCTTTCCGGATTTTTCGGAGGATTTTCCGGACACCAGGGCGCACTTCGTTCGGCATTCCTATCTAAGGTGGGCATCTCAACACAGGCTTTTGTAGGAACGAATGCAGTTATCGGTTTTATGGTGGATGTGGTACGAATAGCAGCCTATGCCTTTGTTTTCTGGGGTGCTGAAACAAACAGCCCATTTAGCCAGGATCAATGGCCACTGATTCTCTCCTGTATTGTTGCCGCATTTGCCGGTGTCATGATCAGCAAACGCTTTTTGCACAAAATTACAATGAAAACGGTTGAGACACTCACAGGCATTTTGTTGTTGATAATTGCAATGGCACTTGGAGCCGGGATTATCTGATGAGCCAATTGCAAAACTATTATAAAGCGTCACACCGGCGAAAGTCAGTGCCCAGAAAAGAGCCGAAAATACTGGATTCTAGTTTTCGCCGGAACTACAACAACAGATTTTTGAAATTGGCTCTGATAGTTACGATTAAGTCCTGACAATTGTTTTAAGCTGGTTCAGTGTCTGATCCTCACACCCGACTGAAGCTTTCAAACAGATCTGTTGATATAGTATGCCAGAAGAAGCCTCGACAAAGAGAGATCTTCTGACATCATTCAACGGCTATTGATAAACCTTTCTCAGGGAGTTGCTTACCTCCGTAAACACCTGGAAGTTGTTTTGAAAATCATTTTCTTTGGAAATCAGGGTAACATGAATATTGCAGGTGCATTTATTCTGGCATTGATTTAAAAACTCGGACCGGGCATATTTTTCACCTGCAAGGCTCTGCGCAGATTCCTGGTAAATAAAAGATGGGCCATATCCTTGTTTTACGGTCAGTGGACCGATTTCATAGGAATAATTTTTTATTTGATTGCCGGTGATCAATTCTTTCTCTCTGTCCTGTATTCTCAGCTTCAATCGTCCTTTGAAAATATCCGGGTTATAACCCACTGCAAGGATATCTTCATTTGATTTATCGGCTTGGACGATGATCATGCCGTTGTTTTTGGGATGGATCAGCATGACAACAAAGTCTTTTGAAAAAAGACCGGCAAGCCCTATATCAGGCGATTTTGACATCGTTTCCTGGACATGCCATCCGTTTGGAACCTGAAATGCAAATTCATATTCGAAATTTTTATAAATTGCATCTTCAACACGGGGAGTCTTGAAGATTGTGCAGCCAAAAAGTATTGTCATGATCAAAAGAACCGGAACCGTAAAGTTTTTCTGAGTTATTGTCATTTGTCCCTCCTGAAGAAATTGAATTGTAATCTCGTAATAATATTAAAACAATCATTTGAAATTGATGTCATGCTTTTTTCCCGTTTTTACTATTGGATTTGAATGGAAGCAAGCAGTTTTTCATATCGCAAAACAATCGCATAAATTTATCCATAATAGAAACTTGAATCTTCGAATTGCATCTGATATAGCAGCAGCCTTATCCGGGAAAAATAATACGACAGGCAAGACAATTTTCATTTTCAACAAGGATCAGAATCGTGCTCCATTATATATATCGTGAACTCCCAAAAACGCTTTCCAATGGTTTGAAGGGTGCCAAAAGGGTCCGCCACACAACAGGGGTTCTAACAAAGACGGGCATCGGGTGGTTACTGGGGGATCGCCCTGAAACACCGGAACTGGTTCGCAGAACCTTTGAGCGCATGGGAGCAACCTATATCAAACTGGGTCAGGTTATTGCCAGCTCACCTTCGCTGTTTCCGGAAGAATATGTGAAACAGTTTAAACGATGCCTGGATAAGACAGAACCGGTTTCCTATCGGGTAATGGAAAAAATTTTATACAAGGAGCTGGGAAAACAAAAAGTGAAACAGTATTTTGCTAAGATCGATCCCCAGCCCTTGGCATCCGCATCCATCGCTCAGGTTTATGGAGCAAAACTGAGAACCGGCGAAGATGTCGTCATTAAAATTCAAAGACCTGGCGTTAAAGATACGCTGGTTACGGATCTGATTTTTCTTCAAACTGCTGCTCAACTTCTGGAATGGATTGTTCCCCGGCTGAAACATGCATCCATCACCGGAATATTATCTGAAATCCAGAAATCGGTACTGGCAGAGTGTGATTTTTTACAAGAATCTGAAAACATAGAAATATTTTCAAAATTTTTACATCGAACCGGCAGCAGCAGGGTCGTTGTTCCCAAGGTATACCCGGAAGTAACGACAAAAAGGGTTCTGACCATGGAGAGGTTTTTCGGGATTTCGTTGACCAATCGGAAAGGGTTGATGCAATATGCGGATGACCCTGCAGAATCCATCGGTGCAGCTTTTGAAACATGGTTTAAGAGTATCACCCAATGCACCCTTTTCCATGCAGATCTTCATGCCGGCAACATTCTTCTGCTTCAGGATGGAAAGGTCGGATTTATTGATTTCGGTATTGTCAGCAGCATTTCCCATAAAACCAGATCCGGAATGAAATCCCTGATCCAGGCGATGATAAGCAATGATTTTCATCTAATGGCAAAATCCATGATTATGATCGGTCTTACCGGGAAGAGAGTCAACCGGTTTCAACTGGAGGAGGATCTGATGAATCTGTACGATCAATTCTCGGGTCATGATTCCATGTCCGCTATCAGTCCCATGCTCCAAAATGGGGAATCCGACCAATTTCTGCTTCGGATCATCCAGATCGGGGAAAAACACGGGATACGTTTTCCCAGTGAATTTACACTCCTCCTGAAGCAGTTTCTGTATTTCGACAGTTACAGGGATATCCTGATGAACTCAGAAGCGTTTTTTGATGGAATGATGACAATGACCGGGCAGGGGAGATGATTTTTAGAAATCCTATCAAAACATCACGTCTGATTTTGCAGCCTGAATCCATTGCTGACTTCCCGAGATTTTATTCAATGACCATTGATCCGGAAGTGATGAAGCATATTGGAGATGGAACTGTTTTTCATTGGACGGAAGATGTAGCTTTTGAAAAATATCAGGAAAGAATTTCAAACCAAGGAAATCAGGATCCCGGGAACCTTGCGGTGTATCGTAAGGATATGAATCAATATATAGGCTGGTGCAGTATCGGGGAATCCAGATTTTTGAAAAAGATGGAACTGAGTTACCGATTCTGCCGCGATTCATGGTCCAATGGATATGCAACCGAAGCAGCTCGTGCGATTCTGATCCAAACTTTTGATATGACATGTATCAGGCAGATCTTTTCCTGCACTCATCCGGAAAATTCAGCCAGCATCGCCATCCTCAAAAAACTCGGATTTGTATTGTCCTATCATATAGTGAGTCGCCCCATAAACCGGGAGATGCCGGTGTTTCTGGTAACCCGGGAAGCCGCGACACCCTGAATGAAAAGAAGTTCCGTTTTTTTATTCCTGGTAGAAAGCCAGGTACTCGGGAGCCGATCAGCGCTCTCCGGAGTCAAGTTATCAATTCCAGGGAGATGACCGGTTATCCAGCATTTCAATAAAAGCTTCCAGACGGGTTTTAAGCTGTCCCTGTGCAAAATTTCTGGAATCAATGCAGTCAACCTCAAGATTTAAAACCGGAACACCAATCTCCCCCAACCCTTTGCTGACAAGACCTCTGGCTCCACTGCCCTGCCTGCATCCCCAATGACATGGATTGATGGCGCCGTCAATCCGATAATCCTTGGCCATCTGCTGAAGATGCCTGATCCTTCTTCTGCCCTGTCCGTTAAACGGAATGGAGATGGCTCTTCTGGCAAGACCGATATAGGGATTATCCGGATTAATGGGGTCCCAGGTGATGTCATTTAATTCATCGGAAATAATGGATGCGTTGTACTGCGTTTCCAGGATTTCAATCAGGGGGTTTTTGAATTGAATCCGGTTTTGAATCCAGAGAAGTCGGTACCGTTCATTGGGAATACCGGACACTTTGTTTTTCAGCATCTCCTTGAATGAATCGCGATAAACCGTTGCAACATCTACTGCTGCCTGTGTGCCCAGCAGCAATGCAACCACAATTCCAAAATTGCCGAACAGGCGGCCATTGGCAGGGGAGGGGAGATTCATGGCCATTTTGTATACATCGACCATAATTTCTCTGGCCTTGTTTGTGTTCGCAATGGCTTCCCGGAACCGGTCTTCTGAAAGGGGTTCGCCGGTATGGTTTGATACAAATCGCACCATATCCTGAATCTGATCCGCAAGATATTGAACGCTCTGATCTGTTTCCTCCTGGGGGATGTTCAGGACAAACAGGTCTTTTTTAAAATGGCGGGCCAGATTTTCCATAACCGCAAGACCTCCTGTGCAGGGGCAGCTTGTAGCGATCAGGAAGTCGGGAACCGGCATGAGATTTTTCCGTGCAGCCCCCAGAACCGATTTATGATAGGCACAGGTATCTCCGGCAAAACCGGCCTGTTCCGCTTCTGCGAGAAATTCGGAAACCATGCCGGTGGATGCCAGCATGGCTCCGACAAACTCCACAAAACAGGAGGTAATCCCCATGGCAGCAAGCAGATCAAAAGGAGCGGTGACACCGCACCATGCAACCCTCTCTTCTCCTCCGTAAAGCCGGCGGCCGATTTTTGCGACTTCCAGGGCATAGATTTTTCTCGGACTCATACTGCCTGGATCTTCCTTGATTTTGGCCTCGATTCCATTCACCAGGTCATCAAAATATTGTTTCATCATGGCATCACCTCAACATCTCTGCAAATGCTTCAATTCTTGTTTTCTGCTGCCCGAAAGAGCGCAGGGTGCAGTCTCCTTCCAGAAGCAGTAAAGGAATTTCCGTTCCCTGGATGGTGTCTCTGACCATCGGAAGCCTTGCCAGATATGGATCGCAGAATTTCAGGCTGTGTCCGATAACCCCTCTGGCTCCGAGCGATTTTGCCTTTTGGACAACATCATCTGCAATTTTTCCTGGGTGGGAAGGATCAAAGCTCCTGGCACAGGGAGGTTTTCCCAGGATATGTCCGGAAAGCTGGGCAAAAATGGATTCCTCCTTTTTGCACGGCAATTGGCTGAACATCCGGGTGCTGGTGCAGAAATCATTTCCGATAATCTGAACTCCGCAATCTTCGATCAATGAAAAAAACTCAGGGTCCGGCATCACATTGCCAAACAAAAAGACCGGGATTCCATTCATTTCAGCAGGATGATTTTTATTTTTTATAATTTCATCATCCAGCAGTTTCAGGGAATCTTCAAATGGAATGGATGTCGCCAGATTGATCAGTTCCTGCAAGCGTTTCCCGGAACCTTTGAGCTTCCCATCAGCCAGAAAAGAGTTCAGTGTCTGAATTCGATCCGCGATCCGGTTGTATTGATCGATGGATTGGAGTATCTTGCCGGCAGTTATCCGGCTGCCTGACCATGCTGCAAGTGTGTCCGAAAGCCTGGATAACTCTTGAGCAAAAAAGGAGATGTCAATTTTTTCGGGAGTGGTCGGGAGGTCAAGGATAATCACCTTATCCTTCGGCCGTGTTTCCATCCATGCATCAGCCAGCCTTCTCATGGCATCACAACTGTTCATGAAAATCATGCCGGTCAGATCTTCCGGCAGATCGTTTTCAAGTGCACGATCCAGAACCCGTTTGACATGGGGGCAAAGATTGTCATGAAGAATCCGGCCGGCCTGATCCGGCACTTCGCTTACGGGCAAAACCCGATAGGGGATGTATCCTGCTGCATCCGCCATTGCAATCGGCGTGTATGCACAGGTAAAACCGATTTTCTCTTTTTTCATATTTGTCATCACCTGCCTGCCTTTTGTGCGTTTGATAGTATCTGTTTGAGAAGATCCATTGCTTTTGACAGCTCTTTTTCGGAAATTCCCTCAAAGACTGCGCCCAGAACATGATTTACAGCATCTAAGGTAACATCTTTGATATCGATTCCTTTCCGGGTGAGATAAATCCGTAGTACCCTGCGATCATTGGGATCAGCAGAACGATAAACCAGTCCGCTGCTCTCCATCCGGTCCAGAAGACCTGTCATGGTGGAGGGTTCAAGGCCAGCCTGATGCCCGAGTTCGACAACCTTTAATCCATCACTCTGCCACAGTGTGAACAACACGCCAAGATAAGCTGGTTTCACATCCTGCGCACCTTTGGATGTGAACTCCTTTTTCAGCACGCTGGTCACCTGAAGACTGATCCGGGAGATCAGATAATAGGGGCAATTGATCGGGGTTATTTGAGTCATGGGCACCTTAATAATAAGGTTTGTATCCGTTTATTTTGTAGGAGGATAATACGTATACGAAATATATGTGTCAAGAATAATTTTATACGGACTGTTTTTTTATTTTACTCCGTGACGAAGGCTTATTTTTTCAAACATGGTCACCAGGCCGGCAACAAGGGAATACACGGCTCTAATGTTCAGGTTGTCTTCCATAACTGCATCGTAAAACAGGTGCAGACTGGATTCAAGACCGTCATCCGGTTTCCAGTAGCAGATGAGAATCGGAACCTTTGGCAGGGGATGAAGAACCAGAGAGATATCTGCCTGGTAATGTTTTTCGACCTGCCTGCCATTGAACAGATGCACCATATCTTCAAAAAGGTCTGTGTAAGTATCGGCGACCTTTTTCAGGGGCTTTTCACATCGTTGCTCATAAAGTGGTGCAAAGGTCTTTCCGTTTTTCAATTCCCGGAAAGGAACCCATTTCCCTGAAAGGGGCAAGCCTTTGCAATCAAGGATGTAACTGAGCAGGGGGATGGTGATCCACTGGTGGAGGTGGATGTCTGAATATAGGTTACCCTGTGAATCAATGCTGATGTCCTTGCCCAAGATCTTGATGGTCAGCTTGTTGTTGACGATTCTTCCGCCGGTTTTGTCCGTAATCGATAAGAGATCAATGGACTGAATCTGTTTTTTTAAGTCTTCCACAAATCCGGTCATCTCCAGTTCGATTGAACTTCTTTCCTGGGGCTGATCCCCGTTGTATTGCTGAATTATTTCTTTACTGATCTTCGGGCATTCATTCAGATGCCGCAGCCCCTGGTATACTGCACCGGCAAAAGCCAGGCAGGTTTTTTCATTGCAATCCCGGCAGTTGGATTTGTCCAGCAGTTTGAAAACTTCCATTGCATTGGAAAACTCAGACATTCTAACGCTCTCCCTTTCTTCTGTAGACGAATTCGTCTTCACTATTTCAGTAGAGGTAAAATAGCATGATTGTTTTTTATAGATCAAGCCCCCGGCTCAATCAGAGTGCCTTCTCCATAAAATGTTGAAATTCATTTTGTGGGAGCGACATCCTGTCGCGAATTTCCATTTGAAAATGATTTTATGCTTTTGTAGGGGTAGCCCTTGTGGCTACCCGCTATGGCTACCCATATTTTTTCATGACACAGGTTTTATCGGTTGTCATGTACCAAACGATTGGGTAATCGAAATCCAACACTTTTAATTGCACCCTTTCAATAACCCTTTATTGACAATAATAAATTGTAATTATATTAGTATAATATCATATTAACTATCAGATGATATAACCGTCCGGTAAATACCGCATCAATACAGGAACAGTAAAATGATCAAAAAAGTGATCAAGATAAAAAATGTAGATGATAAAAATCTGATTTTGGATGACCTGAAATACTGGTTGAGCAGGTCTTCTAAAGAACGGATAGATGCAGTTGAATATTTGAGGAGACAATATCATGGAGGTACAGAAAGACTTCAAAGAGTTGATAGAGTTATTCAACGCACATAAAGTTGAGTATCTGATTGTGCTATAAGCCCTTCGTTATGAACAATACCCTGAATAATTTTAGCCCCCCCTGGTTTTTACGCAACAGGCACGTTCAATCCATTCTGGCATCGATAAAATTTAGAAAACCTCTTGTCCGGAAACGGGCTTCCGGATTGTTGAAGCGATCAAAAGAGGTTGTACTCCATTGCAGCCAAGGAGTCCGGCTTCAGGGGTTTTTCTCTGGTCATCCGGGCGGCGGGGAGCGCAATCTTGTTATCCTGCTTCACGGGTGGGAGGGAAGCAGTGATTCCACATATCTGCTGTCTGCGGCCGGGACTCTTTTTTATCAAGGGTTCAATGTTTTCCGGTTGAACTTCAGGGATCACGGCACCAGCCATCATCTGAACCAAGAGCCGTTTCATTCGTGCCGCCTGGAGGAGGTTCTGGATGCGATACGGATCATTCAGCAGGATTATGGAAGCAACGGAAAACTGTTTCTGTGCGGATTTTCCCTGGGAGGAAATTTTGCCTTGCGGGTTGCGGCAAACGCGCCGGAGAGAAACATCGGCCTGCACCGAGTTGTCGCAATCTGTCCGGTTCTTCATCCTCCGGATACAATGGATAATATTGAAAACGGTCTTTTTGTGTACAACTGGTATTTCATCGAAAAATGGAAAAGATCCCTGATGAAAAAACAGATCCTGTTTCCGGACAACTACACCTTTGATGATCCGGAGATATTCAGATCTTTGAGCCGGATGACGGATATCCTGGTTGACCGGTATACTCCTTATCCGGATTCTCAAACCTATCTAAACGGATACTCAATTACCGGAAATGTTTTAAAGGACTTAAGAATTCCATCACACATCATCATCAGCAGGGATGACCCGGTTATCCCGTATGCAAACCTGACCGAGGTTGCACGATCGGAAAATCTTGAAATCACAACGACCGGATATGGCGGGCATTGCGGCTTTATCCAGGGGATTTCGATGAAAAGCTGGATTGATGACAGGCTTGTCGATCTGTTTGCATCATGATGGAGAAAAAAGGAAGATCAGGAATGAATTATACAGCATTTCGTATTCTACTATTGTTTCTATGGGCGCTGGTTTATACCGGATGCGGCGGGCATACCTTTCTATACCAGACAGATTCGAAGATCAGGGCTCTTCATGATGAAAAACCGGTATATCCTTCTGCAAAATTTATTGTGCTTTCCGATACCCATTTTTATGACACCAGCCTTGGAGACTCCGGCAAGGCTTTTCAGAGTGTGATAGCCTATGATCGCAAGCTGCTGCTTCAGAGTCAGGAGATCATGGAGGAAACTGTCCGGCAGATTTCAAGGGAGACCGCCGATTTTCTGATTATTTGCGGGGATCTGACCAAGGATGGAGAGATGGTAAATCATCTGGGGATGCAGAAAGTGTTGGCAAGGATCGCACAGTCCGGATTGAAGGTTTATGTCATTCCCGGCAATCATGATGTGGCCAATGGAAATGCCGTGAGATTCAAGGAGCATGAAAAAATACCGGTAGAATCGGTTTCCGGCCGGTCGTTTTCGGAGATATACAAGGATTTCGGCTATGGCCAGGCGCTGTATCGGGACATGGATTCTCTTTCCTATATTGCAGAACCGGTTCCGGGGTTGTGGATTCTGGCCTTGGATTCCTGCCGCTGGAAGGAGAATGAGCCAGGCCGTCCATCGGTTTCCGGAGGTGCTTTTTCATCGGAAACGCTGAGATGGATGGAGGATGTTCTGATTCAGGCTAAAAAGTTAAGAAAGGCGGTCATCGGAATGATGCACCACGGGATTTTGGAGCATTATCCGGGGAATGAAAACTATTTTCCTATGTATGTTGTTCAGGATCATGAAGCCATATCCAGAATGCTGATGCAGTATGGGGTTTCCTTGATGTTCACCGGCCATTTTCACGCCCAGGATATTACGGTAAAAGATTTCAATGACCTGGATGGAACGCTTTTTGACATTGAGACCGGATCCCTGATCACCTATCCTTCACCATACCGTGTTGTCCGGATCCAGGATGATCAGCGCGTTTTGATAGAGAGTCGTTTTATTGCATCCATTCCTTCGCATCCGGACAATTTTACAGCGTTTTCAAAAAACTTCCTGTTCAACAACACCCTGCGCATTACGGACCGGGCGTTGAAAAAATACTGGATGTCCGATCCGGACAGTGAAAAGATTGCACCCAGCGTGGCAACCGCATATTCAGCCCATCTCCAAGGAGATGAAAAGAAGCCGGAATCATTTATGGAAACAGAGGGTCTTGGACTGTGGGGAAAGATCATCGTCTGGGTTCGAAAAGATCTGATTGAAGGATGGTGGACGGATCTGCCTCCTGCAGACAACTCCATTGAAATCGATCTGGCAGCCGGTAAGGTTCTTGAAACAAACAACGCCCCGGATTGATCGAACAGTGCATAAATCCATATTATATATGGCGCCGCTAAAAGGTGTTACCGACCATATTTTCCGGAACACCTTTAGCAGACACTTCCAGGGAATTGATCTGGCGATTGCTCCGTTTGTTGCATCAATCAATGGGAGAAAGATCCATCGAAAGTATATCAATGACCTGCTTCCTGAAAATAACAAGGAAATGCCGGTTATTCCCCAGATTTTGAGCAATTCAGCCAAAGGTTTTATATTACTGGCAAACCGTTTTTATGATCTGGGTTATCAAACCGTAAACTGGAACCTGGGATGTCCATATCCCATGAATCCGGAAAAAAATCGTGCAGCCTGGCTGCTTCCCCATGTGGATCGGATTCAGGAATTCCTTGAGAAGGTTGTTCCATCCCTGAAAGGCAGAATATCCATCAAGGCAAGGCTGGGTCTGAGAGACAATCAGGAGTTCGGGCGGCTGATCCCTGTGTTGAATGGTTTTCCCATAGATGAGGTTATTCTTCATCCCCGGACGGGATTACAGCGGTATGATGGAAAACCGGATTTGCAGGCTTTTGAAGAATGCATTTCCGGAATGAAACATCCGGTTGTTTACAATGGCGATATCAGAACCATAGCGGATTATCAGATGCTGGCAGTGAGATTTCCTACGATTGAAAGGTGGATGATCGGAAGATGGCTGCTGGTGGATCCTTTTCTTCCCCATGCAATCAAGAACGGAAAAAGGGTTGGCCGGAATCGGGCGGAAAAAATGAAGATGTTTCATGATGATCTGTTTGAACAATACCGTGATATTCTGAATGGGCCGAAACATCTTCTGGACCGGATGAAGGGGCTCTGGCAGTTTTTTCAGTTTGCTTTTCAGGATTGCAGACCTGGGATGGAAATCATCCGGCAAACCCAACATCCGGATCAGTATAAGGGGGTTGTCGACCATTTTTTTCAGACTCATGCGCTTTGTGTGACGGACTGAAAAAAAAGAAATTGCCGAAAAATTTTAAATTATCGGCAGAGCCAATTTCAAAACGATTATAAAGCGTCACACCGGCGAAAGTCAGTGCCCAGAAAAGAGCCGAAAATACTGGATTTTCGTTTTCGCCGGAATTACAATAAGAGACTTTTGAAATTGGCTCTTATATCCTGACAAAGCCAGGTTCACACTCCGGAAAAAGGGAAGGGAGGTTTTATGGCCAGATACAATGGAATCAATCATCTTGCAATGATCACCCGGGACATGGATGCAACCATCCGTTTCTGGAGGGATCTGCTCGGCATGCGGCTGGTTGCCGGTCTGGGAAGCAAAGCCTACCGGCACTATTTTTTCGAGATTTCCGAAACCGATCTGATCGCATTTTTTGAGTGGCCCGGGGATCGGAAAATTGAACTGAAAGATCATGGGGTTCCTCCAAAAGGCCCGATGGTTTTTGATCATGTTTCCATCGGTGTAGAGAGCATGGACGATATCATTGAACTGAAAACAAAGCTGATGGCGGCTGATTTCTGGGTTTCGGAAATCATTGATCACGGGTTTATCTATTCCATCTATTCCTTTGATCCCAATAACATTCCTCTTGAATTCAGTTACAATCTGCCTCGCGTTGATATCAGAAGAAATCCAAGGATGAAAGATCCGCACCCGTCAACAGCAGCCCTCGAAGGTTCTGAGCCTCAGTCCGGTCACTGGCCTGAGGCACTGAATGCAGAAGCAGTTGATCTCGCGGTTTATCCCGGAGAAGGAACAATTCTCGCGGAAGAATAGCCATTCATCGATTCCCTGGATGATCAACGCGTTTTTTCGAGCATGGTACGGAACTTGCTTTTTTCAGTATCATCGACATTGCTTTGGTAAGAAATATGGATGCAGTTTGCTGCTTGAGTTTGCCAGGGTGATAAAACAATAAAATAAGGAGAGACGCCATGGCTAATCAAATACATATGTGTAAAAGTTGTGGAGAAGTTAAAATCGGGGCCGGCCATCTTTGCGATCCGGTTGAAATCGATAAGGCCTATGTTTGTGAGCACTGCGGAGGCGCAACAAAAGATCCAAGACATATCTGCAAACCCAAACTGCAGAATATTAATTTTGTATGTATCGCATGTGGAAGGGTTGCTGAACTGCCCAAACAGCTCTGCAATCCGCGTGATATCGTGTTAATGGCAAAGCATGAGCCTCCGGAAAAAATTATTTAACTCAAATAGATCCTTATGGAAAAAGTATATTGGAGGTGGTATTATGCGTCAATCTAATGAAATATGTGAGAAAATTCGTTCCATGTACCCGGATGTAGGGGAGTGTGGAATCGATATTCACGTAAATTTTGAAGAGCAGAATAATGCATGGGCGGTCCATCTGCATAAAGATGGCCGTGAATTAAAAACCTATCTTGAGATCGATGAAACAGATACTTGCATTGACAGGGAAAAATGTATCGGACTGGGTTTGCAGATCGCCCAGTTGCGTGACAACATTACACATCTGTGAATTTCAATTTTTTCAAATTCAGAAAGGCAATCCTGGTTTCTATTGTTTCCGGGAATCAGGGTTGTCATTTGTTTGAATTATTCCTGTATTACATGAGACAGAAGCGTCTTGAACAAATTTAAATGAGACACTGACATATACAAGGACAGACAATGAGCACACATAATGAAAGGCCCATACGACGAATTGACCCCAAGGAAAAGATATCCTGTTGCCCGGAGTGCAAATACAAGGATGGTTTTCATGTTTCTCTGTATAATCCGGACAAGGCAAAATTAAGCGAGGTGATCCTGATCTGCCCGAGCTGCCATAGTCACTTTGGTCTTGGCTGGAAAGTGGATTTACATGCTTCTGCGTCCGATTCCTGATCTGATTTGTGAAACACAATCAGTGGTTGCAGTTCCTACCGAGGTGTGATAAAGATTACGTCATTGCATATCAATCCAGTCTTTTATTTTAAATGTAATATTAAATTCTCAGCACTGTTTTTTTGGATCAAATCTTCTTGCGGTTTCAAGCTTCTCAGAAACTCCTGATATTTCTGACTCCAGAATTTGTATTACCAGTAGAATTTGTTTTTCATCATAGTTTTCGACTGTGGAGTGAGCAAAAAATATGGGTATCCAGCAACCTCTGTTTAACAGCAAACTTATGAAAATCTATCTGGAATACATTGCGGAAACCTATCCTCACATGGATATCAGCCCGGTATTTGAATATTCCAAAATCTCTCCGCTTGAAATAAGTGAATCCGGCCATTGGTTCGATGAATCTCAGGTGGACCGGTTTTATCAATATCTTGTTGAAAAGACAGGCAATCAGAATCTGGCAAGAGATGTTGGGAGGTATGTTGTTTCTGCCCGTGTGATGGGGGTCAGCAAGAAGTTTGTAATGGGTCTGATGAATACAGCCTCCATTTATATGCAGATCGAGAAAAGCTACCAGGTGATGAGCAAGGCTGCAATCGTCACATCCAGAAAACTAGGACCGAACAAGGTTGAAATCACCTCGGTTCCAAAAGATGGTCTGAAAGAAAAGCCTTATATGTGTGAAAACCGGACAGGCATTTTCGAGGCGTTATCCATCATTTTTACGGGCAAATACGCAGATGTTCGGGAACAATCCTGTGTAAATAAAGGTCATGACTGCTGCAAGTATACGATCACCTGGGAGGAGGCGGATTTCTGGATGTGGAATAAAATCTCTATCTACTCTGTTTTTCTTACAATACCTATTCTAATTTTACTGTTTTTTTATCTTCCTATTGCGTTGTGGACATCGATTTCCGGATTGCTGCTGGCAATCAGCATTTTTATCTTCATGCACTCGGAGTATCTGGAAAAAAAGGAGCTACTGAAGATCATGAAAGCAGAAGGCAGCGCTGCAAAAGATCTGCTGGATGAGATGGAGATACGGTATCGCAATGCATTGATGGTTCAGGAAATTGGTCAGAGCATTTCCAATATCCTGGATATCAACAAGCTCCTCACCACGGTGATGAAGACTATGGAGAAGAATCTGGATTATGAATGTGGAGCTGTTTTGATTTATGATGAGGATAACTCTGAACTAGCCTATGCAAAAAGCTATGGATGCCCGGATGAGATAAAAAAGTTGATCGAAAAAAACACTTTATTCCTTGAGGAACCGGAAGCCCTGTGGCCATTTGTCCATTCGTTTAAGGACAGAAAACCATTACTGATCAACCGTGTTGAAGAGTGGAAGGAAGTGCCTCCGGAGTTGAGAGAACAGCTGATCCATCATTTTCAGGTAAAGTCGTTCATCTGTATTCCGATTGTGTATGAAAATTCTTCCATGGGCCTTTTGCTTACAGCAAATCCATTTAAAAAGCGGCGTTTAACTCAAAGTGATTTGAGTCTGCTGAGCGGTGTTGCTTCAGAGATTGCGATCAGCATGGCAAACGGGATTTCTTTCCGAAAATTGAAAGAAAGTGAAGAACGATACAAACTTCTTGCTGAAAATATTAACGATGTGATCTGGAAGACGGATCTGGAACTGAAATCTCAGTACATCAGTCCATCTTTTGAAAAGCTGACAGGGTATACACAGGAAGATGGAAAAAAGATTCCGATTGAGAAGATGCTGACAAAAAACTCTCTTGATAAAATACGGGCGCTGATTCAAGAGAAAGTGAAAGCAGTGAACAGCGGTATTGCTAAAAATGTTTCCATCACCACGGAGGTTGAATACTTTTGCAAAAATGGGTCTACGGTATGGGCAGAGGTGGATGCTTCGTTTGAATTGGGCAACCATGGTCGGCCTGTCGGGATTCTCGGAGTTTCGCGGAATATTACAGACCGTAAACGCGCAGAAGAGGAAAAACAACTTCTGGAAGATCAGTTAAGACAGAAGCACAAGATGGAGGCTATTGGTACAATGGCCGGCGGTATTGCCCATGACTTCAACAACATCCTGGGGATTATTCTCGGGAATGCAGAGCTGGCCATTTTTGATCTGGATTTATCCGACTCCTTGCACCCGCATATGTTTGAGATTAAGAAAGCCAGTCTAAGGGGCAAGGATGTTGTCATGCAGCTTCTTAATTTTACCCGGCAGACCCCTCATCGAAAGGAGACATTGGAAATCCAGTCGATTATCCAGGAATCAATGGGGCTGCTGATGGTTACGATTCCTTCCAGCATCAGAATCCAGTCCGACTTATCAAAGGCAAAAACCCATATCCTGGCAGATCCGATTCAGATACATCAGGTTGTCATCAATCTGGGTACAAATGCTGCCCAGGCGATGAATGAACATGGAGGGATTCTGTCAATAACCCTGGAAGAGAAGCGTATCGATAATTCAGGATACTATTCTGATCATCATATGCCTCCAGGGAGATATGCTGTTTTAAAAATTTCAGATACAGGAAATGGTATTTCTCCGGATATTATCGATCGGATTTTTGACCCCTACTTTACCACAAAGCCGGTTGGAAAAGGGACCGGCATGGGTCTGTCTGTTGTGCATGGGATCATTCAAAACCTCGGGGGGAAAATATTTGTTGAAAGCAAGGTTGGAAAAGGATCTGTCTTTACGATATATTTACCGGCAACGGAAACAATGACCATTCAGAAATCCAGAACATATTCTACAGATTCATATTATGGAAATGAGCGGATTCTGCTGGTGGATGATGATGCACAGATTGCTCAGCTCGGACAATTGATGCTGACCAAGATGGGTTATCAGGTTACGGCAATGACCAATCCGCTGGATGTGATCGAGGAATTCCAATCAAATCCGGGACAATACAATCTGGTGATAACCGATATGACCATGCCGGATATTTCAGGAGATCGGCTGGCGGAAAAGCTGCTCGAGATCAAGAAAGACTTACCGATCATCCTGTGTACAGGCCATAATGACCGGATCAATCAGGAGATTGCAGCCTCAATCGGCATCAAGGCTTTTATGATGAAGCCGGTCGAGAACAACGAGTTGGCAAAAACCATCCGTAATGTCCTTGATGAAAAATGATCATGACCGGTCACACCCAGACATCCTGCAAACAGCTATGAAAATCAAGATTTTTACAACCGGCGGAACCATTGACAAAATCTATTTTGATCAAAAGAGCGAATACCAGGTTGGCGATCCTCAGGCTGGAGGCGTTCTGGAAAGGGCGAATGTTGTCATTGAATATGAGGTAGAGTCCATCCTAAGAAAAGACAGTCTGGATCTGACGGATGAGGATCGGAATGTTATCAAAAGAAAAGTGTATGCTGATCCGTGCAACCGGATTCTGATTACGCACGGAACAGACAGCATGATTCAGACTGCACAATTTCTGGGCAGGGAGTCCGGAAAAACACTTGTGTTAACCGGCTCCATGTATCCTGCGGAATTTCGGAACAGTGACGCCATATTCAATATCGGGTGTGCAATCACAGCCGTTCAGATTCTCACGCCTGGTGTATATATCGCAATGAACGGCCGGATTTTTGATCCATATTGTGCAAAGAAAAATATGGAAAAGAACCGGTTTGAAGAATTGAAGTCATCCTCAGTTTGAAACTGCCTGCCGGTCATGATATGGCCTAATTGACTTATCGTTTTTTAAGGAGATATCACCCCCCTGAAGCATAATTCTTCAGGGGGGTGTTTTTTGGGTTCCATTCGATTTCGATCTGTGCCATCGTGCTGAATTCTGTGGACACACCATGACCACAAGAGTATAAGGAATATCATTACTATATCGGGAGGCAAGCGAACAGCCAGGGGTGTCTCAAAGTAAGTTTCGGATGTCAAACATGAAGATTAAAAAATCCGATTTTAACAGCAGGGGAGTCCGGTGCGATGGCGATCTGTATCTGCCGGAAGGGGTGAGCAAACCTCCGGTTGTCATCATGGCTCACGGGATGGCTGCGCAGAAAGACTTTCGGCTGCCGGCATATGCAGAGCGGTTTGTGGAAAAAAAGATGGCCGCGTTTCTGTTTGATTACCGGACGTTCGGGAAGAGCGATGGAGAACCCCGGCAGATGGTGGACCCGGATCTTCATGTTCAGGACTGGCAGGCAGCCATTTCCCATGTGCGAAATCTCACGGATGTCGATGGGAAAAGGATTGCTCTCTGGGGATCATCCTTTTCCGGAGGGCATGTGATCACCTGTGCCGCAGCAGACCATGATATCCGGGCAGTGGTCTCCCAGATTCCGTTTGTCAGCGGTTGGTCATCAAGCCGTGTAAAAAGTCTTCCGGATATATTGCTGTCCACCATTTATGGGACATATGATGTGATCCGGAGTTTTTTGGGTTTATCTCCTCACTATTCACCGGTTATCGCTCATCCCGGATCCTTTGCTGCTATGAATACAGCAGAGTCTTATCCTGGCTATATGGCGATTGCAGACAAGGATTCCGGCTGGGAGAACCAAATGGCGTCCCGGGCGTTTATCAAGGTATCCATGTACAGCCCGATCCAAAAAGCGAAGCAGGTGAAGGCCCCGACACTGGTCATGGCAGGAAGATATGATTCCCTGATTCCTGTGAAAGCGGTTGAGAAAATGGCAAAGAGGTTGCCAAGGGGGGAACTGGTTGTGATGGAATGCAATCACTTTGAACCCTATACAGGTCAATTTTTTGAAAAATTTGTCAAGAAACAAAGTGAATTTCTGAGAACCCATTTATGATAATGCCGGGTTCCGGTATCCACCAACTAAAAATGCACATACCATCATACTGTATTTGATCCGGCATATAGTGATTGCTCTGACTTCGGGAATTTGCAGGGATGATATTGTAAAGTGTACCAAGATATCCATCTGAATCCATGGAAAACCGACCAAAAGAAATTTTGAAAACCATATTTGGATACGATTCCTTCCGGCCGCTTCAGGAAGAAGTCATCCATCATATACTTGCCGGGAAAGATACCCTGGTTATCATGCCTACCGGCGGCGGAAAATCCATCTGCTACCAGATTCCTGCACTTCTGTTTCAGGGTCTGACCATTGTGGTTTCGCCGCTGATATCCCTGATGAAAGATCAGATAGAACAGTTGACGGCGCTGGGGATCAGTGCCGTGACCCTGAACAGCTCCCTGACGACGGATCAGCTTTCCGCCAATATTTCACTGATCCGGCAGAAGAAGGCCAGGCTGGTCTATATGGCCCCGGAGACCCTTCTGAAAGAAAATACGCTGTCGATGCTGGCTGAAGAGAAGGTGGACTGCCTGACCATAGATGAGGCGCATTGCATTTCCGAATGGGGGCATGATTTCCGGCCTGAATATAGGCAACTGGTGTCTTTCCGCTCCCGGCTTCCCAATATGGTTTGTATCGCCTTGACCGCTACAGCCACACCCCGCGTGCGGGAGGATATTAAACAGAGTCTGAATTTCGACTTGTCATCGGAGTTCATCGGAAGCTTTAACCGGGAGAATCTGAATATCCGGGTGGTTCCAAAAAATACGCCGATTGATCAGACGCTCCGGTTTATTGAAAAATTCAAAGGACAGTCCGGGATCATCTACTGCTTTTCCCGGAAACAGGTGGATGACCTGAGCAATATTCTGGCTGCCAAAGGATATTCGGTCAAACCCTATCATGCCGGGCTTCCGGATGCGCAGCGCATGAAAAATCAGGAGCTGTTTATCCGGGATGACATCCAGATCATGGTTGCCACCATTGCCTTTGGCATGGGGATCAACAAGCCAAACGTCCGGTTTGTGGTTCACTATGACCTGCCCAAAAACATCGAAAGCTATTATCAGGAGATCGGCCGTGCGGGACGCGACGGACTTCCATCTTATTGCCTGCTTCTTTTCTCCTATGGTGATATCTATAAGATAAAATATCTTCTCCAGGACAGCGACGGTCAGAAGATGCGTGTTGCGGTCAATCATCTGAACGCCATGGTTCGATACGCGGAAACAGACATCTGCCGACGTAAGGTTCTTCTCAATTACTTCGGGGAGGAGTATAAGTCGGAAAATTGCGGCATGTGCGATAACTGCCTGGATGATCAGAAGGCGATGCAGGACATCACCGTTGCAGCCCAGAAATTTCTCTCCTGTGTCAAGCGGACAGGGGAGATCTTCGGGATTCAGCATATCATTGATGTACTTCGGGGCTCTGAAGCCAAAAAGATATTTCGATTCGGGCATCAGGGTCTTTCCACCTATGGTATTGGAAAAGAACACACTGCACGGCAATGGCAGAATTTTGCCCATCAGTTTCTCCATAAGGAACTCATGACCCAGGATATGGAGTTCGGCGGGATCCGGCTGACCGAAAAAGGATGGGATGTATTAAAAGGCCGGCTCACGGTAACGGGAAGAATACTCACGGAAAGTCCGGCTGCGACTTTTGTAAAAAAAGCCGCGGATTTTGAGGATATTGAATATGATCAGGAGCTGTTTGATCTGCTCCGGAAGAGGCGGAAAGAACTGGCAACAGAAGCCAATGTGCCGCCCTATGTTATTTTTTCCGACAAAACCCTTACGGAAATGGCAACCTTGTTCCCGCAGACCAAAGAAAGCCTGCTTGCAATCAGCGGCGTCGGTACAGTGAAGCTCCGGAAATACGGCCGGGATTTTCTGTTCCTGATGCAGGAGTACTGCCGGCTGAACAGGATTGAGGATAAGGCACTATCCATGGACAGGACCGCCTCGTTTTCCGGAAGACCGGTACAGAAGAAACGGCATCAGGCCATCGGAGAGCTTTATAATGCCGGACGCACGGTTCAGGACATCATGGCCATATTCAGCATCAAACAGATTACCGTGATCGATCATCTGTTTACCTATTTCCAGGAAGGAAATCCGATCCGGACCGGCAGTGTAATCAATGAGTCAACACTCTCTTCCCAACAGAAAAAAAATGTTCTGGAAGCCTTTGCCGGAATCGGGTATGAATTTCTGGCGCCTGTGTATTCGTCGTTGAATTGTGCTGTCAATTATGAAGAGCTGAAAATTCTGCGTCTGTATTATCTGTATCAAAAACAAATAAATGTGGAAATGAATTGATTCATGAACCAATCGATTGAAAACCGTATTGAATTTTTTCGAAATGGCATGGCATTATTGCCGGAGCCGGAAGATTCCAATCCAGGCACGGTGATCTGTATCCGTGGTGAAAAGCCGGGACAGGATCAAATTTTTTGCAACTGCCTCGTTTCTGATCGAAAAACATGCCGGCATGAAAAAGAGTTTTTTATAATATATAAAAGAATAAAAGAAAATTATCCCAGCAGACATTTTGATGCGGTTTTTCAAGCAAGCGGGTGGAATGATTTTCCCGGCAGGATGTGTGAGATCTATCGGGAAACTCCAAAAACAATTCAAATGAATCTCATCTGTGATGATTCGGAAAATCGAATCAAAGTTGTAAATTCAAAAAATGAAACAATTTTTTTGTATTATCCCCGAAATCATTCTGATCAAAACAAGTGGAAGGATGAGACCCTGTTCATGGAACGATGCTGGGATAGTCTGGGACAACAGGGAAAGGCTCGCAGAATTAAAATCCTGTAACAGATTGCTCTTTTTACCATGACCGAAACGGAACAGGCAATGGAGCAGCGGGGAACCAAAACAAGAAGGCAGGCAATTGAAGAGAGTTTCTGGCACAAGGTTGCCTATCACTGTTACAGAACATATGGAGATAATCAATACCTTTTCAGCGCCAGGGTTGATGAGACAGATCAGTCATTTCATTTAGCCTGCCGGGATCTGGAAAACCGGATGGTTTTTCAAATTCCTGTCCGAAGGGATAAGGTTCCCCATTTTTTATCTGTTTTCAAAAATAGGATTCAGAACAGAGAAGATATCCGCATTCATCCCTTTCCCATGAAGTCGATTGTCCGGATCAGCCTAAATAAGAATCGTGATCTGGTCATTCAAAGATATGTCCGGTTTGTCGAAGAAGATGAAAAAAATATTTTTTATTTTAACCGGAGAGAGCTGGAAAAATACAGATTCGATTCTTTGTTCTATTTGAAGGAGAAAAAGCTTTTTGCAAAAATCGAGGAACCGGACAGGATTGCGGAAAAATTGAACGGAAAGTTCAAAATAGTCATAAAAAATTCAAGGATTCCACAGTATCTTGACAAGTTTGGGGAGGATATCTGGAAACCCCCGCACATTGTGGATGATGGTGTCCGAAATCTGAAAATTTTTAAGAGCTTTGATCGTGTTGAAATCGATCCAAAAGCGATTGAAAGAGACTGGTATTGGATTTCCATCGATTATCAGTTCAGCAACAGCAAGGCTTCTTTGTGGGAAATTTTAAAAACCAGAAAACAGGGGGAACGGTTTATCTCCATACCGGAAGGATGGATTGACTGCCAGTCACTCAATCTGAAAGATTTTTTGTATATACCGGCGATTTCAGATATGGACATGTCCAGACAGGAAGATATGACAGCAAAGGTATCGCAGCTTGATTTATATAGGGTCCGGGCGGCAAGTGAAAAACCATTGATCGTAAATGGCAACCAGGAACTGGTGATGTTGTTGAATCGTATTCTGGAAACAAAACCTTCATCTCCTCTTCCGGAACTGCATGGATTAAAGTCAGAACTGCGTGAATATCAGAAATTCGGCACAGAATGGCTCACCTTCCTTTTTGAAAACCGTTTTGGCGGGCTTTTGTGTGATGACATGGGGCTTGGCAAGACACATCAGGTAATGGCATTTATGACATGGCTTGCGGAGTATACGCGGAAAAAACATTTTCTGGTGGTTTGTCCGACCACGGTCTTAAGCCATTGGGAGAGTAAAATAAAGATGCATGCGCCTGGTGTTTCAACTACTACCTATTATGGAATGGATCGAAACCTGCCGGATGTTTTTCAAAGTTGCAATGTGCTTCTGACCTCATACGGTATTCTCAGGAGAGATATCAGGGAGCTTAGCCAATATCATTTTACTCTGGCTGTTTTTGATGAGGCGCAGTATATCAAGAATGCGGAAACCCAGGTATATGAGGCTGCCAGTAAAATACAAGCGGAAATGAAGATTGGTGTTACCGGGACTCCGATAGAGAACCGACTTTCTGAAATCAAGGCACTGATGGATGTTGTCCTTCCAGGTTATCTGGGTTCGGATAGTCAGTTTCAATTCCGCTATGTCAAACCCATTGAAAACAATTTTGATAAAAACCGGAAAGGAGAGCTATCCAGGCTTATTGCTCCCTTTACAATCCGTAGGTTGAAGAAGACGGTTCTTGCGGAGCTTCCGGAAAAAATCGAGGATATCAGAACATGCAGGCTCAGTCCGGATCAGGTGAAACTGTACGATGATGCCGTAGCATCCAAAGGCCGTGGATTGATCGATCTTCTGAAAAAGGGGGATCAACCTGTGCCGTATATTCATATTTTTGCGCTGTTGAATCTTTTAAAACAGATCTGCAACCATCCGGTAATGCTGGATGATGATACAGAGGATTATGAGAAATATGAATCCGGCAAATGGGAGCTTTTCAAGGAGTTGTTATCGGAAAGCCTGGAAAGTGGACAGAAGATCGTTGTGTACAGTCAGTTTCTGAAAATGATCAGCATGATAAAGGGATATATTGAAAAACAGGGAATCGATTGCGTTACCCTGACTGGAGCCAGCCGGAACAGGGGTGAGATCATCAACCGTTTCAATCAAGATTCCGGCTGCCGCGTTTTCATCGGAAGCCTGAAAGCAGGAGGCGCAGGAATCGATCTGGTCGCCGCTTCTGTTGTCATTCATTATGACCGATGGTGGAATGCAGCAAAGGAGGATCAGGCCACGGACAGAGTCCACAGGATTGGCCAGAACCGCGGTGTCCAGGTATTCAAGCTGATAACAGAGGGGACTTTGGAAGAAAAGATTTCAGCTATAATCGAAAAAAAGAGAAACCTCATGGACAGTGTGATCAAAGAAGATGATTCCGGTCTCCTGAAAATGTTCTCCCGTGAGCAGCTTATTGAGATTCTTTCTTTTTGTTCAAGGGGTTCATTTTAAATCCCGGCCTTTCCCTATCAATAACTCTTTCATGTCTCCTTTTGTCTGAAAACTTAAATACAGAAGATAAGGAGCTATAAACATGATCCCACCAAAGAAGGCGACCAGACTCAGCGCAAGCCCGACAGAAGAATAATCATTGCGCCATGCGACCCAGAGACCGGAAAGTATCAAAAAACTCATGAAGTCCAGATTAAACTGTCCTGGCCAGGCCATTTCGACCATATCGCCGAAAAAAACCGGCAGCAGATTCCACCCATGATTGGATATGGTGATGGTTGTGTAAACGACGATGTAGATACATATAATTGTCAAAAGCAGTCTGAATGCTTTCATCTCTTTCTCTCCTCTCAAGTTGTCTTATTAGGTTTCATTGTTTTTAAATCAGCTCGAGCCAATTTCAAAAGTCTCTTGTTGTAGTTCCGGCGAAAACGAAAATCCAGTATTTTCGGCTCTTTTTTGAGCACTGACTTTCGCCGGTGTGACGCTTTATAATCGTTTTAAAATTGGCTCAGCTCGAATAACCGATTTTTTCCGATAGTGGAATTTCACTTTTTACAAAAAGGCCATTTGCTCTTGCAATCTCATTTTCTTTTGAATCATACAGAACCGATTCAGCAATAAACTGAGAGCGATTCCGGTAAACAGCTTTTCCAATGGCTTTGACAATACCCTCCGAGACAGGACGGGTAAGATAGGTTGTGAAGCTGGTAGTTAAAACAAAAACATCTTCCACCAAAGAGTTGACTGCAAAAAAGGCCGCATTATCCAGTGCAAGAAAATATAATGCACCGTGCATGGCTCCTGCCGGATGGAAAAAATCCTCCCTTACAGGCAGTGTGATGATCGCTTCACCTTGTTTAACAGCAACTTTTGCACCGGTCAATTTCACGAACGGTGCCGAATGCATCATGTTTTCGAGTTTTCTATAATGCCCATGATCTCCCATTTTATTCATCTCCGAAGCGTTTTATCATCTACCATGTAAACACCAAAATGCTTTGATGCTTGTTACTTGTATGCAAGCAATACCGATAAATTTTTTTTACTTACTGATTCCGAATCAAGCTGATTAGCCGCCTGAATTCTTTTTCATCCCCCTTCTTCAACTGTTTTAAAAAATCGGCGTTTGCTGTTTCCATTCGTGCCGCCACCTCCTTGCCGATTATTTTTCCTTTGTCGGTTAAAAAAATCCGGATGGAACGTCGGTCGTCCAGGTTGTCTTTTCTGGCAATGAGACCGGCGGTTTCAAGACGATCCAGGATTCCGGTCATGGTGGAACTGTCAAGCTCCGTTTTTTTGCCGAGTTCGATGGAAGTCACGCCGTCCTCATCATATAAAAAACGGATCACCATCGCTTGCGTAGCAGTAACATCTAAATCAGATACTCTTTGGCCCCAGGTTCTGGTTGCCAATTGACTGAGTTTGGCCAATTGAAAGAATATACAGTCGTCTGCTTTCATCTTTATTTCACCCTAATACTTGTATTCAACTTACTTGTATACAAGTATATATCCATCCATTTTTCCTGTCAAGGAAATTTTTGTTTGGCTCGCCTTTATCCTTGACATGGTAGAACTACCTCCGCTATCCTTAAAATAATTTGAAAAATGTTTTATTCCACTGATAACAGGATGTTTTTTATATAATTTCTACACAATAATCTTACTGAAGAACACTTACTCATGATAATTGTCTCTGTTCCATTAAAAGATATCATCCTTGATCCCTCAAAAAAGATAGACATTTCTTTGTTACCGAAAGAAGATGCAATCTTATTGCTTAAAAACTATTACGGATTTCTCTCTTCCACTATAGAAGTTTCCATACAAAACGGGGTTGCGATCATTGAGCTGAAAGAACCGAAAAAGGAAAGAATAAACGATGCATTAATAACATACAGCAAGGGCGTCAAAGCAGCTCAGCAGGGAGACTATCATAAAGCTGTCAAACACTTCCTGAAGGTGATTGGCACAATCCCTCACCATGTAGATGCAAGAAGAAACCTCTCAATGGCTTATCTTGAATTGGGGAATTCGGATAAAGCACTGAAGCATCTCAAGGAGTGTATTCAACTGGACCCGAATAATGTATGGTCATATCTTCTGCTCGGAAATATTTATGCAAAATATGTTCATAATCAGGATATCGCTGAATTCTATTTTGAAAAGGGGCTTTCAATCAGCCCTGATGATAATATTTTACTAAACAATTATGCGGCTTTGAAAATGGAGAAGAAACAGTTCAAGGAAGCGCAGAATCTGTTTGAAAAAGCTCTTGAAATTGATCCATCATATCCAAATACATATTATGGGCTATCCCTGTTATTTCAGTCTACGGGAAATCCCGAACGTGCATTGGAATTTCTGAACAGACTATTTGATCAACCGAAATCTGACGATATCAGGAACACACAGGTTTATAAGCAGGCATGGGGTTTATTTATTGAAATCAATAAAGATGTTGCTGAAAAAATTTGTGACAAACTCATAGAGTTTATTCTGTACCATAAAAAAGATGCTGAAGAGAGAACCGGTTTTCCTATAAAGGTTCTTGAAGACAATTCTCTTGAATATGTTTCTGCAATAGCCCAGATGGCATGGAAGAATGACCACAAAGAACATATTATCAGATATCGCAAAAAAACACCCGCTGTTACCCCGCATCTTATTGCTCATGAAATTGAACATATCCTTCTTGAAAATGCAGCTAGAAAGCAAGAGCGAAACCGCTTTTTTATGACTTCTGCACAAACAAGAGAACATGCCATACGTTCTGTCAGTGATCATATCTATAAACTGCAGAAACAGGGTTTTGCAGAGGATAAAATATCAGAGGTGATGATTCAAATTACCGGCGGTCTCTGTAATCAGCTTTTCAACTGCCCGCTTGACATGGTGGTTGAATACAGCATTTTTCAAAAATATGATAAACTTCGTTCCAGCCAGATCATTTCACTTGACCAGTTATACAAAGAAGCCCTGTATGTTTTTACAAACAGTGAAATCAGAAAACTCACCCCCCCCCATGTATATAATTCAAATATATCAATGAATTGTGCTTCTGCGCTTTTTCTTGATTACTTGTTAAAAAATAAATCAGACTATGCTGCGCCCTATAAAACTTCAAAAGTTTTTCGGACCGGCACACAATTGTTCAACATCTGGAAAAAGAAGATCGACCTGTTTGCCCCCGGTGACGAGTATGAAATGGTTGACGAGTATGCTCAGATTTTAAAATTGCAGGGCTGGTATAGCTGGAAGCATGACACAGTAAGATCGTCCCCTGATGCAAGCACATCTGTCGGTGAGTCAGGTTCAGAACAGATAAAAGAAAAAGAGCCCGCAGCTTTTTACTATTGTCTGGATGCTCTTCAACGATTTGCAGGTAAATCACGAGAGGAAATTTTCCAAGTTGTTTCAGAGATCGGTATGCTCGGAACAAAGGGTATAAATTATTCTGATCCTGATAAAAAATATTTCATAAACAGTATTCCACAGAAAGAATTTACCGGACTTCATCTTTTGTGCCTGATGTATACCGGTTTTAAGATTATTGAACCCGATCTCGATACTGGACTTGATTTTGCTGATGCTTACAAGATGGCATTTGATGTTCACAATTTAAAAATACTTTGACTATGAAAGAACTTATCCAGGAACTAAGGAATTTTGCTGAGGAACGGGATTGGAATCAGTTCCACTCTCCCAAGAATCTATCCATAGCCCTTACTGTTGAAACAGCAGAATTGTTGGAAGAATTCCAGTGGCTGACCGAAGAGCAGAGCCGAAAATTGGATCAGGATCGTCTCAATCGCATTAAAGATGAGATAGGCGACGTTATGATCTATCTGATTCTTCTGTCAGACCATCTTAGTATTGATCCAATATCTGCCGCTTTTGAGAAAATTGAAAAAAATCGGGAGAAGTATCCAGCTCAAAAGGTGCGGGGTACTGCCAAGAAATATACGGAGTTATGAGATGCGGTTATACGCCGGAATGTCGAGCAATTTCATTCATGACACTGTCCACAATCAAATAGCTGGCAAGTTATCGGATGAATTTATCCGATACTTTCGATACAAGCCAGCACCGAGCGAAGTGAATTCTTGGCGCAACTCCCTCCGGGCTGTATCGGATGTTTTTCAAGCAGCTCGTTTAAACGATCATGGCGTCATTCTTGAATTTCAACTCCCTTTGACCTCCAGGCGGCTTGATTGTCTCATCTGTGGGAAAAATGGTCAGGATAGGGACAATGCGGTCATTATCGAGCTGAAACAATGGGACAAGTGTGGAAGGGCCGCCAGTGATAACCTCGTTACCGCTTGGGTCGGTGGAGCAGAACGGGAGATTCTGCACCCTTCTGCTCAGGTCGGCCAGTACCATCAGTATCTTACTGATAACCATACCGCTTTCCATGAAGGCCCGGCGCCGGTTCAGCTAAAATCATGTGCTTACCTGCATAACTACTTCGCCGAAGAAGGCGACCCCCTTTTTGACGATTCTTTCACACCGCTTCTTGAACAGTATCCGTCATATACTGCAGACGATGTAACGCTGCTCAAGGATTTTCTCATAAGTAGACTCAGCGGTGGTTCAGGTCAGCCTGTGCTACATAAGATAGAGGAAAGTAAATACCGTCCAAGCAAAAAACTTATGGAGCATGTCAGCAATGTCATTCGTGGGAAAAAAGAATACGTTCTCCTGGACGAGCAATATTTGGTCTACAACAAGGTGCTTTCCTGCAGTAAAGATGGATTTCATGACCGCCGAAAGACGGTCATTATAGTTAAAGGCGGTCCAGGAACCGGGAAGTCAGTCATCGCTATCAATCTGATGAGTGACTTGCTCGCACAGGAGCTTAATGCCCATTACGCAACTGGCTCCAAGGCATTTACTGAGACGTTACGTAAGGTTATTGGCCAGCGGGGATCAGCCCATTTTAAGTATTTTAATAGTTATGCGCAGGCACAATCAAATGAGATTGATATCATGGTTTGTGATGAAGCGCACCGTATCCGTAAAACGAGCAACAGCAGATTTACGCCTAAAGGACAAAAGAGCAACAAACCCCAGATTCAGGAAATACTTGATGCAGCCAAGGTAAGCGTTTTTTTCATAGATGACAAACAGGTGGTAAGGCCTGACGAAATAGGTTCGTCCGGATTTATCAGGAAGCAGGCAGAGAAGAACAACTGTCGTGTTTTCGAATATGAGATTGAGGCCCAGTTTCGCTGTGCCGGTTCCGACGGCTTTGTTAACTGGATCAATAACACCCTTGATATTGAACGGACTGCAAATGTCATTTGGGAAGGTGATGAGTTATTCGAATTTAGGATATTCTCAACGCCGAAAGCACTCGACGCTGCTATAAGAGAAAAGGCAGGGAGTGGTTTCACCGCACGCATGACCGCTGGCTTTTGCTGGCCATGGTCTAATCCAAATAATGATGGAACACTTGTAGAAGATGTTCAGATTGGAGAATATAGAAGACCATGGAATGCCAAGCCTGATGCACGTCGTCTCGCAGCCGGGATACCAAAAGCGCCTTTGTGGGCGTATGATTCGAATGGCATCGATCAGATCGGCTGTATTTACACTGCTCAGGGGTTCGAGTTTGATTATGTTGGTGTCATTGTCGGCAATGATCTGACTCGCAACCCTGACGACCAAAAGTGGGAAGCCCATCAAACTAATTCATTTGACGGACCTGTGAAAAGGGCGCGGGAAAGATTCGTGGAGCTTGTAAAAAATACCTACCGAGTTCTGCTTTCCCGTGGAATGAAGGGCTGTTACGTTTACTTTACTGATAAGGACACCGAGCGATTTTTCAAGAGCCGAATGAATATTTTAACAGTATTGGAAGATTCTGCTGTTATGTCGAAAAGCCCATTATTACGGACAGAAGTGGCTATTGTGCCGTTTAGGCGGTTGACGCTCAGTGAAGCAATGCCTTTTAAGAACTGTGTACCTCTTTACGACCTGAAGGTTGCTGCGGGCCTATTCAGCGATGAGCAGCAAGTAAAAGCCCTGCTCCCTGAGAAGGATGGAGAAAACGTTTCGGACATTGATTGGATAGAGCTCCCCAATGCTTTTCGACCGCAGCGGGGACTTTTTGTTGCTAAGGTCGTCGGTGAATCGATGAATCGCCGGATACCGAATGGGGCTTGGTGTCTCTTCAGGTTGAATCCTGAGGGTACCCGGCAGGGTAAAGTTGTACTTGCACAGCATCGGGAAATTGCTGATACCGATACAGGCGGACACTATACCGTCAAGGTTTACGAGAGCGTAAAGGAGGAACTATCAGATGGAACATGGAGACATGCTTCCATCATTCTCCGGCCTGATACGACAGCATCAGGATACGAACCGATCATACTTAACGAGGAGCAGGGTGATGATTTGAAGGTGATTGCGGAACTGGTTGCGGTGCTATTTTAATTGTACTTATTGCATTTTTATGACAGACTTGATTATAGGCCTTTTCAAATTGCATATTCAAATTTTTTTTGTAAAAACTCCGTTCAGCTCATTCTTTATGGTTACGGATATATTGCAACAGGCTTTCTTTGTTGATCATCCAGTTGCGTTTAAATTTAAAGGCCGGAATGGCTCCCCGCCTGGCCAAAACGTTCAAGTAATCTTTGGAGTAAGGTGATAATTCAGCCGCCTTTGCAAGGGTGATAAAGCGGGTTTTTACCTCTGGAATTGCTTCCAGATACAGATTGATGGTACGCTCCAGCGCACGGCCAACAAAGAAGATGAAATCATCCGGTTTCCCCCTGTGACCTTTATCAAGAGCGCCATAATAACGCATCCGATCATTTTTTAAAATAATCGCCGGGCAATAACCGTGTTTCATCAGTATTAAATTCATCAACAGCCGTGATGTACGGCCGTTGCCATCAACAAATGGATGAATACCCACCAAATCCAAATGGGCCAGGGCCGCCTGTTCCACCGGGTGTGTTTTGCTTCGGGCAAGCCTGGTTTCAGTAAATTTTTGCATGGCATCCGGAACATTCAGCGGATCCGGGGGGACATGGATAGCACCCGAAATCCTGACCTGAATATCCCGGTATCGACCGGCATGCCTGGAATCAATTCCTTTTAACACCAGACTGTGTATTTCACGGATATTTCGTTCGGTGATCCGGGTTTTGGAGGCGGCCAGATCCTCCACAAATGTAATTGCTTCCTTGTGGTTGATGACCTCCAGATGTTCTTTCAGGCTTTTATTGCCGATGGTCAGACCTTCTTCCAAAACGATCATGGTCTCTTTCAGGGTTAACGTGTTGCCTTCGATGGCATTGGAGTTGTATGTCCACTCAAGAATGAATTGTTTTTGCAGGCGGTTGACAACTGCCGGTGGCAAGGGTCTGAACGAATCGATCAGCTTTTTTCCCTCATCAATTCGAAAAAACAGTTTTTTGATACGATCGGATTTCATAAATAATTTTTTATCCGATCATAATGAAAATGTCAAAATAAAAAGGATCGGATAGCGATCATTTTTTATCTATCCGATCATGTTGTATTCAACAGATATACCGGAATCCTCAATCGCTTCCAATATTCCGGATCAGCTTCCTATAACGGAAGTTCGAGAGTGCATCCTTTACATCTCCATCCAGATCAATCCTCAGGCTTTGTCTGTTGTTGAATTGGATGAGATTGTTTTTTTCTGTCTTGCCGTTGTATTGATCCGGATCTGCACCATTATCTATAAAAAGCGATAGATTGTTTTCGTCTTTATCAGGTGAAGTTTTGCTGTTCGGGTTTTCCGTGAATCCGTATTGATCTGTTCCGCCCTGATCCATGAAAATCGCAAATCCTGTGAGAGCTGCCGCAGCCTGGGAGAAAAAAAGATTGCGGCTTTCATAAATGTCATTGCCGGATCGATCCGCCAGAACCGCCACTCCCATATCCCAGGCTGCTCCCTGGAGAGCTCCGACAGCACCGGAATAGTGGTCATTCCCTCCATCCTCAATCAGGATTCCGGCAGCGGAATGGGCAGAACAGCCCTGTGCATACCGGGAGCCCAGGTAACGGTCATCTCCATCACCCGTACTTTTTAAAATGCCCAGTCCGAATGCGTACCCACATCCCTGGGAAAAGTTACCGGCAAGAAAAAAATCATTACCACCTGAATCCATCAGGATACCGATGCCGCCGGAGGCATACCCTCTGAATCCAAAGCCGAACCCCTGGGACAAGCCATCAAATATACCTTTTGATCCATATGAATTTTTATATTTTCCAATGGCAAGGTACTGGTCATTGCCGGTCATATCGGATAAAATTCCAACGCCTTTGGGTCCGCCCACACCCTGGGCCATTAAGGTGGAAGCATAAACATCATCGCCCCATTGATCCAGGAGGATGCCGGTACCCCACAAGCCAACTCCCTGCGTATATTCCTGTCCAGTGTAATGATCATTGCCCTGGAAATCGGCAAGCACACCTACGCCCATGAGTCCGGTACCCTGGGAGAAAGAGGTTCCCGTGTATACATCGTCTCCGGCCAGATCAATGAGCATGCCGATTCCGAGAAAGCCGCTTCCCATGGATACTTTCTCTGTTGCGCTGTAGGTATCGTTTCCGCTCATGTCGATGATCATGGACAGACCAGATCCATCGGCATTTCCTGTATTGTTCAGATAGATATCATCCCCACCAAAATCGATAATCAGGCCGGCTTTTATATCATAAAGATTCGGCCCTTTTCCTCCGATAATCACTTTTCCTGCGGAGGTTTCTGCAACATAAAGGATATCTCCCTGCACACCCGGAATCTTTGTCAATTTATCCTGTTTGTAATCGGTTATACAATTCTCAAAATCCTCGAGCCAGGTCTCATCTGCTAAGCTTGTTAGGATCATGGCTGCGGAGATCAGGGAGGCGTAATCGATTTCATGGGATAGCGCGGTTATTTTCTGCAAGGACTCATCGGCATGGTTTTCCTCCTCTGTCATGGAAAAGGTTGAACCATCCGGATTCGTCAGGACATCATACAGATTGTGAATCAGAAACTGCTGGTCTGCCTTGGTAATCTTTTGAAAAGCCTGATTGCGATATATCAGTGAAGTGTTGATGACGGTTTCAATAAACCGGAAATGTTCTTTTGGATTTTTTCTATCTTTCGGCGGGGAGGGCAGGGTGTTTGGGTTGATTTCAATTTTTTCATCCAGAAGCATAGCGACACTTGCCGGAAGTTCTGATAATTTTTTTTTATCTATCTGTTTTTTCAGGGTATTGCATGTCTGATCCGCAGCCGTAAAGGCCCGCAACGGCTCGCGGTGAATATACCGGATAAGGTTCAGCCGGAATCCATCATCCCACTGCTCGTCTGCATCAAACTGCTCAAGGATTTTTTTATATGTGCTGTCCAGATGAAAATCATGAATGAGATTCAGGGATAGATCAATGTATGGATCATGGATGTTTTCAAATTCCGGGTATAGTTGTTTGTTTTCCGGAAGTGGTGTCCGGAGTGTCCCCGGCTTTGCAGCCAGAACCACATGAATGGTTTGGATCAAAACCTCCTTGTCAATCGATACGGTAATCTGACTGCCCGGAACCTGGCTGCCGATCATCTCCTTGATGGCGTCGATATTCTGTAAACGGATCTGCTTATCATTCTGCCGGGCAGTCATTTCTGTATTTTTCCGGATTACTTCCAGGATCAAAGGATCACCGATTTTTTTTGCGGTTTGAATATACTCTCTGAAAGAGTGGACAGGATCGGTTATCTCATGAGTGTCATAGGAAACAATAATATCCCCGATTTTCAGGCCTGCATGATGTGCTGCGGATTCCGGAACAAGGTTTGTGATCCGCAGCCCTTTGGATATGGAATCCGGTATCGGCAACCCTTTCAGGTCATCCACTACAGCATAGCCAATACCCAGAAAAGGCTTTTCATTGGATGAAGCAGTCTGTTGCGGCATGGGAACAATTGGTTTCACGTGAGATGCACATGCAGCCAGCAGATGGATGATGATAACAAGAATCAGAATGTTATTTTTTCGTGTTTTCAAGGATACATCAACCCCGATCTTGAGAAGCAGCTCAATTATAATAAAATGAAATAATTACTTTTTTTGGGAACGAGTATAGGGAAAGAACAATTCTGTGTCAATCCATTTTCAGGCCGGCTCAACAGTTGGAACATTTTTGGATAATTCGCGGAATGCTGCCAGTTGATCGTTTTTCCCCAGAACGCCCACCATATCCTGCTGTTCAATCGTGAAATCTGGGGCCGGGTTTGAAAAAAGCATTCCGTTTCGCAGAACACCGGTGGGGAATCCGCCCCATGATCCGATCCCTTCACTCTAAAACCCGGCCGCACAATATACCCGATGTCATTGCGCTTTTTACATCAAGACGTCTGATATCCACCACACCATTTTTGGTAAGCATCTTTGTAAGTTCCTGCTCTGAATAAGCACGTCCTTTTTCCGTTCCCAGAAGCATATTGATGGAGAAGAGGGCAGGGAAGAGCGGGCCTGTTTTGTCGTCATTCAGAATAAATTCATGGATAAAGATCTCTCCCCCTGGTTTGACAGCTGAAACAGCATGTCCCAGAACTTTTTCAGCTTCATCCGGCCCTTCCCCATGGAGGTTGTGGGAAATCCAGGCCACATCATATTCTTTTTTTAGATCCACCTTTTCATCCAGGTAGCTTCCGTCCACAAAATCGATGCGGTCTTTCATCCCGAAACGCGCAATCGTTTTTTCCGCAAAAACCCGCGTGGTGGGAAGATCGAATATGGTTGCCGTCATCCCTGGATTTTCCATGCAGAAATGGATGGCGTAAGTTCCCGGCCCTCCGCCGAAATCCAGAAATCTTTTTTTTCCGGAAAGATCGATTTCTTTGGCAAACGAAGGAGCCAGACCCATGGCAATGTTGAACATCCCCATGAGAAAGCTTTCCCTTTCCATCTCCGTTGATGAGGAGGCTCTTTGCCGGCAGGGTTTTCCGCTCAGAACCGATTCGGACATCCTGTTCCATGAATCCATTAAATGGTGATGGTGCATGATGATAAATCCGGTGTATTCCTGTGATTCCTTTGACAGGAATTTCAGGGAAAATGGTGTGTTCCGGTAAAGATCGTTTTCTTTCACCAGAAGATCCATGGCACAAAGGGCATGTAAAAGTGTACTCACACCATAGACATTACCGTTGATTTTTTTTCCGATTTCTTCGGCACCGAGAGCCCTGTTTCCGATCACCGAGAACAGATCCAGTTTGACTCCGGTATGCAGGGCGCAGGTTTTCCAGTAGCTGCCGGATGTTTCGAGAAGTGCGGGCTTGGTCCATTCTGTCTGCGTCATACGAATCGCTCCTTATGAAATTTTTTCCGATGGCTTTTTGTTTTCTTACGATTGACAACGGATTGAACACTTGGGATAGTTATTGGGAGCAGGGGACGGGGTCCAACAGACCGCGTCCCCAGAAGACCCGGTGTTTTTAAACCGGACAATAATAATAAGGTACACTCACCTGCCGGAATGCAACACATCGGAGTCCTTGTCAGATGGAATCACTTTTTCTGCTTTCTTGCAGGATTTATGTCGTATAAGTTTTGAACCTATCGAGAGCTGCCTTTTTCTCAAGTCTTCAAAAATAGCGTGCACATCAAAATTGAAGCGTGCCGAAAGTTCCTTTCTTATTTCTCTGACCTCTTTAACGATTGGATCTTCCCACATAACTATTCTCCCATTAATTCTTCAGGTGTACAAATGACCGAGTGGAGCAGGGGACGCCTTTTTCGTTTTTATACTTTTTGTTCCGGACAGCAGTAGAATATAGGAATCATTTATTCCAAATGTAAAAATAAGAGCTTTCCCTGTCCCCTGCTAAAAAGGAATTGAATCTTCTTCATCATCATACGGCACTACTTCACTCATTAAGCCAAAAAAAACTCCAAGTGAATCACAAAGATTTTTTACAATCTCGCTGTATGTAAGCCTTTCCTCTGGAGTCTTTGCTTTTGCCATATCTTTTAGTGCAGTTTGGAGTTCTTTCGATATTCCATTTATTATTTTTTCTGGGTCCATTATTTCTCCTATTTCAACTATTTTTGATGAGTTTTTTTTTCATTGATTGCCAGGTCAATTTGCCCTGGGCTTTTCAGGCACTTTTACCCTGATAATTATACATGATATTTTCACAATAAATCGTCAGAAAAATGGATACTTTTTCTCATGAGAGAATACCCGATTACCAGAACCCGATCCCCGCCAATGTATTGTTTCACAACAGAACCATTTTATTTTGATGATGTCAACACAAAACAAACGGAAGTTATTGGATGAAGTTATTGAAATCATGCATCTTCATCATTATTCAATTCATGAAGGTGATTTGTACCGGGTAATAACCTTTCCGGAAAAATATTTTTGTTTCTTTTATGGGTAATAGTCGTGATTCAAAATCCGAATTGCTGTCTGAAAAGGGGAGATCATGGGGAGTGATTTTGATTTCTTGTCGGACCAAGCTGAGTGCCCAACTGAAAAGTATTTAGGGTTAAAAAGGAGGCGATATTTGATCTTAAAGCGATGTTTTTGACGTCAAAAAGAGCATTCTAAGCAAAGAATGCAGACCGGAGACAAAAACAGCACTCGGAGTCATATCTTTAATTATGACACAGAATTTTAATGCCGTTGAGCTACGGATTCAGACCAAGGTTTGATTTTAGTAAGCAATGGGCCAAGAGTGCGTTCAGCTACTTCCGTATCATAGGCAGCTTGAGCACGTAACCAATAACCGTTCGACAGACCAAAGAAGCGGCACAATCGCAAATCGGTATCAGCTGAGATTGAACGTTTATTTGAAACAATCTCACTGATACGTTGGGCGGGGACATCAATTTCTTTAGCCAAACGATACTGGCTAAGCCCCATTGGTTTAAGAAATTCTTCCAACAAAAGCTCGCCTGGCGTTATGGGATCGAGTTTTTTCATAATTGGGACTCCTTATGAATGATCTAATCATGTATCACATGATAACGCGTAGCGTGATGAACGTCAAGAATTTATTGACAGAATTTATTGAGAGAAAGCCATAAAAACAAAAAAGGTTTACGTTTTGAAACGTAAACCCTTTTTTGCTGGTGCCGAGGGACGGAATTGAACCGCCGACACGAGGATTTTCAGTCCTCTGCTCTACCGACTGAGCTACCTCGGCTTACAAACAAGTGCTGTTATTAATGGATACCTGGGGCTTTGTCAAGAAATTTGTTTCCCATGTCACCAAAAAGAAACTGGATAATCGTGCAGGCGGCGATGGGTGCTGTTTCTGTTTTTAAAATGCGTGGCCCTAAAGAGGCGATTGAAAAATCGGATTGCCGGACTTTTTCAATCTCACGATCCGAAAATCCGCCTTCCGGCCCTAATATAAGTATGATTCTGTTTTCCGTTGTATCGGGTTTATTGCTTGAAATGTGGATCGGCGTCTTGCTGTTTTCCCAGAATAGAATCCGAGTATTGCAGGTTTTACCAAAAGACAGTAACTCTTCAAAGGACATTGCCGGGCCGATTTCAGGGATGATGCTCCGTCTGCATTGCTTTACGGATTCTTTTGCAATTTTCTCCCAACGTTCCATCCGTTTCGCCAGACGACCGGTATCCGGGCGGGCAATGGAACGTTCCGCAATATAGGGTATGAATTGTGTCATGCCCAGTTCTGTCAACTGTCGGACAAGATGATCTATCTTATTGTCTTTCAACAGTGCCTGGGCAATGATCAGCTGGATCGGTGACTCGGTCCGGGGTTCGATTTTTTCAAGAATGGTCACCTCTATTTTATTTGAAGACAGGCTGTCGATTTTTGCCTTGTATTCCGTTCCTGTTCCGTCAAACAACTGGATCTCATGTCCAGCAGGCAGGCGAAGGACATTCTGAATATGGTTGGCTTCATCTCCGAAAATTACGGCGGACGAGCCATTGATATCTTTGGGTTGTACTGAAAATCTTCTCATGATACAGTCGGGCTCAATTTTTGATTCTCAAAATTTTTAATATGTTCATATCGTTCATAATTTATTTCTTTGCATTTTGGGCAAAAATTTGAATTTTGTAAAGCCCTTTTTTTGTTATTCGTATACAAGTAAATGCCTTGACACCGGATATGGGGTATGTTAATTTTCCAAAAATTATAGGGGCTTGATCGATTTGGACTGTATTTTTGTGCGGTTATTTAATTGAAGCGGGGTTGAAATAATGGAAAAGAGTGAACCCGGTAAAAATACAAAAGATTCAACGATGGACGAAGACGAAATTATTGAACTGTCAGACCTGGCTGATGATGACGGGATCATTGAACTGGCAGATGTAATTGAGCCTTCTGAATCGAATGATGAAATTATCGAGCTGATCGAAACAGTCGATGAAGAAGATATCATTGAGCTGACCGATTCCCTCGACCTTTCCGAGGATGATGACGAGATTATTGAACTCGCAGACGCTTTGGAGCCGGATGAATCAGACGAGGATATCATTGAACTAACCGATGCTGCCGAAGCCCTTTCCAAAGAAGATTCTTTTGAAACTACTGAAGATGATGATCTGATCGAATTGAAAGATATCGCAGAGGAAGAAGAGATCATCGAGTTGTCGGAAACAGTTGAAGAACTCGAACAGGAATATGAAGATACCATTGATCTGACGGAGACAATAGAATCAGAGAGAATCCTGATAGATGAGGAAGAAGAGATTCCGGATGATCTTGCGGATGCGGATGAAACCGAAAAAACGCTTGATCTTTTAGACACCCTTGAATCAGACGGTATCCAGGCCATATCCACGACAGAACATCCGACTGCTGAAGAACAGATGCCTTCCATACAACCATCTGAAGGCGCTGGAAATGTAATAGATATCTCCGGTTATGAGGAGATTGAAAGCAAGGAAGTTGTTTTTTCCGATCATGATCTGGAGAAAGATCTTGCGGAATTGAATGAAATTGCTGAAGTGATGAAGCAAGGGGATGGAGAAGAACAATCCAAAACGACGCGGAAAGAGGAAGAAGATGGTGTTGTTCCTGGTAAACGTGAAATAATCATCCTCGACGATCAGGATATAATGGATCTGGAAAAAGATCTGCTTGAACCGGATGAAGAGATCGATATTCCGGGTGAAGATCAAACCCAGTTCGACTATGAGCTGGAAAATGAGTTTTCAGAGTCTCTGGGGTCGGATCTTGGTTCTGTCCTGACTGTTTCAAAACATGGTGCTTTGGATGAACGGGAAGGCGGGAAAAAACTGGATCGGCCTGGAATCGTAACCGTTCAGGTAACAGACAAGAGGACAAAGGGAGCACCGATTGATTTTAAATTTGAATCAAAGCTGCATCCTGGAGATAAAATTATTCGAGAGAGCGACGAGTTCCTCAAAGAAGATGTCATCACAAAGGAACAGGTAGAGAAAACAATTGAAAAAGTTGTCAGGGAAATGCTTTCAGAAAAGATTGATAAGCTTTTGACGGAGATGATCGAAAAGGCAGTTTCATCTGAAATTCAAAAAATCAAGAAAGCGCTTCTGGAGGATATTGAGGTTCAGGAAGAGTAAGCTGGATTGTGAGCCATGTTTTTCCAGAAGATGACCGACTTCAGAAGGTTCCATATTCCAGGGAGTGTCCGGGACTTTAAAAAAAATATTCGTTGTATGACTGAAATAAGACCGGGGATTATAGCGGATAATCCCCTTTTTAATTTTTAAGGAGCCGATTTCAAAACGATTGAAAAGTATCACAGAGGGTTGGATATGAGTTCGGATTTGATTGATAAAAGTTATGAGCCGCACCAGGTTGAAAAAAAGTGGTATGCATATTGGGAAGATCGGAAACTGTTTTTCGCGGAGGAAACCGGTAAAAATAATCCTTTTTCCATCGTCATACCGCCGCCCAATGTTACCGGAGTGCTGCATATGGGGCATGCACTCAACAATACCATGCAGGATATTCTTTGCCGGTATCGGAGATTGAAAGGGGATAATGTATTATGGATGCCGGGTACGGATCATGCCGGAATTGCGACCCAGAATGTGGTTGAACGAAAGCTGGCATCTCAGGGAATGGACCGCCAGCAGCTTGGCAGGGAAAAATTCATCGAAGCAGTCTGGGAGTGGCGGGCAGAATCCGGGAGTGCGATCATCAACCAGTTGAAACGGCTGGGTGCTTCCTGTGACTGGGATCGGGAAAGATTCACCATGGACGAGGGGTTGTCGCTGGCAGTACGGAAAGTGTTTGTCCAGCTCTACAAAGAAGGGCTGATTTACCGTGGTGATTATATCATCAACTGGTGTCCCAGATGCCGGACAGCATTATCAGACCTTGAGGTGGATCATGAAGCGCAGGAAGGGCAGCTCTATCATATCCAGTATCCTTTTCAGGGGAGTACAAAGGGTCTGATCGTTGCAACCACCCGTCCGGAAACCATGCTGGGGGATACGGCTGTAGCAATCCATCCGGATGATGAGAGATATTTCAATTTGCCCGGAAAAGAGGTTTTGCTTCCGCTGACCCAGCGGACAATCCCGGTCATTCAGGACCAATATGTTGAGATGTCCTTTGGAACCGGTGCGCTTAAGGTGACTCCGGCCCATGACCCCAATGATTTTGAGATTGGTGTGCGCCATCAGCTGGAATCCAGAAAAGTGATTGATGATAACGGGAAAATGACGGCTGAGGCCGGCAGTCAATTTGAGGGGCTTGACCGGTTTGCCTGCCGGGAAGCGGTTGTCGAAATGCTCAAGGAGCAGGGCCTGCTGGTTCGAATTGAAAAACATGATCATAGTGTGGGTCAATGCTACCGGTGCAAAACCGTTGTGGAACCGAACCTATCCAAACAATGGTTTGTAAAGACAAAACCCCTTGCCCGAAAAGCGATTGAAGCGGTTGAGGATGGCCGGACAAGGATTATTCCGGAATCGTGGGCCAAGACCTATTTTGACTGGATGAATAATATAAAGGATTGGTGCATATCTCGGCAAATCTGGTGGGGCCACCAGATACCCGCCTGGACCTGCCGGCAATGCAATCAGTTGATGGTGGAGATGGATGATCCTGTTGTCTGTGATTCCTGCGGCAGCAAAGAACTGATTCGGGAAACAGATGTCCTGGATACCTGGTTCAGTTCAGCCCTGTGGCCGTTTTCCACCATGGGCTGGCCGGAACAAACCCCATTGCTGAAAACATTCTATCCAACATCGGTTCTGATTACCGGTTTTGATATTCTGTTTTTCTGGGTTGCAAGGATGATGATGATGGGAATCCATTTTATGGATGAGGTTCCTTTTAAAGATGTTTACGTTCACGCCCTGGTCCGGGATGAGCATGGCAAGAAGATGAGCAAGTCCAAGGGGAACGTCATTGATCCGCTGGAAGTGATTGATAAATACGGAACCGATGCATTCCGGTTCACCCTGGCGGCTTTTGCAGCCATGGGAAGGGATATCAAACTTTCCGAAAACAGGGTCGAGGGATACAGGCACTTTATCAACAAGCTTTGGAACGCTGTCCGGTTTTCACTTATGCATATCACGGAAAAGCCGGGTGCTTTTGATGAAAAGAGGATTTCTCTTGCAGACAGATGGATTCTTTCAAAAGCAGGTCAATTGACCATTTCCGTAAGCGAAGCTCTGGATAACTATCGATTCAATGATGCGGCAGCCTCGCTTTACAAGTTTGTCTGGCATGAGTTCTGTGACTGGTATCTGGAAGCCATTAAACCGGTGCTGTATGGTAAAAAAGGGGAAGAGGAAAAAGCAGCTACGATTGCCGTGCTCTGGAAGGTTCTGAAGGATACGATTGTCCTGCTGCATCCGTTCATTCCGTTTGTTACCGAAGAGATCTGGGATAAAATGCCGGGAACCCTGGGTTCCATCATGAAGGCGGATTTTCCGGGGGGAGACAAACCTTTGTTTGAAGATCCGGAAGCCGTATCCACCATGGAGATGATTATCGGGATCATCACCGGAATACGGAATATTCGGGGGGAGATGAACATCTCTCCTTCCAAGATGCTTACAGCATCGGTTCAAACCGATGATGAAAAAAAACAGGAGCAGATCCGTACCCATCAGGAGATGATCTGTAATCTTGCAAAACTTGAGGTGCTGAATTTATCAAGAACAGGTGATCGGCCCAAGTCAGCCGCAACCTCCCTTGTCGAGGAGATGGTCGTTTTTGTATCCCTGGAAGGCGTGATCGATTTTTCAAAAGAGGCAGAGCGTCTTGTCAAGGAGGCCGGGAAGATCGAACAGGAACTTGCAACTGTCCAAAAAAAATTAGGCAATAAAGGGTTTATGGACAAAGCTCCGGAGGATGTTGTTCAAAAGGTTCAGGAACAGAACGATCAGTTGCAGGAAAAATTACAGAAAATTAAAATCAATCTGGAAAAGATTCAGGAGCTTCAAAAAAGCTAACAAGAGTGAGACCATACCATGCATGCAATCAAAGACATCATTGATTTTGCTCTCCGGGAAGATATCGGACCCTTAGATATCACAACCGATAATCTGATTCTGGATGAAAAGCAGGGCAGGGGAATCATTCTGGCCAAGGAACGGTTGATCCTTGCAGGAATCGAAGTTGCCAAAGAGGTTTTTTCCCATCTGGATTCGAAAATCGAATTTCATACCCAATATCAGGATCAGGATAAGATTGAAAAAGGAACGACGATTCTGGAAGTCAGCGGTTCTTTACGAACCCTGTTAAAAGGGGAGAGAACAGCTTTAAATTTCTTGCAGCGGCTGTCAGGGATTGCGACCCATGTGAGGTCCTATGTTGACATCATCGGGGATCTGCCGGTTCGTCTGGTGGATACCCGGAAAACAACACCCGGCTTGAGAAGCCTTGAAAAATATGCTGTCCGCATGGGCGGGGCTTACAACCACCGAATGGGTCTGTATGATGGGGTATTGATAAAAGATAACCATATTGCTGCCTGTGGCGGGATAAAAAGAGCCGTTGAAACAATCCGCAGCAGGATTTCCCACCTTATCAAAATAGAAGTGGAAGTGTCTGATATGGCGCAAGTCCGGGAAGCACTGGATGCAAAGGCGGATGTCATCATGCTGGACAATATGGCCATCTCCCAGATAAAGGAAGCGGTTGCCGTGATCGATGGTAAAGCCCTGGTTGAAGTTTCCGGAATGGTGACCAAAAAGGGTTTGAAGGAGCTGGCCGGAACAGGGGTGGATATCATCTCTGCCGGGGCATTGACCCATTCGGCACCTTCGGTAGATATCAGCATGAGGATTGTTTAGCCTGTGTCCATCCATCAATGGCATAGCCGGCTGATTTCCGCGACAGGATTAAATACTATGTTTATGGCCAGACACTTGTTCAGGAATTCCCGGTAAATGTTTCCCATTCGAGATACAATCCCTTCCAGAAACCATCCGGTAGTGAATAATACACTCATCGGAATCAATGTGGTTGTTTTTCTGATCCAACTCACCCAGGGAGAAGATCTTACCCGATTCAATTACATTTACGGTCTGGTTCCCGCCCGGTATACGGTATCCCAGTATTCTTCCTATTTTTCCTTCGGGCAGCAAATATTTGCCCTCCTCTCCTTTATGTTTCTTCATGGGGGATTTTTTCATCTGCTAGGCAATATGTGGTCTTTGTATATTTTTGGAGATAATGTTGAAGACAGACTAGGGCATTTACGGTATCTGATTTTTTATCTTCTCTGCGGACTGGCTTCCGGGTTGTCCCATCTGGTGTTAAATCTGAGCTCAAACATCCCCACGATCGGAGCCAGCGGTGCCATTGCCGGGGTAATGGGAGCTTATTTCATGCTGTATCCGCGATCCCGGATTCTGACGCTCATCCCCATTATCATTATTCCCTGGTTTGTGGAGATTCCTGCATTTATTTTTCTGGGGATATGGTTTTTCATGCAGATGGTGAATGCAACGGGAAGTCAGGCCGGTGCCGCAGGGATTGCATGGTGGGCGCATATCGGTGGTTTTTTGTTCGGTATTGTTTTGCTCAAGGTTTTTAAGACCTACCCCAATGTGGGAACTGTGGAGAGGATGACTCAGGCTACAACAAGGAAGAAAACCGACAAACTTCAAGTTATCCATCCGGTCAGCCAGGATGATTCTCCACATATGTATGGGCTTATTACGATCAGTATTTATGAGTCCATGACCGGAACGAATAAAATGGTCAATATTCCATGGGGATTTCATAACCGTATGTTCCGGGTATCGGTTCCAGCCGGAACCCGTCAGGGCAGTCTGCTGAAGCTTCAGGGGCTTGGCAAAATCATGCTGGATGGTCAGCGGGGGGATCTGTATCTCAAAGTCCTGATTCAGGATCAGGGTTCATTCCGATGACCTTTTTATTTTAACACCAGTTTAAATGCTTTTTCACGCATCACCGGATAGTAGGACTTTTTCGCCTTGGCAAGGCCGGGCAAGCCCATGTCACTCTCTTTGTTGATATAGGTATACTTTTGAAAAAGCCGCCTGGCGCATTCCCGGTCAAAATATTGATACAGGCCCTTTAATGAGGAAAATGCTTTTTCAAAATGAAGGACGCCAATGGAGTCTGTCAGGTGGGAGGCGATTCCAAAAGCACTGACAATGTTGTCAACCCTCACGAGGATTCCGTTCATTTCAAGTTGATCGATATTGCCGATTGCATTTGATGCAGCCAATTTTTCACAGGCAAGATCCTCCCGTCTTTCGATATCATCACAGCCTCTTTCTTCACACCATTTTTCAAGGAAGTCAATGCATTCTTCGGCTTTATCACGGGTGATCGTCTCGATCACAACCCGATCATGTTTAAGATACTCTCTTTCGAACTGGTTGATAAGGTTTCGTTTTTTGGAATACGGGTTCCCTTTCAGTTCAGCAAGGTCTTCGGTGCGGTAAATATAATCCTCAAACTCGGATTCTTCATATATATAGAAAAACAGCTTAATCTGTTCCGGGCCGTGTGATTGGATATATTCTTCCGTCACAAAACGAATCTGGCTGCACTGATGATCAACTGCAATCCGGTGCAGTTCTTTTGGATTGTGATTTTTTTCCGGTGAGATGGGCAGAATGATATGATTTTTCTCCTCGGTGGTTCCCGACTGAACGAAGATAATCAGGGAATCATTCCATAAGGAGGCATACGGGTGATAAATGTCGTTGCTCCATACAATCAAAGAAGGCAGAGAATAGACACATAACCTGAACTTCTGATTCCTGAAAAAAGGTTTATACAGGTTGTAATCTTCCGGTAGCAGAGGTTTATAGGTCATGATAATAGGTTCAGCATGGGAGTGGCGTTTTTCATTTGTTTAAAACCAAGATTTTCATAAAACCGTTGAGAGTCATTTTCCGCAATCAGCCCGATCCATTTCAGGCCGTCGGTTTGAAGCTGTTCCACTAGTTTCCGGATAATACTGGAACCGATCTTCCGGCCCTGAAATGATTTGTCTACCATGACATCCTGTATGTAAGCGTCGCTTGCTCCATCGCTGATCGCCCTTCCCATTCCAATGATCCCTTCTTCTATGGATACAACCATGAAGCAATGGCTTCCATGGATGATACGGGTGACAAGTTCAGGGTTATCAGAGGAATTTTTCCACCATCCAGCCTGCCTGTAAAGGGCGATGATTCTTTCAATCTGATCCGGCGAAGGGTTTTTCAATAGGGAAAATGAAATCATATTTTTATCTGGGCAGCAGTTATTTTCACGGGAGGCAGGAGATACGGTTTCGTCCGTTATCTTTTGACAGATAGAGGGCCTGGTCTGCTCTTTGGACAAAGGCTGAAATCCTTTCATCGGTTTGGTATTCGGTTACTCCAATACTTACCGTAATGGTTATTTCTTTTTCAGGAGTAGGTGAAAAAACTTCCGATTCGATTGCAATTCGAATCCGGTTTGCAACAAACGCGGCTTCTTCACATGCTGTTTCCGGCAGAATCACGGTGAATTCTTCCCCGCCATACCGGTGGGCTGTATCCATCCTGCGTAGACAGGAACTGATAATCTGCCCCATCCGGATAAGCACTTTATCACCCTCCAGATGGCCGTAAGTATCGTTGTATTGTTTAAAATGATCAATGTCGATCAGCAGAAGTGACAGCGTATGATTGTAACGGTTCAGTCGATCAATTTCCAGATCCAGTTGTTTATAAAAGTATCTTGAATTGTACAGTTTGGTCAAACCATCTGTAATGGCAAGTTTCTTCAGTTTTTCAAGGATCTGATCCCGTTCCTTTGAGAGCTGGCGTTCTTTCAATACCCGTTTCATTCTCAGAAGAAGCTCTTCAAACCGGATCGGTTTGAAAATAAAATCACTGGCTCCCTTGCTGATGGCTTCTTCATACGAGTGCTCACCGCTGAACCCCGTCATGACGATAACATCCGTATCAAATTCTTTTTTAATGATATCCGTTAGCTCAAGTCCATTCATTCCGAGCATCATGATATCCGTGACAACTATATCCGTGCGGTTTGTTTTTAAAAAGTCGATGGCATCTTCGCCGCTTGGTAAAGTGGCGGTTTTGAAACCCTCCATCTCAAGGTATTCACACATGGAATCCCTTATTGCAGGATCATCATCAACAATTAAGACATGAGGACTCATATTGGTCGTAACCGGTAGCTCCTACAGGAAATTATTTTTTTTGGAAAACCATTCAAACTCAAGGTTGACACAATTCTAGACAGTTTGATAAGTAAGCGCTTTCATTTTTAATTATTATGCTATAATAATCGTTATACAGATGGGTGTCAACCGCCTTTTAAACCATAATATTTGTATGTGAAAGTGGATCAATGAGATTGCAAGACGATTGTATGAATTCATCCCTTTTAAAGGGAAAGATAAAATGAAAAATATCCGTAATTTTAGTATTATTGCCCATATTGACCATGGGAAATCCACCTTGTCGGATCGATTGATTCAGATGACGAATGTGGTATCTGAACGTGATTTTCAGGATCAGATCCTGGATAGCATGGACATAGAGAGGGAGCGGGGGATTACCATCAAAAGCCAGACCGTCTGCTTACCCTATACGGCAAAAGATGGCAAAACATATTCATTAAATCTGATCGATACTCCCGGACATGTTGATTTTACATATGAAGTTTCAAGGGCACTTAAATCCTGTGAGGGGGCTTTTCTTCTGGTTGACGCCAGTCAGGGGGTTGAAGCGCAGACCCTGGCCAATTTATACCTTGCGATGGAACATAATCTTGAAATTATACCTGTTATCAATAAGATCGATCTGCCTTCCGCCAATATTGAATGGGTGAAAAAACAGATCGAAGAGGATCTTGGGTTGGATTCGGAATCCGCAATTCTGACATCCGCCAAAGAGGGGACCGGTATTGAGGATATTCTTGAAAGTGCGGTCAACCGGCTGCCTGCTCCGGAAGGTGATCCGGATGCTCCATTAAAAGCACTGATTTTTGATTCACATTATGATGCATACCGGGGAACGATTGTTCATATCCGGGTCTTTCAAGGCAAGGTTGTACCGGGGGATACGATTCTTTTTATGTCCAACAATGCGAAATACAAGGTGGAAGAAGTCGGGGTATTTCGAATTGTCCGCGAACCAAGGAAGATTCTTTCCGCCGGAGAGGTGGGATATATCATTGCCGGAATCAAAACTGTAAGCGATACCCGTTGTGGGGATACGGTTACCCTGAAAAACAATCCGTGCGATAAACCCGCATCCGGTTTCAAGGAATCCAAACCCGTTGTTTTTTCATCCTTATATCCTGTAGCAGCCGATGGATATCCGGAACTGGCCATCGCCCTTGAGAAGTTGAAATTAAATGATGCCTCTCTGATTTATGAAAAAGATTCTTCCGCTGCATTGGGCTTTGGTTTCCGGTGTGGATTTCTGGGTCTTCTTCATCTGGAGGTTGTTCAGGAGCGTCTGGAGAGGGAATATGACCTTTCGCTGATTATTACGGCTCCATCGGTTCGGTATGAGGTTGGGTTAACGGATGGGACACTATTAATGATCGACAACCCTGCCATGTATCCGGACCCGGGAAATATATCGTATACGAACGAGCCGTTTATCAAAGCGGCAATCATCATTCCGGATCGATATATGGGTGCGGTCATGACCCTTTGCATGGACCGGCGGGGAATAAATAAAAATTATCAGTATCTTACTAATAACCGGCTGGAGATGATTTTTGAGCTTCCTTTAGCTGAGGTGGTTTACGACTTTTATGATAAACTGAAATCCATCACCCAGGGGTATGGTTCGTTTGATTATGAGCTGATTGATTACCGGGAAACCGACCTGGTAAAAGTGGATATCCTGATCAATGGAGACAGGGTAGATGCTCTTTCCCAGCTTGTTCATCGGGACAGGTCCGTGGAACGGGCGCGGGTTGCCTGCGATAAACTTCAGGAAGAAATCCCGCGTCAGATGTTTAAAATTGCCATCCAGGGCGCAATCGGGGCAAAGATCATTTCCCGGAAAACCATTTCCGCTTTTCGGAAAGATGTAACGGCAAAATGTTACGGAGGGGATATATCCAGAAAAAGGAAACTCCTGGAGAAACAGAAGAAGGGTAAAAAACGAATGAAAATGGTGGGACAGGTGATGATTCCTCAATCCGCATTCCTTTCGGTTTTAAAATCCGATGATTGATTTTTCTTGACACGATTTGAAAGCATATTGTATTTATTAACCGTTTTTCACGTCGAACCAAAATCGGGGTATCTCATGCAATGCTCAATCCGCTTGATTACCATCTCTGCCTTGATTATTTTTTTACAGTTTTTTTGTTCGGTTTCTGTTGTAAATGCCGTTGAGATTCGAAAGCCGGTATGGGCTGGAAAATTTTATCCGGAGTCCCCGGCAGAACTCATGGAAACCATAAACAGGCTTTCCCTTGAGGCAGAAAAAACGGTTATTGCGCAACCGACGGGCAGAAAGCTCAAGGCCGTTGTCATGCCTCATGCCGGCTATGTTTATTCCGGCTGGACAGCTGCCCATGCCTGTGTCATATTAAAAGGCAAACAGTTTAAACGGGTGATTCTCATGGGGCCGGATCACCGGATCGGTTTTTCAAATGCGGCGATCAGTGCGGTGGATGAATATCAAACTCCCTTGGGGATTGTATCCCTGCACGAAGATGCTGCAAAATTGAGGGCCGGATCAGCTCTCTTTCAAGCAGTGCCTGCTTCCGATCAACTGGAACACTGCCTGGAGGTGGTGCTTCCGTTTTTACAATATTCATTGAAAAAATTTTCATTTGTACCCGTGGTCATGGGAGGCAGGGGGGATTTTCAAAAGATCGGAAGTCATATTGAGGATTTGCTGGATAATGAAACCCTTATTGTGGTGAGTTCTGATTTATCGCATTATCTTCCTTACAATCAGGCCAAAATAAGAGATAAAGAAACCATCAACATGATTCTCAATCTGGAAGATGAAAAGCTGCTGGTTCGTGAGAATGCAGCTTGTGGTGTGATCCCTATATGCAGCGTGATCCGTTTTGCAAATCGATTCAACTGGAAGCCGGAACTGATCCATTATTCAAACAGCGGAGATACGTCCGGGGAAAAGGAAAGGGTTGTTGGTTACGCTGCAATTGCTTTTTATGGAGATAATTTATGAAGAAAACGAAAAGTTCAAAACATCTGACTCAAAAGCAGGGGCATGCCCTTGTTTCTTTTGCAAGACACTCGATTCAGGAGAGAGTGAGACGAAGCACGGAACTCGATGAAGCTGTTTTAGAGATATTAAAAGATCAACGGTTACAGGAAAAACACTGCACATTCGTTACGTTGCATCTGGATGGTCAGCTAAGGGGGTGTATCGGGACACTTTCCGCAACAGAATCGATTGTCGAGGGTGTAAAGAGGAATGCACTCAATGCTGCTTTGCATGATCACCGGTTTTCTCCTGTGAAACCGGAAGAGCTGGATTCGATTGCCATTGAAGTCAGCGTATTGACAGATCCAACTCCGGTTGAATATGCGGATGGCGCTGATCTGCTCACAAAATTGAATCCCGGGGTGGATGGTGTGATTATCCGTCAAGGAGCGGCCCGAGCAACGTTTCTGCCTCAGGTCTGGGATCAGTTGTCCGGACCGGAAGAGTTTTTAACCCATCTGTGTTTAAAAGCCGGTCTTGCAGGAGATGCCTGGCAAACTTCAAAGGTTGAGGTATTGATCTATCAGGTTCAATATTTTGAAGAAAAAAAATGAAAAACAGGTTATCAGGGTAGTCATTGCTACCGGTGTTTCTTCCGTAGTCACGCAGCTTTATATTATTCGGGAATTTCTGGTTCAGTATACGGGCAATGAGTTTGTCATTGCCCTTATTCTTTTCAACTGGCTGGTGATCGGTGGCTTTGGGACACTTCTGGCCCGGTTCATCACGCCACGTTTTGGTAAGGCAACAGCCCTCCGGCTCGGCGTCCTGTCTCTGTGTCTGTCCGGCTTGTCTCCCATAACCATACTCGGTATCCGGTTTCTCAGGGATTTTTTTTTCATCCATGGCGCATCAGTCGGATTCTATCCCACCTTCTGGTATATCTTTTTGCTCATCACCCCATATGGTCTTCTGCTGGGATTTGTTTTGCCCTATAGTCTTTATGTGCTGCGTTGTGATCAGGAGGATTATCCACCGTCACGAATTTATATTGCCGATAATCTGGGGGATGTTGCCGGAGGGGCATTATTTTCATTTCTGCTGGTTTATCTGCTCACTCCGGTGCAGGCCATCTGTATCGCCGGACTGCCGATTATTTTGACTGTGGCTCCATTTTTCAGAGAAAATTTCAGAAAGGGGAGCCTTTATGGTTTGATTGCCAGCGGGGTGCTGGCGATTCTTATCGGAAGCGTTTTTCTGGAATCCGGCTCCCTGAAACCCCGTATCGGAGACCTGGTACACTATAGCGAATCCAGATATGGACGTATCGAGGTTCATCAGGACGAGGGTCTGATTACGCTTTTTTCAGATGGTGTCCCGGTGTTTAATAATCAGAATGAAACAACAGCCGAAGAGGTGATTCATTATCCCCTGTCTCAAGCTGAAAATCCTCAACATGTTCTGATGATCTCGGCTACCGGCGGCATGATCAGGGAACTGAAAAAGTACAATCCAGCCTCAATCGATTATGTGGAGCTGGATCCGGAGGTTTCTGCTGTTTTATTCCGGTATAAACTGCTTGAACCGACACGCGGCCTTTCCGTCATTAACGAAGATGGAAGAGCGTATCTGATGAAAACCCGAAAGAAATATGATGCAATTATTGTGAATCTTCCGGAACCGGATACCTTTCAGATCAACCGGTTTTACACAAACCGTTTTTTCGAACTGGCAAAAGCCAGGTTGGCTCCTCATGGTGTTTTCAGTTTTTCCATGGACGGATATGACAATTACCTGGCTGAACCGCAACGGCAGAAGCTGTCTTCATTGTTCAACACGGTTTCAGACCATTTCAAGGAGGTGCTGCTGCTGCCCGGACAGAAGATCATTTTTATCTGCATGGATTCGAAGATTCACCGGGACATCCCATCTCTTCTGGAGTTAAAAGGAATATCAACCGATTATATCAGCCGGTATTTTTATGGCAATGTCACCTCTTTTCGAACAGATCAGTTGAACCGGTTGATGGATCCGAAAACGGAAATCAATTACGACCATTCGCCAAGGCTGATGCGTCTCATGTTTACCCAATGGTTTGCAAAATTTTCCACATCTCCGTTGTGGTTTCTGGGTAGTATCGTCCTGGTTCTTGTCATCTACCTGTCCCGGCTGCATGTTGAAGAGTATGTTCTGTTTTCAACCGGTTGTATGACAATGGGGTGTGAGCTGATGATTGTTTTCGCCTTTCAGATCTATTTTGGGTATATTTATTATCAGATCGGTCTGATCATCACGATTTTTCTGGCAGGATTATTACCCGGGGCATGGATAGGGGAGAAATTGCGCCGGAACGCCGGAAACGTTCTGGTCTGGACAGACATCCTGCTCATCGGTCTGATGCTTGTTTTTATTACGTTCTGTTTCCAATGGGGTGACAAACTGCCGGTTCTGTTTTATCTTTGTACAGGATTTCTGTTTTCGGTTCTTTGTGGCTGTCAGTTCCCGGCGGCTCTGGAACCGCGTAACAATGTCAAAAAATCCGTAGCCGGGGCGTTTTCAGCCGATCTGATCGGGGCTGCTCTGGGTGCACTGATAACCAGTGTGTTTCTGATCCCTTATTATGGAATCATTGGCGCAGCCATGGGATTGATCCTGCTGAAAATGATCAGCCTGATCATGGTGGGAAGAAAACATGGATAATATGAATCGACGAAAATTTTTATATTCCGGGGCTTTATTTTGTTGCAGCACCATACCGGATTGGGGTTCTTTCCCATTTTTAGATGGAGATGCGATAGCTTCTGTTTCCGATATCCGTGGAGAGGTGTTCAAGGGAGATGCTCCGGAAACCATATGGAAATGGTCATGCGAAGGCCGGTATTATGCAAAAATACTGGATAACAAGACCGTTTGCCAGTTATGTCCTAACAAGTGTGTATTATCACCGGGGGATCGAAGCATCTGCAGGGTGCGGGTCAATTCCAAGGGAAAGCTGTACAGCCTGGTTTATGGAAATCCCTGTGCGGTGAATGTCGATCCCATTGAAAAAAAGCCGTTGTATCATTATAAACCCGGAACCCCTGCATTTTCCATTGCAACAACCGGGTGTAATTTCCGATGTCTGAACTGCCAGAACTGGGAGATCTCTCAGGCCAAACCCCATGAAGTCAGGTATGTCGAGTTATTTCCGAAACAGGTGGTACAGGAAGCTCTATCTTCCAGATCCTTATCCATTGCATACACCTATTCGGAAGCTACCGTATTTTATGAGTATATGATGGATACAGCCCGGCTGGCAAAGGAAAGCGGGCTGTCCAATCTCTGGATTTCCAATGGGTATATGAACCCTGAACCGCTCCGGGAGCTTTGTGAGGTATTGGGGGCAGCCAATGTGAATCTGAAGGCATTCAGCGATGAGATTTACAAAAAGCTGAATGGCGGCCTGCTGGAACCGGTGTTGAACACATTCAAGACCCTTCATGATCATAATGTCCATTTTGAAATGACCCATCTGGTTGTACCGGGATATGTGGATGATGATGATATGGTCAAAAGAATGTGCGGCTGGATTCTTGAGAATCTGGGGCCGGATTATCCTCTCCATTTTTCTCGATTCACCCCCAAATACAAGCTGGACCGGCTTCCCCCCACTCCGGTGTCTACGATAACGCGGTTTCGAAATCTGGCCATGAAAGAAGGCATCCATTATGTTTATGTAGGGAATATTTCGAACCATGAGGGAAATCATACGTTCTGCCATGGGTGCGGCAAGATGCTGATCGAGCGCAAAGGCTTTTTTATCAACAAGGATGGACTGGATGGAGAACATTGCCGGTATTGCAAAATCAGGATTCCGGGTGTCTGGATCTAGCGGTTATTTTTATTTCCGGTTGATGGTTGAAGCCATATAGCCGGCGCCAAATCCATTATCAATGTTGACTACCGCCACATTGGAACTGCAACTGTTCAGCATGCCGAGGAGTGCAGTCACACCGCCAAAGCTCGCCCCATAACCAATACTGGTCGGAACCGCAATTACCGGTCTCTCCACCAGACCGGCAACCACGCTGGGAAGAGCGCCTTCCATCCCGGCGACCACAATCAAGACAGCGGCGTTATTTATTTTTTCATGATAATGAAACAGCCGGTGAATGCCGGCCACACCAACATCAAATATGGATTCAACCGCATTTCCCATATATCTTGCTGTGAGCAAAGCTTCTTTTGCAACCGGGATATCGGATGTGCCGGCGGACAGCACCAGGATGGTTCCTCTCCCGGTTATAACAGGATCGGTTTTTGCGTGGATAATCATCCGGGCATCATCATGGTAGGTGCAATCCGGAAGGTGCGGAAGAATTTTTTCCGCTTTTTCCGCTTCCACTCTAGTCACCAGAATGATTTTTTCATGGGCGATCATCTTTTCCAGGATTCCGATAATCTGACCGGCTGTTTTTCCCTGGCCAAAGATCACCTCCGGAAATCCCTTGCGCATGGATCGATGATGGTCTATATGTGCAAAATTGATATCCTGAAATGCAATGTGTCTGAGATTATCCAGTGCCTGATCAACAGGACTTTTGCCGTTGGCAACCTGTTCCAGAAGCTGTTTTAAGGAGTCAATGTTCATTAATATTGTATCCCTGTTTTTTGAATAACGGTAATATCTTCCAATAACCTAAAACCGGTTTGGGGTCAAACATATTACGGTAAACACGGATAAACGGAGATAGTGATCTGATGAAAATTGGTGTTGTAATTCCTGCCCGGTATGCTTCCACCCGGTTTGAGGGAAAGCCTCTGGCCTTGATCTGCGGCAAACCAATGATCCAAAAGGTGTATGAAGGAGCGATGAGGGCCGGAAGAGTGACGGAAGTGGTTGTGGCAACCGATGATCAGAGGATCATGGACGCGGTTGCCGGGTTTGGCGGCAAAGCGGTTATGACATCGGAGAGCAATCGTTCCGGAACCGACCGGGTCGCAGAAGCAGCTGAAAAAATCGGATTGGGATTCAATGATATTATCGTGAATATCCAGGGCGATCAGCCCCTGATTGATCCGCGCTGTATTGATGAGGTAGTAGAGCCCTTTTTTACAGAGCCGGATCTGGGAATGAGTACCCTGGCCTTTGCCATTGTGGAGGAGGAGGAGATCACCAATCCCAAGGATGTGAAGGTAACCTTTGATAACAATGGTTATGCGCTTTATTTTTCCCGATCAACGATTCCCTTTGATCGTGATGGAGACAGTTCTTTTGATGTGTACAAACACCTTGGAGTATATGCATACACAAGACGATTCCTTGAGATGTTTAGGACGCTGCCCCAGGGAAGACTGGAAAGGATCGAGAAGCTGGAGCAGTTGCGGGCGCTGGAATACGGGCACCGTATCAAGGTAGTGGTCACCGACTATGACTCTCCGGAAGTGGATCTGCCGGAGGATATCAAAAGGATTGAAAAAAGGATGGGTTTGTCCTGAGTTGAATCAGTAAAATCGATTTCTATTCGACTTCCAGAGGATATGCCGGCAGAGCTGAAGACCCTGGCGAATAAAAAAGATGTACCTTATCAGAGTTTGGCAAAAATTTACCTTGCAAGACAAATTTCTTTAGAGCGCGGAAAACAATGATGATCTCACAACCACCCCAAAACCATGCGCACCAACCGCCGCTCCATGAATAATTTTAAGACTGCGTCGTTCAAACTCATGAATAAGGGCTCGTAAGCAAAAAACAGGAGTGTAGAATGTAAGGAACGCTCTCAAATCTGCCAAAGATATCAGAATCAAATCGCATCCAGTAATTGAAGCTGTTTTTTGCCAACGAGCCCTAATTCATTCAGACAGTGAACGACTTCGCTATAAAATCATTCATTGCGCTCCTGCCGTAGTAAAAATTGGATTTTGGTTCTTATCCGAAACACTTTGTACAATTTGTCAACCATGACCCTAAATTTTTTTGTTCACTTCCAAGATGTCTGGAAAAAACTTGACATGTATATTTATGCCATATACAATTAAATATCATGGAAAAGATATTTGATCAATTTTCAGGTTTCCAGTGGGATAGAGGGAATATAGACAAAAACCTCATCAACCATAACATCGAAAACTGGGAATGCGAGCAGATTTTTTTTAACAGGCCTCTAATTGTCCTTGATGATCCAAAGCATTCTGTAGCTGAAAAACGGTGGGCTGCTTTTGGCAAAACAGATACAGAGCGTTTTCTTATCGTAATATATACCAAAAGGCATAACTTGATCAGAGTAATCACTGCCAGAGATATGAATAGAAGAGAAAGGATGTTTTACAATGAAAAAGAATAAAACGATTCCGGACTTTAAGAATGAAGATGAGGAGAGGGAGTTTTGGGCGACTCATTCCCCTTTAGATTATTTTGATAATAAAGATTTGAAAAGAGCTGCTTTTCCTAAACTAAAGCCATCGGTAAAATCGATTTCTATTCGACTTCCGGAGGATATGCTGGCAGAGTTGAAGACCCTGGCGAACAAAAAGGATGTACCTTACCAGAGTTTGGCTAAAATTTACCTTGCAAGACAAATTTCTTTAGAGCGCGGAAAACAATGATGATCTCCCAGGGGTGAAATATCCTTTGTTCTCATTCCGAAAGGTTTTGAAAATAAAAAACAGAGGATAATTAAAAATAAGGATGGATATCTACGGAATTCAAAAATGAATGAGGAAAGGTTGTTTGAATGGAATCCAAAAAAGAGCCGGATACCGCCATTAACGAACGAGCCCGTCAGATACTGGATCTGGCTTTGATGCTCAATCAGGCTTTGGATATCGATGAGATCCTGCTGGATCTTGGAAAACGAGTGGTCGAGTTTTGCCGCGCTGAAGGGGTTACGATATATGCCTATGATCATACTTCCGGTGATCTTTACTCAAAGATGGAAATCAGGGAGGGTGTGGAAGAGATCCGACTGCCGGTTTCCAATGATTCCATTGCCGGATATGCCGCCAAAATGGGACTGACTATCAATCTGGCGGATCCATATAATCCGGAATCATTGATCGATTATCCCCGGATGAAATTTGACGATACTTGGGATAGAAGGTCTGGATTTATAACCCGGTCGGTATTGGCTGTTCCGATGAATTACCGCAACACCGGGCTGCAGGGTGTCATTGAACTGGTTAACACCCATAAAGGGGTTAAATTCAGCAAAACAGATGTGGAACTAATTTCCCTGGTGGCAAATGCAGTGGCCGTAGCATTGTACAACCAGAACCGCATCAGTCCCAAATCGGGAAAATTTGATCTGTTGCTCAAAAAGCAGATTATCAGTCAGGATGATATCAACCGTGCCATTGAATATGCCCGAGCGCATCATGAGCATCCGCTGGAAGGCGACCTGACGACAGTGCTGATAGAACGGTTCAACGTAAACAGAGAGATCATGGGAAAATCGCTATCCAGTTATTATCATACACAGTTCATTCCCTATTCTTCTACAATGATGATTCCGACAGAACTGCTGGAAGGATTGAATGAAAATTATCTGCGGAAAAATTTTTGGGTCCCGCTGGATCGTTCGAAGGATACATTAACCATTCTCATCGATGACCCTGATGACACTTATAGAATCGGTGAGATCAAACGATCGATGGATGCGACCGAAATTAGTTTCTGTGTTGGATTGCGGAATGATATCTTGCGGTTTATCGATCTGGCTAAGGGAAAATCAAGAATCGATGAAGACATAACCGCTCTCATCGGGGATATGACCACCGATGGGGAGGAAATCCGGTTTGATGAAGCCATGGAAGATTTGTGGAATGAAGATGCGCCAGCCATTGTGAGGGCAGTGAACAAGATCATCCGGGACGCATTTGAGCAGAAGGTTTCAGATATTCACATCGAACCGTATTCGGATCGAAAAAACTCCATTGTTCGTTTCCGTCAGGACGGGGTGTGTTATAAATATACGGAAATACCCCTAAGCCATACCAGAACCCTGGTCAATCGAATCAAGATCCTGTGCCGCCTGAAAGTGGATGAGCATAAAATTCCGCAATCCGGGAAGATGAAACTCCAGTATGGTAAAAAAGATGTGGAAATCCGGGTGGAGATCACCCCCACCTATAATGCCAATGAAGATGTGGTTATGCGGATTTTACCTTCCGGAGCTCCGATTTTACTGAAAAATCTCAATTTTTCACCGTCCAATCTCAGCAACCTGCAAAAGATCATTTCCAAACCGTATGGAATTATTCTGGTGGTGGGGCCGACCGGTTCCGGCAAAACTGCAACCCTCCATTCCATACTTGGTCATTTGAATACGGAAGAAAAAAAGATTTGGACCGCCGAGGACCCGGTTGAAATTACGCAATTTGGATTACGACAGGTTCAGGTTAACCCGAACATCCGGCCAGAACCATATACATTTGCAAAAGCCATGCGTTCCTTTCTGAGAGCGGATCCGGATATCATCATGGTGGGGGAGATGCGCGACCGCGAAACCGCGGCCATTGCCGTGGAAGCTTCCCTGACCGGACATCTGGTGCTGTCTACTCTTCACACCAATTCTGCTCCGGAAACCATTACAAGACTGGTGGATATGAATATCAATGCCATCAATTTGTCGGATGCGCTCCTTGGCGTCTTGGCCCAGCGGCTTGTCCGGCTCCTCTGCCCGTCATGCAAACAAAAGACGAATCCTGATGCCGCGGAGTTCGATTCCATACGTCAGCTTTATGGACCGGAATATTTTCCGGAACTGGGTGTGGAATATAATGAGGATTTTTTTCTCTACAGAAGCAGGGGGTGCGAACAGTGCAACAATACCGGGTATCGCGGGCGAACCGCCATACATGAACTACTGGTCTGTACGGAGCCGGTCAAGACCGTTATCCGGCAGGGTGGCCTGGCCAGTCAGATCAAGATGCTGGCAATAAGTGAGGGAATGCGGACTCTGTCCATGGACGGTTTACAGAAAGTGCTGCGGGGTGAAACCGACCTTTCCCAGGTGTTGAATGTCACCATGGCATGATCAGGGGTAGATATGAGATATGGGACATTAAAATATGAATTGACACTTTCAACTCAAGCCTCATATGATGATATGTACTCCAAGATTCCACAATTATGATTATTGGATTCAATAAAAAACCATCCATTGTGTCATACCTGATGCCATCATGATTTCTCTTCATATTAGAAATATACAGATCATGTCTCCGATCTGTAAAATCAGATTCAAACGATTTCATTGACTATCAGAAATTATCGAACCCGGCTCTTCAACTCACCGGATTCAATTCGAACGGATAGAGCTAATCCAACAAATCCTTTTCAGAGATCCCGTCTGCCTTTTTATCGCCGTTTGCACCTGTAGCAGGGGAATAGGATGGAAGTTTGGTTGTTACGGGTTTACTCGGCGCTTTTTTGAACTTCTGGACAGGCTCATCTTGTTTTTGAACCTCTGCCAGTTTCTTTTCCAATGCAGCGATTGCCTGTTTCAGTTCTGTCTTATAGCGTTTTGCCTGGAGATCCAGCTCAAATTCCAGTTCATCCTTGCCTATTCCTTTTTGAGAATTCTGACTGATCTCCTCTGAAAGATTTTCCAGTTTTTTGGAAAGGGAACCCAGTTGATTGTTTACTTCTGAATCAACTGCTTTCAGATCAGATGAAATTTGTTGAAGGCGATTATTCATGTTTTCAATCTTGTTACTCAAATCCGTTGCTGTTTTTTGAAGATCGCTCTTGTCTGCTTTTTCGGAGACCGTTTTATCCAGAGAATTTTTATTCTTTCCCAGGCTGCCGGAAACGGATTGGATCCGGCTGTCGAGTTGTTCCATCTCTTTTTCTATTCTTTCCTTGATCTGGTCTGTCTGGCTGGTCAGATCTTTCAGCTTTAGTTCAAAGGTTTCGGTCAGACTTTCAACCTTTGTTGCTCCGGTGTTCTGGAGCCCGATGATTTTCGAGTCAAAGTGCAGATAAAAAACAGCCAGAATCGCGAGAAAAACCATCGGGGTGATGATGGTAACGGCTGTTAATGGTTGGTGGGTTTTTTTTTCAGGTATAAAATTTCTTCTGTCTTCTATAACAGGAGACTGCACGGGTTCATCATCATTAAAACTGATTTTAAATCCTTTTGAGTCATTCTCTTCCATGGTATATTATTCCCATTCTATTGTGCTTGGTGGTTTTGAACTGATATCGTATACTACCCGGTTGACTCCCTGAACTTCATTAATAATCCGGTTCGATATCTTACCTAATAGTTTATGGGGCAGCTTTGCCCAGTCAGCGGTCATGGCATCTTTGGATGTGACGGCCCGGATCGCAACAATATTTTCATAGGTTCTCTGGTCACCCATGATTCCGACACTCTTCAAGGGCAGAAGAACGGCAAAGGACTGCCATAATTTTCGATAATATCCTGCTGCCCTGATCTCTTCAAGCAGTGCAGCATCAACCTCTTTTAATATGGACAGACGTTTGGGTGTGATCTCACCGATAATCCGGATGGCCAGCCCAGGGCCGGGAAATGGTTGCCGCCATATCATTTCATCTTCCAGACGTAGTGCTTTTCCAAGAAGACGCACTTCATCCTTGAACAGGAATTTAAGGGGTTCGACCAGTTTTAATTTCATTTTTTCCGGCAGACCGCCGACATTGTGGTGTGATTTGATGACAGAGGTCGGCCCGCCAAAAGCGGATTGTGACTCTATGATATCCGGATAGAGTGTTCCCTGGGCAAGGAATTCCGCATCCTGAATTTTTTTGGCCTCTGCTTCAAACACATCCATGAAGACTTTACCGATGATTTTCCGTTTTTTTTCCGGATCTGCGACTTTGGCCAGGGCTTTCAGGAATTTCCCACCTGCATTGACAAACCGGATGTTCATTTTCAGGTGCTGACCAAATGTCTTTTTCAGTTTTTCCGCCTCATTTTTTCTCAGAAGGCCATTGTCCACAAAGATGCAGGTCAGGTTTTTTCCGATGGCCTGATGAAGGAGCAGAGCCGTGACAGAGGAATCCACCCCGCCGCTCAGGCCCAGGATCACCTTTTTGTCTCCCACGGTTTCCTGAATCTCCGAAATCGCATTCCGGGCAAAATTTTTCATTGTCCAGGTCTGCTTGCATTTGCAGATGTCCACCAGAAAATTTTGCAATATTTTTTTCCCTTTGGGGGTATGGTGTACTTCAGGATGAAACTGGAGACCGAAAAAACGTTTTTTCCTGTTTTCAACAGCAGCAATGGGGGTGTTTTCAGTTGATGCGGTAATGGAAAATCCTTTGGGAATGCTTTTGATGGAATCTCCATGACTCATCCAGCAGGATGTTTTGGAATCAACCGATGTAAAAAGCCCTTCCTGTTTTTTGATCCGTAATTCAGCAAAACCGTATTCTCTTTTTTCCGCTCGTTTTACATCCCCTCCCATGGTGTGAATCATGAATTGCATTCCGTAACAGATTCCAAGAATCGGGATGTTTAAATCAAATATTTTTTCATCCACCTTTGGGCTGTTTTTTTCATAGATACTGGATGGCCCTCCGGAAAGAATAATACCCTCGGGATTCAGCTTTTGAATATCCTGTATGGTAATGGCAGGGGGGGCGATCTGGCAATATATGCGGCTTTCTCTGACTCTGCGGGCGATTAGTTGATTGAACTGAGAACCAAAATCAACGATCAGTATCATATTCATCCTTTCAAATTGAAATTTGAAAAGCGAAATACCTTTAATACGGTAAAAAATCAAGTTGTTTTGTATCCGGAGCGGATTTAACCTGTTAAGTAAAAAATTGCTAATTGATATTGAATATGATAGATCCGGCTGGAAATGTCAATTCATCTTGGGAAAGAAAATGATTATACAGATTTACGAGATTCAGGAGCCGGATGAAGCGGAAAAGATGATTGAGGTGGGGGTGGATCATATCGGCAGTGTGATTCTATCCGAAGAAGAATGGAAAAAGCCGTCGATTTATGATACAATACGGATAATCGGTGATTCCCCTTCAAAAAGCAGCTTGATTCCGTTATTCAATAAAAGGGATTCTGTTTTCAGGGCACTTGACTATTATCAACCGGATATTGTTCATTTCTGTGAAAATCTTTGCGGTATAGATCATGCTTCGGATGCGCTTCAGTACCTGATCGATCTTCAGCAGCAGGTAAGGGAAAGATTCTTCTCCATCAAGATCATGAGATCGATTCCAATTCCCGAGCCCGGGAGAGGGAATGCTTTTTCAATGTGGGAGATGGCAAGCCTGTTTGAACCGGTAAGCGATTATTTTTTAACCGATACCCTTCTTGTTGGTGCTCACCATGAAGGGAAACCGCAGCCTGTGGAGGGATTTGTCGGTATCACCGGACGAACCTGTGATTGGGGGATTGCAAGGGATCTTGTGAAAAGAAGCAGGATACCCGTAATTTTAGCCGGTGGGCTCTTTCCTGAAAATGTTATTCAGGGGATTACTCAGGTTGCACCTGCAGGGGTTGACAGTTGTACAGGCACCAATATGATGGACAGAAGCGGCAAACCCATTCGTTTCAGAAAAGATGTTGATCGTGTCCGGGAATTCGTCGGTGCAATACGCAGTCTGGAAAAGAAAAAATAAGAATCAAAGGTGAAAAAGAAAAGGAGGATAATATCCAAATGTATGAAAGTGCTGACCTTAAAAAGGGATTAAAGATTGAGATTGATGGCGCCCCGTATGTGATCACTCAGTTTCAATTTGTGAAACCGGGAAAAGGGCAGGCATTATACAAGTGCCGCCTGAAAAATATGGTGAATGGTTCACAGTTTGACAGAACGTTCCGATCCGGAGAGAAGTTTAATGAGGCCAACCTTGAACAGTTTGAGATGGAATATCTGTATTTTGATGGGGATTCATATTGTTTCATGAACACATCTACTTACAATCAGGAGTTTTTAACTGCGGATCAGGTGGGAGAGGCCAAGGATCTGCTGAAGGAAAATATCCTTTGTCAGGTTCTTTTTTTCGATGGAAAGGCCATTGGAATTACTCTGCCGAATTTTATTGATCTTCGGATTGTAAAGTCAGATCCCTGGGCAAAGGGTGATACAGCTTCAGGAAGCACAAAGCCGGCAACCCTGGAGACGGGTTATGTCCTGCAGGTTCCTCCATTTGTAGAAGAAGGGGAGCTCATTCGTATCGATACCCGAACCGGTGAATACAGTGAGCGGGTTAAAGGGTAAAACTTGAATGGCCTATCTATGACGGAAGTGATCATAAAATCGATTCTGGTGGTGGATGATGAAGAGCTGTTTCTGGAAAACCTGAAGTACTATTTACAGAAAAAAGGGTTTCAATGCCATACTGCCGAAACTCCATCCGATGCACTGAAACAGATTGAAACCAAAGAGATTCATCTGGTTGTTTCCGATATTTTTATGCCTGAAATGAATGGAATCGCACTTATGAAAAAGGCCCGCGCTGTTTTACCGGAACTTGAATTCATACTCATGACCGGTTTTACTTCCGAGCTTTCTTATCATGAAATTATCCGGGAAGGGGCATCGGACTATATGACCAAGCCCTTTGAACTGGCGGAACTCTCTGCAAGGATTGAGCGGATTGAACGCGAAAAAAGAGTTTTACAGGAACTGAAGAATGTCAACCAGCAGTTGAAGTCAACCATCATCCATGCGAATGAAATGGCGGAAAAGGCCGAACTGGCTTCGGCTGCAAAAAGCAGTTTTCTTGCAAGTATGAGCCATGAAATCCGGACACCCTTGAATGGAATCATCGGTTTTACGGATATCCTTCTTGAAACCGATCTGGATGATGAACAACACAACTATATGCGGACAATCAAGGTAAGCAGCGAGGCTCTTCTTGCCCTGATCAACGACATTCTGGATGCATCAAAAATCGAAGCCGGTAAGATGACACTGGAGAATATTGATTTTGATCCGGAGATGTTATGCCATGATGTCTGCGAACTGGTCAGACCCAGAATTCAGGATAAACCCGTTCAAATCTTCTGCAAAGTCGGGTCACGGGTACCCTCCAAGTTAAAGGGCGATCCTTTCCGGTTGCGCCAGGTGCTCCTGAATCTAATGGGGAATGCGACCAAGTTTACCAAAATCGGAACGATTGAACTCTCTTTTGATGTTGAAGAGAAACAGGACGATCAGATCAAAATTCTTGCTTCGATCCGGGATACGGGTATCGGGATTCCGGAAAACGAGGTGGAGAGAATTTTTGATCCTTTTCAGCAGGCAAGAGGCTCCGTAGCTCGAAAATATGGGGGGACCGGTCTTGGTCTTTCCATATGCAGAAAGATTGCCGAGTTGATGGGAGGAGAGATTCGCGTTGAAAGCACACCCGGAAAAGGGAGTTGTTTCTATTTTACAGCCGTTATGCAGCCGGCATCAGAGGGTGAAACCAAAAAGGCAACGCCTGTGGAGCTGGCAGGTAAAAAACTATTACTGGTTGGAACCGGCTTTGAAGATCATGGAATTTTGAGTCAGGCACTGACATTACAGAAAATGGCGGTGGAAGCGGTTGACCGGATTGAAGATGCAATCCCCGCTATTTTAAAGGCATATCAGGAAAAGGTTCCATTTGATATCTGTATCATCGATATTGAAAAAGCTGCTTCCGACGGTTTCAAGCTGGCAAAAAGAATCCGGCAGGAGACAGGTTCCGTATCCCAAATGCCGTTGCTTGCTTTATCGATTTCTCTGCCGGGATTTGCCAAGAAATGTGAAGAAGCCGGATTTAACGGTTTTCTTGCAAAACCGATCCGGAGAGAACGGTTGTTCCAGATGACAAAACAGCTTCTCGGCATTGATAAAAGATCGATTTCATCGGAAAGCAGTTCCGAACGGCCCATACTGACCCAATATTCAGTACGCGAGGATATGAAACGGTCGGTGAACATTCTGGTTGCGGAAGATAATCCTGTGAATCAGCAGCTGGTTAAGGTTATGCTGAAAAAAGCAGGATATTCCAGTCAGGTTGCTGCAAATGGAAGGGAAACCTTTCAACTGTATACGGCTTCGCCGGATTCCTTTGATATTATTCTCATGGATATTCAAATGCCGGAGATGGATGGTATTGAGGCGGCCGAAGCGATTCGGGAATGGGAGAAAAAAAACAGGGTTCTTCATGAACCGGCAGAAGGAATGGAACAAGACAACAGGGTAAAAAAAATATTGCCGGTTCCGATTGTTGCCGTCACTGCAAATGCAATGAAAAAGGACAGGGATCGATGTCTGGCAGCCGGGATGAATGATTATCTGTCGAAGCCGATCAAAAGGGAACTGGTTTTTGAAATGATCGAAAAATGGGTGCTGAGAAGAGGTGAGGCCGATGGTACATAGCTTTCTGGAGTTCTGGCAGCATCTCCCGGGAAACATCAACCCTGTTATATTTGAGATCGGCAGATTCAAGCTTCAATATTACGGTTTGATGTATATCGTTGGATTTGCCATTACTTATGGAATGGTCCTGTATCGAATCAAAAATGAAGACCGTTTTGATGTTTCCGGTGAACAGGTTGAAAATCTGATGATGAACATGATCTTCGGACTCCTGATCGGAGCCCGATTGGGGTATGTTCTGTTCTACAATCTTCCATACTACATGAAACATCCGCTTGAAATTATTCTGCCGTTTGACACTACGGATCATTTTCGATTTACCGGAATTACCGGTATGTCTTACCATGGCGGACTGATCGGGATCATTATTGCTGCCTTGCTGTATACCAGACGAAACCAACTGAGTTTTTTTGAAATGGCGGATCTGTTTGTTCCGGTAATACCGTTGGGATATACATTCGGGAGATTGGGAAATTTTATCAATGGCGAGTTATACGGACGCATCACAACCTCTCCCATCGGCATGTATTTTCCGAGTGCTGGTTCTCTGGAGCGGCGTCATCCATCCCAGCTGTATGAAGCTTTTTTTGAAGGGATTTTTCTGTTTGTGTGCCTTTGGCTGGTCCGCAGACGGGTTCAAATCAGAGGGGCCATGATTGGATTATACCTGATTGGATATGGCCTGATCCGTTTTTTAATCGAATTTTTCAGACAACCGGATGCTCATATCGGATTTGTTTTTTTAAATTTATCTGCTGGTCAGATTTTGTGCAGTGTGATGATTCTTTCCGGTATCCTGGTTTTACTCTATCTGGTAGCTATAGATCGGCACAAGATACACAAGGTTTAATAACTTGACTATCTTATCAATTTCCATCATAATATCTCCATACAGCATACAGAAACAATACGATTCGTGTGAACCCTGATTTTTTTCTGTCAATCAAAAGGGAATCCTCAACGGAACAGCAGGTCATTCAGGTCTGGAATCTTAGGAATATGCCGACTTTTCGATACAGGATAGCAGTTCCTGGCGGACGCGTTGTCGAAAAGACAACAATGGCAGAGTCCAGGGATTTGCTGCAAACCCAGTTACAAAGTGAAGGAAATTTTATCCTCGAGATCAAAAAGGTTTCCGGAAAAAGCTTTCTTTTGTTTAATCCCAATAAAAACAGACGTTTTAAACAGAAAGATTTTTTCGCCTTCAACCAGGAGTTTGCTGTCCTGTTACGTTCAGGGCTATCGATTGTCGCGGCACTGGATGCAATTATAGAGAAACGCGACCCGGATGAACTCATGAAACTGCTGAGGGAAATCCGGGAGGATATTTTTTCAGGTGAATCGCTTTCCGGGGCATTCAATAAATATTCTCACACATTCACAAACCTTTATATCGCAACCCTTCAGGCAGGAGAAAAGAGCGGGAATATCCCATTATCGATTTCACGATACATAGAGTACATGAAGAAAACATCGGAAGTCCGGCAGAAACTGATAACCGCTTCCGTATACCCATTTATTTTAACGATCGTTTCCATATTTGTTTTGTTTTTTCTATTGATTTATGTGGTACCGGCGATTTCAGAAACTTTTTTTCAGGCAGGGACGGAATTGCCGTTCATCACCGCAGTACTCATCGATTTCAGCACAGGGATACGCTCAAATATTTTATATTTGTCTGCATGCTTATTCATCTTAATCGGTACGGCCATATATATCAAAAAAACAGATGCCGGGGAGCTGTACCTTGACCGGATTACGCTCTCATTTCCCTTTTTTGGTGAGATGTACCTGTATTACTTAACCGCCAGATTGGCCAGAACCCTGTCTACCGTGCTGAGTGGCGGGGTCACTCTTTTGGAGGCAGTCCGGGTTTCTTCCGTTGTTTTAACGAACCGGTTTTTGAGATCAAAATATGATATTGTTCTGAAGTCTCTCAAAGAGGGAGGCAGTTTTTCAGAATCCCTGTCCACAACACAGGCGCTTCCAAAACTGGCGATTCGTATGATTGGAGCCGGAGAAAGCAGCGGCGCACTCGAACAGGTTTTGAAGGATATCGCTGAATTTTATGAAGCAGAGGTCGATACCCGGCTTTCCGTGGTTACCTCTGCGATTGAACCGGGTTTGATGGTGCTGATGGGTCTGCTCATCGGGTTTATTGTATTGGCTTTATATCTTCCAATTTTTCAGCTTGCAGGGGCAATCGGTTAGGCTGATCATGTCAGGATATAAATAAAAATGACGGTTGTTAATGTTTTCCAGAAAATGAGATTTGGAGATTGGGCGATCCGGTTGGGTTTCATGACCTCCGAGCAGTTGGATTTTGTATTGTCGAAAAAAACAATCAGCAAGCAGATGGTAGGTCAGTTGTGCATCGAAGAAGGATTTATTGACCATGAGCAACTGGCCAAGATCATGGCTGCACAGTATTCATTTAAATACGTTGAATTGAAAAATATCGATGATCCCGAATTGTTAAGTCTGATTCATTTTGAATTGATGGCCAAGTATAATTTTGTTCCTTATGAAAAAAAAGAGAACGAACTGGTGATTGCGGTTGCAGAACCGATGCATGCTTTTCGGGCCATTGATGAACTTGAAATGCTGACGGATCTGAAAATATCCGTGGTGGTTGCCAGTGAAACAAAAGTTACCGAATTATTGAAGAAAATGGAATCTTCACGGAATGTTCTCGACAGTATTTCCGATAATATGAGGCTTTCGATTGTCAGGGAATCGGATAAAGGGGAAGATATACTCAGTATCGAGAGCGTGTCTGCTGAAGAAAGCCCCATTGTGAAACTGGTAGATTCCACGATCCTGGATGCTATCCATAAAAAAGCAAGCGATATTCATATTGAATCATCCGACAGGGGGGTGATTATCCGGTACAGAATCAACGGGATGCTTCATCAGGCTACCGATCCGCTGGACATTCAATATCAGAGCTCCATTATCTCCAGGATCAAGGTCATGTCTGAACTGGATATATCGGAGAAAAGAATCCCTCAGGATGGCCGGTTTAAACTGAAAGTCAGAGATCGAAACATTGATTTCAGGGTTTCGATTTTGCCCACGATTTTTGGTGAGGATTCTGTGATCCGAATTCTGGACAGAGAGACGATGGCATCCAAAAAAGGGGAGTTCAGATTGGATTCAATGGATCTTCCCAAAGGAGAGCTTTTCAGAATAAGGAGGATGATTAACGCTCCCTATGGGATGTTTCTGATGACCGGCCCTACCGGAAGCGGAAAGACAACAACACTGTATCGGGCGTTGTCGGAGGTGAACAGCAGGGATGTAAAAATCATTACGATTGAAGATCCGGTTGAGTATCAACTGAAAGGAATTACGCAGATACCGGTAAATGAAAAAACCGGTCTGACCTTTGCGCGCGGATTACGTTCCATCCTGCGTCATGATCCGGATAAAATTCTGGTAGGTGAGATCCGGGATTCGGAGACCGCACAGATCGCTCTTCAGTCGGCTCTCACCGGCCATCTTGTTTTTACAACCGTTCATGCCAACAGTTCATTCGAAGTGATCAATCGTTTTATCCATATGGGTATCGAACCCTATAACCTGATGTCGGCTCTGAATTGCATTGTCGCACAGCGTTTGATTCGAACCCTTTGCCACTGTAAGGTTGAGACCCGGTTATCCAATGAAGTGATGGCTGACTCAGGGCTTAACCCGGAAAAATGTCAGGGGCATGTATTTTATGATGCAAAAGGATGTGGAAGCTGTAAGGGCACTGGTTTTCAAGGAAGAAAAGCAATCATTGAAATGGTTGAACTGGACGATGAGATTAGGGAGTTGTTTATCGCGCGTTCTTCCATTGCAGAGTTGAAAAAAAAGGCATTGGCTTCCGGCACTACTTTCCTGAGAAAAGCAGCGATACAGGAGGTATTTAACGGCAATACGACTCTGGCGGAAGCCAACAGAGTGACATTCATCGAAACCGTTTCCTGATATGGATGGAGAGATGTTTTTTCGAAAATTTGATAGAATATTGACGGGAATCGAGATCAGTGAGGCCGGAATAACGGTAGCTCAGGTTGAAAAGGAAAAAAGCGGATGGCGGCTGCTGCATGGCACTACTGTTTCTTTTCCCGAAGAGGTGATCAACCTGTCGTATAAGGAAAAGAATATTGTTTCCGAAGAGTTGTTTCGTGAAACCATCCGGAAGGCGCTGGCGGAGACCCAGGAACGGGTTTCCATTCTTGGGGTTTCGATTCCAAATGAGATAGTTAAAATTTCAATTCAGAAATTTGAAGAACTTCCCAAATCAAAATCGGAAGTTGAAAAGATGATCGCCTGGGAGATGGAAAAAACCCTTCATTTCCCAATGGAGAGTACGAAGATTTCCTATCATATGATTGATAAACAGGGTGAAAAGGATAGACATCTTCTGGTTACGGCCGGGATTCTCGATGTGATCAATGACTATGAAAAAAATTTAATCAACGTAAAACTATTGCCTATAGTAATAAGGCCGGCCGGAATCAATCAATATAATTTTTTTCAGACCATGCTTCCGGAAAAAGGAGTTATCGCTTTTCTGGGGCTTTATGAAAAATTTTTTACTTTTTTTGTTTTTGAGAATGGCCGGCTGGCATTTTATCACGGGGTCAAGAAAGGATTCTCGGATCTTCATTTTTTTCAGGACGTGGATATGACCATGCAGCATTATTTTAACATCAATCCGGACAGGGAGATTGAGAAATTATATGTCGGCAGTCAGGTGGCATTTCACCGCGAACTGAAAGATGTTTTCAAAAGCCTGAGCAATATGGATGTGACCATTATTGAAGAGGCACATTTAATAAAAACAGATATGGATCCGGATGATCCGGGATCGCGCACCAGACTTTCATCACTTTCTTCTGCAATTGGTGCAGCGCAAAGTCTTTCAACATAAGCAACGGAGTTTGTTTTGAGACAGATAAACATCAACCTTGCAACGCATGAATATCTGGACAGGCGTTTGCTAACGACCCTGATGATTGCGGCAGTCGTTCTTACAGTGAGCATGTCCGGCAGAACATTGTATCAATATTTCAGTTGCCGGACACAGATCAGGGAATATGATCTGAAGATTACCGGAATGCAGAAAATGATATCCCGGAAAACCAAACAACAACTGGAAAAACGGGGAAAGCCTGCCCAGGAAGATATCCGTCGTTTAACAAAACAGATAGCGGCAATGAATGTGATCATTGCAAGAGATGCTTTCCCCTGGAACCGTATTTTGGATCAGTTGGAAAGAAAAATTCCGGAAGGACTTTATATTGAGTCTTTTTCTCTTACAGATAATTATGACAGGTTGATCATGAAAGGACGGGCCGACGCAGCTCACAAGATCACTTTTTTTTTCAGACGGCTTGAAGAATGGGACCTGATCAAAACAACGATTATTCAGGATCTGGGTCTGAAACCTATACTTGCTGTTGAATCGGCAGATCCCATGAAAGATGGTATCGGATTTACATTTGAGAGTACAATTTCCATAGAGAAACTATTCACCGACAGCGAACCGGCAATGCTGGGACAGATACTGAAGAGACTTTCAAAACATTGATGAAAAAAATGCCATGAATTTTTACCGGTTATCCAAAATTTTTAAGGCCTATAAAATTTATTGGTCTCTTGTACTTCTGGTTTTTCTTGTGAATTTAATCATGCAGTTTACAGTACTTCAGAATCAACAGGAAAAAATCAGAGAACTAAATACAAATTACACGGCGCTTCGGGAAGATTGGAACCGGAAGCCGGATGTTCCGGATCTTATTACAGGGTATGAAAATCGAAAAACGGCATTGGAGGCATTTCTGGGGTCACTTCCGGAGATGGCGGATCTTTCTGATAAGGCAACTGAAATCAACTCATTTTTCAATAAAAACGGGATGACTTCGGGAAAGATTCAGTTTTCTCCGGATCGGAAAGAGGAGCTTTCTTTATGGAAGTATTCAACCGCATTATCCGTTTCCGGCGCATATGAAGGCGTGAAGGGTTTGCTGGCGGACATTCACGGGTCTCCCAGTTTATTTTGTATCGAACATTTTTCACTTCAAAAAGGATCGGAAAAGGATCGGGTGGATATGAGATTGAAAATCGCCACCTACTGCCGATAGAAATCCGCTGAAACCCGAAAGGGTATGGAATCATTTTTCATTCAGGATCAGATTGTTCCGTATATGGATAAAAAGCAAAAAATATTGATAGTACTTTCAGTGCTGTTTATCGTTTCATTGATTTATCGGATCATGAATCCTTATAAACAGGAAACCGTTGGCCGTTTAACCTATACATCGGGAAAGCCATCTGTCATCAGCAAAAAGATACATAGGGAACCGGGAAAATCATCGGATTCCGATCTTCTGCTTGACCCGTTACTGAACCTCAGACATCAGCAGGCCAGTGTGTTCAGAAACATTTTTGAAAAAAATGCAGCCAGGGATGCCATTTCCTCGATTCCAGCCAAAGCAGTCCCTCCTCAGCAAACTCAGGAGGAGAAGAATGCAACGGCCCAGCAGGAGCAGGGAAAAAACGATATGAATCAGGGGCTGGAACAGTTCAGTGTGTTTGGTTCCTTTAAAGAGAATGGCCGGAAATATATATTCCTTGAGCGGAACAAAGATATTTTCATTGTCCGGAATGGAGATGTCATTGATGGGCAGTACCGGGTTGAGAATATTTCAGATACTGCCTTGATTATCAGATCTGAGAAACAAGGGCAGTCTGTCACCATTGATATCAGCGATTTTTTACCATAGAATTTTAGGTGGGATTATGAACTGCAGCATAGTGAAAATAAGAGCTCACAAATACTTGTGTTTACTGATTGTCATGGGCGCCTGTCTATTCGGATGCAACAGCAGGGCATTCAATCCGGATGAGGGCGCTGGGGTTGCCAATCCAGGTGACTGGGACCAAACTGTTCAGTATTATCAGAGCCGGCTTGAAGAGGACCCCGACAATGTTGATTTGAGGATGAAGCTTACCAGAGCCAGGATTGAAGCTTCGAATATGCATATGGCCAGGGGGGAATCATTCCTGAAGCAAAACCGGTTTGATGAAGCGATTGCTGAATTGCAGCTCAGTATCGCTTTCAACCCGTCCGGCAACAACGCAGGCAATATCATAGACAAGGCAAGAAAACAGAAGGAGGCTGAGCATCTGGTCACCCGTGGAGAGAATTTTATGAAATCACAGAAGTATTTTCAGGCACGGGAAGCTTTTATTAAAGCACTGGCGCTGAATCCTTCCAGCAAAAGAGCCCTGGAAGCCATGGATTTATTTAAAAAGGAGAGCCCTGATCTCCAGGATGGGAAAAAACAGAAAGAGAAATTTCCTATCTTGCATCAATCCGGGAAACCGGTTTCATTCAAATTCAAGAAAACATCCATCATCAATGTATTTGAAGTATTATCAAGATTGTCCGGAATCAATTTTATTTTTGATAAAGATGTGAATGATACCAAGGTAACCCTGTTTATGACGGATGTATCCTATTCGGATTTTATTGAGGCCTTGCTGGATTCCAATCAATTGTCAGGGAAAATGGTAGATGAGAATACCATACTGGTTTACCCCAATACTCCACCAAAAATAAAAGAATATGAAGAGCTTAAAATCAGGACTTTTTATCTCTCCCATCTGGAGGCCAAAAAAGCGGTCGGACTCCTCGGAAAGATTCTCAAGGGCAGGGATGTGATAGCAAATGAGAAATTGAATGCAGTGGTTGTGCGCGGGCCTGAAGAACTGTTGGAAATCGCTTCAAGAGTAATCGAGGCCAATGACAGGCCCAGCTCAGAGGTTCTGTTAAATGTTGAGATCCTGGAAGCCACCCAATCCAAAGAAAAACAGCTCGGGCTTGAAGTCAATCCAGCGTCCATCACCTTCGGGGTCGGAAAAGCCGCTGAAACCATCCAATCGGATTCAACATTTGCGGGGGTTGCTTCAGGCTTTGCCCTGGGGGAGATTTCAAAAAAAGAGATGATGCTATCCATACCAACGGCGATCCTGCATCTGTTAAAAAAGGATGGGGATACCCGGACCCTTGCAAATCCACAGGTCAGGGTAAGGAATAACGAAAAATCAAGCATCCATATTGGCGAAAGAGTGCCTCTCCGTTCGAACAGAAGGGTCGACACAACCGGAAATGTCACCTATGATTTTCAATACCAGGATGTTGGTGTGAAGCTGGAAGCCAATCCAACAATTAATTTTCATGGGGAGATTGTTCTGGATCTGACGCTTGAGATCAGTGTCCTGGGGCAGAATGTCGGCACACCCGAAGATCCGGAGTATTCCATCAACACCCGGAAAGCAAAAAGCGTTTTAACGGTTCGGGATGGGGAACCCATCATCATCGGAGGGCTTATCCGGGACGAAGAGAGAGAGGCAGTTCAAAAGGTTCCTTATCTTGGAGAGATTCCTATTGTCGGCCGGTTGTTTACAAGCACAGACAGGAATAGTGAAAAAACAGATATCCTGATGTCCATAACCCCGTATGTGATCAATCAGCAGGAGATCCCCGGAGAAAATGTGACTCAGATATGGTCCGGCAAGGAAGATCATTTTTCAACATCTGAACCGTATGAGAGCCATCAGAAAAGCTCGGATGAGTTTCTAACAGAACCCGGTGTTGTAATCCCATCCCAGCCGGTGATGGGTGAAAAAGATGATGAGATGCCTGAAGTTGTTCAACCGAATAAAGGTGGATCACAAACCGTCCTTGTGGAACAACCGATCTTGACGGAAGAGCCGGTATTGAAAAGTGTTGAAAGTGAAATGCTTGAAAAAAAAGCAGATAAAAACACAGGAGAAAAATATTTCTGGCCGGATTCCGTTCTTTTCAGTATTCATGTCAACTCCTATGCCCGAAAAGATCAGGCGGAAAGCCGGGTTCTAAAACTGGAAAGCATGAATTATGAATGCTTTGTCGTGCATGCAAAAATTCCGAACAAAGGGGCGTTTTATCGCGTTTTTGTCGGAAAATTTTTCGATTTGAAATCTGCAAGAGCAGCGAATGATGAATATAAAAAAAGAGAGGAGTTTGATTCAGATATCCATGTTGTAGACCGCAACTGGGCTTTCAAAGGATAAATCATGGGAAGTAGGCGTGAACATAATGCCGGTCTTACCCTGATTGAGCTTCTTGTCGTAATAACGATTCTGTCCATACTTGCAACAGGCATTTTACCTCTTTCGCAGATGAGCTATAAACGCACCAGGGAGATTGAGCTGAGACAGAACCTGAGGGTGATTCGGAAAGCGATTGATCGATACAAGCAGCTTGTTGATGAACAAAAGATAAAAGTTCAGGCACTATCCAGCGGATACCCGGAAACGCTGGAGATTCTGGTGAAAGGGGTAGAGGTTGGTTCCGGCCCGGTTCCTGTGAAAATGAAATTTTTACGGCATATTCCCAGAGATCCGATGACAGAGGATGGGGAGTGGGGGCTACGTTCCTATTCCGATGATTACCAGAGTGATATCTGGGGTGGCCAGGATGTATATGATGTGTATTCGAAAAGTGATAAACAGGCACTGGATGGGAGCAACTACAGAGATTGGTAATGATAATCGCAGGACAGACCTGCAGGAGAACTTCTGCATGATGAAAAACCATATTGCAGATTCATTAAAAATTTTTTCCGGAAGGGCCGGATATACGCTGATCGAAATGATGATCGTTATCGCGATCATCGGAATCCTGACCAATATCGCCCTGCCGAATATGCAGCGGGCCATTGTGCGGGCCAGAGAAACTTCTTTGCAGAATACACTTTTTGTTATACGGGATGTCATTGATCAATATTATGCAGATCACGGAAAATTTCCAGATACCCTGGAAGAACTCAAAGAAAAAAAATATATCCGTGACTTGCCGAAAGATCCATTCACCAATTCTACATCAACCTGGATTATTATTCCTCCGGAAGAGGGGGAAGAGGGGGCTGTTTTTGATATCCACAGCGGGAGTTATTTTGTCGGGTTGAACGGAATTCCGCATAATGAATGGTAGCAGCAATATGAATCCGGAACAGGTCTAAAATTCAGGAAATATGAAATGAGCTTTACTGTAGGCCAACGGTCTGCTAATTATTTACACCATGAGGGGTTCACCTACATGACTGTACTGGTTCTGGTGGTTGTCACCGGGATCGCATTGATTGGTGTCAGTCGATACTGGCGTACAGTGATTCAAAGAGATCTGGAGGAAGAACTTCTTTTCCGGGGAAACCAGATCCGGAAAGGGATAGAATCCTACTATAATGCGGGAACAAATGACTACAACAGATACCCATCCGGAATGGCGGATCTGCTGAAAGATCCAAGGTTTCCTGGTAGTAAGAGGCATCTTCGGAAATTGTACGCGGACCCCTTTTCCAAGGATGGGAAGTGGGGGATGATCTTTGGTAGAAACGGAAGACTTATCGGGGTTTACAGCACAAGTAAAGGCAGACCCATAAAAATCGGCAATTTTTCTTTGGAAAATGAATCATTTCAGAACAAGGAGAAATATTCAGACTGGAAGTTTATTTACCGTCCGCCTTCTACGATATAAAAAAATGAGGTGTAGATATGCATCAGAAACAGAGGATTTTTTGGGTAATTGTTTTATCGATTGTTCTGGGTTGTCCATCGGCTATTCTAAGTGAATCTATGGATGAGATGGCTGAGCAATATGAAAAGGAATATCAAGCTCTGGTACCGCCGCCCAACTCTTCCATGAATTCGGATTATAAACTGGGCCAGGTTGCGTTGGGAACCATGTATACCGGAAAATCGATCAAGAGGCTGTATGATCAATATCAAAAACAGATTGATCAGAACCAGATCATGATGCTGAAATATGATGAGATCATCAGACAAAATAACGAGATTATAAATCTTCTTAAAATCATATCCAAAAAAGGAATGCCTGCCCCTTGAAACCATTCTGAAAGAACCTTCGGAAAGACTGAAAAAGATTTGTATTATCAGGATTGATAAGCCGGCAGCGGGGAATAATGTACCTTTCATACTATCATCTAACGTGTAAGCCTTTTCAGATCAGTTCTGATCCAAGGTTTCTGTGGCTTGGAGAAAAACATAAAGAGGCTTTTGCAGTTTTAAAATACGGCATTCTGGACAACAAAGGGTTTTTGTTGCTTACCGGGGATGTGGGTACCGGAAAGACAACACTGATCAATGCACTGGTCAACAGCATGGAATCGGATGTGATTGTTGCAACCGTTCCTGACCCTGATCTGACCATACTTGATTTTTTCAATTACATTGCATCTGCTTTTGGCGCGGATACATGGTTCCAAAGCAAAGGTGAGTTTTTGTTTTATTTAAAGGGGTTTTTAAATAAGGCTTATCAGAACGGGAAAAAGGTGCTGTTGATTATTGATGAAGCACAGCGGCTCAAACATGATCTTCTTGAAGAGATCAGAGTCCTTTCGAACATTGAAAAACAGAGTACCAAGTTAATCAATATTTTTTTTGTCGGGCAGGAAGAATTCAATGGCCTTTTATGGGAAGATCGAAATCGTGCATTGCGCCAGCGGATTACTTTAAACTATCAGGTGGGCACATTGAATCAGGAAGAGATCCATTCCTATATCGCCCATCGGCTGAAGGTGGCCGGCACTGAAGAGATGATTTTTTCCAGAGATGCGATTCAGGAGATCATGAAATATTCCGGCGGATTTCCGAGAATGGTGAATATCCTGTGTGACCATGCGCTATTGACCGGTTTTGTGAAGGAAAAAAGAAAAATTGATCAAAAAATTATTCAGGAATGTGCCGGGGATCTTCATATACCTAAATATATCCCCCGGATAGAGAAAATATCCGGGGAGATCCCGGATTCCAAAATACAATCTGAAGTTATTTTTAAGGGGAATGAAGTGGATGAGCCTTTTGTCCATGAGAACTGCAACATACGTTCGGATCGATCGGTTTCAAAGACAAGCGTCATTTTATTATCTTTATTGATTATTGTCGTTGGATATTTCCTTTATCATTCTTCAACCCTGCCGGATCAGATCCATCAAAAATGGAATCAGCTTATGAATCCCCACAAACAATATCCATCCATGGATACTGGAATGGAACAACCCAAGGAATCGGATATTGAGACTTTGATACACAGGCCCCAAAAGATAGAAAAAGAAGCTTTGCTTGCGGATGATGAAGTGTTTTCCAGCACCAGCTCCTCTGAAACAGAGCAGGCTGCAAAAATGAATTCAGTTGCACAGGAAGGATACTCCGCAACGGATCTTCCTGTATTGAGGGATAAAATTATCATTCCCTTTCCACATAATTCAAATTCATTTTCACAACAGGATCGAAAAGAGCTGGAAAAAGTGACTCAAATTCTTTTACAGAATCCTTCCTTGTCCATAAAAATTGTTGGTTATTCGGATTCCTCAGGACTGGACGATTACAATAGGACATTGTCTCTACGCAGGGCTCAAATGGTAACTGATTTTCTGATGAAAAATGGAGTGGACTCCAGGCAAATGACAACCTATGGATTGGGAGCCGACAGTCCTTTGGAATCCAATGAATCTCCTGAGGGGAGACGATTGAATCGCCGGGTTGAAATGGAGTTTACCGAAAAGAGGAAATGAGCAAGAGGCTGTAATTATTTTGAAGATGACATCTTATTCAGGATAAAAAAGATATTTATTGTTGCTAAAAGACGATAAATGATTTAACTAAACAGCGGTGCAGTATATTTATAATAACTTGAAGTGATAAGGAATATGAAGGCTTGGATCGGATGTGACAGGGTATATACAAAACCGGGAAATCATGAAGTGGACCCAAAAATAAAAAAGGACGGTTGATATGTCGACCTCTGGAAGCGAAGCAAGTGTTTATGAACAGCTAGTCGGAATCATCAAGAATATCTCAGAAGAGAAGCAGCTTAAACTATTGGAACTGTTGAAACAATGGAATGAGCAGGGGAACAGGGATTATAACCGGAAATCTTGCCTGATTGCTGTGGACTATTCATCTCAGGATCGTTTTTTCAGAGATTTTATTCAAAATATCAGTGCCGGGGGCGTATTTATTGAAACCAGAGAAGTCTTCAGCCCCGGACAGGAAATCGGGTTGACGTTTTCCATCCCAAATTCTCAGATTCCGTTTCGGATATCGGGCAGGATAACGAGAACCTCTTCCAAAGGAGTTGCTGTAAAATTCCTGAAGGTTACCGGTTATCAGGAGGAAATATTGAACTCCCTTGTAGACAAAATGTAGCGTGTCTGGTTCTTTTATTTAATCACAGCCATTCTGATAAAAATACATGAGCCGGACAAATCCGAATATCTTCCTTGGTCATTACATCCGGTCCGTCCTCAAGGGAAATCTGGGTTGCTTTAACTCCGGGAAAACGAGCTTTTAAATATTTCAGGGGCAGTGCCGACTGTCTGGCTGCTGATTTTCTGCACTATGAGGAGAGAACAATATGAAGCTGAATTTTGTGGAAAAAGCGCTGATGAACAATCCTGTCAGAGCCGCGCTGCAGCGAAGATTTGAAGCAAAACGCCTTTTGGCAATGGGTGGGCAAATGTCCGGCGGCATAGCTTTGGAAGTGGGTTGCGGCCGCGGGATCGGTGCGGAGATCATTTTGACCTATTTCAATGCGGATAAAGTTGATGCATTTGATCTTGATCCCCGAATGGTGAAACTTGCTCGCAAAAAACTACAATCCCATGGCGAAAAGATAAATATTTGGGAAGGTGACGTAACGAAAATAACGGCCGCAGATAATCAATACGATGCTGTTTTCGATTTTGGAATTATCCATCATGTCCCGGATTGGCGTAGCGCCATCGCTGAAATCCATCGTGTTTTAAAACCAAACGGAACTTTTTATTGTGAGGAGGTATTTGAAAAATTTATCGTCCATCCCGTCTGGCGATACTTGTTGAAGCATCCACAACAGGATCGCTTTGATTTTACTAAGTTTATGAAACACCTGAAGGACACTGGTTTTTCTATGGTGGATGCAAATCAACTTTTTGGGCAGTTCGGCTGGTTTGTTTCGCAAAAAACCAAATGAAAGGAGCGTTTGCTATGACATTTTCTTTTCCACTATCAATCGAACGTGGGTCGCCTATTGTTTCGCCATCCTTATTGCAGAAAACCTCCTCAAAATTGTTGGAAAAGGGACGCATCAGTTCAATAAATTCGTTAAGCCGTCGGAACTGGAAAATTGGGCTGCTCAAGAAGGCCTGATGAAACAGGATTTGACTGGTATGGGATATTTGCCTTTTATCCGCAAAGGGTGGCTGAGTAGGAATACGAAAGTGAACTACTTCATGTATTTTCGCTGCATGCTATGAGTAAAAGGATAGTTGAAAAACCGTTAAATGAAAACGATAGAAATTTCTCTGATTTATTCTTTCGCAATGATGAAAAACCATTCTAAAATACTGATTTGAAAGAAGGTATCTGGTATGACGCCTGATAAATGAAAGGTGCTAAATGAAAGGTTGACAGTGGATACCTGTTTTTGATAATATCCATGTAAATAACAAAATGAAGTTATCGATATGCATGGTTATATTCAAAGATTTATTGAAAGAAAATTACATGGGGCACTGGCCCGTTCGCCTGCAGTAGCCATTCTTGGTCCCCGGCAATGCGGTAAGTCAACAACAGCCAAAATGCTGCTTGGGGGCATTCCTTCTGTTTATCTTGATCTGCAGGATCGGGTGGATCGAAATAAACTCATAGAACCTGAACTTTTTTTTGATCGTTACCGCGACAAGCTGATCTGTCTTGATGAAATTCAACTCCTGCCGGAATTTTTTTCCGTGCTTCGCTCGGAAATCGACAAAGATCGAAGACCCGGCAGGTTTTTGATTTTAGGATCTGCCTCTCGCGATCTTATCCGGCAATCCACCGAGTCTCTTGCCGGCCGTATTTCTTATATGGATCTTACACCCTTTCTGCTCAAAGAGATTGCAGGTGTATCATCATGGTCTGATCTTTGGTTTCGGGGAGGATTCCCTGGAAGTGTTCTTGCCGATAATGATTCAGACAGTTTTGACTGGCGACTCAATTTTATCCGGACATTCATGGAACGCGACATTCCCGGCCTGGGGATTACGATTCCAATCCCGGTAATTGAACGGTTATGGATGCTGCTGGCACATTATCATGGGCAAACGATTAATTATCATAAATTGGCAGCAGCAATTGATATCTCCATCCCCACACTGAAAAAATACCTTACCATTCTGGAACAGACCTATATGGTTCGCCTGCTGCCGCCATTTGAAACAAACGTAAAAAAGAGATTGATTAAATCTCCAAAAGTTTATTTGCGGGACAGCGGAATTCTTCACACACTGCTTCGAATTGAAACGTATGATTTTCTCTTGGCAAATCCTGTAGCAGGATCATCTTGGGAAGGTTTTGTCATTGAAAATATCATTTCACAGTATGATCGTTGGAGGCCGTCTTTTCTGCGCACTTCCAACGGGGCTGAAATAGATCTGGTACTGGAACGGGCCGGGCAGTGCCGGGTTTTTGAGTGCAAGCTTTCAAAAGCACCAAAACCTTCCAGGGGATTCCATGAACTGATAAGTTCCATTAAGCCTGAATCAGCCTGGATTATCGCACCGGTGGATGAGCCTTATGAGATAGAAAAAAATATTTTTGTCTGTTCCCCATGGCATTTGAATCTGGAATAAAACTGAAGGCCCTTGTAGGCAAAATGTAGCGTGTCTGGCTTTTTATTTTACCCTTTCAGCACATCGATCATGGTGAACACCCGTCCGCTTTCACCATTTTTTATCTGCTTTGCAAGAAATACAACGGCATCCAATGTGCCTTCTGAGTAGATCTCCCTTCCGTTTACGTTGTGTTTGAAAACGAAATTCACGGTGTTATCTGCGGATGTCAAGTTGTATGTATGCCATGCATGGCCGGTCAAATATTCCTCCGGTATTCCCCAACTGTTTTTTTGAACTTCAGGGTCTCGCTCCTGAATGATTTCCTCATTGGAAAAAGGGATGCCCAGTGCATTGAAATACCGGACCATTGCCTTGGCCGTCCCGCTGGTATCTGCTTTTCCTTTCTGATGACTTTCATGAAGTTCCAGTGAATACCCTTTGAACAGGTTGGGAAATGTTTTGGCCGCATATTCCATCATTGCCTGAAACCCGACGATCTGCTTGATCATGTTGGGAGCGATGACCGCGGGAATCTTTGATTTTTCTACGGTAGCGTGAAGCTGTTCCCGGTTCCCTCCGGTCGTCCCCATGACAAAAGGCAGATCCCTGGAACAATAAAAGTCCACATTCTCATGGATTGAGGATGGATGGGTGTAATCGATGGAGATAAACCGCCCGTGCTCCTTTTTGATGGAATCGATCACCTGGTTCCGCTTGTCCGGTTTCAGTAGATTAATTTTCATGCCATGAATCGGATATACAGTCTCGGCAATCTCCGGTCCGGTCAGGGACCAGGGAAGAATTTCAAACCGGTTGTCTTTCCGGGCATTCAAAAGGATGCTGGAAGCAACTTTACCAGGAACACCATTGATCATGATTTTTATGCGATTCATCTGGAACCTCTTTTATTGTTAATGGTTTCTGCAACTGCTTTTAACGCAGGAAGTTCATTTTTTTCTGTTTTTTGTAAATAATATGAGAGAGAACGTAATGCACACGGTATATGTTGTTCAAACCATTTTTTCCCTTTCACCAGGCTCAAATATCCAAATGCACCGAGAATTTGGAGGTTCCGGGTGAGTGCACAATAAAAAACGCTTTTTCGGAAAGTGTCAATGGGAATACTTACACCGTTTCCCAGTGCTTTTGCACAAAAATCGATCAACTCCATCTGCTCTCCAAAGTCAAGCGCAACATAGGGGTCGATCAGGAGAGAGGCCAGGTCATACTGCAACGGGCCGATGCGGCCTCCCTGAAAGTCAATTAGGTAGTAGGAATGATCCTTTACCATGATGTTCCGGGATTGAAAATCACGATGCATGAAACCGTTGATTCCATTTTTGAGTGCAGAATCCGCCAGATCGGAAAAATCATTTTCAAGAGGCAGCTCAGGGCAATCCATTTTCATATAGTTTTTTAAAAATGCATCTCTGAAATAGCGGCACTCTTTTTCAATGATAAGTTCTTTGGAGTATTCCCGGGTCTGGTAGGTCATGGATGGCAGGAAACCGGTTTTTCCATTCTGCGACATATGGATCAGCAACCGGATGACTTCCTGATAAACCGCCAAGCGATCCTTTTGATGTCTCAACTGTTTCACAACATCCACAAGATGGGTATCTCCCAGATCTTCCAGAAAGACCAGGCCGGAAAAAGCATTATAGCCATAAATTGCCGGTACCGGTATTTTTTTTTCTTGCAGGTGCTGTCCGATCCGGATAAATGAATCCGCTTCACATGTATCGATCTGTTCCCGGATACCATGACTTACGAGAATCAGGGATCGATTCTCTGTGGTCAGACGATACCATTGACGGTCTGAACCATCTCCTTTGAGTTTATTTTTGGAAATCATTCCTGTTGAAGAGAGGGAAAAAGCCTTTTCAAACACCTGGGGTGCTGAAAAGCGGTATACGGTATCCAGGTATGATTCCGGTGTTCCGATATCTGTCCAGAAATGATCTTTTACGATCAATGCCTTGGGCAGCTGGTTGTTGGAAATCATGTGCTGATATAAATCAATGCTGCTGAAATAGTTTTGTTGCCGGATAAGAGGAATGAGATCCGCATCCAGAACCTGTATTCCGGTAAATGCCAGTTTTTTAAATTTCCCATCCTGGCAGGGAGCTACCTGTTCATGAAATCCGATAATGGAACCGTTGCTTGTCACGGATACATGGTTGTAGGCTTGATGATCATGCAGAACAAGGGTTGCAGATTGATCATGACCCAGGTGGAATTCATAGACATCTCTCAGGTTGATATCGGTCAGGATATCACTGTTGATCACCATGAAAGGAGAAGCATCAAAAAAATCAGCCGTGTTTTTAATCGCTCCGCCGGTACCTAAAATGGTTGGTTCATATCGGGTGATTACCGGGATTTCATAATCTTGACTTTCAATAAAAGCCTCGATTTTTTCATGCAGGTAATGGGTATTGATAATAATCCCTGTGCAACCGGATTGTTTCAGATTCTCAATGATGTGGTTCAGCAATGGTTTTCCGGAAACCGGAAACAAAGGCTTGGGTGTATGATGGGTATACGGCAGAAGCCTGGTGCCAAAACCTGCTGCCAGGATGAGTGCTTTCATTTAATCTTCAAGTAGATTGAGATGGTTAGTAATTCGTTTTATATAAAAATCTATTTTTTCATTATGTTCCGGGCCGGTAAGCGTTATTGAATTAAAAAAAGTAATCGCATTGCCGTAACTGATTTTTGAAAGCGATTCGATTCTTTCGATCTCTTTTTGTTTATACATCCGGTTTCCCATGGACTGTATCTTTTTCAGTTGATCTTTTGCATCCACGGAATCCTTTGGATACCGGGCAAAAAAGGTCAGAACAATCAGGTATGACTCAAAAAAGGTTTTTAAGAACCGGGCAAAAAATTTTACTTTTCGAAGCCCGGATGAGGTCAGACGATAGGTATCCGGAAGGGTTGGATGGGGAATCAACATGCTGTCATCGATGAATGCTTTTAGTGTTTTTCGTATCATCTGTTCGGCGGGTTTGTTTTCATCAAATGCAAACTCACTGGAAAACAGCACTTGCAAAAATTTATACTCAGAAAGAAGGTCGGAAGCGGTAAACTGAAAGGAATCCCTGCTCAGAATCGAAGCAGCCGTGAGCGCAGCCGGAATAAAGAAGATGATACAGTTGTTTTTATAGTAATCCAGGCTAGGTCTTTTATTTTCATGGATTTTCAGCAGCTCACCGGTTTCTGAAGATTCATCCGCCTCGACTCTGGAGGCTCTTTCAATGAATTTTCGAGTCACAAAGGTATCCAGTACCTGGTTGAAAGCATTGACGGTGTCTTTCTTCAGGGTATCTGCGAGTATGGCATTGGTCGCCTTAAGATGGGTCATATACGTATCCAGACAGGATACGAGGAGATTTTTTGCAAAGCGTTTTTTGGAGATATTGAGAAGCGCACTTGCCATTACTCCATGTGGTGTAACCACGGAAATATTGTTAATCGCATGTAAGAAGTGCAACCCAATCTTATTGCAAAAAATGGTCTGCTCCTGTTTCATCAATGTTTCAAGATGAATTCGGTTTTTTGCCAGATAATCCTTTAAGGATATGGGATCGCTGAAGTTTACATAGACCTTGCCATATCTTGCCTTAAGGGATTTTCGTGCTTTAATCACCTGTTTCAGGCTTTCAGGTTCTTTTTGACCGCCTTCAATTTCATGGATATATGCTTTTTCTTCCAGAACACGGTCATAACCAATAAAGACAGGGACAAAGATTAAATCCTCACAAGCTCCCTTTTTAAAAGCATCTATGATAATGGATAATAGACCCAATTTGGGCATCAGGAGTTTTCCGGTACGGCTCCTTCCGCCTTCAATAAAAAACTCAAGGTTAAATCCTTCTTCTAAAATTTTGTATATATATTCTGAAAATACTTTTGCATATAATGGTTCCCCTTTGAATGTCCTTCGGAGGAAAAAAGCGCCTCCGCCTCTGAAGATGGTTCCAAGCGGCCAGAAAGACAGATTTTTTCCAGCGGCAATATGCGGACAGGGCAATTGATGGTAAAGGAAGAGCCAGGAGATAATCAGATAATCCAGGTGACTTTTATGACAGGGGACAAGAACGAGCGGGCCATTATGAGACATCTTTTTTACTTTTTCAAGTCCCTCTGTATCCAGAATCATGCCGTCAAACAGGATTCTGAACATGACCCGGAGGGTCAAATCGTACATTCTAATCCAGTTCTGGCTGTAGTCTGCAGCAATCTCTTCAAGGTACTCACTCGCTTTTTTCTGGACCTGCCGAAGAGGTGTCTCTGTTTCTTCTGCGTGCTTCAGAATGAATTGCTGAAGCCTGTCATGGGTAAGTATGTTTTCTTTAAGCTCCATCCTTGATTTAATGACAGGCCCGATTATGCTCTGGCGATGTCGATTGATTCTCTGCAACAGAAGCCGTCTCAATGTAAATGCCTGATGCTGAATATCCAGTGGTTTTATATCTTCCTGGTCTAAAAACTTTTTAATATTGATGGGATCGCAGATTTCGACAAACACTTTTTTTGGATTTTTTACTAAAGTAAAAAGCCGTTTTATTTTTCCCGGCTTTTCTTCAGAGCCAAAAATGATATCCGTCAGTGTTGGTTCGGCTCGCCTTGGGTTATTGCTATATAAAATGAGTTGAGGGACAATATAGATCGGCTTTTCCAGATCGTTTTGCATTTCTATCAGATATTTGATCGGGTCTGTCTTTGCCTTGACAAATCTGCGGTAAAATCCTTTTTTGTCGATCAATGCCACAAAGCCGGTTTTCCCATTGAGCAGAATATCCCGGTAATACCCGTTTTCAAACGGATTCGGCAGGTTGAAGTTTTTAAAAAAATATTGAATGTTTGCAAGAAGAACCTTCAGCAATCGGGAGATGGGCTGCCAGGTCAGGATTCGATAATAAAATCCAATTTCCGGGAAAGGCAGATTAAGCTGTTTATAGCGTGTATAAAAAAACAGGAAGTCGAAATTGCTTTTATATTTATTTGCATAAACAACAATGCCTTTTTGACCCAACTGCTTCAGGACGGAAATCTGGGGTTGGTTTATTTTCGTACGGGTCAGAAAGAAACTCAGGATGGCGGAGGATAATAAGCCTATTTTTCTTGGAAAATGACTTAAATATATATTGGGCTTATCAGCCGGCACCATATTATCATTAGAATGTGGGTTTTCTGTTTTATCGTGTAATCGATCAAGCATGATGTTCTTCCATCAATATCGGTTTTGTCCAGAGAAAGAGAGATAAATATTATGACTCAAATCCAGCGCATGGTTGTGAATTTTAATAGGGTCAAAAATTAACAGAAAAGAAATTGGTTTGCAAATGATTTGATATGTGACCATTCATGATTTAACAATAAATTGAAATACCATAAAGAGGAAGTTTTATGCTTGCTATATAGAAGAGGTTGTGGTAACCCCTTTTGCATTATGTTTGGGATTATTTCCGGACTGCGAAAGAAAATATCGACACAATTCTGCGGCAATTACATTTGGCTAATCAGCCTTTAGAAACATTTTGAGAAAAATATATACTATAAAGGAGGGTGGGTATTTATGAAGACATTAGTTGGTGGTGCGATTGGAGCTGTCCTTGGAATTATTGGTCTTGCGATATGGTTTGGACCATTTTTGCAGCTTTTGGCTGGTGTTATTCCATCTATGCTTTTGCTGGGTGGTTGTCTGGCGCTTTATCTTGGATTTGACGAGTTGAAGGATACCTGGAAAAATGAAGGAAGCAATGATGTATCCGGTCCGGGAGAAGAGAGTTGATCCTGCTGCTTTTTCATAATTGATACTTTCATGAGCCAATTTCAAAACCATTAAAATGCGCCACACCGGCGAAAGTCCGTGCCCAGAAAAGAGTCGAAAATACTGGATTTTAGTTTTCGCCGGAACGACAACAACAGACTTTTGAAATTGGCTTTCACGCATTACAAAACCGGTTTTCCTGTTGGTTTAAAAAGCCCTGTAGTTTGAATCTGCAGGGCTTCAATTTTATAAATACTGATGATATTTTTTGCTTATGGATATGAACTCTTGTATTTCATTCTTCCATGAGTTTTCAGCCTGTTCCAGGCTCTCATTATTTTCAATCGCCTTCCGTAATTGCTGGTTTCCCAGAATCAAATCAATGGGCATTTTTTCGAATTCATATTCATATGGAGGGGATTTCCATTCAAAATTTTTTCCATGATGATGGATGATTGCTTTGAGCAGTTCTAAAGAAAGTCTGTATGGCCGGAATTTTTCAGGATCTACAATATGGATCTGAAAACCGATACATCTTTTATTAGACCATTTATTGGAGGTAGGTTCAAAAACAACCGGCCTCAGAACCACTCCGGATAAGACATCCTCCGGCAACTCGCTTCTGATTTTATCAAGATTCAGAAAGGGAGCACCAAATATTTCAAATGGCTGCGTTGTCCCACGGCCTTCCGAAATATTGGTTCCCTCCCAGATCACCTGACCTGGATAAACCATAGCCGATATCGGTGTCGGAAGGTTTGGGGAAGGAGGTACCCAGGGAAGGCCTGTTTCCGGAAAGTACATATTCCGTTTCCAATTTTTCATCCGGATGATTTCAAGATCACAATGGATAGTAAAAAATTCATTAAAAAATAAACCGGTTTCACCGATTGTCAATCCATGCCGCATAGGGATCGGAAACCTTCCGACAAAGGATTTGCAGTCCGGATGCAGGATATTCCCTTCAACCAGTATTCCCCCGATCGGATTCGGTCTGTCCAGAATAATAACCTTTTTTTGAAATGTTTTGGCTGCTTCCAGGCAGTAGGACATGGTATAAATAAAGGTATACACCCGGGTTCCGGCATCCTGAAGATCAATCAGCAGAACGTCAATAGGATCAAACATCTCTTTGGTGGGTATTCGTGTTTTTCCATATAAACTAAAGACAGGGATACCTGATTTGCGATCCACCATGTTGTCTGATTCAATCATGTTGTCCTGTTTTTCAGCAAAAAAACCATGTTGGGGTGAATACATGGCAGCCAGTTGCCCAGGGTATGCTTTCTGTAAAAGATCGCCGGCATGGATGATGTTACTGGAAATGGAAGCAGGATTGCATAACAGCCCCAGTCGCCTGTTTCGTAACTCCGGCAAGGGGTTTTCAATCAGTATTTCCAAGCCTGTTTTAACAATTGCCATATTTTTGTGCCTAATAAAAAGGTTGGATGGATAAGTCACCATAGCAAATATATATTTGCAGGAAAACAAAAGATTTGAAAAATGAGGATAAACATAATATAAGCCCGAAGATTCGATAACCAGAGCCAATTTCAAAACAGTTTAAAAGCGTCACGCCGGCGAAAGCCGATGTCCGGAAAAGAACTGAAAATACTTGATAGCGCTACGCTTTACTGCGTGTCCGGCTTTCGCCGGAACTACAATAACAAACTTTTGAAATTGGCTCACCAGATTGTATCAAGGGAAAAGTCATATGAAAATACAGGCTCCGATTCATATCTCCGGAATTACGCCTTATTTGCCGGGAAAGCCCATGGAAGAGCTTGAGAGAGAGCTGGGAATCAAGGATTCGATCAAACTCGCATCCAATGAAAATCCGCTCGGACCTTCTCCAAAGGCAATGGCGGCGGTTCAAAGGGAACTTGAAAAAGCAAATCGATACCCGGAAGGAGGCGGCTATTATCTTACACAGAAGCTTTCCCGGAAATTACATATATCCCCGGAAAGTATTGTATTGGGGAATGGATCGGATGATGTGATTGGAATGCTGACCAAAGCATTCCTGGTTCCCGGGGATGAAGCGATCATGCCATCACCGTCTTTTTTAATGTATGAGATTATGGTTCAGGTTGCAGGCGCAATTTCTATTAGAGTTCCGCTATCTTCTTTTTCTATCGATTTAACGGCTATGGCAGCTAAGGTGACACCGAAAACACGGATGATTTTTTTGACCCATCCCAACAACCCAACCGGAAGCATCATTACAGAAGAAGACTTTTGTTCTTTTGTCCGAAAGATACCTGAAGGGATTATTATCGTGCTGGACGAGGCATATATTGAGTTTGTAAGGGATGCTTCCTCTCTTGACAGCCTGCCCTATCTGAAAAAAGATCAACGTATTGTTGTCCTGCGCACATTTTCCAAAGCATATGGTCTTGCCGGGTTGAGGGTTGGTTACGGTGTTATGGATCCGGATATCAGCAGTTTGCTCCACAGGGTCAGGCAGCCTTTTAATGTGAATTCCTTGGCTCAATCTGCGGCAACAGCCGCGCTTGATGATATCGAATTTCTGGAAAAAACACTGGCATTGGTGCATGATGGACTGGACACCATATATGCTGCTCTCGAAAAAATGGGAATCCCTTACCTGCCTTCTCAGGCTAACTTTTTGATGATCCGGGTTGGAGATGCAGATCGGGTTTATAAGAATTTACTTCAGGAAGGCGTTATCGTCAGATCCATGACATCCTATGGATTTCCGGACTATATCCGCCTTACCATTGGGCTGGAAACTGAAAATAAACGGTTCATCAAAGCACTGGAGAAGGTTTTGTGAAAAGCAAGAAAGCTTTTTTAATTACCATCGATGGCCCGGCAGGTGCTGGAAAAACAACACTCAGTAAAATGTTGGCGGAACGACTGGGGTATAGTTATATTGATACAGGAGCGCTTTATCGCGGTGTTGCTTTTGAGGCAATCCATCATGGAATCGCTTCGGATGATGACAAGGCTCTGGAAGAGATGTGCAGTCAGCTATCCTTACGATTTATAATCGTGGGCAAAGAGCTGAGACTATTTTCCAATGAAAAAGATATCACAGACAGGATACGCACTCCGGAAATGGCAATGATGGCGTCGGCGGTTTCTGCCAGACCGGTTGTTCGATCCTTTCTTCTGGATCTGCAACGGGAGATTGGCCTTAAGAAGAGGGTGGTGTTTGAGGGCAGAGATATGGGAACCGTGGTTTTCCCGGAGGCAGAGGTAAAATTTTTTCTGGATGCCTCCCCTCATATTCGGGCAATCAGGCGGTTCAATGAAATGAAAGGGTTATCATCGCAAACCCTGGAAGAGGTTGAAAAAGATATTATCCGGAGAGACAGGAATGACAGCACACGTGCAGTTGCTCCACTGAAAGCAGCGGATGATGCAGTTCATATTGATACCACAGCGTTAACCCTGGATGAGGCGATTGAAAAAATGCTGAAGGTCGTTAACAAAAGAGGGTAAGGTTTGACCCAAAAAAGGCTTTTTTCAACTTTTCATCAATATTCATTGTTTTTTAAAATGTACTCTGGTATAAGATTCGACTTGTTTCAACCTCCGGGTTTGAAACAAAAAAAAATACGGTTAAGGGGGAATTTTTATTAATGGAAGAGATTGCAAACAACGAAAATGGTAACGAAAAAAAATTAACAGAATCAAAGGTAATTCCGACAATGGATTCATCTGTTGATGCAGATCAGTCAAATGCCATGCAGGAAGAGAGCATGGAAAAGCTGATGAGTTTGTATGAAGAGAGTTTCAAGCGATTCGCAGAGGGCGAGGTTGTTAAAGGCAGGATTATTGCCGTGGATAAAGATTATGTTCTGGTTGACATTGGTTATAAGTCTGAAGGACAGATCAGAATTCATGAATTTAAAGATGAAAACGGTGAGATAATAGCCAACATCAATGACGAAGTTGATGTGATGGTTGAATTCTGGGATGAGGAAGAGGAACGTGTTGTCCTGTCCAAAGAAAAGGCCGCTAAAGTTAAGGTTTGGGAAGCGATTCGTGAAACCTATGATAATGATGGAACGGTTGAAGGGGTTATTGTCAGTCGCGTAAAAGGCGGCTTTTCTGTTGATGTCGGGCTGCAGGCATTTCTTCCTGGATCACAGGCTGACTTAAGACCGATACGGAATCTGGATGAAATGGTCGGTCAGACCTTATCATTCAAGATACTAAAATATAATCGTAAACGCAGCAACATTGTTCTCTCAAGAAGGGCAATACTGGAATCAGAACGGGAATCCAAGAGAAGCACGACGCTTTCCTCCATTACCGAGGGGCAGGTCATGAAAGGCACGGTGAAGAATATCACCGAATATGGAGTCTTCGTGGATTTGGGTGGTGTTGATGGTCTTCTTCATATCACCGATATTTCTTGGGGCCGTGTAAAGCATCCTTCCGAACTTTTTACGGTTGGTGATGAAATCGATGTAAAAGTTCTCTCTTTCGATCTTCAGAAAGAACGGGTCTCCCTGGGCATGAAACAACTTGCTCCGGATCCCTGGACAATTGCATCTCAAAAATACTCCGTCGGATCACGGGTCACCGGGACAGTTGTAAGCTTAACAGACTATGGTGCATTTGTAGAATTGGAAGAGGGCGTTGAAGGTTTGATCCATGTTTCGGAAATGTCCTGGACCCGGAAAATCAGACATCCATCCAAGGTTGTGAATGCGGGCGATACAATTGAAGCAATGGTATTGGACATCCGGCCTGAAAACAGAAGGATTTCTCTGGGCATGAAGCAGATTGCTCCAAACCCATGGGAAGTCATCAGTGAAAAATATCCCATTGGAACAACCATTGAAGGAAAGATAAAAAACATCACGGATTTCGGATTGTTTATCGGAATTGATGATGATATTGACGGATTGGTTCATATCTCTGATATCTCATGGACCAAACGGATCAAACATCCATCTGAGGTGTATAAAAAAGGGGATGTGGTTCAAGCGATTGTTCTGGATATCGATAAAGGAAGCGAACGGTTTTCGCTGGGTATCAAGCAGTTACAGCCGGATCCATGGAAAACGGTGAAAGAGCGGTATGAAGTCGGAAAGGAAATCAGTGGTATTGTCACCAATGTCACCGATTTCGGGATTTTTGTCGAGCTGGAGGAAGGAATTGAAGGCCTGGTTCATGTTTCTGAAATCAGTAAAGAAAAAATCAAAACCCCGGTTGGGCAGTATAATGTCGGTGAATCATTGACAGCCAAGGTGATGAATGTAAATACGGATGAACGAAGAATTGGTCTTTCCATTAAACGGCTTGAGTTTGATGATGAAGAAAGTTTGCTTAAGGACTATGTATCCAATATGAAACCGGCGACCTCTTCTTTTGGTGAGATTCTGAGTGAAAGCCTCCATGAAAAGCTGGGTGATAGCGCAGAGAAAGAAACAGCTCGAAAATCATCCGGCAAGACATCCGGCCAGGTATCTGAGACCTCTGAAAAGGAAAATACAAAAGAGTAATTTTCTGAATAAGCGGTATCTTTGTTGAACTCGTTAGGCGCCGGGAGTTTTCATCCCGGCGCCTTTTTTATCTTGGAACGAATAAGCAACCTCTCGCTTTTATTATGGAGGAATCACGCGTGTCAGCCATTATTTTTAAAAGCTGACAGGAGGGATTGAATCATTATGTTTTCTCGCAGACATCCTTACCTTTTTTTTCTGATGGTCATGTCTATTGCCGTTTTCAGTTTTATTATCTTGATTTCATGGGTTGTCAAATCCGGAGGCAGAGGGAGTGGATTTGTTTCAGGTGATAAGGTAGGCATTATCGAAATCAACGGTGTTATTATCGATTCAAAAACCGTCATTGAAAATATTAAAAATTATCGTGAAGATGAATCGATTAAGGCCATTGTTCTTCGTATTGATTCCCCTGGAGGAGGTGTAGGCCCTTCTCAGGAAATATTCCATGAAATTCAAAAAACCGTAAAACAGAAAAAAGTGATCGCTTCCATGGGGGCAGTAGCTGCATCCGGAGGTTACTATATCGCGGCTGGAACGAACGGGATTATGGCAAATCCCGGTACAATTACCGGGAGTATTGGTGTCATTATGGGGTATACCAATTTTCAGGAAATTTTCCAGAAAATCGGACTTGTCCCGATTGTGATCAAAAGCGGTGAGTTTAAGGACATGGGATCCCCGGTAAGAGAGATGACCGAACCGGAAAAAAAGATATTGCAGGATTTTGTGAATCAGATCCATCAGCAGTTTATCAAGGATGCATCCAAGGGAAGATCCATGGACTATCAAAAAATGAAATCTATGGCAGATGGCCGGATATTCACGGGTGAGGAAGCCAAAGAACTGGGTTTGATTGACCGTATCGGGAATCTTGAGGATGCAATTGAATGGGCAGGGCGACTTGGAGGGATCAAAGGTAAAATATCCAGGATATACCCGGAAGAAGAGGGGATGGACATTCTGAAACAATTCATGAAATCATCGGTTAATCAATTGTTTGAAAATACATTCAGATCCCACATGACAGCCGGATATTTATTTCAGCCCCCTGCCGGAAGGTAATGGAACTCATTGTATTATTCAAAAATACTGACATCGCCCTGACCTCTGCGGATGATTTCAGGCGTATCATCAATGAGCCGGATCACACTGGATGGTTTGCCTTCCACCGGACCACCATCAATAACCATATCAAGCCGTTTCCCGAAAAAGTCATGGATCAATGAAGGATCATCAAATATGGTTCCATCCGGTTTGGTCGCACTTGTAGAAATAATTGAATTTCCAAGGGTCTCTACCAGAGCAATACAGATCCGGTTGTCAGGGACCCGGATACCGGCTGTTTTCCGTTTGGTCAGCATGATTTTGGGCACCATCCGGGAACCTTCAAGAACAAATGTGTAAGGCCCGGGTAATAGGCGCTTCATGGTTTTATAGGTATAATTTGTTACCTTGGCATATTGACTGATATTTTTTAGACTGGAACAGATAAAACTGAAAGGTTTGTCACGATCCCGTTGTTTGAGGGAATAAATCTTTTCAATTGCTTTTTTATTCAGGATATCACACCCGATACCATAATAGGTGTCGGTCGGATATGCAATAATTCCGCCTCGCTTTAAGCATTCTATCACCTGAAGGATTAACCGTTCCTGTGGGTTGATTGGATTTATTTTTATCAGCATGGTTAAAATATTACTACAGGTTACCGGAAAATAAAAGCGGTATTCCGATTGTCAAATCTTGAATTTTATTTTCCTTCAAGAATGAGCCAATTTCAAAAGTCTGTTGTTGTAGTTCCGGCGAAAAATAGACACGCAGTGCAGTTTTCCAAGCCGATAGGCGCAACCGTAGCGCTATCCCGTATTTTCGGCTTTTTTCTGAGCACTGACATTCGCCGGTGTGACGCTTTTTAATCGTTTTGAAATTGGCTCGAATACCAAATAATTTATTGCTAAAGAAGTCTCCATTTGGTATTCACCACGTTTAATAGAGATCGAATCAATCTGGACAATTTCCACTTCCACATGGACACGCAGAGCCTTTATCTCTTTATTTTGTTGAAAAAAGATGCATATTGATGTGAAAGAAGACCTCACAGAATTTGCAGCCAAAACATAGACTCAATATTTTTTCCGGAGGGAACCCATGACAATCATACCACCTGAAGAGGCTTTTTCTTTTGATGATGTTCTCCTGCTGCCAAGCTATTCAGACATTGTGCCCAAGGATGTTGATACCAGTACCAGGCTGACAAAAAATATTTCCCTGAATATCCCGATCGTAAGTGCTGCAATGGATACCGTAACGGAATCCAGAACCTCGATCAGCATGGCCAGGGCCGGGGGAATCGGTTTTATTCATCGTAATTTGAGTATTGAGGATCAGGCCCGTGAGGTCGATCAGGTTAAAAAATCGGAAAGCGGTATGATAGTTGATCCTGTGACGGTTCATCCGGATAAGACCATTCAGGATGTACATTCCTTGATGAAACAATACCGGATTTCAGGTGTACCTGTGATTAAAGATAATCAGCTGGTAGGTATTGTGACCAATCGGGACCTTCGTTTTGAGACAAAACTGGATAAAAAAGTATCTGAAGTCATGACCAAAGATAATCTGGTAACGGTTTCCGAAGGGATTGATCTTGAAGAATCCAAGAAATTGCTTCATGAACATCGCATTGAGAAGTTGCTTGTTGTGGATTCCAACGGCCGGTTGACCGGGATGATCACTATTAAAGATATTGAAAAAATAAAAAAATATCCCAAAGCATGTAAAGACAGCATGGGACGCCTTCGGGTCGGGGCAGCCGTGGGTGTGGGTGAGGATATGGAAGCCAGGGCAGAAGCTTTGTTGAAGGCTGGTGCAGATATCCTGGTTATCGATACTTCCCACGGGCATTCTGAAAATGTCATTCGGGCTGTAAAAAAGTTGAAAATCAGTTTCCCAAAAATGGAGCTTGTTGCAGGGAATGTCGCTACAGCAGATGGAGCTGAGGCACTGATCAACGCAGGGGTGGATGCCGTAAAAGTCGGAATCGGACCGGGTTCGATCTGCACGACGCGTATTGTTGCCGGTGTCGGGGTTCCCCAGATCACGGCGATTCTGAATTGCAGAGCCATATCCAACAAGACAGGCGTCCCTATAATAGCAGACGGCGGTATCAAGTTTTCCGGTGATATCACCAAAGCCATCGGAGCAGGCGCCCATAGTGTCATGCTTGGAGGCCTGTTTGCCGGAACGGAAGAAAGTCCGGGTGAAACAATATTTTTTCAGGGCAGAAGCTATAAGGTTTACCGGGGAATGGGTTCTCTTGAAGCCATGAAAAAAGGGAGCCGTGATCGTTATTATCAGACGGAAGAAGTGGAAGATGATAAACTTGTACCCGAGGGGATTGTGGGCAGAGTCCCATACAGGGGTACAATCACTTCCAACATTCAACAGTTAATCGGTGGATTAAAGGCAGGGATGGGGTATGTCGGTAGCAGAACCATCGAAGAACTCAGGGAAAAAGCCCAATTTGTGAAAATTAGCGCTGCCGGGTTGAAAGAAAGCCATGTTCATGATGTGATTATTACCAAAGAAGCTCCGAATTACCGACTTGATTAACACTGGTTTCACAATGTCCCAGACAGATCAAAAATTTGTTCATCTGCATGTTCACACCCAATACAGCCTTCTGGATGGCGCGATCCGGCTGGACCCTCTTTTTAATAGAGCGATTGAGTATGGGATGGATGCCATTGCTGTAACAGATCATGGCACCATGTTTGGTACGATTGAGTTTTATGAGAAAGCAAAGAAGGCTGGAATAAAACCCATTATCGGATGTGAGTGTTATATTGCTCCCCGAACGCTTGCGGACAAAACAACAACCGATAACAAGGGGCTTTCCCACCTGGTATTGCTGGCCAAAAATCAGGAAGGGTATCGTAATCTCTGTAAACTCACAACCATAGCCCAGCTTGAAGGTTTTTACTATAAACCTAGAATTGATAAAACAGTTTTAAGACAATACAGCAGTGGTTTGATTGCTCTCTCAGCATGTCTGCATGGGGAAATTCCGAGTTTGATCAAGGCGGGAAAAATCGAGCAGGCAGATGAGGCAGCCCGTTTTTATCTGGATGTTTTTGGGGAGGGTAATTTCTATTTGGAGGTTCAACACAATGGAATCGAGATTCAGGAGCGGGTCAATCAAGGGCTCCTGGACATGAGCTGCAGATTATCGATTCCCATGGTTGCGACCAATGACTGCCATTACCTGGATCAGGGGGATGTGAGTGCGCATGATGTGCTGCTGTGTATTCAGACCGGAAAAACGCTGAATGATACAGATCGATTCCGGTTCAGTACGGATCAGTTATACTTCAAGTCAAAGGAAGAGATGATCAAAACGCTGGGACATTATCCCGGAGCCATAGAGAATACAGTTAAAATCGCTGAACAGTGTGAAATCGAATTTGATTTTACTACCTATCATTTTCCTCAATTCAGTTCAGATTCCGGATTAACAACAGGGGAGTTGTTTGAAAAGGAGGTCCGGAAGGGATATGAAAAAAGACTGAAACAGATCAGGGCCAAGAATCCGGATTTTAATCAGGAAGTCTATGATGAGCGCCTGAATTATGAGATCAAAATCATCAATGATATGGGATTCTCTAGCTATTTCCTGATTGTAGCGGATTTTATCCGTTTTGGAAAAGAAAACAACGTACCTGTCGGACCCGGCAGGGGCTCAGCAGCAGGCAGTATGGTGGCCTATTCGCTATCGATTACGGATCTTGATCCCATAGAGCATGGGTTGATTTTTGAACGATTTCTGAACCCTTCCCGGATCAGTATGCCGGATATCGATGTGGACTTTTGTATCAATGGGAGGGAGAAAGTTTTTAAATATGTTGTTGACCGTTATGGTGGTGGAGATTTTGTTGCCCAGATCATTACCTTTGGAAAACTGAAGACCCGTGCTGTGATCCGGGATGTCGGGCGTGCTCTTGATATCCCCTTGAGTGAGGTGGATGCCATTGCCAAAATGGTACCGGATGTGTTGAATATCAGTCTGGATAACGCTCTGGAGCAAGAACCAAAACTTATGGATCTGGCAGAAAAAGATCCGAAGGTCGCGAAACTGATAAACATCTGCAGGGTATTGGAGGGCCTCCCCAGACATGCTTCAACCCATGCGGCAGGTGTCGTCATCGGTGATAAGAAACTGGTTGAGTATCTGCCATTGTATAAAGGGAAAAAAGGTGAGGTTGTCACCCAGTTTGATATGAAACGGGTGGAACAGATCGGGCTGGTAAAATTTGATTTTCTGGGGCTTCGCAACCTGACAGTGATTGAAAATACGCTGCAATTGATTCGCGGACAGGGAAAAACACCTCCGGATCTTCTTGAGATTGATTTCAAAGACGCCGATACATATAAACTGCTTTCTTCAGGAGATACCACCGGTGTTTTTCAGTTGGAAAGTTCCGGAATGAAGGATCTTCTGGTTCGTTTAAAACCGGAATGTTTTGATGACGTTACTGCGCTTGTGGCGCTGTATCGTCCCGGCCCCTTGGATTCCGGAATGGTGGATGATTATGTAGAACGAAAGCACGGCCGTGAACCCGTGGAGTATCTGCTCCCTGAACTTGGGCCCATCTTGAAAGAAACATACGGAGTTATTTTATATCAAGAGCAGGTTATGAAAATTGCCGGAGCGCTGGCCAGTTACAGCATGGCGGAAGCGGATGAACTGCGGAAGGCAATGGGAAAGAAAAATGTCGATTTAATGGCAAAGCACCGGGCGCTTTTTATTGAGGGTGCGAAAAACAACAATTTGCCACTGGATAAGGCGGAGAAGATTTTTGATCTTATGGAAAAGTTTGGCGGATATGGCTTTAATAAGTCCCATAGTGCTGCATATGCATTGATCGCATATCAGACTGCGTATCTGAAAGCTCATTACCCGGTTGAATTTATGGCCGCCCTTCTCACCAGCGAAATGAATTCCATAGATGGGGTAGTAAAATATATAGCAGAATGCCGAAGTCATTCTATTGAAGTGCTGCCTCCGGATATTAATGAGAGCGTTGTAGAATTCACGGTTTTGGATTCCAAAATCCGTTTTGGATTGGTGGCCGTGAAAAATGTCGGAGAAGGCGCCATTGAAGCGATCATTGAGGAGAGAAGAAAAAAAGGGCCTTTCTCTTCCCTGTTTGCCTTCTGTGAACGGGTTGATTTGCGAAAAATGAATAAGAGGGTTATAGAGAGCCTTATTAAGTGTGGCGCATTTGATTCAACAGGCCATTTCCGGTCTCAGATGATGGCTTCTTTAGAAGACGCATTGGATTATGGACAAACCGTTCAAAGGGAAAAAGCAGATAAACAGATGAGTTTATTTGATATGGGCACAGAGAAAGCACTGAACATCAACAAGCCGCAGATGCCGGATATCAATGAGTGGGGAGAAAGAGAACGGTTAAACCTGGAAAAAGAAGCGCTTGGATTTTATATCTCCGGTCATCCACTTGATCAATATTCTGAAATCATATCAAAATACACCAATGCAAATGCGTTGACCATCGGTGAGGTGAAGGATAAGTCCGCGGTACGTATCGGAGGAACGATCAGCAGTAGTAAGATCATTCGAACGAAAAAGGGTGATCCCATGGCATTTGTGAATCTGGAGGATATGCATGGTGCCGTGGAAGCCGTATTTTTCCCAAATGTGTATGAGTCTGTGTCACAATTTCTGATCAATGATTTTCCTATTCTGATACAGGGTGAGGCCCAGAAGGATGAAAAAGGAGTGAAACTGATTGCAGAGTCGGTAGTACCCATGGATAAAGCAGAAGAAACATGGACGGCAAGCGTTCATATTACGGTTGACCTCGAAAGTGCAGATAAAACAATACTTGAAAAATTGCATACCATTCTGAAGGCATATCCAGGAACCTGCTCGGGGTATCTGCACCTTCTGATCCCGGGTTCTACGGAAACTGTTTTACAATTGCCGGAGGAATTGAAACTTAAGGTCAGCGAAGGGATGATTCGAGAGGTTAACGGACTCCTTGGGTATCCGGCTGTGGATACCAGGTGCAGTGAGGCAACCCTTGCACCCAAGAAAAAGAGCTTTCAAAATGGCAAACGGAAACGTAATGTCGCTTGATTTCATTATCTCACCACGTAACACTCATCATCGTACAGTTTAGTCCGCTTCCGATTCCCATAAGAGCAATATGATCACCCGGCATCAGTCGCTTTTCTTCTTCAGCAATACCCAGCGTGATGGGAATGGCTGCGGGCCCGATATTTCCAAGTTTTTGAAAATTCAGATGGGCTTTTTCCGGTGTGATTTTCAGTTTTTTGGTTAATGATTCCATATTCCGGAGGCTGACCTGATGGGGAATGTAGTGATGGATGGATTGGTCATTCCAATTTTCAATTGTTTTTTCAGCCAGTCTCCAGGTTTGGTAAGCCAGTTCAACACCATGGATCATAACATTTGCGGCATCCGCAATCATCTGGTCTTTTTGCCCTAAACACAGTCTGCAATGTTCTGTCGCAGCCAGACTCACAGATCCGTTGATGATGTGGTTTGTGTGTGAAATCTCTTTATGACATAGTAAAATGGCAGCCGCACCGGAGCCCAGCGTCAATGTGGCAAAGTTGTTGAAAAAATCCCGTACAGTCGTTTCCGGTGATTGAAGACGCCGTATGGTTGCTTCTACGGGTTCACGGGAACCTTCTCCGGCCACTACGATTCCATATTGAATCATACCGGTTTCAATCATCATAATGACATTATTCATTCCGGTGATGAATCCCAGACATGCGTTACTGATGTCAAAATTCAAACATGTGGATGAAAGACCCAGATTACCATGCACCAGTGCGGCGACAGATGGTTCAACATAATCTTTGCAGACGGAAGTGCTGATCAGACATCCGATCTTGTCCGGATCAATGGATGCCATCTCAATCACTTTTCGTGCAGCCCTGGTTGCAACATCGCTTGGCATTACCCCAGGGGGCCAGAATCTGCGTTCACGGATACCGGTCAAACCAATCAGCTGCCCAGGAGGGATTTTCAGCCGGGCCATGGTGGCGGAGACTTGCTCTTCAATAAATTCTGAAGAGATTCGATGAAAGGGAAGATCATATGCTATCGCTTCGATTGCCACATTGCCGTTCATGCAAAAAACTCCTATCAATATAAAAAGAAATGATAATTACAATTACATTCCTTGTAACCATACAGACAAAATGTTATATTTTCAAAATAAATGATGAGCCGATTTCAAAATTATTACAAGCCATCTCAAAAAAAAGATTTTGGTTCAAAATCAAGGCGGCTTCAGATTTCAAACCGCAGGCATACTCGAAGTATGTCGAGGATTAGAAATCTGAATCCAACGCAGAGTTTGAGCCAAAAGGCTTTTTTGAGATAGCTTGTAAAAGGCGTCACACCGGCGAAAGTCGGTTCCCGGAAAAGAGTCGAAAATACTAGGTTCAAGTTTTCGCCGGAACTGCAATAACAGACTTTTGAAATTGGCTCTGATGAACGAGTTGTTTTTTAAAAACGTAACAACAGATCCTGTTGACTCACAGGCTGAAAAGATCGATGCTTTTAAGATGAGCAAAACCAAAAAACCGTTCTGGGAAAGAAAATCTCTTGAACAGATGACAACAGAAGAGTGGGAAAAGCTGTGCGATGGCTGTGGGCGATGTTGCCTTGAAAAGCTGGAAGATGAGAATAGCGGTAAGGTTTTTTATACAAGCGTAGCGTGTCGATACCTGGATACATGGACCTGCAGATGCCTTGAATATCAGAATAGATTTCATAATGTTCCGGATTGTCTGGTGATCAATCCAAAAGTGATCCGGGAAATAAGCTGGTTGCCGAAAACGTGTGCTTACCGAAGAGTTATTGAAGGTAAAAGCTTGGAGGATTGGCATCCAATGGTGTCCGGTGATGTGGATTCCGTTCATAAAGCCGGAGTTTCCGTTCGTGATAAGGTCATTTCAGCAACCTATATTTTAGAGGATGATTTGGATGCATATATTATTGAAACCGAGATTTAATTTTGACCGTTATTTCTCTGTGATTAAAAGGAACAATGTATGATTTTTTTAAAACCAAAACGAATTATTTACACACTTATTACTCTGATCGTCAGTGCACTGATAATCAATAGTATCTCTTTGAATGGTTGTGCACTGGAAAGAGTTTCAAGCCAAGCGACCTGCCCTTCCATCCAATCGGATAAGGATACTGTTTATTTTTTTCCGGAAAAAGATCATGAAAAGATCAGCACAGAGGTTTTGAACTTTTTAAAAGATTACCACTACAAGAAACAGAATATTGATGACATCCTGTCTGACAAGGTGCTTTCCCGTTATATTGAAGATCTGGATTGGAATCGTCTTTATTTTTTGAAATCCGATATCGATGATTTTCAGGTTTTGAGACATTGTCTGGATGATGCAATGAAACAGGACGATTTGAAACCGGTATTCATGATATATAACCGCTATCAGCGCCGGGTCATCGAAAGGCTTCAGTTTGTTATCGGTCTGCTTGAAAAAGAGATGGATCATTTTAATTTTCAGTTGGATGACCAGTTGGAAATCGATCGAAAGGATTCACCATGGCCGCTGAACACAGCAGAACTGGATGACCTTTGGCGCAAACGAATTATAAACGAGGTGATCAACCTCAAGCTTTCCGGAAAAGAATCGGGTAAAATAAAAGAATTGCTGCAAAAGCGCTATGCCAGTCAGATCAATAGGGTCAAACAAAGGAATAATGAAGATGTGTTCTGGACCTATATGAATTCTCTTACACAAATTTTTGATCCCCATACACAATACTTTTCACCGCAACTTTCAGAAAATTTTGATATTCTGATGAAACTTTCTTTGGATGGTATCGGAGCTGTTCTCCAGGGATCCAATGAGTATACAAAGATTGTACGGTTAATTCCTGCCGGACCTGCAGAAAAATCAGGGCTGTTAAAACCTGGTGATCGAATTGTTGGTGTGGGACAAGACGATGATAAAGAGATCGTTAATGTGGTGGGTTGGCGATTGGATGAGGTTGTGGATCTGATTCGGGGTCCAAAAAAGACAGTGGTCAGACTTGAGGTTATCCCTGTTGATTCTGTGGATGATAACAATACAAAACTAGTTAAAATTACAAGAGATACGGTCAAGCTTGAGGAACAGGCAGCTCAAAAGAAAATAGTCACAATGGAATCTCGTGGTATTTCATATAAGATCGGTATTGTGGATATTCCGACATTTTATATTGATTTTAATGCCTATATGGAAGGCAAAGAGGACTATAAAAGCACGACACGGGATGTTAAGCGGTTACTGGAAGAGCTTGTTCAGGAAAAGGTCGATGGTGTGATTGTTGATCTCAGAGATAATGGGGGTGGTGCACTGGAAGAAGCCAAAGCCTTGACCGGATTGTTTATCAAAGAAGGACCGATCGTACAGGTGCGTAAAGAAAGTGGATATACTGCCACGCTGAAGGATCCGGACAAGGAGATCGCATATGAAGGGCCATTGGTTGTCATGATTAACCGGATGAGTGCATCTGCTTCAGAAATTTTTGCAGGTGCGGTTCAGGATTATAACAGGGGAGTAGTCGTCGGCACACAGTCATTTGGCAAAGGTACGGTTCAGTCTCTGGAGAATCTCAAAAAAGGACAGTTAAAAATTACAAGGGGCAAATTTTATCGAATATCCGGCGAGAGTACACAGAATAAGGGTGTTATTCCGGATATCCTTTTCCCTGAAGTGTATGATAAAGAAAAAATTGGTGAAAGCGCTTTGCCTGAATCTTTATCCTGGGATACAATCGGAAAAGTCAGATATCAACCCTTACCGGAAATATCTTCAAAGCTTGATCAGTTACGAGTACTCCATGAAAAAAGAAGCAATGAAGACCCGGGATTTCTATATTTATCGAAAGGTATTGAGCGGTTAAAGGAAGCGAGAACAAAGAAATTCATTTCACTGAATGAAAATATTCGGAAAAAGGAACTGGAAGAGTCTGAGCGTAAGCGGTTTGAACTTGAAAATATGCGCCGGACAATACAAGGGGAGAAACTCCTCGCGGATGTTTCAGAGTTAGAGAATGATGAGGATGATGAGTTGAGCAATGTGGAAAAGGAAGATGAAGAGAAAAAATTCGACCCCATGATGACAGAAGCGGAAAAGATTCTTCTTGATTATATTTGCATCACCTCCGAAAGGGTTGCTCAAAGAAAAGTCGTTGAGAAATATACAGAAAATTGATCATGGTTGGAGAGAACTTATAGTAAAATACTCAAGAGCCAATTTCAAAACGATTATAAAACATCACACCGGCGAAAGTCAGTGCCTATAAAAGAGTCGAAAAAACTGGAGAGCGCTACGGTTGCGCCTGGCGGCTTGAAAAACAGCACGGCGTGTCTATTCCTCGCCGGAACTACAGCAACAGACTTTTGAAATCGGCTCTCAATTATATTCGTAATACCGCCCATTTTATCCTTTAAAAAAGAAGAAAATTAAAAAAACACTTGAATAATTTTATAAATTCTGTATTAGAGTAAAAAGAATAAAAACATAATAAATAGAAAAATAATATGCTTGAGATAAAAACTATAAAAGTAGATCGAGATGTTTACTCTGAATTAATCAAAAGAATTCAAGATTTTAATGATACGCCGAATTCAGTTCTGCGAAGAGTATTTAACATAGAATGTCTATCTCAAGAAAAAAGACAAACCAAGGGAAGCCTGAATAGCAAGAATATCATTGGCCGTATCGAGGGAGACAAACAGAGGATCCGATTAAAAAAAAAATATGGGACCAGAATCGAAAATTACCCTCTTTTATATCATGCAGGCTGGCCTCTTGAACAACAGGGGCAGGCTGTTCAAAAATATTCATTTGGAATATCCTGGAGGAGGTTTGTCGAACAAAAGATTCAGGGTGGATTTGTTGTTTTTATTTGCGGCAGGGCAGAGGAGACATTTTTTATTCCTTGCCAATGGATTGAAAATCATCTCAAACCGTTAAAACAACCCGCGGTTCAATTAAAATTTAATATCCCGGTTGCAGGTGAAGATTATTACTGGATGAACAAAAAAGATGGCATTGTGATCAATTGCTTTAAAAATAATTTGCCTTGATCGTCCATGTATAAAGGAGGGAAAATGAAAATTTCGCAGAATGCGGAAAAACGGTTGCGTCAAAGAGGTTTTAAGGATGATTATCTGGATTTAATTATCAACCATGGGACACCTTACCAAAAATCCGGAAATGTGGTTGAGTATCGCCTTGATAAAAAGGACATTTCACGCATTAAGCAGTCTTTGGATAAATGCAAGAAAAAGGCTGTTCTTGTAGATAGTTCCGTAAGTGAAATCATAACAGGATATAACTACTAATATGGATAACAACAGCTCCCTCTCCCTCGCATTTCAGAAAAGGGAATGGCTGAAGTGAGATCCTGAAGTTTCAGGAAGATCTCAAATACATGTCGATCATGCCTGTTATTGTTTTCCAGGTCTGAATCCTTTTTCTATCATCTGTTTCCAGAAGTGTAATCCTGAAACCCTGTCTGGAGCAGCAGAACCCCGTAAGTGGAACTACACAAATTCCGGTCGCGCCCAATAAATAATAAACAAAACGTTTATCCGGTTCGACATTCAATGCCTTTTCTTCCACAAAGGTTTTTGCCGCTTTGTTGTCAATGGGTAGATATTGTCTGCTGTTTAAAACATGATCGTTAAACAGAATGGACATATAAAATGCACCCTGAGGCCTGGTGACGTGGATTCCTTTTACCTTTGAAAAGATTTCAAATGCTTCATTTGCTCGTTCTTCAAATACTTTATTCCGTTTTCTAAGGTGATCAATATACTGTGGATGACCCATAACCATTGGGATTGCATATTGGGGAAGACTGGTTGAACAGACTTCAAGCATTTTGGCGTTGGTGATGCTTTGGATATAGTGTTGAAAAACAGGATGTTTATCCTGGTTGAAAATTTCGATCCATCCACATCGGGCGCCTGGCCATGGAAATTCCTTTGAAATCCCTCGTAATGCAATGCCGGGAACTTCACCGATTATTTCACTTAAATGAACCGTTTCCGCACCATTGAATACAATATGAGCATAGATTTCATCGCACAGCACAAAAATATTATATCTTCTTGCGATATCGATCATTTTTTCAAGCAATGGGCGCGGATAAACCGCTCCAGTGGGGTTATCCGGGTTGATCAGAAGCATTCCGGCAATGGAATCATTGTATTTTATTTTGTTTTCCAGATCTTCCAGATCCGGTATCCAGTTGTTATCCGGGTCCAGTTCATAGGTCAGATGATCATAACCGGAATGCGCCGCTTCTGCTGAGGAATGGGTGGAGTAAGCCGGCGAAGGGCCAATGACTCTTGCTTCTCTTCGCAGGTACGTGAATATTTTGGCAACGGCATCCCCCAGACCATTAAAAAACAGGATATCCTCAGCGGTAATTTGATGCCCATCTCTTTTATTCACCTGCGCAGCCAGAAACTCCCGGGCCTCCAGAACGCCTTTTGTATCCACATAACCATAGGTTTTATCTTCAGCAGTGAGCTTGCAGATGATATCCTTGATCCATTGGGGAACTTTTTCTCCTTTTTGAACCGGGTCACCGATATTTTCCCATGTGATGGATACGCCCAGCTTTTCAAGGGCACGACCCACAGCGACAATTTTTCGGATTTCATAGGTAAGCTGTCCCCATCCCACATGTTCAATATTTCTTCGTAACGTGCTTTTTGTCATGATATTTTCACAGTTGTATTGTTTTTAAGTGTCGTTGCCAACCAGATTATTATTCTATCTGAATTAAATAAGGTTATCTATATAGATAGATTCAGAGCGCTATGCAAGCGGAAAAATGGTTTTTAAAGAGAGCTGATTTCAAAACTATCAAAAGACATCACACCGGCGAAAGCCGGTGTCCAGAAAGGGGCCATAATACTGGATAGCGCTACGGTTGCGCCTATCGGCTTGGAAAACTGCACTGCGTGTCCGGCTTTCGCCGGAATGACGATAATATACTTTTGAAATTGGCTCTATAGAATGTTTTTTAAAGGATTGACTTCCAAAAAAAAGGAAAGCGATCTTTTGGATCGCTTTCCTCGTTAACAATGTAATAGGTACTAACTGATTTTAGCTCTCGTCATCATTCAAGTTAACAACTCCGTTGACAGCACTTTCATCAAGAAGAGCAAGTTCGGTAAATACATTAATGAAGTCATCTCCATTGTCGTTTAACAGGGTAACTCGAACATTACCATAGGTAATGGTTGAATTGGTGGCAGTGCTTGGAATACGGGTTTGGAAACCCGGTTTCAGGGTCAATCTCAGACCATCTGCTGAAAGTTCTTCAACAACTGCATCTGCACCACCAAAAAGTGCTCCGCTACCTTGGTTTGCAAGAACTCCAGTGATGTTGTTCGGCATAACCAGTTTTACAGGTCGACTGAATACAATATCCAACCAGCCGTTTGAACGGATGTCATCAGCATCCTGATTGGAAATGCTGACGATGTAGAGACCGTCTTCAACAGCATCACCAGGAACGAGATCCGCCATAGCTACAAACCGGACAATTGAAGCTGTTCCAACAACGATCGTCGTTGTCGCTGACTGCCCGAGCTGAACACCATCGTGTTTAAATGGTAATACAGTATAATGGTAGCTTCCACCCAATACGAGATCTGCTCCATTGAAAAGTGCACGGCCTGTGTTATCAGTGGTTGCAGTAAGGACATTCAACTGGCCTGTAGAAGCGGTGATCGTATTGTTTTCCTCTGTAACACCATTATTGCTATTTGTATCAGGCTGCAGGGTTACAGTTGCGCCTATACATCTTTCATCATTATATTCTACATACACTTCTACGTCTGTTGCTGTTGCTCCCAGAGGGTACATGTAGATGTTTCCGATATCGTTGTATACTGTATCAATCGTATTGTTGTTTCCGTCATCATCATCTAGATCATCATCCGGATTGGTTGCATCCGGAGTGTAATACCCTTCAAATCTCTGGTATCCGTCGAAGGTGACAGTGATTCTGTAGGTAACGCTGGCATTAACAGTTATCGGAATACCGACAAAGGCATAATCACCTCCAAAGACAGTATCCGTTGCTGCTTTCTTTAAAACATTCGGGGTGTAATAGTTTGATCCCTGGGTTAATGTTACGGTCAGGCTGGGGCCGGTAAGCCGGGCACCGGTGGTTGCATCAAAAACCGTACCCTGAAGACTCATTGTCTTATTGAATTCATTGTTCGGGGTAGAGTTATCTGAAGTGGTAGCGGTTTCCGTATCATCACAGCCCATAAACAATCCGATCATCATCATCGTAAGAACACAGACTAACAATTTTTTCATTTTTCATCCTCCTATTCAATTGGTGATATTTCAATTAAAAAAGCGCAATAACACAATTTTGAAGTTTACGTTACTTGCTTTCTGTTAACTACCGATTTCCAATACACCTCCTTCCCCAAAATAAGGTGGACCTCTTTTTGTTGATATAAAAATTTTTTTATATCGTAAAATTATTTTCATAAAATAATCAACCCGCCAATATCTTCTGCTGTCGTAGGAGATTTTTTATTTACATACCCCTCCTCCCTTCTTGGCGGAAGTACACGATAACTATTACCAAATAGTTTCCTTAAAAAAACAATAAGGTCATCTTTGTCTTGCCCATTGCCTGCAGTATCCGGATTATGTTCCACCGTCTGTGATTTGGGCATTGTGATCTGTAAGTTATCGATGAAGCATGTATGATTGGTTATTGAAACCATATGATATAATCGTTAACCGAATGAAATCATGAAAAAATAAATAGTTAGATAGTATAAAACGATTATTGTTACAATTATCTAATGGCCGTTAATTTATCAAATTGGATATAAAAAGTTTTTTTTGTCAGGTACTTTGGTTGAATTTTAAAAGTACAGTCTCTTATATACATACTTTTTAATTTTTTCAAACCCTAAAATTATGAAAATAAATAAATAAAGCAAAAAAAAGAATTTATTCCCTCTCTGTCGGCAAATTGTAATGAAAAAAATATCAAAATTATTTTTATGTATGGGGTATATCGGAAAGATTATTGTATGTCAATCAAATTAAGACCACAATATATTGAATATTAGTTGTCGGAATTTAATCTGGCTTGAATTCCTTATTATCGTGAAGTTTATAATAAAAAATTTTATGGCCAATTACAACCTTTTTTTCTTTTTATTTTATGGGGATAATAATCTGAAATGCATTTGAAAAGAAAAAAACGGAGTTGATTCAATCTTTGCATAATTTAAAATATGTGGTAAGGGTTACCCTCGAAACAGCCGTATATACCAATCTGGGGGAGACCAGTCCGGATTAATAAGGAACACCCGCATGATTTCATCATATATAGTGGAGATAGAATTTATTTGAGAGTCGGATATCACGATATTTAGGAGTGGCGGAAGTGCATGGGAATCGAACCCACCCGAGACGGTTTCAGCGCCTCACACCGGATTTGAAGTCCGGGAGCCTCACCAGTAAGCTGCGCACTTCCATTAGGGATGCTACTATAGTATTCTTCTCTTTTTTCTGTCAATCAAATTTATGGATAATGAGTATACTGAAATGATTAATACAGAACGTTTGACAAATCTATTCACTCGAATTGTGGCAATTGACAGTATCTCCGGTCACGAACAAGCCATATCGGTTGAAATACAAAAAATCACCCAGGATTTAGGGGCAGTCTGTGAGACGGATAGTTCCGGCAGGAACACCGGCAGCAATACTGGCAACTTGATATTGAAATTTAAAGGAAGCAGACCTGGTAAGCCTCTTTTATTAAGCGCTCACATGGATACGGTCGAACCTGGGTGCGGAATCAAACCCAGGCTGCAAGATGGTATTTTTTCCAGTGACGGCAGCACTATTTTAGGCGCGGATGATAAAAGTGCGATTGCGATTATTCTAGAGGTAATAACCGTCCTGATTGAGAATCAATTGCCCCATTGCCCTCTTGAATTTGTCCTGACAACCTGTGAAGAAGCCGGACTACAGGGTGCAAAGCATCTTGATTTTAGCTTGATATCCGCTACCCAAGGATATGTTTTGGATACTTCGGATACAGGGATAATCGTTACAAGAGCACCGGCAGCCAATCGACTGGAGTTTAAAATCATCGGGAAAGATGCTCACGCCGGCGTTGCCCCGGAGGAAGGTATTAACGCGATTTACTATGCTTCGAAAGCTATTGCAGGACTTGAACTGGGAAGGATTGACCATGAGACGACATGCAATATCGGTGTAATAACGGGGGGCATAGCGACAAATATTATACCCAATATGGTTACTGTGCGCGGAGAGGTGAGGAGTCATAACAATAAAAAATTGGAAATAGAAACAGAACGAATTCTAAAATCGTTTCAAAATGCAGTGAAATCCAAGACAGCGAACGAAGACCAGCCTGAACTACCCCGGCTGGAATATAGCATAGAAAACGATTTTCCTCTTACAAATATCCCCGAGGATCATTCTGTCATTACGATCGCACAACAGGCTGCAAAAAATCTTGGCCGGACGCTGAAACTCAAATCAACAGGGGGTGGTTCAGATGCCAATATTTTTTTTGAAAATGGAATTATGGCTGGGGTGATTGGTACTGGGATGACGGATATGCATACTGTCAGGGAATCGATCAAATTAGAAGACATGGTTCAAACGGCAAACCTTTTATTGGAGATCATCAGACTGTATTCCGAATAAATAGAATATCGATGATTACTCTTATGAAGATACGGATGGGCTTTACGAAAACAAGGAAAATCATTCATTTCAGGATATCAATCCATGTATGCATATATTGACTGTTTTTCAGGGATAAGCGGCGATATGACGCTTGCCGCATTTGTAGATCTGGGTGTACCGGTTTCATTTTTAAATGATTCCATAAGCCGAATCCTACCGCAAGAAGATTTTTGTATCGAAGAAGGGGTTGTTACTCGTAATGGAATTCAGGCCAGAAATATTATTGTAAATGAACGAAAGGGAGTTTCGTCAAGGGATTATGCGGAGATTCGATCCTTGCTCAATGCAGGTGATATTCCGAATTTTGTAAAAGAGACGAGTCTGGAAATTTTTTCCAGAATTGCCCAGGCAGAGGCAAAAATTCATGGATGTCCCATTGATAAAGTACATTTTCATGAAGTCGGAGGGGTGGATGCGATTGTGGATATCACCGGCACAGCTTTTTGTGTGGATTTTTTAAAACTTACTTCTATATCGGCCTCAAGGATTCCTCTTGGTAATGGTTTTGTAACCTGTAGTCATGGCAAATTGCCGGTTCCGGCTCCTGCAACTCTTGAAATTTTGAAAAATATTCCAGTCCGGGGTACGGATATCCAGCATGAACTTGTCACACCGACTGGCGCTGCGATCATTGCATCCCTGGCAACGTCATTTCATAGTATTCCGGATATGCAGATTGAAAGAATCGGATATGGCGCGGGAAAACGGGATACGGGAAACATTCCCAATCTGTTGCGGATCATAACCGGTAGTAAAAACAAAGAAACGTATGGCCGAACAACGGAATGGGTTGTGGTGGTGGAAACCTGTATTGATGACATGAATCCGGAAATATTTACCTTTCTTATGGAAAGGCTGTTTGAAGATGGCGCCCTGGATGTATGTTGGGTTCCGGTCTACATGAAAAAAAATCGACCCGGTACAATGATACAGGTTGTTTGCAAAGAGAATAACCGGAAAAAGATCGTCGATAGGATATTGATGGAGACAACAACATCCGGAGTAAGGTTTTACGAATCTGAACGATTTATCCTTGATCGCCGTATCGTGGAGATTGACACTTCCTATGGGAAGCTGCAGGCGAAACAGATCACCAAACCGGATGGAACCAATCTGATTGTTCCGGAATATGAGGTGTGCCGTAAGATTGCCATTGAAAAGAATATCCCAGTTCGAGTTGTGTTTGAAACGATTTGCCGTGAGAACCATGGGAAATGAAATTTACGGATAAATGGATCATTTTTCTTGCAACCGGGTTTTATTCCGGGAAGGCACCATTTGCTCCCGGGACATTCGGGACCGGTGTTGGTTTGATTTTTTGTTTTATTTTGTCCAAAGCCAACACGTTACTAATGGCATTCAGCTGTTTTTTCGTTATTTTTTTATCTATTATAATAGCCGGAAAAGCGGAGTCCTTATTGGAGATTCAAGATCCGGGCGAGATTGTAATCGACGAGATCGCAGGAATAATAATAACACTGGCAGGTATTCCTTTCACTTTCTTATCTGTGACAGTTGGTTTTTTTTTATTTCGCTTTTTAGATATTTTGAAACCCTTTCCGATCCGGAATATTGAAAAAAAATTGTCAGGCGGGGTTGGCATTGTAATGGATGATATCGTGGCTGGTGTTATGGCGAATATTGTATTGCGAATCATTTTTTTTTAATGAGTAATCCATATGAATCGTATACGTGCGTTTATTGCTTTTGATCTGCCCAAAGACATATTGGAATCCATTGGGAATGTTCAGGCGCAAGTAAAGAAAAGAGGAGTGAAATTCAGATGGGCGCCATTTGAAAATATTCATTTAACAATGAAGTTTATCGGTGATATTCATGTAGACTTGGTCGATAAGGTTTCAAACATGATGGCTGAATCTGCGGAAGGTTTCAGCACCATTTCACTTTATGCAAACGGTATTGGAGTTTTTCCCGGACTGCATCGTCCAAGGGTTCTATGGATTGGTATAGATGGTGAGATTGACCGGCTTTACCGATTACAAAAAACACTTGACGAGAAACTGAATATGATCGGGATTCCGACCGAGAAAAGACCTTTTAAAGGACATCTTACAATCGGAAGAGCAAAAGAAGGCATGAATATGGAATCACTGAAAGAAACTCTCCGCGCTTTTTATGATTTCCAAACCAGGCCATTTGGAATCAATGAGATGAAACTGTTTCAAAGTGAATTATCGCCGACAGGGGCAGTATACTCCTGTATCAAGAGCGTTGCCCTTTCCAAAGAGATGGAATTGTAAGCCGGTTTGAAAAGTTTACATTCAATATTCTTTGCGTAACAGTTTCGGTTACACCCGGAATTATATAGCGGATTGCTTTAAGGTTAATTTAATAGTATAGGAAGCCAATTTCAAAAGTCTGTTGTTGTAGTTCCGTCAAAAGAAGGGACAGGAAGTAAAGCGTAACACCATCCCGTATTTTCAGTTCTTTTCTGGACATCGGCTTTCGCTGGTGTGACGCTTTTTAACCGTTTTGAAATTGACTCTAATGATCTCTATTTATTTTAAAGGAATGCGAATCACCTTCAGGAGGAGAGTATGAACAATTCCATAAACAAAGACAAGGCTATAGAATCGGCAATGAGCCAGATTGAGCGACAGTTTGGAAAAGGTGCCATCATGAAACTGGGCAGTGGCACCGTTATCGAAGTGCCTGTGATATCAACTGGTTCACTTGCGCTTGATAAAGCGCTCGGTATTGGTGGACTCCCAAGAGGAAGGATCGTTGAAATTTATGGTCCGGAATCATCCGGAAAAACAACCCTCGCCCTTCATAGTGTTGCTGAAGCCCAGAAAAAGGGGGGTGTAGCTGCGTTTATTGATGCTGAACACGCGCTTGATATAGCGTATGCAAAAAACCTGGGTGTGAATTGTGATGAGTTGTTGGTGTCACAGCCTGATACCGGAGAACAAGCATTGGAGATTGCGGATATGCTTATCCGGAGTGGTGCAATCGATATTTTGGTCATCGACTCCGTGGCAGCACTTGTTCCAAGGGCTGAGATTGAAGGAGAGATGGGGGATTCTCATATGGGACTTCAGGCACGGCTGATGTCTCAAGCCCTGAGGAAATTAACCGGAACCATTGGGAAAACAATGACGTGTCTGGTTTTTATTAATCAAATACGTATGAAGATCGGGGTTGTATTCGGGAATCCTGAAACAACAACCGGAGGAAATGCGCTGAAATTCTATTCATCCGTAAGGCTAGATGTAAGGAGAGCCAGCGCCATTAAAAATGGTACGGATGTTGTCGGCAGTCGAACCAAGGTTAAGGTTGTTAAAAATAAAATGGCATCCCCTTTCAAGGATGCTGAATTTGATATCATGTATGGAGAGGGGATATCCAAAAGTGGCGATCTGCTTGATATGGGGGTATTGACCGGAACCGTTGAAAAAAGCGGGGCTTGGTATTCATACAATGGAGAGAGAATTGGGCAGGGAAGAGAAAATGTAAAAGTGTTTTTCGATGAGCATATTGATATTTATAATGAATTATATAAAAAAGTGCAGGAAGATTTAGGGCTTGTCAAAAAAGAGGAAGCTTCCGAAGAGACTGGAAAAAAATAAAGCTATAAGGGTTATGGATTGGAGTACCAAATGACAGGTAATGAGGCACGAAAAAAATTTATTCAATATTTTACACAGAACAATCACCAAATGGTGAGGAGCTCTTCTCTCGTTCCCCACGATGATCCTACCCTTTTGTTTACCAATGCGGGTATGGTTCAGTTTAAAAGAATTTTTATCGGCGAAGAAAAACGGAATTATACCACAGCAACAACTTCACAGAAATGCGTACGTGCCGGAGGAAAGCATAATGATCTGGATAATGTAGGGTACACCGCAAGGCATCATACATTTTTTGAGATGTTGGGAAATTTTTCTTTTGGAGATTATTTCAAGGAAAAAGCAATTGAATACGCCTGGGAGCTGTTGGTTCAAGGATATGGGCTGCCGGAAGATAAACTCTGGGTATCCATATATCAAGATGATGATGAAGCTTATAAAATCTGGGAAGATCAAATCGGCGTGCCGGGGAACCGTATTGTCCGGTTAGGAGAAAAAGACAACTTCTGGGCAATGGGAGAGACAGGACCCTGTGGCCCATGCAGTGAAATCCATATTGACCGGGGTGAAAAGTTCGGTTGTAATCGACCGCAATGTGCGGTTGGCTGTGATTGTGACCGTTATTTAGAAATCTGGAATCTTGTTTTCATGCAGTTCAACAGAGATGAGTCCGGAAACCTAATACCACTTCCCAAGCCAAGCATTGACACGGGTATGGGGCTGGAGCGAATCGCATCTGTTCTTCAAAACACCCTGACCAATTATGAGACAGACCTTTTCCAGCCGATCATGCAAAAGGTGGAAGAGCTTTCCGGGAAAAAGATGGGTGAATCAAAGGACGTGGATGTAGCCATGAAGGTGATTGCCGACCATAGCCGGGCAGCAGCTTTTTTAATCGGAGACGGGATACTGCCATCCAATGAAGGGAGAGGATATGTTTTACGCCGAATTATGAGACGCGCCATTCGGTATGGACGAAATATCGGTCTTTCCAAACCATTTTTACATCAAACAGCTCGAACTGTATTTCATATCATGGAATCTGCATATCCTGAATTGAAAGAAGCGGATTCATTTATTTCCAATGTGATTCAAAATGAAGAGGTTCGGTTTTCAGAAACCCTTGATCATGGTCTAAAGCTTCTAAATGATACCCTCTCGGATTTAAAAGCAAAAAATGAGAAAAGAATTCCCGGACAAATGATTTTTAAATTATATGATACCTATGGTTTTCCGGTGGATATTGTGCAGGATATCATACGGGATCAGGATATGAATCTTGATATGGAAGGGTTCCATTCTGCAATGGAAAAACAACGGGAACAATCCAGGTCAACGATCCATTTTTCAACCATAGGGGATGCTTACAAGAAATTGACTTCCGCAGGCATCCGTTCCACATTTGTGGGATACCGGTCACTTGTTCATGATTCCAGCGTCCTTGTGATTGTCAGGGATGGCAAAGAACTGGAAACCGCCGGTAAAGGGGAAGAGATTGAAATCGTCGTGGAAGAAACACCTTTTTATGGGGAGTCCGGCGGGCAGGTTGGTGATATCGGGCAAATTACAATGAATTCTTTCCAGATGGATGTAAGAAACACGGTAAAGGACCCAACCGGGCTGATCATTCATCAAGGGAAGGTGTTATCCGGTATAGTAAAAAAAGGAGATGTTGTCACGCTTCAGGTTGATGAGAAAAAGCGCAGTCAGATCAAAGTGAATCATACCGCCACTCATATTTTGCATTCCGCTCTCCGAACCATTTTAGGTGACCATGTGAAGCAGGCGGGTTCGCTTGTGGCTCCGGAACGATTTCGATTTGATTTTACACATTTTTCAGGTGTTGATTCAGATGACCTGGATAAAATAGAGACGTTTGTAAATGACCGGATCAGAGAAAATTTTCCAGTATCCAGTGTGGAGATGGAAGCGGAAATAGCCCTGAAAACAGGAGCCACAGCCCTTTTTGAAGAAAAGTATGGGGATTGGGTAAGGATAATCTCGATAGGGGATTTCAGCAAGGAGTTTTGCGGTGGGACACATGTGGATCGAACCGGTACGATTGGATTGTTTAAAATCATCAGCGAATCCAGCGTCGCAGCAGGCATTCGAAGGATAGAAGCCATAACCGGGGCATCGGCACTCCGTTACATTCAAGATTCCTTGAACACCTTGTACCAGGCATCCGGCGTCTTGAAGGAAAAGCCGGAAGCCCTGGTTCAAAGAATTAAAAAAATGATTACAGCCCAGAAGACGCTTGAAAAAGAAATTGAACAGCTTAAATCAAAAATGGCCATGATATCTGCACAGGAAGATGGGGATGAGTTCAGGGAGATCAATGGAATCAAGGTGCTTGCAAAAAAAGTGACCATTGATAATCCGGGAGCATTACGGGATCTTGCAGATCAGTTCAGGGACAGGATTCAATCCGGTATTGTGGTTCTTGGGGCTGTATCCGACACCAAAGCCCTTCTGATTGTTGTGGTAACAAAAGATCTTTCAAAAAGATTTCATGCCGGGAATATTGTTAAAGAGGTTGCGGCTATTGTCGGCGGCAGTGGCGGCGGCAGGATGGATATGGCACAGGCCGGCGGAACCAAACCGGAAAATTTGGACTTGGCGATTGATAAGGCTTATGAAATCATCGCAAGGGGTTAATGAGTCAACAACCCACAAAAAAAAATTATGAAACATCAAGGGCTGTGGTTTATTATCAAACCCAGCCCTTGATGTTTTTTATCCCTTGACTTGTTCTTAATGGGTTTCGGATGATAGAAAGGGAACATTATGCCAAAGAAGACTTCTATAACTGTGACAGATCGAAGAAAAGAGATAGATCAAATTGATTCTAGAATGATCAGCCTTCTTCAAAAAGATGGAAGAATTTCAAACATTGAAATCTCCAAACAGCTGAATATTTCCGAAGCAACAGTCAGAACCCGGTTGAAAAAACTGATTGATGGTGGTTACATTCAGATTGTGGCGGTGAGTAATCCGTTAAAATTAGGTTTTAATATCACAGGAGATCTCTACATCCATGTGGAGATAAAAAAGATCGAGAAGGTGATTCAGGAATTACAGAGAATTAAAGAGCTTTGGTATATTGTCATGACCACAGGGAAAGCGGATATCAATGCAGAGTTCATCGTGAAAACCCTGGAAGACCTGAATGATCTTGTGTATAACCGGATCAATCGGATTGACGGGATTATTCGTGTGGAAATCTCTGTCATTATGAAATTTATCAAAAGGAATTATGATTTCGGGACTGGCCTGGAGTCTGAATAAATGGTGTTCGGGTTTGCTTGGATCAAGGCAAGGCAATGGGAGAAAAAATTGTTATTCAAAAGGTTCAGATAGATAAGCCGGAGAATATCACATTGTTTTTTCAAAATCTTACCGGGTTATCCAAAATTAAAATTAAAGATGCCATGATAAAGGGAGCTGTATGGATAACAGATAGGCGGAAAAAAAGAATCAGAATCAGAAGGGCGACAACTTTGATTCAGCAACGTGATCATGTGGAATTTTACTATGACCCGGATATCCTCTCCATCGTGCCTCCTTCTGCAAAACTTCTGTGCGATATGATCCATTACAGTGTCTGGCATAAGCCGGTCGGATTAATGACGCAAGGAACAGATTTTGGAGACCACTGTTCGCTGATTCGTCAGTCGGAAATCTATTTTCAAGCCAGGCGTAAAAGCTATCCCATACACCGTCTTGACAGGGAAACCGAAGGCCTGGTGGTCATCGCCCACACAGCAGAAGCTGCGAAAAGAATGTCGGATCTGTTTCAGAAGCGCGAAGTAATAAAAAGATACAGGGCAACAGTCCTGGGGAACCTGGGGTTTCCGGATAAAATTAAAAAAATAGAGATTCCGCTTGACGGAAAAGAATCCATAACCGAGTATCAGGCTGAGGGTTATGATCCGGTTTCAAACACTTCTACAATCATGATATGGATCAAAACCGGCCGAAAACATCAGATTCGCCGTCATTTTGATATTATCGGGTATCCTGTGATGGGAGACCCCCAATATGGAAAGGGAAATAAAAATGATCAGGGATTACAGCTTAAAGCTATTTCCCTTTCGTTCAGATGTCCTTTTCAGCATAAGGAAATCTGTTTTCATCTGGAAGGATAATAAATCTGGAAGTAAGAAAATGAAAAAAAGATGGTTATTCATTATTATATCTGTTTTGTTGCTGTCTGGTTGCATTATTCGTTTTGTTTACAATCAGCTTGACTGGATCATTCCCTGGTATGTCGGCACAATGATCAGTTTAGATGGTGAGCAGGCATCTGAGCTTGAAAAGAGCCTGATGTCTCAACTGAAATGGCATCGTGTGACACAGCTTTCAGAATACTCAAAGTCCTTAAAAGAGTTAAGTCTGGCGGTCAAAACCGATCTGACCATGGCACATCTGGAACAATTCCATTTAACCATGCGTCGTTATTGGCAGGATCTGGTCAGGCATGTTGGGCCGGATTTTGCGAGAATTCTTTCAACCGCGACAGATGAACAGGTTGATGAACTGATGCAGAATCTGGAAAAACGGAATCAAAAGTTTCGGGAAGAGTATGTTGATTTGCCGAAAGAAGAATTAAGACAAAAAAAACAAAATCGAATGACCCAATTTCTGGAATTCTGTATGGGGAATTTGAATGAGAAACAGGAAAAGATTGTAGAGCAATGGTCTTATGATCTTCAAGATATCAGTACCGCACGGCTGGAATATATTAAAATCTGGCAGAAAAAATTTAAAATAGCGATTGAAAAACGGAAAGATCTTGTCTGGTTTGAAAAAGAGTTGTGTGAAATGCTCTATTTCAAGCGGGAGACATGGCCGGAAGCGTTTCGAAAGGTCGCTAATCATAATCGGGAACTGACCCAAAAGGTGTTTATTGAAATTCACAGGTGTATGACCGAGGATCAAAAAGAGGAGTTCGTTGAAAATGCCTTATCCCTTGTAAAAGATTTTGATGAGCTTTCAAAAGAAATATAGACATGGTTCATGTAATGGATATGTCAATAAAATACACAACGGATTGTATACCTCAAATTGCCAGGCCACAATTTATCTTGATTTAATCCAATTTTTAGAATAATTAAAAGGGCACAAATTGAAATATAGTATTTGCTAAATATAATGTTATAAATCAAATTATTACGTGAATTTTTTCATGTAATTTAAAAAGCGGAGCTGTTGAATTTCTTCCTGTATGTAATCCCATATGAGAATAATCATTTTTAAAATTATGAGCCAATTTCAAAACGATCAAAAAGCGTCACACCGGCGAAAGCCGGTGTCCAGAAAGTGGCGAAAATACTGGATAGCGCTGTGCTTCACTTCGTGCCCGGCTTTAGCCGGAATGACAACAACAGACTTTTGAAATTGGCTCTTATGTAAGAGAATATTGCTATGCAGATACTTGTCACCGGAGGAGCCGGATATATCGGCAGTCATACCTGTCTTGAACTCCTTGAAGCAGGATATGGGGTTATTGTTGTGGATAACCTGGTCAACAGCAACCCGGAATCCCTGAAGAGGGTTCAAGAGCTTACGGGCAAGAAGATAGCATTCCACAAGGTTGACTTGCGGGATAAAACCGCTCTGGACTCCATATTTCAATCCGCTGATATCCAGGCTGTGATCCATTTTGCCGGTCTGAAGGCGGTTGGGGAATCGGTTTCCATTCCCTTAACGTATTACCATAACAATATCACCGGAACACTTGTGTTATGTGACGTGATGAAGGATTGGAAGGTTCGAAATCTTGTATTCAGTTCCTCTGCAACAGTTTATGGTGATCCGCATACCGTTCCCATTCAGGAGAGTTTTCCAGTATCGGTGACAAATCCTTATGGCCGTACCAAGTTGATGATAGAAGAGATCTTAAAAGATCTTCATGCGTCTGATCCAACATGGAATATCGCTTTGCTGAGGTATTTCAATCCGGTCGGTGCTCATCCAAGCGGCAGGATAGGAGAAGATCCCAACGGTATTCCCAACAACCTTCTGCCCTATGTCAGCCAGGTTGCTGTTGGCAAGCTCGAAAAGCTGTCTGTCTATGGAAATGACTATCCGACGAAAGACGGAACCGGAGTTCGTGACTATATCCATGTTGTTGATCTTGCCAAAGGTCACATCAAAGCACTTGCAAAACTGGAATCCAAAACCGGTCAGCTTGTAACTTATAACCTTGGTACTGGCCAGGGTTATTCGGTGCTTGAAATGGTCAGGGCTTTTGAAAAGGCTTCCGGGAAAAAAATTCCATATAAAATTGTTGCAAGAAGGGCAGGGGATATCGCCACTTGTTATGCAGATCCAACCCTTGCGAAAAATGAGATCGGATGGTCTGCAAAATCAGGTCTTGATGAGATGTGCAGGGATGCGTGGAGATGGCAGTCGATGAATCCGGATGGGTATCGCTGATCAATTGATGAAGTATTTAAAATCAGTTAATCCTGTTTTCCCTTTCAGGATTTCCATTATTCAGAGATTCCATAATGGAATAATCAGCGAAGGATTGTTGATCGCTTTGGGACAGGGACTGCAAGCGATTGCAATGCTTGTCGGAGTCCGGCTGCTTTCTGAACTTGTGTCACCGGAAGTATATGGAGAAGTTGCTCTTTTTATGGGAGTTGTTGTTTTAGGGCGGCAGGTTTTTGGGTTTCCTTTTCTGCAGGCAGCATTGAGGTTTTATCCGGAAGCGGTAAATAATAATTTTGTTTATCGTTTGCGTAAAACAATCAAATCTTATCTTTTCCAGATCATTGGAAGCTATACAATATTCTATCTGATCGCCGGGTATGGATATACCGTTTTTTTGAATAACAGCATATCCTATTCTTTATTTATACTGTCTTCATTCCTGCTTTGTTGTGAGGTGGTATGTGTGCTGGAAACAGATCTGTATAATGCCGCCCGTATGCAAAGCCATTTTGTTTGTGTCCAGGTCTCAAACGCATGGTTAAGGCCGCTTTTTGCCGTTCTGGCAGTATTTATCTTTGGCGCGAACTCAGTTTCCATCATTTCAGGATATCTTGCTGCAACGGCGATGGTTGTGTTCTGTTTATATGTTTTTCCAATCAAAAGAATCGGCATCTGGCACGCTGAAACGGTTTTAGACGGTATTCCAAAATTTAATCAGGATATTCGTCAGTACGCATTACCGCTGATGCCACTGGCTGTGTTTGGTTGGGTAAGCACCTTTAGTGACCGCTATTTGATCGGTGCATTCCTTGATATCGAACAGGTTGGAATTTATGCTGTTGCATACAGTTTGATGAGCCTTCCTTTTACCATGGTTCAGGCCGTTGTTGAGCGAACCCTTAGACCCATATATTTTGAGGCGGTTTCAGCAGGAGATGAAAAAAGAGCGGATCAATATTTCAGAGTCTGGATCAACAGTGTATTTTATATCTGTTTTGCAGGAGTATTGATCGTATACTTTTTCCATGATGACATTACCAGATTATGTCTTGCAGAAAAATATCATTCAAGTTCCCAGTTAATGCCATGGATTGCTTTGGGCCATCTTTTCCTCGTGATGAGTTCCGTTTTTGAAAAATCCTGTTTTGCATATAAAAAAACGACATATGTTCTTTTGATTCAAGGAGCAGGAGCGGTTTTCAGCTTGCTGGTAGTTATCCCATTCCTAATTTATGATGGAATCACTGGGGTAGCCATGTCTGTCCCGGTTTATTGTTTAATGCAATTGGGGGCTTCAATAATTGTATATCATCGTATTGGGATAGTAAATATACATGCTAATGAACAGCTATAGAATAGAATATATTTATATATCCTTGATAATGTTTAGCATTTGTTTTATCGCCTTTTTGTCTTTTGCTATATCTCATCATATAGTGATATCTCTTTTACTATTTACAATTGCACTGTTTATCCTCTTGGTTTTAATTACAAATTTTTTTAAACATGCAAGTTCAGGCTGGTATGAAATTATTTACGCAGTCGTATGTGTTTTTTGTATAAATTATTTTTTTAAAGCAATTTGGATAATGGTTTGTCCGAAAACGTTATTAGGCAGACATTATCGATATGCCCTTGATCCGGATATTTTGGGCCTTGCCTTATTATACATATTAGGTGGATTGATTTCATTTATTTTTGGATATTATTTAAGATTTTCAACAACAGTCGCTTATCGAGTTCCGGGTTTATCAAAATGGTCAAAACAGCATCTTTTTATAAAAGCACTTATTATTTACCTATGTAGTTTTAGTTTTATTTTATTTGGTGCATACAAATATGGTTATTTTCTTCGAACATCTTTTCAGACCATAAATGAAAACCCGTTACAAAATTATCTCTTCAATTCTTATCATTACTTATATTTTGCCCTTTCTATAATGCTCTATGATAATATTAACACTCCTCGTCATTCAAAGAAAATTGTACTTCTGATACTGCTTTCACTTACTTTTTGTTTAACAGCTTTTTCAGGAAGTCGTACTCATTTACTGATGGTTGGTCTCGTGATAGCGTTTATCTATAAATTTTTTGGAAGTGTTCAAAAAATTAGAAACTGGATGATTATTTTTATAATTCTTTTTTCACTTTTCTATCCGACCATAATCGAATTTCGAAATATATACAAAAATTCTTATCAGGGGGTTGTGAAGGCTACTTATTTAATGAATTCGATGTTTGAATCTTTCTCAAATACCTTCTCAGACTATCAAAATACTAACGTGCAATATCCTGTTAACAATTTATTAGTACAACTTGTTATGGATAGACAGAGTACATTGGAAAATTTATGTACAATTATCAGCCTCACACCGGATCCGAATCCATATCAACTAGGAAAAGATTTTTTATACATAATACCAAATGCATTGATACCAAGGGCAATATGGAAAGATAAACCTGAGCCACAAGGTCATATAATATTTAACTTAGATTATCTTAATTGCAAGGATCAATATGGTTTTTCATCACCATCCCTAATCGGTGATTTATACATGAATTTCGGAGTTGTTGGTATACTGGTTGGAATGTTCATCGCTGGTATGATGTTGCGATTTTTCTATGATTATTGCATCAATAGAACTAAGTTTTCTATTGAGGGTGTAACATTTTATATCATCTTATTTCTCCCAATATTTTTATGGGTTACGGAGTCATATGTATATAAGCTTGTAGAGCCCATAAAAATTATAGTCTATTTAGTACCGGTTCACTATTTTATGCGATTAAGAATTTAGGTGCCAGTACCAAATAATAAAAAGCTATCCATACTAATAAGCCCGAAATTGCTTAGAAGTAGTAAATATATTTTTTGATATTATTAACAGATTGTTATCTTGTAGTAAAAGGTTTTCAGAAAGCCACACTTATTAGTAAAATTATGAAAATTTTAATATATCGACTTGGCAGCTTAGGAGATACCATAGTTGCTCTTCCATGTTTTTATTATTTGGCAAAAAAATTTTCAAAAGCAGAAAGACATGTATTAACGCAGTATCCAACGGGTAAAGTGACACCTACAGAGCGAGTCCTTTCAGAAACAGGGCTTGTTCACGGGTTTATCCATTATCCCTTGTTTACTCGCAATATATTTGTATTATTGAATTTACGTTCTCAAATTGCTGCCTGGAAACCGGATATACTTATTTATCTTACAGCACCTAGAAGTAGGATGACATTAATTCGTGATTATTTTTTTTTTAAATTTTGCGGTATCCCAAAAATTATAGGGCTTCCTTTAAAAAAAGATTATTTTTACCACAAAGTTGACCCCATAACGGGGCTTTACGAACATGAATGCAGTAGATTGGCACGTACCCTCTCCGAACTCGGTCATATCAATTTAAAAGACCGGACTTATTGGGATCTAAGGTTTACTAATAAGGAAATTGATAAGGCTGAAATTATTCTTTTAAATTGGACCGGGAAAAATGCATTCATAACGTGTTGCCCAGGGACAAAGATGCCAGCTAAAGATTGGGGTGAAGAAAGATGGAGAGTATTATTATCACAACTATCTAAAAGGTATAAAGACTTAGGTATTCTTTTTATAGGATCGGCAGATGAACAAGAGCGTTGCGAAATACTGAAGATGTCCTGGAATGGACCTGCGATGAACCTGAGTGGCCGATTGACACCGAAAGAGAGTGCCTTTCTAATAAAACAATCGTTAATGTTTTTAGGCCATGACAGTGGTCCGATGCATCTTGCAAGTGCTGTGGATACACCATGTGTAGTTATTTTTAGTGCCAGAAGCAAACCGGCTGTCTGGTTTCCTTTTGGATATCAAGAAAGACACCGTGTTATATATTCAAAAGTTGATTGTTCAGGGTGCAATCTGGAAGAATGCACTTCATACGGGAAAAAATGTATAAAGTCCATTACTGTCGATGAAGTTCTTGATAATATCGAAATTTTGGAAAAAAAGTTTCGACTTTTTCGAATTTTTTAAAATGACTGGTTTATAAAAATGAAAATTTTTTTTGATAAGATTTTAGATCATTGCCCCATCTGTGGTGTTTCGAATATCCAATTTTGGAGAACAAAGCACAAAGAAGGAGTAGAATATCATATCTTCAAATGCGATCAGTGCACAACTGCCTTTTTGAATCCAAGGGTTACAAACCAAACAATTTTGGATATATATGACAAATCAGGACATGGATTAACCAATCCAGTGACATTGGATGAAATTCTTCAAAGAGAAAAGGAGTACCCAAACAGTACCATTGATTCGGAAAGAATCGTATCTTATGCTTATCAAAATCTAATAAAAGAAAATCAAGAAAAAAAAATGAAAGCACTTGATATTGGATCCGGATATGGTTTTTATTCCTTATGTGCAAAAAAATATGGTTTTACAGTAGAGTCCATAAATCCTGGCATATACGAAAATGACGTTTGCAGGGAGATGTTCAAAAAAGCCAATTTCCCAGAGAACATTCATGTCGGGCTTTTCGAGGACTTTGAGTTCGAGAAGGAGAGTTTCCATTTTATCATTTTAAGTCAGGTTCTGGAGCATATAAAAGAGCCTCTCTCAATAATGAGAAAAGTGGCAGATTTATTGAAGCCAGGGGGTATGATCGCAATCGCGATCCCAAATTATAACTCCATTTTTATCAAACTGAAAGGAGTTCGGGACAACTGTTGCCTTTGGGTTCCGGAGCATTGCAATTATTTCACTGAAACTTCATTGAGATATATTGGAAATGACTTGAATTTAAAATTAACTCACATCCGGCATATCTGCAGACTTCCTTATTATTATTTCAGTAATCGGTTTAAATTGAAAGAAAACAGTCTGTTTAGAAAGATTTCCAACAAGGCATTTGAGTATATTCAATTTCTTCCATGCAAAGAAGCCGAAAGATTAAAGATTGGCAACTATTTGAATGTTTTTTTTGAAAAGAGAAGAAATCATTAATTTGAAATCAATCCCGTCAACAAGCCAGAATAATGTTACAGCGGTTGTTCTTACATTTAATGAGGAGGACCTTATTGTTAACTGTTTAAACAGTCTATCATGGGCGAAACGAGTCGTACTGGTAGATTCTGGAAGTACCGATAAAACAGTAGAATACGCCAGGAAGAAAGGTTGTGACATTTATTCGAACCCTTGGCCTGGATTCTCGAAACAAAGAAATTGGTCATTGGATAACACAGATATTCAGACAGATTGGGTTCTATTCATCGATGCAGATGAAGAGGTTCCTCCTTCTCTCCAAAACGAAATTCTTTTCACAATAAAAAATACAGACTGTAGCGCATTCTATCTTTCTTACAAGGTAATGTTTATGGGAAAATGGATTAAATGGAGTTCTGGTTTCCCTGTATGGCATCCAAGGATTGTTCGATCCGGAAAAGTTCAATTTAAAGATTCAATTACCGGTCATGGTGAAACATGGGACGTGGATGGCAGAATTGGTTATATTAAGGCGCCTTATATACATTATAGCTTTTCAAAAGGAATTGAATTTTGGCTCGAAAAGCATAATCGCTTGTCCACAATTGAGATGAAGGCATATCTTAATGGTCAACAATCTTTGTTGAAATGTATTAAAGGATTGTTTTGCCAGGATGCTCACAAAAAACGACAATCACTTAGAGCATTATCTTATTATATGCCATTTCGGCCTTTTGTTCGTTTTTTTTATCAATTGTTTTTGAAGGGTGGGATACTTGATGGGAAAGCAGGTTGGGCATATTGTTGCCTGTACCTGGTATATGAAATCATGATATCTGAAAAGATATTGGAACAGAAACATTTTGAATGATCATGGAGCAAGGAATAAAAAACGATACACAAGTAAGGGTTGCATTTATTGTTACTCATTATCCGCCTTCTTCCGGGTTTGGTGGTGTATGTGAATCCGGTTATGGTTTGTCTGGTGCTATGTCAAAGAATGGTTTATCGTTGGATGTTATTACTAGTGATGCAAGTAAAAATTCCAGAATTCCTTTTAAATCTTTTCAAAAATTTGAGCGGGCAAACTTAAAGATTCACCCTTTTAAATATTTTTATAACGAGCGTAGTTGTTTTTCATTCACATCAAAAAAACTTATAAAATCGATAATTAGAAAAAACGATATTGTTCATATTAATGGTATATACACCCATCCAGTTACGATTGGAGCAAGGTGTGCACGGCAAGCTAAAAAACCACATATTATTGCAACTCGAAATGGATTAGATCCTTGGATGATGAGAATTAAAACCTTTAAAAAAAAATTAGGTTTTTTTTCTTATGTGAAAAATGATTTAATGGGAAATAATTGTATTCATGTTACTGCTGCAAGAGAAATGGATGCCTGTCTTAAAATGGGAATTAAGGGTCCTTTTACTATTATTCCAAATGGGATTGATACTTCACAGTTTCTTCATCTGCCAGACTCGAGTCAGTCCGAAATTTTTTGGCCGGAGTTAAGAAATCGTAAAGTAGTGCTGTTCATGTCAAGGTTAAGCAAACAGAAAGGGTTGGATTTGCTTGTTCCACTATGGCCGGATATAATTAAAAAACATCCCGATGCTCTTCTGGTAATAGCCGGTCCTGATTATCTAGGTTATGAGAAGATAGTTAGAGGTATGGTTGAAGATTCAAGATGCAATGATAGTATCCTTTTCACAGGTAACGTGGAAGGCGAACAAAAGCTTTCGTTATTTTCCCGAGCTGATTTATTTATTTTGCCATCTTACTCAGAGAATTTTGGAAATGTTATTGCAGAAGCAATGGCGTGTGGTATTCCGGTAATAACTACACATGCAACACCGTGGAAAGAGTTAGATGAAGTAGGTTGCGGCAGTTATATTCCAGTTGATACAATTGCAATCAGAGAAGCTCTTGATGATATGTTGAGCCTGAAGGATAATGTTAGAAAACAAATGGGAGAACGAGGGAAAAAAATAATTTTGGAAAAATACACATGGGATATTGCTGCTCGTAAAATGATTACAGTTTATAGCGCAGTGTTAAATAGTAATAAAATTCCATTGTACCCAACACCATGGGAGTAAAGAGCAGAAAAATATCATGAAGATTCTTAACCTCGGGTGTGGAACGAAAACTTCTAACAAATTAAATGTTATCAATATTGACTGGTCGATATATTTAAGACTAAAGAAAAAGATATTTGCTCCAATTATACCTTTTTTTTTAAAAGGAGAACGATTGGGACGATTTAATTCGCTACCGGAAAATATTATGGTTCATAATCTTGCCAAAGGTATTCCGTTCGGAGATGATTCTGTAGATGCTGTTTACCATTCACATATTTTGGAGCATCTTGATAAAGATGTTGCTATAAAATTTTTAGTAGAAATAAAAAGAGTTCTAAAATCCGGGGGAATTCATCGTATAGTAGTCCCAGATTTGGAGAAAGTCTGCAGAAATTATATTTTACATATTGCTTTTTGTGAGATAAACCCTGATGAATCGAATAGCCATGATATCTACATCGCAAGATTGCTCCAGCAATCCGTTCAAAAAGAAGCCTTCGGTACTAGCCAGCAGGCTCCATTAAGACGTTTTTTTGAGAATCTTTTTCTTGGTGGCGCTAGACAAAGAGGTGAAACCCATCAATGGATGTATGATAGAATCAACCTAAAATCAAAATTACTCAACATCGGTTATAAAGAAGTATATATACAAGATTACAATACTAGTTTAATTCCAGATTGGAATGAGTACGCTCTAGACATTGATGATAAGGGTAATCAATATAAGCCAGAGTCCTTGTATGTAGAGGCACTCAAATGAAATTTTTCAATAACAAAAGGGTATCAATCACTTTTTACTATTCTTTTATCTCTCATAGCGGCAGGATAGAGTTATGATACAAATCATTTCTAATGAATAAACTGAATACTACTTTTTTCACGCAGCTTTATTATCCAGATACAACAACAACTGCAATCATTATGAGCGACCTCGCTGAAAATCTCTCATCATGGGGATTTGATGTGAAAGTTATTTGTGCCCAGCCAACATATCTCATTAAACAAGTCCGCCCAAAATGTGAAGTGAATAATGGTGTCTATATAAGAAGAGTCCGTTCTTTCCTTTTTGATAAGAATAAATCTCTGGGGAGACTCTTGAACAGTACAAGTTGTTTTATCAGCATGTTTTTGGAAGCCATACGGATGGGACAAAAAGACCTGATTATATTGAACACTAATCCCGCTATGCTACCCCTTCTCGGTCTTATAGGATTCTTTTTTAACAGCCAAAAATATGTAGTGTTGATTCATGATCTCTGGCCCGAACTTCCGGCACATACAGGCCTGATCAAAAAAAACGGCTTGCTATACAAGCTTATTGATCTTTTGAATTCACTTTCTCTGAAATATGCCAGCGGTATTGTTGTCTTATCAGATTCTATGAAAAAAGTTGTGTTGCAAAAAGTGCCTGGGAGTGGTCATAAGATCCATGTGATTCATAACTGGGCAGATAACACACGTATTTATCCTGTCGCCAAAGAGAAAAATAAGCTTTTGGACGATTTTAGACTTCATGGCAAAAAAGTGGTTATGTATTCCGGCAATTTAGGCCGGTATCAACCTTTGGAAGTGATGATTCATGCTGCTGGGCATTTACAGAACAGAAATGATATCATTTTTCTGTTTGTTGGTGATGGAGCAAAGAAAAAAAAGCTTCAGGAGATGGTAAAAAACAAAGGGCTTGAAAATGTAAAATTTTTTCCTTTTCAGCCAATGGGAAGACTTGCAGAATCCTTATCCATGGCAGATGTTTCCCTCATGGGCATCATGCCTGAAAATGAGGGAGTAATTATGCCAAGCAAACTGTATGGACTTCTATCTGTTGGAAAGCCGATTGTTTGTGTATCGGATCAAAAATCGGAAGTGGTCAGTATTTTAAAAATGGCTGGAGCCGGCGTTCATGCTTCCATTTATGATCCGGAAAATCTCGCATCAATCATCAAATCAATTATTGATGAACCGTTACAAGCCCAGAAAATGGGTGAAAATGGGCGGGAATATTTTTTGAAATATTTTGAACGAAAAATAATAACAATGCAATGGAAAGAAGTTCTTGAGTCGATAATCCGGCAAAGAGAAGATTCAAAAGAAAATAGTCCTGCGACGGCAAGGATTCAGATTCCCATGGCTGAAGTCCGCCCTAATGAAATCATATAAGTCAGTAACGATTTTATGAACCTGACAAAAAAAGATCAGTTATTACTTGGTTGCCTATTTAATAACCAGAATTGCATAAGCCGATTACGGAATGTAGAAACTTCCGAATGGAATTCATTGATTCAGTTGTCCCAAAAGCATCTTTTGGGTTCTTTTTTATATCAACGGCTGAAAGAGCTGAAGGAAAAAATTGATATCCCGTCCGATATAATCGAAAGATTGCATCCCACCTATATGCACTGTGCTGCCCGAAATATAAAACTCTTTCATGAATTACAAAAAGCACTACAGAGTCTTGAAAATTCCGGGGTTCCGTTTATCTTGCTCAAAGGTGCTTATTTAAACGAGATCGTTTATAAAGACATAGGGCTCAGAGGCATGGAGGATGCCGATATCCTTTTTAAAAAAGAGGATCTGAGGAGAGGGCAGACATCTCTTCTGAAAGCTGGTTATCTTACAGACAATGACCAGCTTTCCATTGATGTGCATTGGTATCTTGAACAGTATATTGATATTGATATGAAAAAGGTCTGGGATATGGCAAAACCGGTTTTGATTACCGGTGTTCATGCCTTGGCATTGTCTCCAGAACATCTCATCGTTCATCTCTGTATGCATCTTTCTTTTCATCATCAATTCCAGTTTGCTGCATTGAGGAGCTTTTGTGATATTCGCGAAGCTATAGATTATTATCATTCAGATATCGATTGGGATGGAGTGATATCCGCTTCTGAAGAATGGGGAGTGAGCAATGGAGTCTACCTTACACTTCTTCTAGTTAAGGAATTAACGGGAGCAAAGGTTCCTCAGGGAGCTTTAGAAAATCTTAAACCTGCTTCATTCAAGTCTGAATATAAAGAGTGGGCCATCAAACAAATATTTCATCAGAAAGAGGATGAACCTTCTTTATCTCCTTATTTCTGGCAAATATGGAAAGAGAAGTCAGTCCTTAAAAAATTTTCCCTTTTTTTAAAACTGATGATCCCCACCCAGGAGTTTTTATCTCAGAAATATCCTTCATCTATAAATACAAAAATCAGCCTGCATTATTACATGATCCGTATGAAAGCACATATAATGCGTTATTTGAGTGTATATTGGCGGATCATGATACGGGAAGAATCAACCCTTCGACTTGTCAAAGAAAAAAATCATACGCTTACCATGATGGAATGGATTTCCTCAGCCGACAGCAGATTGCCCCGATGAATAAGCGTAAGGACAATAATTCGAAAGTGCTGTTTCTGGTTGATTTGGTTTTGATATACCTTAATTTTTTATGGGTATATGTGCTTTACAACGGATGGGGCCAAATTTCTTTAAATGCTTTGTTTTTAATGATTTTTATTGGTATTTTGTGGTTTTTCATTTCCATCAACACAAATATACTGAGTATAAATATTCAAACAAATGTAACGGATCTAGTCAAGGGTCTGCTAACCAGCTATTCTGTTTTGAGTGCCGGAATTATTGCTATCGTAGCTGTTTTTGGAAACTTCAAAGATAGTAATAAGTTGATTCTGTTCCCGCTTCTTTTTGCTTTTTTATTTTCCGGCATCTATCGATCGATTACAATACTATTGTTAAAGCGAGTTATAAGAAGTGGATATAAACAAAAGAAGGTTTTGATCATTGGCAGCGGTCTTGCTGCTGAAAAAGTAATGCAACAGATCATTTCCTTTCCGGATCTGGGTTACAGGCTGTATGGAATTATTGCTGAAAAGTGTACCAACGTTATTCCGACAGGTTATTATCTTGGTGACTTGAGTCGGTTTTATGATACTGTTCGGCTGCATCTGGTCGATGAGGTGATTATTGCATTGCCGTTATGCGATGAGGAAACCATAATCAGTATGGTCGAAAAATGTGAGTTCGAAGGTATCCGCGTTCGAATCGTACCTGATTTTTTTAGTGTTATCCGGAATCGTGTGGCAATGGAAAAGATTGGAGAGATCCCTCTCATTGCGATTCGGACCGAGCCACTTAGCCTGCTGAGGAATCGTATTGTGAAAAGAGCATTTGACATTGTTTTCTCTATCTTTGCACTTACGATAACCTCGCCCATTCTTTTGGTTTTAGCAGTTCTGATACGAGTAACCTCTCCCGGACCGATATTTTTTAAACAAAGGCGAATCGGGTCAAATAACATTGATTTTAATATTTATAAGTTACGAAGCATGGTTATTCAGGACAGAAATGCGACAGATACAAAATGGACAACGAAAAATGATCCAAGGATTACAAAAATCGGTGAATTTATCCGTAAGACGAGTCTGGATGAATTGCCTCAGTTCTGGAATGTGCTTATAGGGAATATGTCTGTTGTCGGGCCACGTCCGGAACGAGAACATTTTATTGAGGAGTTTAAAAAACATATCAGAGATTACAAGGTAAGACATCTGGTGAAATCAGGTATTACAGGATGGGCACAAGTGAATGGGTGGCGTGGGGACACATCCATTAAAAATCGAGTTGAGCATGATATCTACTACCTTGAAAATTGGAATTTCTGGTTTGATATCCGTATTATTTGGATGACCATTTTTGGTCAGGAGACAAAGAAACATGCATATTGATCTTTTCTGTTACTCGATGTTCAAGTTTTTTATCACTGAATAGAAACAAACCCCGCCATTCCGGGCGGAGCGAAGCGGAGCCCCGGACACGCAGTGAAGCTATGCGCTATCAAGGCGAACTATCAAAATCACTGGATAGCGCTAAGCTTCACTGCGTGTCCGGCTTTCGCTGGAATGACAAAAAAAACTTGAACATCGAGTGTTAGCTGATCATTCTGACTTATTTTTTTCTTTCAGAGCCAATTTAAAAACGATTATAAAGCGTCACACCGGCGAAAGTCAGTGCTCAGAAAAGAGCCGAAAATACTGGATTTTGGTTTTCGCCGGAACTACAACAAGAGACTTTTGAAATTGGCTCTTTCAAACAAAATCCCGATAAAAAATTAAAAACTAGAAGATCGTATCTATATACTTTATAGTGTATATTTGCTATTTACATGCACATTATATTGTGGTAGGGACAATCTGAGAAAAATAGACTGTCGTTCCAGCTTTATTTAACCATATGAATTTTAAAACTTTTAGCCATGAGTGAGTTCATTTTTATGGTAAATCATATAACTTCATTTTTTTCACAAGGAGTTAAGATGAATAGATACTGCCGGATTCTTTTCGGGGTGTTTATCGTTTTATTGTATTCAGGTAACAGCATTGCCGGAGTCCCGGTAACGTTATATGACAGTCATGCCGGGAATATTAATTATGTCACGACAGGAGCAACCCTCAGGACACAGTCCAATGAGGTGAATGCCTGTACGGTAACCAACAGTGCATCTGCCACGCTTTCCGGGATACCAACGACAGCTACGATACGAGCCGCATATCTGTATTGGGCTGGATCTTTTTCAACAAGAGCAGGTTCAACTCGAACCACACCTGATGATACGGTCACTTTCGAAGGGCAGACCATTGTTTCGGATCGGATGTTATTAGAAGATTTCCAAGGCACGGACGAAGAATATTTTTGTGGATTCAAGGATGTTACCTCAATTGTAACTGCTTCTGTCAGCGGCGGTGATTCCACTTTTTCTTTATCGGGCCTTACCGTGAATACAGCAGCGCCTCATTGCAGTTTTGCCACTGTTGTTTCAGGATGGGCATTGGTTGTTGTATATGAGGATTCGGCTGAGGATTTCCGGGTGATCAATATTTTTGATGGTTTTGAAATATATTATGGCAGCGAAATCAGCTTAACCCCGAGCAATTTTCAAATTCCACTGAGTCCCATCAATGGGAAGATGACCCATATCAGTTGGGAGGGCGATTTAGGCAACTCCGGCAGTCTCAATGGTTTTTCCGAGAATCTTTTTTTTAACGCCAATGTATTATCTGACGGTGTTAATCCTCAAAATAATCAGTATAATTCGACAATTAATACACTGGGTTCTTCAACAAGTTATTATGGCGTGGACATTGATACATATGATGTCTCTTCTTACCTAAGCGCCGGGCAAACAAGTGCCACCTCACGATACAGTTCCGGAGGCGACATGGTGCTGCTCAGCACGGAAATTATATCCGTCACCAACACATCTGTTGTTGATCTTGCAATCCAGAAAGTCCATACCGGAGATTTCGTTGTTGGTCAAAAAGCGAATTTCACCATAACAGTTTCCAACAACGGGCCGGATGTGGAAACAGGGACGGTTAGGGTTACTGATACATTGCCGGCAGGGCTTACATATGTATCCAGTTCAGGGAACGGTTGGACAGCGGATATTTCCAGTCTGCCAACAGTTGTCATGACAAGCAATGAAACGATTCCAGTGGGCGGGACTCTATCACCAATTACACTTACCGTGAATGTTGGCGCAACTGCTTACCCGAGCATCTCCAATACCGCTTCGGTTTCAAGTTCAGCTTTTGATAATCATACCGGCAATAATTCTGCAACTTCCACAGGCACCACCAGCGCGCTCGGTGTTGTGAAAACATCCAGTACCGGAGGTCTGGTTCAGGCTGGTGATACCGTAAGGTATGATTTTACATTGACCAACATGGATTCACAGTCGCATACAAATATAACTGTTAATGAAGTGTTACCGCCTGGAGTTTCTTATATTCCTGAATCCACTTCCGTAACAGTTTCCAATAGGGTAGTTGTCACGTTTCGTGATGAATTCAATGCCAGATCTTATAGCAACAATAACGGTACTGCCAATTGGGCGACAAACTGGCTTGAAATTAACGAATCCGATGGAGCGACAAGCGGTGATGAGCAGGTAATGACAGATACCTCTTCCTATGTTTTGCAGGTACAGGACAATGATGGCGGGGGTGAAGGCGTTCAAAGAGGCGCGAATCTTTCCGGATACGATACGGCGACACTCAGTTTTCTTTACAGGCGGAATCAACTGGATACGGCCAGTGACTACGTAACCATCTCAATCTCAAATAATGGTGGATCAAGCTGGACAGAACTGGGCCGGTTTCAAGGGCCAAATAATGATACTGGTTACGTCTCCTGGTCCAGGGATATATCATCCTATTTATCTTCCAATACAAGGATTCGTTTCTTAAGCTCTGTGAGTCTGGGGGCTAATGACCGTGTTTTTTTTGATAATGTTGAGATTTCTGCTTCGGTCGATCAGACCATCACATATACGAATGTAACCGGAAATCCATATCTACTAAACAACGGCACTCCCCCCAATCTGGTCACATCACTGGATGGATTCTCCATTCAACCCGGCAGAACGATGACTCTATCGTACCAGGTGATAGTGAATAATCCCTTGGATATCGGGATTACAGAGATTGAAACAATTTCTTCAATTGCAAGCAATCAAACCGTTTCTCCGATAACAGCGACGGTTATCGATTATGTGCCGCACCTTTCATCTTATGCTGAAGATTATTCTACAGAAGACAATCTGTATTACCGTGATCCGGCGTATACGGGTGCCGGAGATGATGTTATTTATATAGGCGGACCGGGGTGGATTCCGGGCTCAGTCTATGATGTGGGTTACTATGATGGAAAAGGGGATTTAATTTTTACGGATACAGCTGGGACGGTAGACAATTCTGCCTTTTTAACAAGCTCTTATGACAATTCAATAGATGATATTTTTTACGGAACCTGGACAGCCGTTGCCACAATGCATGGTACCTCCTTTCTACCGGATCTACCGTCCCAACTTTCAAATCCATCCACAATCATCCATGATGAATTCCGTATGAACAGTTGGAGTTCGATTGCATTTACGGATGCATCCGGCGCACCGATCAATGGATATGATATTCTTGGTGGATCGGATCGTGCCTATGTTAAAATTATTGATCCAGACCAGAATACGAACCCCAACATCGCAGAAACCATAACGGTTTCAATTCAGGTAACCGGATCTTCTTCCTTACCGGTCAGCGCAAAAGATTCGGAAACAATTGTATTGACGGAAACAGGCCCTGATACCGGCATTTTTGAATATGCTTCCGGTATGCCGATTTCATACTCTAGTGGAAGTTTGAATGACGGTATATTAAATGTTTCAGGTGATGATTATCTGTATGTCAATTATTCAGATCCTGATGATGCGTCCGATTCATCTGAAGTATTTGCTTATGTCCCGACACTAGCAGTTTTATCATCCTTTAAGGCATATGAAGAAGGTGATCGAGTTGTTGTTGAATGGGAGACAGTTTCGGAAGTGGGTACACTGGGATTTGATCTGTATCGGAAAGATGATGCTACAGGGAAGTTTGAAAAACTGAATGAAAAGATATTACCGGGTTTACTTGTACATAGTCAGGGAGGAACCTATCGATATACGGATGAAAAAGCGGTTTCCGGAGAAACCTACACCTATAAATTGATAGAGAAAGAATGCCGCGGAAAGGCAAGGGTTCATGGCCCGTTTACAGTAACGGTAAATGGGGAAGGCCTTGACCTGTTAGAACAGATTTATGCCAGGATTTTTGGTAAAAAAAGCCTGCATAAGTTGCAATCCGGAGATGAGTCATTATCTAAGAAAATCTATTTTGACCAGGCCAACACTGGTGAGTACCAATCTCGACCCCGGCAAATTGATGAATTTAAGAAACAGCGTTTAAAACTCACAAAAGTTTTACGGGAAAAATATAAAAAACTGAAAAAATATCAGAGAGGAACAGAAGCGAAAATCTGCATCCAAGAAAAAGGGATCTATTTTCTGGATGCCTCAGAGATTGCAGGAGTGATGGATCTTCCGGTCAACAGGGTGAACCAGTTGATTCAAAAGGGCAAGTTATCAATTCGTTCTGCTGGGAAGCAGGTCGCCTGGATGAAGGCTCAGCAAGACAAAGGAATTTATTTTTACGGAGAAGCAATCAGCAGCCCATACTCGAATCAGAATATCTATTGGCTGGAAAAAGGCAATGGGCTGAATATGACTGTTCTGAATGATGGTGTATCAGATAATCAGACTCAGGAAGAGTATTTTATCGATACAGTTCATGCGGAAAAAAATCAATGGCCGGTTACAGGATTGTATGATGACCCTGAAGCTGATTTTTGGATCTGGGATATCATTATTTCCAGCGGCCCTGACCAGGAACCGAAAACCTTTCCAATCAAATTGCCTGCCGTTGCATTGGTTGAGGGGGAGAACACTGCCGGTATAACTGTTTCCCTGAAAGGAGGCTCGGATTTTCCGGATATAGAGAATGATCATCATGTTGAAATCAATATCAACGGAATCATGGTCGGAGAGGGCTATTGGAACGGAACGGATGATGCGGAGTTCGAATTTTCTTTTGACCAGGCGATTCTGAATGAAGGAGATAATTCAGTATCCGTTAAAGGGTTGCTGGATACAGGTGTTCCATACAGCTTTTTCTATGTGAATGCATTTGATGTGACATACAACCGTTCTTATACTGCATCTGGAGATTCTTTATTCCTTACCGGGAATGAAAATGAAACCATCACAGTCAACGGTTTTTCCAATCCGGATATCATGGTGTTTGATGTTACCCGGAATCATGAACCAGCTCATATAAATTCAGGAATCATCCGTCAGGATGAAAATGATATTTCAGTTTCCTTCCCTTCTTATGGTTCCTCATCAAAGTATTTTGCAGTAACGGCTGATGCTGTGAAAAAACCAGTATCTTTTTTTGCTGACAAACGGTCGAATCTCAGAGGCAATAGAAATGGTGCAGATTATATCGTCATCTCCATACCTGAGTTGGAAGCGGGTGCAAGAGCACTTGCCGAATATCGTAAACAAAATGGATATACCACTAAGGTAGTTATGCTTGACGATATTTTTGATGAATTCAACTATGGTATTGCCAGTCCGGTTGCGATACGTGATTTTCTTACATATGCATATCACAACTGGATTGTTCCACCACGGTATGTTGTTTTGGCGGGTGATGGCACTTATGACTACAAGAATTATCAGGGACTTGGAGACAATTTGATCCCGCCGATTCTGATATCAACACCCTATGGGCTTTTTGCTTCGGATATCCCTTTTGCGGATGTTGAAAATGATGATGGCATACCAGAGATTGCCATTGGTCGAATACCAGCGATCACCGCGGATAGCCTTACAAAGATCATTCAGAAGATCGAGCGATATGAGAGTTCATTGGAAGGTGAGTGGTGTAATCGAATTATGATGATGGCGGATAATCCGGATAACGGCGGCGATTTTACTGCTGACAGCGATGCGGTTGCTGCGAATTTACCTTCCGAATACTCCACTCAGAAGATATATCTTTCGAATCTGGAAATCAGTGCTGCGAGATCCAAAATGTTTTCAGGGATTCAGGATGGCGTACTTCTGATCAACTATTTGGGACACGGAGCGGTGAGTTTTCTGGCTGATGAAGGTCTTCTGAAGAATGCGGACGTTCCTCTTTTTGACAATAAAGATAAATTACCGATTGTTGCTGCAATGACATGTGTGGCAGGGCGTTTTTCAATACCTGGTTATGATTCTCTTGGTGAAACTTTGCTGATGAATGAAGAAGAAGGAGCGATAGCAGTCTGGGCGCCTACCGGATTTTCCATGAACGCTCATTCAACCATTCTGGATCAGGAATTTTTTAAAGATATTTTTCAAAAAGATGAATCTGTTCTTGGGGATGCAATCCAAAGTAGTTTGAGAATCGTTGGGGAAAAAGCAAAGGGCGGACAAACGCCTTGTGTTTACAATCTGTTGGGAGATCCTGCCCTGCAGATAAAAAAGAGAGTAGTACATTGATGACTCTGTAAAAGATCAAATTACACAAAGAGGTCTGAACAAAGAGATTACGTGATATGAAAAAAGAAAAGATATATCGAAAAAAGGATGAGATTGTTGTCAGGAAAATCGCAGATGAAACCATTCTTGTCCCAATCCGAGGAAAATTAGCGGATATGCAAAGGATCTTCTCATTGAATCCGGTTGCGGAATTTATCTGGACATATCTTGAGCAAGAAATATCGGTTGAGGAAATCCTGGCTATGATCATCGATGAATTTGATGTGGAGGAGAAAAAAGCGGAGGAGGATCTTTTCGAGTTGATCAATGATTTTCTAACGGAAAATTTGATTGAGCAGGTGGTATAATATTGGATTGCTCTCAGACAATCAGAATCTCAGACCGGGAATACATACTGCGGTTCCATGAAAAGGTATCCATGCAGAGGATTCCCCTGTCAGGATCTCTTGATCTGACCTGGCAATGTAACTTGAACTGTATCCATTGTTACCTCGGAAAAAAGTCAGAAAGGATCGAAAATTTTGTCCGTGAAACGAGTACTGAAAAATGGATTCGGATCATTGATGAAATTTCAGAGGCTGGTTGTCTGCATCTTTTACTTACAGGGGGTGAGCCTTTATTAAGAAAAGATTTTTTCAAAATTTATCAATATGCGATCCGGAATGGCCTTCTGGTAACTGTCTTTTCAAATGGCACACGTGTAACAAAAGATATGATTGATATTTTTAAAGATCTGCCTCCTCAGGCAATAGAGATCAGCCTTTACGGGGCTACACCTGATACTTTTGAACGGATTACACGTGTCAAAGACTCCTTTAAGCTTTGTATGGAAGGGATTCATCTTCTGCTTGATCACGGAATACGGGTTGCATTGAAAACAATACTCATGTCCGTCAATTTTCATGAATTTGCAGCAATTGAAAACATCGCACGGAATTTGGGAGTTAAATTCCGGTTGGATGCGGCTTTGTTCCCATGCCTGAATGGAGATCAATCCCCACTCGATTTTCGTGTGAGAGCTGAAGATGCAGTAGCAATGGAGATGTCAGATGTTGATCGGTATCGGAAATGGGGGGAGTATTATGTAAAGACACAAAATCTTCAACATCCTCTCTCGCTGTATAAATGTGGAGCAGGGGTAGCTTCTTTTTATATTGATCCGTTTTTGAAATTGCACCCGTGTCTTATGACCAGCAAACCGGAATTTGATCTTTTAACCGGCAGTTTTCAGGAAGGCTGGAAAACTGTGATCCCTGAGATTCATGATAAGAACCAAAGTATTGATACATGCAGCAATTGTGAAAAAATAGCTTTGTGTGGATATTGCCCTGCTTTTTTTCAATTAGAAAAGGGGGATGAAAAAATTTGCTCTGAATATCTTTGCGAAATCGGAAAACATCGATTGGAATCGGTTTGCAACTTTCAGGCAGAAGGAGAATCGTGATGAACGAGAACCAGACAAATCAGGATCGCAGCAAAAAAAAATATGAAAAGCCGGCGCTTCGTATCATTGAGCTTGCTGCAGAAGAGGTTCTGGCCGCTGGATGCAAGCTTTCCTTTGGCGGCAGCGCTTTTGGGTCGATCGGCTCTTGTCTTGGAATGGGTTGCGCAGGGCCGGGGTCATAACCATGTGGTATGGATGCTGTTGATATTCATGAAAGATACTAAGCATATTCAGATTGCCGGGGTTCATTTTCATATCCAGTGTCAGGATGCAAGGATATCCCCACACATGGATGCAGCCTATCGTTCGTTCATCGGCAACCAGGGAGCAAACTTGAATGATATTGATATTCAGGTTCGTCTCATAATCGGAAATAAGCCCGATATATGGGGTTGGAAAAAGATTTTTGATAGCGGAGCTTCCTGGGCCATGTTCAAAAATGAGGGTACTTATTGTGTATCGCTGAAGCCGGAGGGTTTTGATCAGGATATCTGGCTGGCGGTCAGTAAACCCGGATTCACGGAGGTGACCATCTATTGCAGTGAAGATATGTTGAATCAGGATCAAGGAAACGGACTGTTGCATAATCCGGTTTGTTACCCTCTTGATCAGATACTTCTCATGTATGTTCTTGGCTCAAACCAAGGTCTGCTGATGCATGCGGCAGGCGCTGTTTTCGGAGGAAACAAGGGCTTTCTTTTTCCCGGGAAATCGGGTGCTGGGAAAAGTACCCTTGCAAAACAGATTATTGAGAATCATGATGAGAGTTTGTTAAGTGATGATCGAATCATCGTTAGACAACACAGCGATTCATTTACTGCTTACGGAACGCCATGGCCAGGTGAGGCTGGAATTGCTGAAAGCCGGAAAACAGAAGTTTCTGCAATTTTATTTTTAAAGCACGAAACTTCTTGCAGCATCAGACAACTGAATACAAGAGAATCAACTGAAAAATTACTCCCGATTGTTTCCATACCTTGGTATGATCAGGAAGTCATGCTGAAAATCATGGGATCTTGTGAAGAGATCATTTCGAATCTTCCATGTTATGAGCTATCATTTACACCTGGACCGGAAACAGTCGATTTTTTGAATGATTTTTCTGAAACTCAATTTCATTGAATGAGGTCTCATGAACAATCAGATTATGCTCAGTAAACAGCAAAAAAATTCTCTGATCAAGGAATTACTAAAGACCGGTGTCATGCTTCGTATTCAGGTTACCGGTTTTAGCATGGAACCATTTTTATCCAATGGAGATATTGTAAAAATACAAAAGGTGAGACCAGATGCATTGATGCCTGGAGATCTTGTTTTTTTTATCAATCGACAGGAACGTCTTATTCTACACAGGTTGATAAAAAAGAAAAAAGCAGCAAACGGGACAATCCGTCTTCAGACCAAGGGGGATGCTCTGGCCTGTTGCGATGAAATTTTCAAGCCGGATCATTTGATCGGCAAAGTATGCATGATTGAAAAAAAAAATTCTGCCGGACAAATCAATCTTGAGTCCTTGCAGAGCAGGATAATAAGCTATTTTTTTGCACTTTTCCAAAGGTTAAAAATTAATATTCTCGTGTTTAAGAAACCGGGATTACATGTAATGAGGTGAAAATGGCAAAAATTAAAATCAATATTGTCTTTTTTATGCTTCTTTTTTTGCCGATCAATGGATTGACTGCTGATGCTTTTGATGTCCTTCGATTTGAAAAACATATCAAACTGATACATGAAAAAAAAGAATCCAACTATGTGGCACAGCTTGTCGAGTTGTTTGGGAAAGTAAAAAAAAATGAAGGTGCATCAATAGAATCGGTAATATTCATCTCCCGTAAGGTTGGTATTTCAGATGCGGATATAATGACTGCGGCTGTTCAAAACTATCCTGCGGAAAATGTTATTACAGGGCTTATACAAAGCAGCAAAAATGCAGAGACAATTATTAAAATTGCAGTTTTTTCAGATATCGATCCCAGGAAAATTATAACAGGAGCGATTGCAGCAGGTGTTAGGCCGGTGGATGCGGAAGTGATGGTCGCTGTTGCCATGAAGTTGAAGAAAGAGAAGGGAACAGGTAATGCGATTGAAGATGGTGATAAGACAGGCATTGCCCTAACACCGGGTGAAGAGCTTGATAATGGAGGCACCGCAGCCGGTGATTCTGGTGCGGCTGGCGCTGCCGGAGGCGGCCCTGCAGGCGGCGCTGCTGGACCGGTCGGCGGATCTGGTGCCGGGAGAGGTATTGCAAGCCCATCATGATGAAAAGAATTTTTTTAATGATGCTTTTTTTCTGTATTTCACTTCCTTTCACTGCTCATGCAGAAGGCAGCATAAGCGGTGATATATTCGGAAAAGATACCGGAATATATCATCCATTCCTCTCCCTTTCTGAAAATTATTCTACCAATATTTATCGGACCGAAAATGATACAAAAGGGGATCTGACTACCATAATCACTCCTGGAATCTGGATATCTCTGCCCAGTAATAGAGAAAGCAGATTGGAGCTTGAAACCTCTAATACAGCTCCTGGTGGGTTGAGCATATCCAGAACAAAACCGGAATCATTCAGACGTTATCAATCCTACTTTCTTGTAAATTCAGATATAAAAACCAATCTGGAATATAGTGATGCAAATATTGTGAATTATAAAGCAGATGGTTTTTTTCAGTATAATCTGCGTGGTGGATTGTCATCTGACTTTATTGATCAATTCCGGAATTCACACGAACCTTATGGATTGGGTGTAAGTGTTAATCAGGATGAATATCTGAGCAATCTGTTTCAGCTTATTCTCTCGTATGATATCACAGAAAAAATTTATGTTCGCACAGATTATTCGAATTTTCTGCTTCAATACAAGGATAGCGCGGTACAATATGCAGATCGGTCGGATAACCGCTTTTCCGGATATCTGTTTTACCGAATCAAATCAAAAACAGCCCTTTTTACGGAAATCGAGTTTATGGATATCAGTTATCGTACATCAGAAACAGATAGCAATGAACTTCGTTATTTTTTGGGAATTGTTTGGGACATTACCGAAAAATCAAAGGGTAGTTTTAAGGCTGGTTTTGGTAATAAGAAATTTGAGAGCCAGGAGTTCTCTGAAGGGGATGGTTCCAATATGGCGTTTGAGCTGCAACTCAACCACACATTTACGCCCAAAACATCTCTAAAGCTGATCGGGCTTAGAAGAACCGAGGAGACAACCATAACCGATACGTATTATAGTCTGGTTAACAGCATCACTGCTGAATATTTGCAAATCATCAATGAAAAAATTTCCATGAATGGCCAGCTTCTTTATTCAAACGAACTTTATGAAGGAGAATTTGATTATACTGGTGCCGGACCGGAGGAGCGGGAAGACAACAAATACGGTTTTTCGATCGGGACAAAATACTTTTTCCGGGAATGGTTGACCGGAGAAGTTTCATATATCTATAATATACGGAACTCCAATATCAATGGTGTAGGTTACGCTGACCATACAATGATGTTCACTATCACGGGGGCCATGTAGGTTTTTGACAACGATTTTTAAATTTTTGTTTATGACCAGGATGATATGAAAAGCCATATTCTCATCTTTTTTTTGATAGTGCTGTTTTTATCCGCTGGAGGAATTTTTGCCGGAGATTATATTGTGGGTGAAGGCGATGTTCTTTCCATTACGGTTTATGAACATGACGATATGTCAACTGTCTCTAGCGTTTCATATGCCGGTACGATATCCATCCCACTGATTGGGCAGGTCGTTGTGAAAGATATGACCGTTTCACAGATTGAGAAAAAAATCACAGAAATGTTCAATGACGGGTATATTGTAGACCCGCAGGTGAATATTTTTATCAAGGAATACAGAAGCAGAAAGGCGATCATTCTCGGACAGGTCAATAGCCCCGGGTTGTACAATCTTCGTGAAGATACCAGCCTTCTTGAGATTATCTCCCAGGCCGGGGGTATGACAAAACTGGCTTGCTCAAAGGCGATTATTAAACGAAAAGTAGGGGCTGCAGGAGCGAACGAGAGTGTCATGAAAATTAATTTAAAGCGCCTTGTAGAAGAGGGCGAAAGCAATCTGAATATTCAAATCAGGGATGGAGATAGTATTTATATCCCCAAAAATGATGTCTATTATGTAACAGGAGAGATCAAAAAACCGGATGCATATGATTATGAAGAATCTTCATCAGTCATTAAAGCCATTACCATGGCAGGAGGATTCACAGCAAAGGCATCCAAAACAGCCATAACAATTATCAGAAAGATTCAAGGGAAAGAAGAAGTCCTGGCAGATGTGAAAATGGATGAACCAATTTTACCAGAGGATGTAATCGTCGTCCCGGAAAGTTTTTTCTAATGAATGAAAAAGAGATACATTTAAGAGACTATTTGCGGATTATCGAAAAAAGAAAGGCGACCATCCTTACTTTTTTTATCATTACATTCACCATTGTCGTTATCGGAACCTTTACGGCAACACCGATGTATGAAGCTTCCACAAATATGCTGATTGAGAAAAGTGAGTCAAAGCCTTTATTAATCAATGATTATTCTGTCAATTATGATCCGGAATTTCTTGAAACACAATTTCAGATCATAAAAAGCAATGCTGTTGCAAGACGTGTTGTTGAATTGCTTTCTCTGGATACAAATTATTATTCCGAATTTACGGGGGGAGATTTTTCCCCATCGTTGATTGGTCGGTTTTTAAGCTGGTTTTCAGACCTGTTCTCTGTGATTATTAAAATCACCGGGGTCAATGATTACAGTTTAAGTGAATCGACAATAGATGATAAAAAGGAAACCTTATCACCTGCAGGGGAGATTGCCCAGATCATCAGTAGCTCAATTTCTGTTGAACCTGTCCGGAACAGTCGGGTCGTTCAAGTAAGCTATTTATCTAAGAATCCGGTTTTGGCCACACTCATTATAAATTCAGTTGCCAAGGCCTATATTGAAGAGGTTCTGGAGATGAGAATGCGGGCTTCTGAATATGCTATCTCATGGATGTCCAAGAAGGCTGAGGAGGAAGGGAAAAAGCTGGAAAAAGCCGAAAATTTATTACAGGAATATATCCGGGAGAAAGATATTGTTACCATAGAAGACCGGGTTGCAATTATTCCGCAAAAATTAGCGGAGCTCAGCACTCGTTTGACCAAGGCGGAAGCAGATCGAAAAGAGATAGAAGCCATTTATAAAAAATTAGCAGTTATTACTGAATCTGAAGCAGAAACAATACCAAGTGTCTATTTGAGTAAAACTTTTCAGTCCATTCAGGAGCAGATATTAAAGTCGGAACAGAATATCACGGAAGTCTCCAAAAAATATGGCGAAAAACACCCGGTTATGAAGCGAGCCATTGGAGAACTTCAGGGTTTAAAAGAAAAAAAATCTTCCGAAATATCAAGGGTTGTAAAATCTGCTTTAAATGATTTTGAGCTGGCCAAGACAAATGAAGATGATCTTCGGAATTTGCTTTTACAGACAAAAGCAGAAGCGGTAAATCTAAATGAAAAATTTGTACAATATGGGATTTTGAAACGGGATGTGGATACAAATCGTCAATTATATAATGCGCTGGTGACCAAAATTAAAGAGCAAAGAATCACAGAAAAGATACAACCGGTAAATGTCTGGGTGATTGATGCTGCTGAAACACCGGAACATCCGGCCAAACCCAGAAAGAAGCTGAATGTTTTGCTCGGGATTTTTTTCGGAATTTTTGGCGGGATGGGTCTTGCATTTTTTATCGAGTATCTTGATAATACCATTAAATCATCTGAGGATGTAGAAGAAAATTTACACATTCCTGTATTGGGGATTATTCCTTTTTCAAAAAAGAAAAATCAACGAATCGAGAATATTGTTGTCGATGAGCCTGCGTCTTTGATTACTGAAAATTATCGTGCGCTACGGACATCGGTAATGCTTTGTTCCGCGGAAAAACCACCGCAGACGATTCTGGTTACCAGTATGGCATCGGGAGAGGGGAAAACAACAACAGCAGCCAATCTGGCTTTCACAATAGCAAAGACTGGGAAAAATGTGCTGCTTGTGGATAGTGACTTAAGGCGTCCTCGGCTTCATAAAGTGTTTAATCTTGAAAACACAAGCGGGTTAAGTACTTTTTTATCCGGTGTTTCAAGCGGGGACATTTTACAGAAAAGTTCTGTAGGGAACCTGAGCGTAATGACTTCCGGGCCCATTCCGCCGATACCTTCAGAATTGCTAAATTCCGTTAGAATGGAAAAATTAGTCAAGACACTCAGTTCCAAGTTTGATCATATTATTTTCGATTCCGCACCGGTTCTGTCTGTAACCGATAGCCAGATTTTAATCAGATTCATCGATAGTATAATCATTGTGGCAAGGGCCAATCATACGACCTATGAAGCTGCAAGAAAAGGGTTGAAAATATTGAAGGAGATCGAACCTCATCCAATTGGAATGGTGATTAATGCAGTTGACACAAAGCGAGGTTGGATAAACCATTACTACGGATATGATGGATACTGCTCCCGTGTTGCGGATGATTCCTGACCCTTCTCCAGTCAAAACAGATGATTGATACTCATTGCCATATTCTTGCCGGCATAGATGATGGTGCCATGAATATGGATATCTCTGTGCTGATGGCGCAGATGGCAACAGAAGACGGCATAACCAGGATCATTGCAACTCCCCATATTCGTAATCATTATCCAACACCTCACGATATTCGTGAGGCTACTCAAAACCTGAACCATCGGTTGGATCAATGGGGTGTACCGGTTTCTGTTATTCCAGGGGCAGAGGTTTCCATGATGATGGACCTGGATTCCATGCTGACCTATACAATCAATCACACGCCATATATTTTAATCGAGTTTCCCCATTCTTATCTTCCCCTTAACTGGAAAGATATCTTTTTTCAATTGAAAATAAGAGGATACCGTCCGATTCTTGCTCATCCGGAACGTCATCCGGATATTATCAGACAACCAAAAATAATATTGGATCTGCATGAAGAAGATGTCCTGGTACAGATTACGGCAGACAGTCTAATCGGAACATTCGGGCTTGCAGCAAAACAGTGTGCTGAATATTTATTGAAAAAAAATGTCGTGGATATCATCGCCTCCGATGCGCACTCTACGGAAGATCGACGGCCTCTGCTCTCCTCGGGGATAAAAGCAGCAGCCAGGATTATCGGCAGGGAAAAAGCATTTTCCCTTGTAACGAAAAATCCGCTGACAGTCATTCAGGGTGATTTACTTCCCAGTTTTTCTCATGTCTAAATTGATATATCCGCTTTTTATTTTTGTCCTTATCTTTGCACCTTTATCATTTGGAGCAAGAGAGGAGTGGTCCTTTTTAATTATTTCGACCATCACCTTGAGTGGATTTTTGCTATTACTCCTGGAGTATTGGAAAAAAAAAGAGATAGCATATCAGACACCGGGGAGAGTACCACTTGCACTGTTTTTATTTTGGATAGCGATACAGTTAATTCCTTTTCCTGTTTTTTTTGTTGAAATCATATCACCGTCTACAGTCAAGCTATATAAGGAAACAATTGGAATTGCAGAACCTGTCCAATGGATTTCGCTCAGTATTAACAAACGCGCAACCTTATTGGAGTTTTTTCGATATTCCACATATGTTTTTTTTTATATTCTTACCGTTCAATTGCTTACTCGAAAGCAGTATTTAAAAAAAACCGTAAAATATGTTGTCATACTCTCCTCATTCATAGCCATTCTGGCGATTCTTCAATATTTTCTTTCTACGGATAAAATTTATGGGTTCAGAAGCGTTCCGGAAAATGCCACACCCTTTGGGCCCTATGTTTATCATAATCATTATGCCGGATTTATGGAAATGGTATTTCCACTTTCACTGGCTTTGTTCCTCTATTATCGTCCAGTTGTCATGTATGGCAGTTTTCGCCAGAGGTTGTTTGAATTTTTCGATAATCCAAAAGCCAATATGCATTTTCTATTTGGATTGTCGACCATAATAATCGGCGCTTCCATATTCCTGAGTTACTCACGGGGTGGCATCATCAGCCTGTGTATCTCACTTTGTTTCCTGGCGGCCATGCTTTTGTTCAGAAATACTAGAAGGGAGGGATTTGTTTTTTTTCCGATGAGCATGATATTGATCCTTTTTTCCGTAGGATGGTTTGGATGGGATTTTATCTTTGATCGATTTGAAAAAATTCGAAATGCAGAAGGGCTGATTCATGACGCACGCCTGGTGATATGGGGCGATTCCATGAATATTTTAAGAGATTTTTTACTATCCGGTACCGGGCTTGGAACATTTATCGACATCTATCCAGGATATCGATCCGCACTGGGGAATTTAATTTTCAACCATGCACATAACGATTATCTTGAGCTTCTCACCAATGGCGGTCTGATAGGCGTAGGGCTCATACTATGTTTCATGAGTTCAATTTTTCATACAACAATCAAAGCGTTTTGGATAAGGCAGGATTCATATTCAATATTGCTGTGTCTGGCCTGCATGACCGGGATCATATCCATTCTGCTACATAGTATAACGGATTTTAATCTGAATAACGGAGCTAATGGGCTGTATTTTTTTTTCCTTGTCGGCCTGATGGTGTCCGCCGCCCATACAAGGATTCGTGTCAAGAATGAGCGAACCTATCTGGAAGAACGAGTAAAACCGGTAGGTAGATGGCCTGTCATCCTGACAAGTATCTTTCTGGTTTTTTCTTTTTGTTTTCAGACTGGATGTGCTGTCGGGAAGTATCATTTTTCTATGATAAAAGATATTTATCTTGATAAAACCGTTCCCTGGCATAAGCTTCAACAGATGCTGCCGATTGCCTATAAGGCGTCAATGTATGATCCTTTGAATGCGCAATATTATTTCGGTATTGGGAATATCGAGTATTTTCTTCGCAATACAGATGTTGCTGAAGATAATTATAAAAAAGCCATCTTCTTCAATCCGGCAAAAGCGGAATATCTCCAGCGTTTGGGGATTGTGTTGTCCGGAAATCTTCAGCATGAAGATGCGGAAAAATTTCTTCAGGCCGGGATGATCAGAGATAAAATTAATCCTGAAAGTTATAAAAATTATGCTGCATGGTTATTATCTCAAGGACGAGCAGGTGAGAGTGTCCCCTTTTTTCAAAAAGCCATGGAGTTGGATCTCAGCAAATCCAACCACCTTGCAACGATTGATTGCATGGAGAAGGGTGGTGCAGGAAAGGATCTGATCTTGAAAGCCTTGCCACAGTATGTCGAATCCTATCTTTATTTTTCCGATTATCTGAAAAATAAAAATGCGGATCGATTTATCGGATTTGCTTATCAGCGGGCAATAAAACAGTTAGCAAAACAAGAGGGTGGACAGGCATGGCATTTTATCGCTGTGTGTGACTATCTGCTTTCAAAGGGCCAAGGAGATGAAGCTCTGCGGGTTATGCGTCTGGCAAGAGACAGAATGCCTGAAAATTCATGGATAAGAATCAAATCAGGTGATTTATATCATGAAGTCGGGATTGTGTATCGTGCTGTAGAGGAGTATCAAAAGGCGCTAAGCATTGATCCCACCCTGGCATCTGCAAGGAAAAAGTTATCAGGTCTTGAAAGAGGATAACTTTTTCCCCAAGATCCAAATTATCTAATCTTTTATATGTGTTGCCGCATATCTTGATAACAACTCATGAATTTTGACAGGCGGAGACATTTGAAAATATTTATGCATGATCACATGGGCAAACTCATGGGCAATGGTTGCCAGTTCAGCATCTTCAGCAGAAAAAAATACAATGTCAATATCAGGGGCATAAAACGCTGAGAGATCGGCGGGTTCTCCATATATAAATTTATGAATTTTATTAATATCCTGGTTTGATGCGCAGACAGCAATTTTAAACTTGATATTTTCCGGAAACATATCCAGAATTTCTTTCACCCGATCAACAATCAAATCAGTCTTTAACCTCACCTCATCAGTCACATCCTGAATCCCATCCAGCTGTAAAAGAAAGTTATATTTCCCCAGATAAATTTCCTCATTAAATCTATCCAGATCGCTGTCTTCATTATAAATAATTGTTGCATACCGGGTGTAGATTTCTAGTGCCATACCAGTGCGTGGGACTATGCACAGAAAAAGTGACAGATATATTATTGTTTTTAAACTGTTATGGCACATTATCGCGGACTCATGCACAGAGGAGCGCATTGGTTACAATGCATTCAGGAAAAAGTAATTTATCTTATGCTTTGGGGAAAAATAGAAAAATAAGGTAATAAGCCCGATAAGAAACTATTTTATAAAACATGATAGCTGTCCAACCGGTAACTGGCCAACCGGCCAACCGGCCAACGGATGAAAAAAAGGGTAAAAGAGTAACCGACATATTTAATTCCTTACAAATATGTACACGTCTCCAGATATCTTGACATTCAGACCTTTGATACTAATGGTACCCATACTTTTGTCCCCCATCATTAATTCGGTGGTCATGGAATCGATATTGATTTCTGCCTGGTCCAAATGGATATGCATTCCCATGGCTGCATCACCGACAATAAATCTGCTGTCGGCTCCGGTAAAACCGGTTACATTTACCGGGTTTGCATTTGATGAGGCAAGCAGATTTTTTGAATCGTTCCAATTAATGTTCCCGAAGCCGTCTTGAGTGGGAGGAGCCAAAGGCTTCCCGGCAAGTTTCAGGCCGTCAAATTGATCAGTCTGAATGGCAATGCCGGCCTGACCTGTCACTTCTCTCAAATCTTGATCTGACATGGCGGTCATTTTGGCAATACCTGCCTGTGGAATGATAATAAGTCCGAGTGCCCAGATTGCTGCTGTTAGGAAACTAAGCTTTTTCATAATATACTCCTTTATCTGTATAGAACAGGCATCCCGGCTATCCTGCAAAAAGCAGGACCCGTGGCTTTCCGTCCCATGGTTACCCATGGTTTGGCATATAAGGAGGTAACCCGGCTATCCTGTAAAAAGCAGGACCCGTGGCTTTCCGTCCCATAGTTGCCCATGGTTTGGCTTGATGTTTTTTTCTGACAAGAGTCTTTAACGGCAACCCGGCTATCCTGCTGAAGCAGGACCCGTGGCTTTCCGTCCCATGGTTACCCATGGTTTGGCCGTTAGGTAATGCATAACTGTTAAAGTTCTTTGTAGGTAACCCGGCTATCCGACCGCTGCCCGGCGGACCCGTGGCTTTCCGTCCCATAATTACTCATGGTTTGGCGTGCTCGTTACTCTTTTACCCATGTCTATTCTCTGTTGTCAGAGCGCAGACATGGAATAGCAGCATGTCAAAGAACAGATTAGCTTGAGTTTGTAATCAATAGGAGAATTAATAATCTGATGAGATATAACGCAGAGGAGATAGTTTCCTGACAACAATATAATAAAATAATGATGAAAAGTCAATTCTTTTAGAACAAGTTTTTAAGTCAGATATGAAAATGGTTATCCCCTGAGTAAAGATAGAGTTGATAGGCTTTTTTATTTCAAAGATTTTTTCTTGACTTATATAACAAAACTATTATATAATTTTTCAGGAAATTAATAAACGATGTTCGCACTAGATATTCTTGTTTTACACACTGAGGCTACTTCACATATTCTGACAGATGTTAACAAACGGAGAGAAAATGTTGAAAAAACAATTCATCAGCAGAGTATTAATTATCTCGTTTTGGCTCTGTTTTTTGCCTGTAACGCTGCCGGCATTAGAACAGCTCTCTGAAAATGAGCTGGACTCAGTCTCTGGGCAGATTGGTTCTGTTTTTATGGATCCAGGGAACATGCTTACACCTGAAAATTTAATTGAATCATCTGCTAAATCCAGCGGGCTTACAATCTTCACATCTCCGATTCAGATTAGTCACACAGAAAATTCATTACGTTTTACACCGAGTATGGGATATCTGCAATTCAATAATTTGAGCCTGTTTGCTCAAATCAACTCAACGTGGAATAACGGGTACATGAATGCACCTATTCATTTCGATACAATCGGGATCAATGAGCCCGACACAGTTTTTATCGACTATTGGGACGGTGGTGCAAGTTCTCAAGAATATACTATTGCCAACCCGCTGAATGGATACAATTACTCCAGAATAAATGCCTCTGAATCGATCATTAGGCTCTATGCCGATTCAGCCGGGGTGGTCTTTAACGGTAAAAATATCGGTTCTTTTGTCATGGACAATATGGAGATATCTAAAATACAGACGGAGCTTCTCGCTATTGACGGAACATTAAGCATGTCAATTCATACGGCTGTTGAGATCGACCAGATAACATATACTCATGACACGGAATCCAATATTGATCCAAGGAATAGCCTCACAGTCAACGGATTATTGCTGGCTCAAAAGTTTCAGGTCAGTGGATCGGATAATATTCTACCAAGTTACTTGGAGACAGTTTCTCCAGGGGGTCAAATCGATTCAAGCCTTTGGACCTCTTATGGTACAATGAAACTCGGCACTGCGGATAAAACGCCTGTTTTATCGTTTCAGGATGATCCAAATCTGATTCAGGGGGCGCCAACCGCATCCGTCAACCCATATTCTTACAGCAGCATACAGATTAAGGGAGATATCAGCCCTTATATAAGGCATAAATATACAATCCGTACCGGAGACGTATCGGATATGAGTACAATATATGAACAAGATCCAGATGGTTATATCGGCGATGGGTCTTCTACATATCCCTATATTGCAAACCCGCGGTTAAACAAAAGCTATATTGAAGCAAAAATTGCTTTTGAAGGTTCAATTCGCGCCAGGGGTATCGAAGGATATGTTCCTCTGGATACAGCCTCATCGTCATGGGGAAATGCCAATATTGGTATTGTTGCGGCAGATGGAGTAAGATCATTGACTGTTGTAGAGGCTCCCGGATACGGATATGGCAATGACTGGCATCTGCCTTATGATGAGTCCAAATATCAATAAATTTTGATCATGGATTTAACAATATGATTTTAAAAAACAAAAATATCCAAAGTTTTTCCCGCAACAAGCATTGCACAATGGCAGGGAAATCAATTACCCTGTTCCTTTTATTAATGCTTTTCATGCCACAATATGCCTTGCCGGAAATGGCGGCAATAGGAGATGCTGAACTTGATAATATTACCGGTCAGGTAGGCTTTTCCGAGTTCACGATCGATGCAAATACAGTAAGGGTTTTTTTTGATATTCATGTTGAAACTTATACCGAGATCGACTCTCTGAAACTCGGATACTACCCGAAAACCGACACTGGTGTAAAGAATACTTCATATGAGTTTGGCCTGGGAGATTCCCTTACCACGACAAAATATAATGCCGGCGTAGGCGTTACGGATAACAATTATGCCACGTACAATGGGTTGACAGGCCCTCAGGGAACAGGACAGAATCAGAATTTTTATGACTATGACATCAACTGGGAGAATGTCCAACTTGGCGCAAGTCCTGATAACCCATTAGTTATTAATGGGGTTATTTTTAAGGTAGAATTTGATGATATTGACAGCCCAAACAAAAAGATCAAAAAAATCGTATTTGGAACAAATGACATGCAAGGATATGTTAAAGCAGATATGAAGAGAACAACGGGTATGATCAACCCTATGATTTCTGCGGATCCAACATTGCACGCAATGGGCACCTCAGATCCGACACTCTCGAAACCGATTCTTTTGAAACGCGATCCATTTCTCAGCAATTACCAGGATTATATTTTTAATGCTGAAGATAATGATACCGGATTCTGGATGATCCTCAACTTTGGAAGTGGACCTAATGGTGAAACCGATCACATCGGATGGGAAATTGTTGCTGGATATGATGAGCGTGCGCTTAATTTCAGCTATACAACGGGAATCGATAATCTGGATCTGTCTGGATACCGATAGATTGTATCTTTTTTTTTAAAACCGCGATATGACGCTATGCCTGGAGTCAGATCGGCGCCAGCGGATTCATCATGAAATGCTTTTTTCTCAGCAACTTGCCCTTCCTGGTTTTTCAGACAAAAAATCAGATGATTTCAAATTCAGTGAAACTGCCCTGTTAACAGTTATGGGTTAAATAAATTCACTGTTCAATAGCTTACTTTTTTCTTTACATTTAAATGTACAATTGATATGGAATATTAAACAATGTTCATTTGTGTTAATTAGGTTTGTGTTTTTTAACTATACAAAAAAGGGGCACTGAAAAAAATGCCGCTGATTGTGTTTCTGGTGTTCATCAATTTTATTGGTTATAAAGGCGGGGATGATATAATCAAGGAAATGCCTGATGGGCAGTCTGTATTGGCAATCGGCGCTGATGAAAAAATCTATTCCCGGGTAATGATTCGCCCACACTCGGATATACTTGATGATCGAATCATTCATCAAAATTTTGACTATAGCTGTGGATCAGCCGCACTTTCAACCCTTCTGAATTTTTATCTCGGTGAAAAACTTACTGAAAAACAGGTTATTCATGGACTCTTACGATATGGAGACAGCGAACAGATTGCTGAACGAAGGGCATTTTCTCTTCTGGATATGAAAAAATTTGTAAAAGTTTTAGGTTATAAAGGCATTGGGTACAAAGCAGAATTAATAGACCTTCAAGAACTTGAAACCCCTTGTATTCTACCGATTAAACTAATGGGCTACAGGCACTTTACAGTTTTTAAAGGTATTTATAAGGGGCATATTTTTCTGGCAGATCCATTTAAGGGACATACAAGCTATACGCTTTCCGAGTTTGAAGAAATGTGGTATGAAAATGTAATCTTTGTTGTATATCCGGAAGGGGCGAAAACACGCAAAGGATTATCACTGAAAGAAGAAGACCTTCGGTTTGTTGATGAAGATTCGACATACAGTATTCTATATAAAGAAATATATGATGCCAAAGCCTTACCACAGATCAAAATTGACGACCAAAAAGGAGTAATACAATATTACAAAACCCGATGATCTCAAAATCTTTTTCAGTTTACGATTATCATGCAATCGCATAAGGGGGATACAAAATTGACGCCGCGATTTAAATACACATTTCCATTTTTTTGTTTGCTGATAGCACTTTCATCCAATGGTTATTCAGGCGAATTTATTGAAGAAAAAGATAATAGTAAAAACTCATTTCAACAAACACAGGCAGAAGGATCAAAAGATATCTCTTCCAGTACAACAGCGTTATACTCCATTCAAGTTGGTGCATTTTTTCAGAAAAAAAATGCTGAAAATTTGGTTATCGATCTGAGGACAAAAGGTTATGAACCTTATATTTATAAAACCACAACTGTTAAAAAACAACCCTTGTTTCTTGTTCGAATCGGTGACTATGAAAGTATAAGACAAGCGTCATTTGCCGTTACTAATTTTAAAAAACTCGAAAAACTGACTGCCAGTATAACTCGATACAACTCATCTACTCCAATTCCATATAAAGATCTTGCACTCAATGATGTCGCTGGAAATTACCCTATGGATATAATCAATCCTGAAGAACTTAGTGGAATAGACGGAAGGGCTGGGACACTAATCGATTCTGATGAACTGGCGAATATTGATGGCCGTTCCGGGACACTCATACCTGAAGACGAAATGTCGAGAATCGATGCTCAGACAGGAACTATTGTTCCTGTTGAAGAATTGGCAACCATTGATGGACAAACAGGAACAGTAATGACTCAGGGTGATCTTGCTACTGTCGATGGACAAACAGCGACTACCATGACCCAGGGTGATCTTGCCACAGTTGATGGACAAACGGCGACTACCATGACCCAGGGCGATCTTGCTACTGTCGATGGACAAACAGCGACAACCATGACCCAGGGTGATCTTGCTACTGTCGATGGACAAACGGCGACTGCCATGACCCAGGGTGATCTTGCGAAAACAAATGCTCAGGCAGCATCGGTAATCTCCAAAAAAAACTTAGCTGATGTCGCTGCGCAAGCTGCTTCTGTTATACCGGGAGGAAAGCTTTCAAATGTTGATGCCCAAGCTGCAGGTTCTGCTCTTCCCTCTAACGAAGGAGAACCTTTATTTTTGGCAGCCCAAGAATCAGAGGGTAGCGATCAGCCGCTATTAGATGAAAAACAACCGGCTGGTGCAGTTGACACTGCTATGGCAAAACAACTTCGAGAACAGATTGAATTACTTGAAGAAAAAGTAAACGAACTTCGGGAAGAAGCAGACGTTCGAAAAATTCTTGAAATTACAGAGGAGGAAAAACAACAGGAAGAAGAGGAAATATTATCAGCAACCGGCCGGGATTACACTATGTCTAAAAAAGGTTATATTGGAGCTGATTATAGTCTAACATATTCTTATGATACATTTGATGCGATTTCAAATGCATATGAAGTTGAACATCGTGCTAGTCATAACTTGGCCAATAACATTTCAATATCCTATGCAGTCAGAGATAATGTAATGGTTGGAGTTGCAATACCTTTTATTTACGCTTACGACAATATGGGCACAGACACACCAAAAGAAGTTACGGATATAGGAGATATCAGTATCAGCACACAGTGGCAGCCCCTTAAAGCCGGTGGTAACCTGCCTGCACCAATACTAAGCTTTTCCTATAACCTTCCTACCGGCCGAAGTCCCTATGAAATCAATCCTGAAATTGAACTGTCGACTGGTTCAGGTACAAGCAGTTTTGATGTAGGTCTTTCCCTTAGTAAATCATTTGACCCGATAATGACTTTTGGCGGCATCAGCTACGGTAAAAGTTTTGAAGTCACAAGCCTGGATAATAGTCGTTATGGCGCGACACTGGACTCTGTTGATCCGGGTCAATACATTGCAGCAAGAATGGGGCTTGGATATGCGATATCATATAAATTAACAGTGAATATCGGGTTGAATTATACATATAATTTTGGAACTGAATATCATTATCAATCCGGATCACAACCGATTATGGACTCGGCCTCAGCCAGTTTCAATCTTGGAACCGGATGGAGAATTTCAGAAAAGCGTTCCCTCAGTGTTAGCCTCGCTAAAGGCTTGTCTATCGGTGGGGCTGATTATTCCATCTCATTTAGAATGCCATTTGATTTTTAATAATGACTATAAAGAATAATCTTCATATGCGAATTTTTTTGCTGATTTATTTTTTTGTCATATATGTATCTATTTATATGATACCCACTCCTGCAAACAGCGCTACAAACGAACAGATGAATATCGATGCTGTCTCCATTGCACGGGCTAACACAATGGCTGCAGACCCCAAAGGAGCAAGTTCCCTATACTGGAATCCAGCAGCCCTTGTTAATCTGCCGGAAGGTGCCATGAAAGAAACTTCGCTTGGATATGTTTATATAAACGTCTATCTGGAAACCCACTCTGACCCCAATTTTGAAGGATTCATGAATACATTTGGGCCGCAGGCGGAAGATCCAGGTGACCGTGACCCATTGGACGGAGCAAGAGGCACCAATACCTGTAATGGAATTTTACAGCTTCCTGTTATCAATAAAGCCCTTCCATTTATTGCAGCACCATCAACCGGGGCAACATATCGAAAACCAGAATCCAAGTGGGCCTTTGCAAACAAAATGTTTGTACCCTATGGCGGTGGTATGTTAAACCGTGACCCTGCCCTGCCCGGGTACTGGTCTATTGAAAAAGTTTATCAGCTCAATCTCCGGTATATCAATCCAGGATTTGGATATAGTTTCAGTGACACATTTTCCGTTGGTATGACAGCTTCAGCCGGAATGACTATTTTCGGTGTGAAAAAGCCTGCCAGAAGCCCCAGCCATATGACTGCTCTGACCAAGGTTCTGGGAAGAGCGACCAAGGACTTTAATATTCCTGTCTGGTCACAGGAAAATGTTGGAGGCCCTTTTTATGGCGGTGGCATACACCCATATGAAAATGTACTTACATTCGAAGCCGACTTAAAAGATTATTTTTCCCCCGCCTATCAGCTTGGTTTTTTATGGCAGCCCAAACAATACTTTACATTTGGCGGGGTTTACATGAGCGCATTTGAAAATCAATTATATGGGGAATATAAATTTACATACAGCCAGGCATACCGTCGTATGGTGGATTGGTATGGCAGTACACCTTATCTGACCACACAGGCGGCAATTCTGGATCTTCCTTATTCGTCTGTTCCCTATCAAACCGGAAAGGTTCATATGATCGACTATGTTTACCCGCAACGCGTACAGCTCGGTGTCATGGTCGCGCCAATCAAAAAGCTTAGGCTGATGTGTGATCTTCACTGGGCTGAATGGTCGGCTTTTGATTATCAGGAATTCCAATTTGATCGAACGATTCAGGCACTCCAATCTGCAAAAATGACCGGCCATCTTTATGGCAATTCAAAGATTAAAAACGCAACAGGATTCAAGGATACCTTTCATTGGAGCTATGCTGGTGAATTTGATATCTCAAAAAAACTGACCTTTCGATGTGGGTATGAACTTCGAAAATCCTCTGTTGAGATGGATATGTTCTCATCCACAAGTATGCCGGATTGTCATAAATATGGCGTTGGATTTGAAATACGACTGCCCAAAGGTGTTAAAATTGATCTGGCCTATGGATATCTGACTGGCGATATTTATGTCCCTAATAATACGAGTAGTAACCTGAACTCGCTCTCGTTTATAAAAACATCAACAAGCGCCTTTGCTGGTCTTGACGTATACCAGAAGTGGACAATGAAGCAGATAAACTTCAACATTACCCAGCCCGTTCCAACCCAGATCGATACTGAAAACAGAAAAACAGACAAATTGAAGAAAATGAAAGAGAATATCAAATACTCCATTCAAAATATGAAGGATAGACTGAAAAAACTCAACCCCTTTAAATAAACACTCCTGCTATAAAAAACCACCAGCTTGGATAAACCCGTAAAAACCTCCCAGTTCCATTATGCGGGGACTGGATTTTCCAGCATCCAGATTTTCCTGATGGCGCAATATTGCTTCATTTTCAGGAGCATTGTCTTTTTCGTACCCGACATTTGTCTTCATTAAATGTCACATCCAGAACCCAGTGGAGGCTGTTTTCAATGTGCCAATGATTCCGGCCCACTTTTCTTTGCCTTGAAGACATTCAATGTCGCTGTTTGTCCAGTACCTTCTGGTTTCGATGCGACCATGATCGGCATCGATCGTTTCCAGGTAGCTAAAATCATTCGGACTGTTCAGGCTGTCTTGAAAGAATATTTTAATCTGATCATGCATACCGGATTGATTGCATTTTAATTGGACACAATGAATTACTTATGCGGCCAAATATAGACATACGGTACTTCGATGCGCATTTTATAGGTTTGGGTAATGGTCAGGAGCAGATTCTTGGATTCTTTGGTGGCCTCCCAGTCCGGCTCGCCGGCCTGGCCTTCTCCCACCAGATATATATCTCTTCGGTTGTTAATGGTTGAAATGGTAACCGGCGCGCCTTTCGTTCTGACATACGGTGTATTGGGCGGTAGAGCCACCGGGGGCGCGGGGTCAAACTCCCGGTATTGGGGCAATGGTCTGCCGTCAGGGCCGGTATGAAACAGATCGATAAGGGTCACGCCCAGCCCTTGTGGGAAATAGGGGTGCTTGTCAAATTCAATGATATATTTAACAGGCTCAGGGGAAATCAGGGCGATATAGTTTCCATCATCGCCATAGTAGGCTGCCTTGAATGATAATGATATTTCGCCGGCGGGCTCGATGACAACGACATGCTGATTGAAATAATGAACGATGTGATCTTCATCGTATTGGATCGATACGGTGGGGGACGCCTGCCCGGATGTGTCATACAGTTCATCCTCGTGAAGGGGTTCAAGGGCAAACAGTGGATTTGTGAAAAAGATGATGATACAGAGGATTGTCTGCAATCGCTTGCCGGTCATAAAATTTGCTATTCCTTTCCTCGCACGAAATCGAAAAAGGGGGAAGTGACCAGACAGTCGCTTCCCCCCTTTTGTTTTGGTTACGCCGCGGTTGCAGCGTTGCATCTTAGACTACTGACGTCATAACCTCGTTCATATTATTCATGAGAGGTGATGAGAAGTTTGATCTGGTCTGCATGATTGATAGTGCCAGCAGGAACTGTTGTTGTCATATTGTCTCCCAAGTTGTTCCATGCGAGCGCATCACACATACCTAAATAACCGGCTATAACAGAGTCTACGCCGGACAGGGTGCCGTAGACAGCATTAAAATCTCTGACGGCCAAGCTGATTTTGGTGGTTCCACCATTTGTGGAGATCTTGATCAGCTCATTGGCCTCATTGGCAATACTTGCAGCATCAGATGCATAGTATGTTTTTGTATTTTTGATATTATTGATTACGATTGCGTTCGGCAGGGTGATCTGAACACCGGAATCACCAAGATCAGAAACATCATAGAATGTAGTTACAACGGTGGCCCCTGCAGCAGCATTAATAACACCAACTGCATCATTAATATCTATGATGTCAATGTTGATCGGATCATATCCCAAGAAGAAGATCTGTTGTACTGTTTGGTCGGCAACAATTGTGAAGTTACCTGCCGCTGCGGTGCTACCAGCGTTGTCACCTGCTCCATTGGAATCGGTGTAGGTGGTTGTTACCCCTGTTTTCACGATCTGGATTGAGTTGGTGAAGATGCTCACACCAGCCTGACCGGTTACGCTGTCAAGGTCGTTGTCTGAAATGGTGTCCAAAGCGAATGCTGAGAACGGAATCAACATGATTGCCAGAAAAATTGCCAGTTTTTTCATTTTCTTTTTCCTTTAAGTAAGATGTTAATTACCTTACCAAAGGCAACCCGGCTATCCCATCCATTGGGACCCGTGGCTTTCCGTCCCCCGGTCACCCGGGGTTTGGTTTTTTCTATGGTGCCTGAAACTTGGCAAAAAGAACGATTAATTCTTTTTGCACCCAAAGCTGGTTGAGATTTTGTGTGTGAACCTCTTTGGGAAAGATGAACTGTGTTTAGCATACTGCAGATTTAAAATCAAGAGAAAAATTACAATGAATCTTTTTCTAAACTTGATTGATCCGAATAAACACTGTTCATGCGAACCCAAAAAAACACAAGGATCACAACCAGCGTGTCCACCTTTTTGTTTTAAAGAGCTGGAACCATGTTTATCATTCATTTTGTTGTATGTCAAGCAAAAAATAAACTTGATTGACTGTGATAAACATTGTTCAGGATGTGGTATATCCAAATCTCTTCAAAACATGTGAAAGAACTGATTCACTATTTACAGCTTTCAAAATGAAAAGTCAAGAAAAAAAATAACCTGATTGATGGGCGTGAACATTGTTTATGGCAGGAACGGTAATTTTATCGGGGTATGGAAGAAATAATATACTGATATTCTTTGGTATTTCTGATATTTGACAGATCCTTATCCTGTTCCATCACTTCCCGTTTGGTGAATCCGTTTATTACAGCTTTCCGCAGCCAGTGCAGTGCCTGTGATTTGTTGTTCCGCAGAGAATAGGCGCACGCTATATTATAATAGATGCGATTGTCATCCGGCTGTATCCGGAGCATTTGCTTGAATGTTTCAATGGCGCTATCATATTCTTTTGTGACCATTTGTACGGCGGCCTTTCCCTGCAGGGCTGGAAGATGCCTGCCGTCCAGGTACAAGGCTTGGTGATAGTAGTCCATGGCTTCCCTGAAATTCCCTTTCAGAAAATACAGACGCCCTAACCGGGAGAGATACTCAATATTCTGCGGCTCGGTTTTCAGCCTGTCGAGGGTAATACTGATCTGCCGGTTAAATTTTTCAAGGCCCTCGACAGCTCGCCGGAGGTTGGCCGGAGCATCCGGATGATTTGGCTGGAGACGAAGCGCTTCCCGGTAATGAAAAATTCCTTCTTCCAACTGTTTTTTATCGATCAATGCAACACCAAGATCATTATGCGCATCTGCCAACTCCGGATCGCTCTGCAGGGCTCTCCTGTAATAATCGATCGCCTCATCCAGTTTGCCTTTATGATAAAAGGCCAGGCCCATGTTGCGGAGGGCGAATTGATGATACAAGTTCAACTGCAGCGCTTTTTGATAAGCGGCGATTGCCTCGTCCCATAGGCCTTCGGCTGCCAGAGCCTTGCCAAGGTTTGCATGGGTTCGATCTTTATGCGGTGATTTTTTTACACAGTCCTGCCAAAAAACAATCGGACTTGACCAGATATTGTTTCTTTCAATTGTCCAGTATGCAAGTAAAACAGTGATGAGCAAATATAATCCCATCTTGAAACGGTCGGCGGTTATGAAACGCCAGAGCAGCGTAAGAACAATTACGCTCAGATAAACAGATGGAAGGTAGGTTCGATGTTCAAAAATCAAATCCACCGGAATGATGGACGATTCGATTGCCAGATTGCCGATAAACCAGAGTATCCCAAAAGAGAGGAGTCGTTCTTTTTTTGAAACGGCGATGGCAAACAGGACAAGGCCAATCAGTATGCCGGCCGATAGAAGTGTCGTAATGGGATCGGTAAACGATTGTGAAATCGTAAAATCATAATCAAAGTTCAGTCTATCCGGATGGGGAAAAAAGAATAAGCTTATATAATGTACGACCACGCGAAATTCTGTCAGAACGCGTTGATACATCGTAAACGGAAAACCCGCATAATAGGTCGCAAAATAAGATTTCAGATAGCCAAAACCGATAATTAGCTGAAATAACAGAATCGAAAGCAACGTAACAATGATGGTGCCCCCGAAAAAGAATGTAATGGCTTTTTTGCGAAGGCCTTGAAAGAAAAATAGTTCATACAACAAAATGTAAAACGGTAACGTGACCGCTATCTCTTTGCAGCCCAGTGCCAGAAGACCACTGATAAAAGAGCCTCCGAATAAGAGATGGCTGGTATAGGTTGTTTGATTCGAAATGGATGCAGCCTGAATTTTGTGTTTTCTTCCCTGAATATAAAGAATCATGGAAAGCAAGAAAAACAGGCATGCCAGGCTGTTCATCCGTTGCACGATGTATGTAACTGAGTTTGTTTGAAGAGGATGCGCAAGCCAGATCAATGATGAAAAAAATGGTATATATAACAAATGAGGCAGCCCATGGTCGGTAATCGTGCCCCCTTGTCCGTTTTCCTGCAACACCGTCAAGGTCTTTTTTACCAATAGATAAATGAGGATCCCGTTCAGGATATGAATGATGACGTTTACCAGATGGTAGCCAAATACATCCAGTCCTCCCCAATAATAATTCAGGGCAAACGTTGCGGTTGAGATGGGCCGAAGGCCATAAACGAATCTGAACATATTGCTGACAATTATCCACGATAGCTCCGTAAGGTGCAGATTGGGATTCTGCGTAATCGTGATTTCATCGTCAAAATTAAAAGGGTAGTGAAGGGTGTGTGCATACAGCAGGAAAGTAAAAACTGATAAAACAGACAGTAGAATTAAATCAGCTTTGTAAGAAATTGTTGATTGTTGTTTGCGTTTTTTACTCATAACATAACTTTCTGGTTTCATGAAATCATGTCTATATTTATTCCCCCTATAGTTGTTCCATATGACATTCCCCCCTTGAGGGGGGCCAAGGGGGGGTGTTTAACAATCGCTACTGCTTACACCCCCCTAAATCCCCCCTCAAGGGGGGAGTATTTATGGCAATCTCCTTCAAGGGCGAAAAATGCAATATGCTACAATTATAGGGGGGAATTTGTCATAATTGTTATAGCCATATGTAAACCTGAATCAAGTTGATTAATCGGTTGATATGGTTTGGGCATCGGAATTCATACCTGGTTTTCCCTGATCCGCCTCGGCTTCAAGAAAACTGATTTTTTGCGCCAGATTTTTTACTTCATAGGTCAACAGCGATATTTTGATTGCAAAATGCAGAGACAGCATGAGCAGAAAAATAATGCCGAAAACAAACAACGTTGTCGTTGGCAAGACAGCCCCGGTGAGCTTTGTAATAAACAACAACAAATCATACCAGAGAACAATGATAATCAGGACAATACCGGTAAGTATCCAAAGCCATGAATACTCTTCCCTCAGTTTGCCTTTTTTCACAAGCTGGACAATCAGCCAGAATATGGACAGGACGGTGAACACAGCAAAGAGTTTTTGATATAGTGTCATGCGTCAATCGCCTCTTTTTTTAAATAGTTTTTTTTGCTTATCAGAGAGATGAAAATTGACAGGAACATTTTGAAAAAATAGTACATAACGGTAAACGTACCATGATGCATGCTTTTTCCCTCGGGATTTTCCTTCATTTGTACCGGAAGTTCTTTCACGATAAATCCCATGCGGTGCAACCGGATAATGATATTGGTGTCCGGGTAATCGCATGGAAAGTCGTCATCGGTAAAAACATCGAAGACTTCTTTTGTCATGCATTGATAACCGGATGTGGGATCTGTAATCTCAGTGCGGTTAATCATTCTTATGATAATTTTAAAAAGCAGGATTCCGATTCTTTTGGGCAATGAAGGCTTGTAGCTGTTGCTCCCTAAAAATCGCGAGCCAATAAGAACATCACAATCGCCTGCCTCGACCTTTTCAAAGAACAACGGTATCGAATCCGGTGTGTGCTGTCCATCACCGTCAATCTGGAGCAGTATATCATAGTGATGCCGGATGGCAAATTTATAGCCGGTCTGAAGTGCAACGCCGTACCCCATATTAAAGGGATGGGAGATGACGAAAACACCTGCTTTTAACGCTTGGCGTTGTGTTTGATCTTTTGACCCGTCATCAATGACAATGATGTCGGCATCTGTTACCTTTTTTATGTTTTCAATGACATTCAAGATGTTTTTGCTTTCATTATATGCAGGGATAATAATGCATTTCTTTTTCATATCCTGTTCCTATTTTTGATCAGAGTAATCGCATTTGGAAATAATATCCTTATTCAATCTATTCCCCCCTTGAGGGGGGATTAAAGGGGGGTGTAAATACCATGGTTTTTTCCAAAAAAGTTACTATCGTGAATGACTCAACACCCCCCTGGCCCCCCTCCAGGGGGGAATATAAAAAAAAATTCCAAATGCGATTACCCTGTATCTTTGATGCTATCCATTGGACTTGTAGGCCAGTTTATAGCACAATGACAGCCAGCCTGCAAACCATGCGGGCCACAACCGTTCGAATATTCTGCGGTCTTCTTCATGCCGGGTTCGGTTTGTCAATGCATTTGTCGATTCCGATCCTTCGTGTATTCTACGGGTAATCAGCTTGTGCTTTACATATATGAAGTCGCCTTGCATGCCGGACAACCGGAGGGCGGCGTCCCAATCCAGATTCATTGTATAGAAAGAATTAAAGGTAAACGGCCCTATATTTTTCACATTGTACATAATGCTGGGGCAGCATACTGGATTGCCGAATGACAATATCTTTTTTTTGTAACCGGCAGATGACAGGTTTTGTTTAAACAGAAAAAACAGATTCAGGAGCAATCTTTTAAACAGCAACAGCAGATTGTTGTCTCGGATTTTATTGTGATAGAGTTCATTGTAATCACTGAATATGATCAGGTTTTTTTTGTATTTTGTTGCGGCGGCAAGATACAGTTCCGTGTATTTTGGAAGATATAAGTCATCTTGATGCGCCAGCGTCAGGTATTCTGTTTCACAGTTTTGATAGGCAAACGACCAGTCTGCTGCAATTCCATGCGGGATTGGGTTGATAAGCAACGGAATGTTATATTTTTGAGAGAGGGCTGTGATATAGTCGGATGGCGTTGAAGTAGACAATCTGATCGAGCTCGGTGTTGTCTGGTTTACTAATGACTGAATACACTCCGGCAGATAAGGCGAATTTTGATAAGCAAGTATGATAAACGTGTGATTAATGGTGGAAGCCATGTGCTTTGGATGCGAACGCTTTATTTTTACTGTTTATGGTGTTTTTAAGTCTGCTGAGACAAGTTTTTTAAAAAATACCGTATTCCTCATATTTTTTAAATCATGGTCGAACCGCAATCGGTTGTAATCATGATAGCCGTTTTCAATTGCTTTTTTCAGCGCCGTAACAGCTTGTTCCAGTTTATTTTGAATGGAATAGACACAAGCCAGATTGTAAAAAACATCGGCTCTTTTTGGCGCAATTACAATAATTTTATTGAAAAAAGTAATTGCATCGTCATACTTTTTTTCCTGTGCATAGATCAGCGCAATGTCTTTCATTGCATCAATGTCCGAATCATCGATCATCAGAACCTTGAAAAAGCAGTTTAACGCTTTATCCGTTTCACCTCTTCTTTGATATGCCCGCCCCAATTTTTTTAGCAAGGAAACATCATCCGGATTGGATAGGAGCATTTGTTCAAGTGCTGTTATTTCCGTATTCAGTTTTTGTATAATGTCATATGTGATGCGAAGGTTTTCATTTGATTTTATATGATTGGGATCAAGGTGAAGGGCATGTTTGAATGATTCAACGGCCTGCATGAACTGTCTTGCTTTTAAAAAAGCAAATCCCAAATTGCAATAACTGTCTGGGTCGTTCGGCTTTACGGCTGCCGCTTTTTTAAAATATTCTATGGCGGCCCCGGTTTCGCCCCGAATCAGCAGATCATTTCCCATGGTTGCGAAAATCGCCTCCGGCAGAAAAGCAAGGAAGGTGTGGCGTTCAATTCCCTCTTCAATGACAATATCCGGTTTTATCTTTTTGATGAGATCCTCTATCACACTGTAATCAAACTTGGATGCGATGTATGCGCCGTGTCGGAAATGCTGTGCAAAGAAGGGGAGCAGAGCATCGAAAAACGAATCGCGAAAGACAATGCAATTTGCTTCCGTCTCCTGGTTTGTTGTTTCAAAAGGCTGGAACCACCAGGGCCAGCCGGTAACGGCCCATTTTGGATTATCATTTTTAAGGAAGGAACTGTTTTTCAGACTGTATGAAGGGACATTGAATTCCGTCAAATCCGGAAGACCGATCAGTTTGGCAAGATCTCTCCCAGATTCAGATCGTTCTTCTATCTCAAGATTTGATTCCGGAATACTGCTGTGCACCTTGACCGAGGCTGTTTTGATCCTGTCTATAATGCGCTGATATGCGATAAAAGCGCCTCGATCATTCCAGTGAGAATCCGTCTTGAAATAAATGCGTCCTTGATTTTTTGTATTTATCAGGACCGCTCGGAGATCAAGGATTTGCAAGTCGGAATTTTGTTTCATATACTCCAGAAACTGGTCAAGTTGGGTCTGTCGCGAAACAACTTTAAATCGTTCCGGAAAATATTCAGGATAGACGGTCTGCTTATTGGGGACGGCGATATAAATATAGTGAATGCCTCTTTTGCCGAGCCAGTCCCGTTTGGTTTCAAGATTCCGTCTCATTCCTTCAAGTTGTAATTCCGATAGTTTTATCAAACCACGGAAATCATCGGAAAGAGAGATCCCGAAAGTATCCGTCTGATAAAACAGCCAGCCATCTTTACCGATTGCGACCTGCGGGTTGGGAGATTTTTTCAGCCATCTGTATTTGATCAGGTTATTGTTGTGTATGAGCCAATCTCTGAATCCAAAGTGATCCTTGATGTATAATTCAAAATTTTCAGGGAAAGTTTTTATACTTGGGTAATCCCATGTTAAATCTGGAAACCGGGCGAGAGTCCTCTTCTCTATTTGTGAGATGGTTTCACCGGTCTGTACTGTCATCAAAATACCCGGCATAAATATAGATAACAGAAACAGAAAAGCTATAGTCGCGTTGTAGAATCGGAAATTACTAAATTTCATTGCAGATGCTGTCATTACTGTTAATTGACTGATCTTGGAAGTTCTAGAATCGGAAGTAAATAAACGGGTTATATGCACCGGCGGCCAGACTCATTACCGAGGCAAGAAAAATTAAAACAAGTGTCAGCATGCTGGTGACAGCAGATACACTCTCCGGCCGACAGAATATGTTTTTCATATCCGTGGTTGATAACGTGCCCCATTGTTTCTGCACCCAGGGGAGTACCGGGATGGAAAAAATCGTCCCCGCAATCATGGTCAGGATGATTTCATTGTCCAAATAAAGACCTGTATGATGGATGATGCCGTCGCCTTGTGCTAATCCAAACATCGCACCAAGAAACGAGATCGCCTGCGGAAGTGTTTCCGCACGGAAGAAAACCCAGCAGATCATGACAACCAGAAGTGAATAGATATACCGGATCGGTGACCAGATACGGTTGATCAATTTTTCAAGCCCGATTCGTTCCAGCACCAGAAAAAGACCATGCATAAGTCCCCATATGGCAAAATTCCAGCTCGCCCCGTGCCACAGGCCGCAAAGGAAGAAAACCGTGACTAAATTCATGTATGTCCGGAATGTTCCGCATTTGCTTCCACCCAGCGGAATATAAAGATAATCGCGAAACCAGGTGGAAAGGGAGATGTGCCATCGCTTCCAGAATTCCCTGATGGATCGGGATATATAGGGGTAGTTGAAGTTCTCCAGAAAATGGAATCCAAACATTCGTCCCAGGCCGATGGCCATATCGGAATATCCGGAAAAGTCAAAATAAATCTGAAGCGTATAACAGATGATGCCCAGCCAGGCGAGGCTGAATGTCAGATGTTCGGACGGGATCGCAAAAATTTTATCCGCAGCCACGGCAACGGAGTTTGCGATCAGCACTTTTTTCCCCAATCCAAAAATGAAGCGTTCAATACCTTCTGCAAAATCATTCAAACTGGTTTTTCGGGAAATAATCTGCTGGGCTATATCGCTATAACGGACAATTGGCCCTGCGATCAACTGAGGGAACAAAGAAATGAAAAGGCCGATATTCAGCGGATTTTTTTGCACCGGTACTTCATTCCGGTATACATCGATCACGTAACTTAATGCCTGAAATGTAAAAAAGGAGATGCCGATCGGCAGATGGACAGGGTCAACCTGTATCGGTCCTGCCAGAACATCAGAAAAAATCTGATTGAAATTGTTGACCAGAAAATTGGTATACTTATATGCAACCAGCAGTCCGAGGTTCACGGTTACTGCAAAACCGAGAAACAGCTTTGCCCTGGTACTGCTTCTGAATTTATCGATCATCAGGCCAAACAGGTAATTCGCTGAGATAGAAACCAGCATAATCAAAACATAAAATGTCTCTCCCCATGCATAAAAGAAAAGACTGGCAAACAACAGAAACAGATTCCTGAATCGTTTTCCTATCGGGAAATGGATCAATAACGTGACCGGTAAAAATAAAAACAGAAAAATAATTGAACTGAAAACCATTATTTTTTTACTCCATATTCCAATCAATTCCCCCTTTGAAGGAGAAATTAATAAGCTAATTCCCCCTTTGAAGGGGGACTAAGGGGGATGTCATCATAAACAAACAATCCGCTTGAATTCACATTCAAGTTCTTCTCCGATTTTTTCCCAGGTGTATTTCCCAACTACTTTTTTTCTGGCGAGCTCCCCCATCTTTTCGCATCTGGATTGATCTTCAGCCATAAATAAAATGCTGTTTTTCAAATCCGTCCGGGAACCGATTTTTGTTATCAGGCCGTCAACACCATGGTTGACCAGTTGTGAAGGGCCGGGAAGAGCGGACACGATAACAGGTTTTCCGGATGCCATGGCTTCAATAACAACCAGCCCGAACGATTCGGAATGGGTGGATGGGAGTACCAGAAAGTCACACAGGTTGTAATACGCCGGTAGTTCCTTGTCCGGAAACTGGGGCCCGGCAAAGATAACTCTTTTTATTACTTCGCGTTCTTCAGCCTGTTTTTTGTATAAGGCCTCGCTGTAGCCGCCACCCACAACAAGCAGGACAAGGGTTTCATCTTCAATCTCAGCAATCACATCAATCAGAATATGGAGCCCTTTAAACGGAATCAGGTTGCCGACAAAAAGCGCCACTGTTTTATTTTCAAGACCATGTTTTTGGATCAGGTGCTTTTCTTTCTCCCTTGGCATGTATCGTTTGACATCCACACCCCCGTATCCCACTGTTGTAACTTTACTCCAGGGGATAAAGGCACCTGCTTTGGTTGATTTCAGATATTCATTTCCCGGCGAACAGATCCCTTGAGAGCTGTTTACGATTCGCTTTGTAAGGAGTGGTTCATATCCGGTAATCACTAGCTTTTTCAGTTTCGTGTCTCCAAATACATCCATATGATAGGTAAGGAAGTAGTTTTTCTTTTTAAAAAGATGAGCCAGATACACATATTCGGCAGCCCCGAAAAAAGGGTAGTGAAGATGGATGATGTCAAACGAATCCAGCATCCGGTAAAGCTGCGGCACCATGCCCGCATCCCCATACTTCACAGGGGTTTTCAATCGAACGATCTGAAATTCTTCCGGGTCAGTCTCATAGACGGTCCGGCCGTAATTCAGTGTGAATACGGTTACATCATGATCCCTCTTTGCCAACTGCATAGAGTTATGAAAGCAGATGTAACCCATACCGCCATGAAGGGGAGGGAAGGTGCCTATGATTTGTGCGATTTTCATAATAGCGGTTATCGGTTGACGGTTAACGGTATTCGGTTAGTGGTTGGTTTCTCTTTTCTCAGGGAGTTATGGATTGCCTGGAGCATTTTGAGTGCATTGAGAATGAACTTTTTACTTGGCCGTTACAATTTTGACTTGTGATACTATTAACTTTAGAAGCTATGAATTTTCCTATAATTTCAGAATGTTTTTTGGAATAATGGCCTATAGCAATAAATTCATTTTCTTTTATCTTTTCATGCAATTCTTTGTTGATATCAATATAATCTACAGAATTTGGCATTAATGAGACTATCTCATCATAGTATCTTTTCTCAGCGCCAGGTGTTGGAAGGAATACAAATAATACACGCTGATTTTTCCCCTCAAAATAACTTGTTATAGAATTAATATAGTCAACAAAAAAACTAGAATCTGATAATTTTATTCCTGCATTTAGCTCAACTTTTTTGTTTTGATCTGTTGGAATTTTTAAGACAGTGAGAGCGTATTCGAAAAGTTTTTTCTTTATTTGGGATACTCTAAAATATAAATCATCAAGGTTGTTGCTGAGACTGTGTATGATAATGCTATTATAATATAAATACCCTACTCTTTTTGCAATGCCATATTGGGGTTCAAGAAAAACTTGATCACGACTATAAAAGAATAATTTATCTATCGTTTTTTTTTTATCTTCAATTATAGACGAAGTGTCTTGGATTTGTTTTTCTTCCCTCAATATATTCGAAATGTTCTTGTATTCTTTGAAACTTTTTAAATTTTCACCATAAAAAAAGCATATTATGAGTTTTGGATTAATCTGGTTCTCTAATTTTCTTTTATAAACTAAAAAATTTCGATGTATATTGGTGCCTGCCCAGGCTGTATTAAAAACATTTGAAGGTAAGTCAAGATTGTTTTTTATGTGGTAATGAATTGTTTCACTGTCCTCCATTCCATAACCGAAAATCATTGAAGCACCTCCAATCAATACGATATCACGCTCTGCAGCGGAATTCATTGCTGGATTTCTAAAACCATTATTATCAAGTGTGAGTCTTTTTAAAAAAGTTTTATCTTTATGCCTCATCCAGCCTCTATAATTAGGCGTGAATATATAATAAAGAGACGAATCTGGAGTGTGAATATTTGATGTAAACCATTTTGACATCAAAATCGTTGGGGAGTAAACTAAATTTAAAAAGCCTTCAGCAATTAGAATACTGAATACGGAGATGAGTGTATATTTTACAATAGACTTGATCATATTTGTAATTGTCAAAACTGGAAATAAAGAAATGGTACTGTTTTCCCACTAACACTGATTATCATTAAAATCATAATTGTATAAAAACTGTATATAAACTCTTTTGGCTGTTTCAAAATAATCATCTCATTTCCTTTTATTTCTTGTATGATATGCAGTCCGATTAAACAAAGAAAGGTGATCCCAATAGGAGTCGCTATTGGTAAACAATTATCTGTATAATGAAAATTTGTGAATACATTTTTCACATATAAAGGCAGCATGCTAAGATCTGATAATCTAAATAACAACCATCCAATTAAAGTTAGCAAATACATAGCGATGATTTTCATTACTCTTTTGACTTTTGGATATATCCTTAACGTAAAAGGTAGTGAAATACGATAATCACGCAAAATGTGCTCAAATATTAGCAAAAGTCCATGATACCATCCCCAAAGTAAAAAATTCCAGGACGCTCCATGCCAAAGCCCCCCTAATACCATTGTCAACATTAAATTATAATATTTCCTAAAGTTTGATACCCTTCCTCCACCAAAACTGAAATATAGATAATCTCTTAACCAGAATGATAGGCTTATATGCCACCTACGCCAAAAATCTCTTGGGGATATTGCCAAGTAAGGCCTATTAAAGTTTTTAGTTAAATCAATTCCCATTAACTTCGAGATTCCAAGTGCTATATAGGAATAACCTGCAAAATCTCCATATATTTGTAGTGAAAAGGCAACCAATCCCAATAAACTTATCACTCCTGAAGTCGATTCCAGGTTTTGGAATGAATATTCAACATACTGAGCCATGTTATCGGCGATTATTATTTTTTTAAAATAACCGATTGTTATCCAGTAAATCCCTTTCGAAATATCATTTCTTGTAATATTTCGTTTATTTGTAATTTGAGGCAATAAATTTGAGGCCTTCTCAATTGGGCCGGCTACTAGCTGAGGGAAAAAAGAAATATACAATGCAAAATTAACAAAATTGTTTGTTGGTTTAATTTCATCCCTATAAGTGTCAACTGTATAACTAATAATTTGAAATGTATAAAAAGAAATGCCAACAGGTAAAATAATAGAGAGAGTTGAAAAATGAGCATTGAGTCCAATATTTTCCATTAAATAATTGAAACTTTCTATTCCAAAATTGAGATATTTAAAGAAAAATAAAAGTCCTAAATTGATTGTGATACTAGTAATTAAATATGTTTTTTTTTGTTTTTTATTTTTTGTTTTATAGATTGATAATGAAAATAAATAATTTATTATTGTAGAAAATAGAATTAAACTTAAAAGTTTGTAATTCCAAGCTGCGTAGAATATATAAGATGCAATTACTAATAACAAATTTTGGTAATGTACATCTTTTTTTGTTTTAAAAAAAAAGATATAAAGGGAGTAAACAACAATGAAAAAAATAAGGAATTTGATACTTGTAAATATCATTATGAGACCTTTGCACAACTTACAAAGAGTAATTTAATTATATGAAATTAATTGTAAATTGGTTGCCGATTTCTTTTTTACGAGCAACCCATATATCCTGTATGCTGGAATCAAACCTGCCATTGTGCAATATATCAAAAGACTTCAATAGGTTGTGGCGAACAAACTTTGGCGAATGATAAGCTTGATACCATTTCTTCCCTTCTTTTACGTCACCTCGCACAACTAACTTGCCGGAATCATATAAATGTTTTTCATGTGATAAGAGTCTGTTCGTTGTAAGGTCTCCATGGGTAGTAATAATAATTAAACCGCCAGGTTTTAAAATGCGCTCTATCTCTTGTATCCATTGAGTGTGCATTTCTTCGGATAAATGTGTAAAAACCGATATAGCATATACACAATTGAAAAAAGCCGGTTGAAAAGAAAGAGGCGGCTCTAATTGATTTACGATAAACTGAATTCCTTTTATATTTTTCTGGTTCCACTTTATCGATTTTTTATTATAGTCTGATCCATACAATTCAACATCATTTTTTAACAGATTTCTAAGATGCCGGATTATGCGCCCGGGGCCACACCCCCACTCAAGAACTTTGAAATTGCTGGTGATTTTTTCTTTGTTTATAATGTCTGATATTACGGTTGAACTGTTCACTCCCTGATCAAAATATGAAGGCCAATGAATATTACCATAGGCATCAAACGCAAGTCGTGCAGGTGGAACTGGAAAGTCCTTATGATTTAAAAGAAAATCTCTATTAATTTTTCTGTTTTTAATCAGGCTGTGAATTCCAAGTATATAATCAGCAACTGAGATAAGTTTTAATTTTTTTAATATTTTCGAAATGATATGTACAGTTTGGAAATTCATCATTTCATGATCTCCTGGTTCTATATTTTTGAGAGCCAATCTCAAAATGATAAAAAACCGTCACACCGGCGAAGGCCGGTGTCCAGAAACGAAGTAAAAATACGGGATATCACTTCACTTTTCTGGATTCCGGCCTTCGCCGGAATGACAACAAGAGACTTTTGAAATTGGCTCTTGAGCTAACTCAATTTTCAGAAATACCGTTAACTGCTGTTTTAATATGTCTTATAATATTCATTCCACCGGAGCCCCATCTTTTTTATATATTGCCAATTCAGCATCTTGATATCGGCGGCCCTGATATACTTGTTCATCTGAAAATATTTGATCAGGGATAAAAAGACCGCAATTCCTATCGTTAACGGTTTTGACATTCTGAAATATTTTTTTACCACATTTTCGGCAACCTGATAACAATACCCATAAACCCGATTTGCCGGAGCCCATCCATAATGCTTGAAAGCAGTCTCCAGTGTTTCCTTGCTGTTGGGCAAAGCTTGTATATCGTCCATCGTTTTTGAAGCAGTATGCAGCCGGTTGTTGGAAAGATATTCTGCAAGATAGAACGCTTTAGAATTTTTTATTATTCTAATCCAGAGGTCATAGTCCATTGTGTAAGAAAGGGATTCATCCAATTCACCGGCTCTGTAAAATGCATCTCTTGTAAAAAAGGCCGAGGGTTGGGAAATAAAATTGAACATTGCCAGGCGGTTGTAATTGAATGGTTCCGTTGGATAGCTCCCGATAATATCTCCGTTTTTATCCGTGAAGTATGATTTCCCATAAACAAGTTTCACTTCCGGATTGGTCATAAAGTATTCCACAACCTTGGTGATCACTCCCGGCAAAAGGACATCGTCAGAATTTAGCCAGCATAAAATTTCACCTTTTGACATTCTGAAACCTTTATTAATGGCATCTGTCTGCCCCTTATCTTTTTCCGATATCCAGGTGACCTGCTGATTATATTTTTTTAAAATCGATATGGTCTCATCCGTGGAGCCGCCATCTACTATAATATACTCTTTGTGGGGGTAGTCCTGTGAAAGGATACTCTGGATGGTTTCTTCTATGAAATCGGCTTGATTATAGGAAGGGGTTATAATGGATATGAGAGGGCAGGATTTTTGAGCTTGCATTGGAATTATCGGGTATATCTCTGTTGCTTCAGATCAAAACGAACGATTGTTTCTCTGTTCAAACGTTTTTTCAGGTCGTTTGGTAAAAGGAAATGCAATCTATCAAAAATATAGGCGAGATAGTTGGAAATTGTTGGTCGTTTTGCTAATGAATGCATTTCTTTTTTATAAGAATGAAGATCAGCGGAGATCTGTCCCTGATGGATTTTCCAACCGCCGAGCCATGCTTCTATGATGAATAAATCAGTTTGTTCGGAGAATTTTTTCCACAAATAAAAATCTCCGGCAAACTGCAAAGATGCAAGTTTTTGCAAGTCAATCAAAGCCAGAAGATCATTTCTCCAGAAAGTTGTTTCCTGCTGGATAAACGGAAGACGGCCGTCATAAAAACCGCATTGAATCAATTGACGTCTGTATTTGAAAGGCAGCCAGACACCAATCATATGGTTATATTCATTATATAAAATAGTTAGCCCTGTAATCCATTTTATCTTTGATTCCGAAAAGACTGTATTTACAATTTCGAAAGCATGAGGCGAGTATAGATCTCCTGCATTCAAATATGATATTGTATTGCCGGTAGCTCTTTTTAGACCCGCTGCCAATGCAGAGTACATACCACTGTCTTTTTTGGATTTCAACTCTATCTGTATGTGATTGTATGTTGCTTGACTCAATATCTTTTCTATTATGGGTATTGTTTGATCCGTTGATGCGCCATCACAGATAATATATTCCAGCTTAATATCCTTGTTGACGACAGCCTTGTTATTCAAGACAGAAAGGATGGTGTCTTCAATGTATCGTTCCGCATTGAAACAAGGGGTAATTACAGTAAATTTATTTTTCATTAAATACCGGATGATTATGCTTTCATTTTATACAGATCGATGTACATGTCAGTAACAATATCTATCGAAAGGTATTGCTGAATATGCTTTCGAGCGTTTATTGACAGCGTTTCCCATCTGTCCTTGTCTTCTATCACCCAGAAGATCCCGTTGGCAAGGTCTTCAGCATCAAATGCTTTTGCCAAATACCCGGTCATTTTATGCCTGATAACATCCTTAAGGCCGGTTGTATCAAAAGCAACCACCGGGGTACCGGATGAAAGGGATTCAAGCGCAGTAAGTCCAAAAGATTCCTGAAGTGACGGTACGACAACAACATCAACTGAATTATATAACAGTGACAGGCTTATTTCATCTTCCAGGCGACCGATGTAATGCGTTTTGACACCGATATCCGCGTCATTTTTTGGCGCTGACATGCCAAATATTACCAGCTCGAGCGATTCTGCGGAATATTTTTCAATGAAGCGCCTGATTGCTTCCCGCAGTAGATGTAATCCCTTGTTTTTATCTGTATCAATGGCAATCGCACCGATCATGATTAATATTTTATTCATCGGCAGGTTGAGAAATTTTCGGGCCTCGGTCCGGTTGGTGGGTTTGAAACGATTGATATCAATACCATTGGGTATTACATGAACTTCTCGATTGCGAAACAGACTGCTTGATTGAACACATTCCGCAAGCCATCTGCTTGGGGTAACAAGCGTCAAATCCAAATTTTTCCATGCTTTCTTTTTTCTCTGAATAATTTTCATTGAAAGGTCTGCAATCTTGTTGGATGCAAGGGCAGGGCATTTCCCGCAACTGTCCTGATATCTTTTACATTCGAACGGGACATGGCAACCCCCTGTAAACGCCCACGAATCATGAAGCGTCCATACAATTGGTTTGTTTATTTCTGCCAGGGATTCAATCCGGAAAAAGCCATCGCCAATCCATTGCAGATGTATGATATCGGAATCGCTGTCTTTAATCCATTGAAATGGTTGCGGGGAAAACCGGGCAGCCGTGAAATAGATATTGGGCCTGTTGCGGTAAGAAATGACAGAAAGGTATTCAATATATCGGCTTAGAATTAAAGAAATTCTTGCATGGCGGGTTGAAGGCCCCCAAACAGTGCAGTCGTCCGAAATCTTGGAGCTAACGATAAAACGTGAATCATGCCCTTTAATGCGCAAGGCATGATGAAGTCGATATGCGGATCGTGCCGCCCCACCTGTTTTTTCATATGTGCTGAAATGAAAAATTCTCACCGACAAGCCCCTATACTTTTAGAAAGAGAACGAACGATATTTGATTGCATAGAAAATACGAATACTACTCTCCGGATAGGATGCTGTTTTGAAGTCGATCCGTTTTATTTGAACCACTGCAAAATTGTTTGACAATGCTGCAAGGCACTATTTTTATTGTCATTAGGTATCTCGGTACAAAGTTTTTGTAGTGATTTCTTTGTTGTCCCACTTCTGTATCTGTTTATTATATCCGTAAGAAAAGAGGTGTATATCGGGGCGCTAGTCTGATCCAGATGAATCCCATCCTCTGTCGAAAACTTTGAACAATCCTGTATTTGCAGAAAGACATATTGGTTGGGGGGAAAAACATCACATATCAATTTCCGTACACTTTCCATCAGTTTTGAATTGGCTAATTTTTCATCAATAGGCATTTCATAAAGAATGATTTCAATACCTTTTTCCTTAAAATACTCCTTGTAGTGTATCAGCTTTTTTTTCTGTTCTTCAACGATGCTATCATGCGGAGGCTTAGAGTGGTCCGCAATAAGAATATCGAGCATAAATTTTTTAATATCGTTTCCTACAGACGGATTTGCTTTACTATTCCCATTGGCAATTATCTTTTTTTCAGTACCGGGAACGAGCAAGTCTTTAATTTTCGGCAAAGACCAGAAGACGGCTGTGTTCAAGAGGCAGACCGGTTGATTTTTTTCCTGCAGAGCAGGGAAGATTTTTTTCAGCGTATATCGAATCGGCATAAAGAGGCCGTTCTGAAAATCTTCGGCAGCAGATCGAAAAATTTCATTCGTTTCAATCAAAACGATTCCCGGTTGGGAATCGGTTTTTTTTATGATATCCAGACCATCAAAAGCACTTTGGCCGCCGAATGAAAGATTGTAACAGTTTTTCGGCAGTAAGTCATCAACCAGGCGGACTGAAAGAGAAGAGCCAACAATGACAATTTTTTTATCATTCTGTTCGTAGATATAATTTTCAGCTGTTATAATATTGTCTTGCCACTGATGGCCGGGTGTAACTGAAAATTTGATTGCGGAGACAAATAAATTATACCCGAGAAAAAGTAACGTTGTTATGTAGATAGTTTTTTTTATCATTAAAACTGAAAATAAATAAAAGCATTGGAAGAGCCGCTGTTCGTAATAATCATGAAAAGAAGAAAACCATAAACAGCGGGCTCTAAAAGTTTTTTATATGAAATCGAAGTCCGGTTTCGAAGAAGATATAGAAGGTGATAAACAACAATCGGAAAAGAATAGATCGCTATCGGAAGTACAATATGTAAGTTGAAGCTGGTATTTATGTTATTGACTAGTGTGGCAAGGAAACTGACAACATGATTAAAGTCCGGCAGTTTAAAAAGAAGCCAGGCAACAGATACATATGAAAAAACCATAGCCACTTTTAAAGCGGTTATTACATTGTTCCTCGGAACTTTAATTTTGTCTCTCAGGAACCTTTCTACTGCGAGAGCCGCACCATGTGCAAAACCCCATACGGCATAGCTCCATGCAGCACCATGCCAGAACCCACCAAGTACCATCACAATCATCAGGTTTATATACGTTCTTTTTTTTCCTTTTTGATTCCCGCCAAGAGGGAAGTAAAGATATTCCTTGAGAAAGGTTGACAAAGAAATGTGCCATCTGGTCCAGAATTCGGAAAATGATTGGGAGATATATGGGAAATTAAAGTTTTCCGGAAGCCTGTATCCAAAAAGACCTGCAACACCGATGGCGATCAGGGAATATCCGGCAAAGTCTGAAAAAATTTGAATCGAATATCCAAAGAGCATGGCTATGAGTGTAATGGCGGTTTGTCCCTGAAAGTACGGGTATGCAATCCAGAAAGTCATATCTTTCAGGTTGTCCGCAATTACCATCTTTAAAAAGTATCCGAGAACAAGCGCCTTGAAACAATGATCCCAGTCGATATCTTTTAAATATTTTGTTTTAATCTGGGGTATGAAATCATGGGCCTTTACAATCGGTCCAGCTAAGATTTGCGGGAAAAACGATATAAACAGTGCAGTATTTATAGAGTAGTGCATGATGGATTTGTTATTCAGAACCTTGTATTCAGCTATCCTGTCGGATCGGAAGCTGTCTACCAATAGGGTTATTCCCAGAAAGGTAAAAAACGAAATCCCGATCGGCAGAGGAATCATCATAAGGAAATGCCCGACGGAATTTCCTTGCGGGAAGAAGGATTTTCCGAACAAAGGGCTGTATTTAAAAAAAGCAAGCGTCAGCAGGTTTAAACATACACCTGTTGCTGCGTATGCCTTTCTATATTTGAAACTGCCTGAAAAGACAAGGTAACTGGTGATCGTATTGATGATGATGGAAAAAGTCAAAAGCAGGAGCAGCTTCGGGTGGTTTGCTGAATAAAAAATAAAACTCGCTAAAATTAGCAGTACAGGCTGCCTATTTTTAATTGGCGGTAAATAGTAGATAAAAAACGAAACCGCAACAAGTGCGATAAATTGGTAACTGTTAAAAAGCATATATTTTTTTTATTTCAATATAGTTAAAATACAGAGCAGAGGACTATTCACTTTACAGAGGATCCTTTTAAATAAATTCGTAGCGCATGATATCTATTAATGGCGTTAATTAGCCAGACTTTCACCACTTGTGGCCAGTAGGTCTTGATAATTTTTAAAATTTCTCTATAAGCTAACGATTTGTTCGTATTGGAAAGCCCATCTTCATCATGCTTGCTGAGTTTAATGGAGAGCGTGTCAACTACCGTATCTTTTGAAAAGCATCGAAACCAGAAATCATAATCCATTGCGATTTTATAAGATTCATTAAAATTACCGTAACGCGTGTAGAGGTTTTTCCTGGTTACGGTAGAAGGGTGGGGTATCCAGTTTATGATCGGAGGCCAGAGTCCTGACAGCGGAGGGCGTTCGAGGATATCACCGGATTGCATAAATTCCATTTGAAAGATAACTGCATCTGCAAGCGTGTTGCAGAGGATAAATAAAAGATTTTCAGCCTTGACATCCGGATGGACTTCATCTCCACCGTTCAGGAACCATACCCACTCGGCATCGGATTGGCTTAGCCCTTTATTGAAGGCGGAGGCAATACCGGAAGGTTTCTGCCAAATGTATTCAATGTTTGGCTCGTTATGGATGAATACTTCAATCTGTTTTCGACCTTCATCGCAACTGCTGTCGACGATAATTTGTTTAAATTCATTCTGCTGTCGTAACGCTCGAGTACTTTTTACGGTGTTGCATACCCCCTTAATATCGTCTTTCGTTATTGTAATAATATCAATTCGCGTCATTTGTGATTTCCCATAAAAACAAAGTCAGTATATATCACATAACCTAAAATAGTCTTACAAGCCATCTCAAAATAATCTTTTGGCCCAAACTCGGCGTTGAATTCAATTTCCAAATTTTCGAAATACTTTAGTATGTCTGCGATTCGAAAATCGAATCCGCCTTGATCTTGACCCAAAATCTTTATTTTGAGATAGCTTGTAATAAATATAACCTTGTTTTTATAGATCGTTATAAAAGTCATCCCTTCGAAAATTTTAAATATTTTTTTTTATGTAAACTATTAGTGAAGGTGGTTTGGAACTGATATTCAATTTTTTATAATGCTTAGCAGCGGGGTTATGCCTAAAATCATGCCATGTGGGATCACTTTTAAGCTTAATATGATTTCTCAATTCTTCAGAGTCAATTATGATATCAATATCATTTTTCGTTATATATGAATCAAAGTCGTCTATTTTTGATGCATACGATAAATCGCAGTAATTATTATTTATATATACAGAAAACCCTACCTTATCTGAAAATATTTTTATTTCCTCTTTACTTTTACTTTGTATTTTCCTTAGCAGTTTTATCACGGTAAGATTAAGTCTAGGATTTGGATCTATCTGTTTTGAAATAGGGGTAATAATAAATGCAAGAATGGTGAAAGCTATTAAGTATTTCCTTATAGGTTGTTTTTCTATTTTTATATAAATAAGAGACAAAAAATAGATAATGATAGGTAGTAAAAGGATTAGATAGTGTGGTCTTGGATAAATCACAATACTGGAAATAAATATAGGCATAGCAAACAACACCAATATAATAAGGTTGTCAATTTGCTTTTTGTCATAAATCGTCTTTGTGATGTAATAATCGAAAGGATTATGCAATATATTTTTTTTTATGTTCACAATAAGCAGTACAAAGGCAACACTTCTTATGACAATACTACTAGGATCAAGTAGTGGGTAAGGTGCGACTAAAAGATATAGTAAAAGAGGTATGGCCCTTAAAAAATTAGAAAAAATATGTTTAAGAAAGGAAGATGGATTGATTCGAATTGCATCAAATATCGAAGTTGCTTCAGGAAAATCTTTACCGAAAAATAGATATACATGGGTCCAAGGATTTAGATCTGAGTTAGACCACCTCGAAGCATTTAATGAGTAGTGTTGTGAAAAAGCAGACCAACTCCTATGCATATCGGACATTGGTATTCCTACAAAGTAGATTAGGAAGATGCATATTGCTATTGAGATAATTATTGTAATTTTATCTTGTTGAATAATTTTACGTCTTTTGTATGTCAGATGGAAAATAATGAATATACAAAGGAAAATGAAGGTTAAAAAAAATTCAGGACGAGCATAAGATATGATGAGTGAAGTTATTATACAATATGATAATTTTATTATCCTACTGGAGTTATTTATTATAGTTGATAGAGATAAGAGTAGTAAGACAGATGAGAAATGACTTATCCGAGGCCATATTGGAAAATTGATGGCGCTTGTCAGGATTACAAGAGAGTTTATTGCGGCAATAAATATGTTGATGTTGAGAACCCGTTGAAAAATAAAACAGGCAATGGGTAGCAACAAAGTAGTCAGTTGATAATTTAAATAGTATAAATCGATAGGGTCAGTTTTTATAAAAGATAATAAATAATACCATAAAGCATAAAGGGGCGCTCCATGTGGATATCCATAGGCTGGAGGCAGGCCGAGCTTAGGGATATCTAATCCGTTTGATAGGTAATAAGTTTCATCCTCTAGCTCGATATCGATAATGTTTTGAAAATTAAAAATATAAATGAAACCAGCTATAAGGATTAAGAATAAAATAATCGTATCAAAGTATATTGATTTTTTTATTTGCACTGTTTTAATACCATAAATACACGATGTCTCTGCACAACCTGGTTGCGACTATTCATTGATGTTATCTCAAAATTCTACTATATGATGACTATTTCCATTTGATATCCTTTTTGATGATTTTTGCCGGATTTCCACCAATGAGCAAATTTGACTCTGGGAAAGATTTTGTCAATACAGAGTTCGCAGCAATTACATTTCCTGATCCAATCTTAACTCCTTGTAAAATTTTCACTCCACTCCCAATCCAGACATTGTCACCTATCTCTATATTTGGATCTTTATTTTTTTTACCGCCATATTGTATCTCATGAAAGTATTCATCAAGAAATTCACATCCCCATGAGATCGCAACATTTTTACCTACCTTCAGCCCATGCATGATAATAATCACACTGTTGGCATTTATATAGCCGCCATCGAAGGAACAAACCGCATTCCTACCAATATCAAACCGGCAACCTCTGCCAATGGAGAAGTCTGAGTTTATAATTAGCTTGCCACTAATATTTAAGAGGGTTTTATCAGATTTATGCATGAAACCAACATACGAGGTTCCGACTTGCAACTCCCCGTGGGTGGCGATATTCTTTAGCCCTTTTATTGTTACACGGTGATGGCAAAAAATTTTCTTTTTATGAAGTCTATAGTACAGATGGCGAATAATTATTATAGGAATTGAACAACCTGCTTTTTTAAATTCAATGAGTTTTCGAAGAATGCTTATAATTATCATGTTCAATTTTTATAAATTTTAAAATCGGTAATCTTGAAAGATTTTTAAAGTTTTGATGATAAAAATATGGTGGCAAAAAACAACTCAAATCAAAGCGGGATAGAAATATGTATCAAGAAAATATCAGATGCATTCACTCTCAGATATTGATTTTTTTATAAACAAACAACTGGTTTAAACCAAATTGGAATCGTCGGTAGGTTTGCAGTTGAAACATATTCTTTGTATACTTCTGCATCTGTTCGCGATTTAAATAATGTTCGTGTTCTTCGGAAACCTTTTTCCCTCTGAGTTGATTGGAACCTTTGTCCAAAAGTGGCAAAATTTTGTCAACGATACTGCTGGGCGTTGTGATAATGAGAGCTCCACTTTCGCTGAGAATTCGATGAAATTCTTCCAGTAGTGATTTAATATTTTTAATATGTTCAATAATGGCGATTGCAGTAATACAGTCAAAACGTTCATCCTCAAATGGTATTTTATCAGAGAACAAGAAACCATCAGAGTAATTTTCATTTATGATTTTTCCATCCGTATCTCGAAGCAGGGATAATTTTGCCTTCTCATCAATACTTATGGCTTTTTGGCACGTTGTGTTTTTAATCAGGTAACCATAACCGCCACCAAAATCAAGCAGTTCATTTGTATTCTTAGGAATGTTTCTGATCGCTAGTTGATTACGACTTTTTATGGCCCATGGGTAGATTAATCGTCCGATAAAAGTCAAGTTTTCAAAATCTAAATTGTTGTAATTATTTAATTTATCCATGTCGCTACAAGTAACAATGAATATGTATATTATTAAAAATCTCCTCGAAAAACTCCGTTCACTGGTATGGGAGCAGATGAGGAGAGCTTATCCTTATCAATTTTATCAGCCAGATCAATGGACGATTTGATTGAATGATCCATATTATTATACCAAAATCCACCTGTTCTCCCAAAGGCTAACAGGTTTTTTACTGCTTTCATTTTTTCTTTATATGCTTTTAATTTTTCTATGTAATCAATGCTATAAATAGGATAGGTCTGACCAATTCTCTCAAAGTGAACATCAACGATTGAATTGAAGTTACGAACAACTTTTGTTTTAATTAGATTTTGTATAATTATATTTAAAAGATTATCTGCTTCCTTCCAAACATAATCGTTTTTATAGCAAACAATTTCAGCACAAATGCCATAATAACCTTGTGGTGCCAGATCTATATTGAAAGATGTGTTTGTTGATACCCGGCAAAAAATTATTTCCCTTGAACCAAAATATTCCCATTGGGATGGGACCGGAGGAGGACCTTCAACTAATAAATTACACAATACGGTTGAACAAAATGTCAAATTTGAGGTCTGAAAGCCTATCAGCTTCTCCAAATTGGATGGGCAGCCAGACCAGAGCAAATAATCGGTTTCTAATTCCTGCCCACTGTTAAGGACAATAGATTTAACCAATGAGTTCTCTTTAATAATTTTATCTACTTTGGTATTCGTCATTATCGTTCCGCCTAACAGCACAATTTGTTCCGATAAAAGTTTTGGGAATATATCAATCGCTCCATTTTTCGGATATAGGAAATTCGTTTGTATTTTTTTCCGGCTTAATATGCCGAAAAGAAGTTCTATTATGCTTGATGTTTTTACATTTTCATCAATTGTCGCTCTGTTAATTCCAGTTTCTGCCCAGTCTCGATGGCATTTATCCAATTTGATTTTTAAGAATTTTTCCGTGTATTCTCGAAAGAAAGAATTGGTCAGGGCTTTGCCGTATTTGCACATGACGTAGGATTCAAAGCTTTCACCCGTGGATCTGGGACGAAACATTAAATCTTGCACTGATTGAAGAATAAGCGCAGGTGGTAACTGAAATAAAGATTTTAGTGTCAGAGGCCATTCGAAATGTTTGCCATAAAAAAAAACTTTACTATTTCTTGGAATTTCTATCAATAAATCTTGCATAGTTGTATTTAAAAAATTTTGCACAACAGGATCATCGGTGTGAAAACGATGCGGTCCGATATCTATACTCCAGTTTTTATAATGAAAACTTCTCGCTAATCCCCCGACTTCGTCTTCTTTCTCAATTATAGTTACGGGTATTCCTTTTTTTGATAATAAATATCCAAGTGTAAGCCCTGCAACACCTGCACCGACGATAGTGATATTCATCTTAAGAACTCCTAAATTTGAAATAACTGATATTGTTTTCGCATGTCTATTAATCAGGTCTAACCGGCCAGGATTTTTTATTTCCGGAAAAGCTGTTGGCTATCAATCTACCTATACCCATTTCACCTTTTGTCTCAAACTCACGATTTAATATATTTTTGATGTGTCGCCATATTGAAAGCGGCTGGAACATTACTTTCAATATTGCATACTGTATATATAGTAAATTTCTTACCGTTGCCCATTTAAAATAATCATCTCTCCACTTAGGAGACCAACATAATCCTAAGTAGTCTTTCGGAAAATTATTTTCAAATTTTTTTGCCATGGGGGCGCCTGGAAGGGGTGAAAAAATAAAAATACTGATATCGTCAGCACCATATAATATCATTTTAGCCATCATCTTGGTTGTTTTTAAAATATCTTGTAAATTCTCTCCTGGGCTACCGATAATAAAACAGATTCCGGTTTTTATTTTCAGTGCTTTACAATGTTTTTGTATTTTATATAATTTTTTCTCATTCAGCGTTTTGTTCATCAGTTTTCTGATTCTTTTTGATCCTGATTCCGGTGAGAGCGAGAGATAACCAACTCCAGCCTGTTGCATGATACCCAGCAATTCCGGTGTCAATGTTTCCAAACGAACCCCTGATGGCAGACTCAGCCGAACACTTAGCCCTTTTTCTATTATTATTTCACAGATTTTTTTTGCGCGATTCGGATTGGCGCTAAAGTTATCATCTTGAATCATTATGTCTTCAGCTTGATATTTATCATGGAGCAGCTGGATTTCGTTTACTACTCTTTGAGGAGAATAAGATCGCCATTTACCTTTGCTTGTCAAAGGGGTTGTACAGAATGCACACTTGAACGGACACCCTCTAGAGGTAATCATAGGAAGAAATTTCCCTTTAAAAGGGCTATGATTGATGCGTGTACGCCAATAGTTTTCAAGTGGAATTAGATCCCATGCCGGAATTGGCAAATCATCCATTTGCAAAACTTCACCGTCTTGAAGTAATCCTCTCATATTAATTGCGACACCTGCAATGTTTTTGCCGTCTCCCCCCTCCTGTAGTGTTCTTAAAAGCTGAAAAAATGTTTGTTCACCTTCGCCGATTATGGCAAAATCTATTCCGGCTTCTGTAAATTGAGAATAGTTTAATGTTATATGGGGGCCACCAACAACTACTGGCTTTCCTATCTTTTTTTTTATAGCCAATCCAAGATCAAGGCAGAATTTCGCCACCATTGCAGAGTGTACAGAAATCCCTATGACATCTATATTTTTATCAATGCGTGCAAGGATATCTTCAATGTCCAAACCGATGATGACAAATTGGTCACGATATTTTTTGGACTGGAATGGATTGGCTCCAAATGCATCAATCAGATCAACCGGCATGCCTTTTTCTCGTAAAAAAGCTGCTATTGATGCTAGCCCGATCGGTGGCGAAGGGATCATACCAAAAATATCTTTATCATAAGCGATCAGAGGGGGGGAAATAAGTTGGATGCGGTACACAGTATTTTAAGACTCCTTGGTAAATTGGCCAAAAACCAAAAGTCTGATCGGCCAAAATTTAAATACATTGGCGAATAACATAGTGGTTAATTCTGCTATAAAATTTGCTATTAAGCCGGATTTATTGGCCGCCACATAATTTATCGGTGAGATTTGAATATTATTCACATAGGGTTTGAGCATGTTGACAAGTTTTGTTTTCGTGTTGCGCTTGATTGCGCCTCTTTCTTCTTTTGGTATGAAGTGGGATAGAAAGACTAATGGATTGTTGACATTGGGCTCGATTAATAAAAACGATGCATCTTTTTTGGCTACCCTTGAAAGCTCTTCTAGTACAGCCTCAGGGTTTTCAACATGATGAAATGAATCAATCATCACTATAAGATCACATGAATTTGATTTCAGAGGTATTGTTTCAGCCTCAGATTGAATAGTAATCGTTTTTGGAAATTTTATGGTGTCTATTATTTTTTTGGATTCATTCAGCAATCCGTATGACAAATCAAGCCCAACCAATACTTCCGAAAAGGATGCCAGCAAGGGTAAATATATTCCTGACCCGCTACAACAGTCAAGGACTACACCTTTCCTATCAGGAAGTTTCTTGGTAAAAATATCATAAAAAAATTGATACATTTTTTTATTGTTCACCAACAAGAATGGATTATAACGCTCTTCAAAACTACATGAAAAAGGTATACTTGATTTTTCCCGAATTTCGGTTAAACGATCGTAATGGTTTCTTTGATAGTTTTTCAAATTACTTGTCATTTTTCTATTTCGTTACATTCTTTACTATTAATTCTGATTATTCCCCTTGGAAGGTTTCTTAATTTTGAGGCACATGTTTACCTCGAAATTATTTATGCCTAAAGCCTGTCTCGATTGTGTCTCCTCGTAACTCAATGTGGTTGCCAATACGGTCTGGTGAGCAAGGAAGGTCACTGTTCCAGCAGAATGGCCAACGGGCCCCATAAGGGACAAAATATGAATAATTACTACCTGTTATTTTTTTTAATTTTGCTTGTTCATATTTTTCCGGCAGAAGGATATTGTTCATCAATATCCTTTTAACGGGGGACAGTAAGATGCTTCTTGAAAAGGCTAAAATCAAAAGAAAAAAACAAAAATATAACGTACAAAATTTAATAGGTTTTAGAATATCTTTGATCTTTGAAATTGTAAATACACGATTGCAATCATTGATAAATAATTTTTCACTAGTTTTATACACTATAAATATAGTAAAAAGAACATTTATGCATAAAAACGCAATCGCATACCTGAAATCAGGAGCAGTGAAAAACCAAAACAGAATTCCAGCAAATGATATCGTTATTATAAGCAGTTCCGATTTCATTATTGAATCGATTTTTTTTGTTATCACTTGATAGAGGATTAAAATTATAGGGGAAACAGTTGCAAAAGATAGTAGTATAAGATCAAAAAGTAACTGACGCTTAAACCAGATTGGAAACCATTTAGAAAATGGCTGTTCAATACCAGGTTCATATGACCACGTTTTAGTCCAGCTATATAATAAATCTTTCATAAAAGTAACCTGTTCAACGGGTATCTTCCAATCAAATGAAAATATATTTAAATATGGAACTGGATAAATCAAATAACCTGATAAAAAAAGATTTCTAATGAAAAAAGGTATTGCAAAGAATAACGCAATGAAAAATGCGAATAAATAGGTTTTATATAGATTTTTACTGAAGATTTTAATTAAGATAATAGCAGGCAATAGTAAAATAAATAGAGATGAAATTTTTACTGTGATTGAAAAAACAGAAAGAAGGATAATTGAAAATAGGTTAAAACTAAAGTTGAGTTTGGCCTCCTGTATGGTTTCAATAAAAATAATAAAAATAAACCAAATTAAAGTAGTCGAAAAGATATCTGCAGCAGGTGATGACAAATGAATGTTAAAATAATGACGATATAAATAGAGAAGACCTATCCAGATAATTCCGTATTTATCACTGCCGATTAGTGATTTTCCCATCTGATGTATTAGTGTAAAAGAGAATAATATTGCCAAATAACTATTTACTAAGTGAAACGTATGAGTTTTCATGAAGGAAAAAGAGAATAACGCTTCTACCAGAAAAGAATGATTATTAAATGCAAAACGCCCATGAAAATTCCCCAATCCGGGGACCACTTTATATTCATTTATCCATTTTATACACTGCGCATGATACAATCCTGTATCACCGTATATGGGTTGATCTGTGCTTTTTACTAGTATCAGGAGAAGGACCGTTGGATATAGAAGTAGTAGTATGTTTGGCGTATTTTTTATGTTACTAATTAATTGGGTTACTATTTTATTAATTTCTTTTTTGTATATAATCGTTGATAATATTGAAAATGAAAAAAGAAAGCTATTAAGAAGAAGTCCAACCTTATCGAAAAGCGAATAGTATCCTGTAATTGTAGCTATTACTGAAAAACCAACTATGCTTATGAAGGAGAATGATTCGGAGATCTGTCCTTCAATCAGGTCTGTCTTTTTTACAAAAGATAAAAACGTAAAACCAAGAACAAACGATAGAAAACTTATATATAACCATATTAACAATATTGTAAGCATTTTTTTATCATCCAGTTGTCACAAGCATTCTATCCAGAAATAAGATATTCCTGTTTACTCACTCTGAACTAAAATCTATTTTATAGAGCTAATTTCAAAACGATGAAAAACCGTCACACCGACGAAGGCCGGTGTCCAGAAAAGAATTGAAAATACTGGATAGCACTTCATTTCTCTGGATTCCGGCCTTCGCCGGAATGACAACAACGGACTTTTGAAATTGGCTCTACTTTTTTTATAAATTCGTCGATAGTAAAAAAATATTTTTCAACAATTTGGAGTTTGTTCAATGGCCAGTCCCACCACTTTATTGCTAAGAGTTTTTTGATAGTCTCATCATCAAAACGGTATCGAAGGAGTTTAATAGGGTTACCAACTGCAATGGCATATGGTGGGATGTCTTTTGATACAACCGCACCGGCACCGATAACCGCACCGTTTCCAATCCGAACTCCATTCAAAATGGTCACATTCGCCCCAATAAACACATCATGGCCTATCGTAATTTTTTTTTGTTCTTCTATTTTATTGTATGTGGAAATAGTTGTTCCATTTTGCTTTGCTGTTGAATAGAACATTGGGCTGGTAGATATCCCATTTGTTGGGTGCATCCCCCATCCACAGATCAGGTTGGGGCCGATTGAACAGAATTTACCGATCTCTGTCATCGAAACCTTTGAATTTGAGGAAATATAGGTATAATCGTCAACTGAGGAGTTTACTAATTTATATGGCTGATAGATTTTGGATTTACTGCTGATTGTGCTGTTTGCCAGGCTATCTTCATAATAGTCCCAGGCAAAAGAGTCCTTGAGCAGTTCTTTTATTATGGGAATAAAACGCAACAATATGTTTTTTATTATTTTTGTTACTACAGTATGAAATGGGGATATTTTACCTTCATAAAACGTATAAAAAAGCTGTAATTCCGTTTTTCGGTTGGGTTTCAGTTTTTTTGGATATCGTAAAGGAAATTCAATAGCATGCGCTTGAATATTTGCCAATTTATGGTCAGGATCAAGGGTATGCGTGGCATTTTCCCCAAAACCAATATTTTTTACAAGGTTACGGGCAGGCATTATCGCATAGCCTTCATGTTTCCAAAGAGTATAGAACCATTGATAATCCCATGTGAAGGATGAATGTTCATTTCTCAGCTTTGAAAAAATAGTCATCCAGTGTTTTTTCATCTGCGTATTATAAAGTGTTTGATCGACGACTTTTTGAATCGTACTCTTGTTATCATTGAATAGTTCATAATGATAACATTTCCAGGCTCGTCTCCATGTTGCCCACCCCCAGATAAACGGAAAGTTTGAGACAAAGAAAGATGCTTGATTGCCGACGTCAATAAAATTATTGCCGCTGATGTGCCAGATTTTATGATCGTATCGATATCTCTCCAGCAATTCCTGGCAGAAATGGAAAAAGGACATTTCAGGAATGACATCATCTTCCAGTATGATTCCCATCTCAACATGTTCAAAAAACCACGTTATTGCAGAACTGACCGCAATACCGCACCCCAAATTCTGTTCTCGAAAAAGCGTTTTGACTTCACAATCCCAATCAATTGATTCAAGAACCAGCTCACGGGTTTGTCGGCATATTTCGAATTCACCATCTTTATGTGCACGAGGGCCATCTGCAGCAATAAAAAGCTGTTTCGGTCCGATGCTTCGAATTTGTTCTAATACGAGCTTTGTTGTGTCAGGACGATTAAATATGATTAATAATATTGGAGTTTCAAACATTTTCATAAAGGAATTCTACCAAATTCTATTTTAGCGCTTCTGCATAGATGGATTCAAAATCTCTCATTTTGAAATCAAGTGCGGGATCAAATGCCCGTAAATGGACATTCTTAAATCCTTTTGATTCTAAAATGTGAATCAAATTTTCTTCATCGAACATATACTGATGATGACCGTCCATATATGCGATGTAATTCAAATAATCTATTTTTGTTGTCCGGTTAAAAGCTGGTTTATAAACAATGTATTCTTCTGGTAGTCGATAGTCTGGATCAAGGTATGCCTTTGCATATATTTTAGCATTTGGAACGCAAATAGAAAAAATGCCGCCTTTGACCAAAACTCTTAGACATTCATCAAGGAAAATCTGCGCTTCTTTGAATGATAGATGCTCGAGGAAATGAGATGAATAAATTTTATTGATGCTTTCATTTGGAAAAGGGATTCCTTTTCTTAGATCCCAAAAAATATCACATTGATTTGAGATGTCGATGGTGATCCAATTATTTTCTCCTTTCTTGTCGCCTGCGCCAACCTCTAAGCATATCTCTTTTTTTTTATTTACGATATTTTTGATATTGGCTTTGGATAATTGAAACTTTATGAAGAGCTTAATCATCTGAACGAAATTATTTATGATGACAAAGATTTTAAATACCATTTCTCTTGATGCCGCAAACAAAGCTCACTCCGAAATTTAAATATTCAGTTTGTATAATAGCGTCTTCTTAACCATCTTTTTAGATTCATTTTGGTAAACCCCCGGCTTTTTATTCTCCATTTTTCCCTTTCGGCAACAAGCGGTTTTTGGCAAAATCTATTTTTTGGGTTATTAAATGCAAAACGGATATTATCCGATAAAATAAATCATTAATTTTTTGTATTATTTTCTTTATTTGATAATATATAGTAATAGCGAAAGATGAATTTGAAGATAAAATCCAATATTTATATTTTGAAAAATTAAGCAGAGAGGGATTTAGCTCAATTGATTTTTTATAACAGTAAGTTGAAAAATTATGAATCTTTTCAAAATTTAAATCTCCAATTTTTTGGTATGTAAATGCTGCCTTGATATTACTATCCATCATATCAGGTGCTTCTGAATAAAAAAATAATATACCATATTTATTAAGTAAGCTGAACATCAGGGTTTCCAGTTCCTGTAAGACGGTTTTGTTCAACCTGTAATAACCGCTTTCCTGATGATCCCTTCGTTGGACAAGGATTTTTTTTAAATGCCAGACATCATAATTGTGCAATAACATCAGGATGAATTCGACATCCTGCGTTGTCTTGTATTCTTCATTAATCATACCTATTTTTAAAAGACATGACTTATGAACAAGTAATGTACATGCATAGATGAACAAGTCCCAAAAACGAATAGCACCTCGCAATTTTTCATGTCCTTCCTGGTAGTAAGGTTTGGATGTAATTCTACCAAAACCATCTATTATTTCCAGATTACAGAATACGATTTCCACACCAGGGTTGTCGTCAATAAAATCAATCTGTTTTTCAGTTTTTTCAGGATAAAAAATATCATCATGGCTTAACCAGGAGAAATATTCTCCCTCCATTTTTTGAATCCCAAAATTAAGTGCTGTTGCAACGCCACCATTTTCTTTATAAAAATAGCGGATTTTATCACCATATGATTTTGCAATCGCTTCGGTTTTTCCTTCATCATTAGAGCCGTCATTTACTACAATGACCTCCGTATTTTGATAGGTTTGTGCAAGGGCGCTGTCAATAGCTTCCCTCATGTAATTGGAACCATTATAAACAGGAATGATAATTGAAACTTTTGGATTAAATGCCATCTTTTTATTTCCGGTATCCAAGAACTATTTTGATTACCGTACTGGTAACATTTTTTACGAGATATTCTTGAGGTGGAATCCAGTCGCAAGGCCTGCTCAGCACAGTTTTTACGCAAGAGACAATCATAGCCGGATCAGCTCCGCTAAGCATGCTGCTCCCGACTTCAATTGCTTCCGGACGTTCCGTAACATCTCTTAGGGTTACACTAGGTATGTTAAAAATGCAGCACTCCTCCTGTACGGTTCCGGAATCTGTGAGTACACATTTGGCATTCAGTTCCAGATGGACAAAGTCAAAGAGACCAAGGGGTTTGACAGCCCGGACACCGCCTTTTTCCATTACTTTTCCTTGTTTTTCTAGTTGGGATTGAGTCCTGGGGTGGAGGCTGCAAAGCACCGGGATATTATAATCATGGTTCAGTTTCTGAAAAGCCTCGATGAACCCTGTAAGTCGCTCTTCAACATCAACATTTTCTGCACGATGAAGGGTCACAAGAAAATAATTTCCTGCTTCCAGATTATATTTTGAAAGCGCCTTGCTGGAGTTGATCTGTGTTGAATAATAATTGAGAACTTCTTTTATGGGATTACCAACAACATATGTCTTATTTCCGGGGATGCCTTCCCGAATAAGGTTTTCCCGGCTTCTTTCCGTATAGGGCATCAATATGTCACTGGAATGGTCGATCAATCTCCGGTTGACTTCTTCCGGAACCCGGTCGTCATAGGCCCGGTTACCTGCCTCCATATGATAAACAGGGATGCCCATCCGTTTTGCAACAATTGCGGAAAGCGCACTGTTTGTATCCCCAAGAAGCAGCAAACGGTCTGGCTTTTCTTTTATAATTACTTTCTCACACTCCAATAGAATGGTTCCAATCTGGTCCATCAGGCTTTCTGCCTTGCATTTCAGTATGTGATCCGGCTGCCTGATTTTCAACTCTTCAAAAAAAATATCGTGTAAGGTAGGGTCATAATTTTGTCCAGTATGAACCAGGATATGATTGCACAGTTTGTCCAGCATCGGAATGATTCGGCTTAATCGGATGATTTCCGGACGAGTACCCAAAATGGTCATGATTTTCATCGTAAGAATTCCCCTTCCTCTTGAATGTCTTTTCCAACCATTAAATTATGCTTTTTAAGCATACCGATTGTTTCCTCTAGCGTCATAAGTGAGTCAGCCGAGCTATACTCTTTAATCAGTGCCGGCTTTGAGGGCGGCTCCCCAAGCAGTTCCGGGAGCATTGGTTTGATTGCATAATATTTACCCTGTTCATATGTGTGCCATGCTTCTTCATCCGAAACCATGATTTCATGGATTTTTTCTCCAGGGCGGATTCCTGAAAAAGTAAGTTTGATATTCCTGTCTCCGATTAAAGCTTTTGCCACATCGACAATTCTAGATGCTGGAACCTTGGGGACAAATGTATCACCGGCTTCAGCTCCATCAATGGCAGCGGCAACCGTGTCCACAGCTCGTTCAAGGGGTAGTAAAAAGCGGGTCATCTCTTTGGTTGTGATGGTGACAGGCCCGCCGTTTTTAATCTGGTCATGGAAAAGAGGAATAACCGATCCCCGCGATGCCAGAACGTTTCCATATCTGACACAGATAAAACGTGTTGAGGGCGCGGTTATGTTTGCTGAAATAAAAATACGTTCCTGAAGGGCCTTGGTCATACCCATGACATTGATCGGCTTGCAGGCTTTATCGGTAGAAACGCCAACTACTGTTTGAACCGGAAAGTCATGCTCCCGGATCGCCTGGACAATGTTATTTGCACCCTCAATATTGGTTTGAACTGCTTCATGTGGAAAGTATTCACACGATGGAACCTGTTTCAAGGCAGCGGCATTGATGACAATATCCGCATTTTTAAGGACAGAGCAGACTGAATGATAATTGCGGACATCCCCGATCCTGAATTCAAGCAACTGTGCAAAATTGTGATATATGATTTCATCCGTTACTTTTTGTTTCTGCTGATACTCTACCCGCATGAAATGCTGTTTGGCTTCATCTCGTGAAAAAATGATAATCTTTTTTGGGGTGCCAAGGGTTCCGGAAAGAAGGCGTCTGGTCAATACCTTGCCGAGTGATCCGGTTCCGCCTGTGATTACTACAGTCTTATTGTCAAACGGATTCATGATTTGAATTCCTTATTAAGGGTGGTTAAGAATTATAAAGCCCGGAGGAATGGTAATGGTCATACATTTTACCGATCAGTTCCGGCCAGGATGGCGGAGCATAGCCTGTTTGCCTCTGAAAAAGCTCAGAATTCAAAGAGCGGTCACAATGAAATTCATCGGATGGTTCAATATGGATTTTTTTATTATATTTTTCTGCAACGATCTTCAGCAGATCGTATTTTGAAATCGGAGCGGATGAAACATGGTATAAGCCTGAGAGGTTCGGGTTTGGAATGATCCATTTTGAGATTATTTCGGCAATCTCGACCGTAGGAAAGCCGGTGTAGATGGCTTTTGTAAAGCCTTTGATATCTTCCTTCTGGGAGAGAAACCAATCCACCAGGCCGAGCCTGGTCTTTAACTCATGACCGATTATTGAAGTTCGCATGGTCAGGCAATGTGGATAGTCTACCTCGCCAAGGTATTTTGTTTTTCCATAAAGATCATTTGCAGTGGATGGGTCTGTTTCCTTATATCCGCCAATCATTCCGTCAAAAACGCAGTCCGTGCTGATGTGAATCATACGTGCTTTGGCAGTCTTGCAGATTAAGGATATTCGATGGGGCAGTTGTGCATTAACAGTAATTGCGGATAAAGGATCGTTTGCAATAGGTAGTTGTTTGATAAGCCCTATACAATTAATGACTACATCAGGTTGAATAGAAGCCATCGCCCGGTTGATACTGTCAAAGTTTTCTGCATCGACACCATTTCTGACCTTATCTAAAATTTCAGGTTTGAAAATGGTTTTTTCTTTATCGATATTTCTTGCGGTCCCATATACATCAAGGTCTTTAATTCCTGACAGTTTATTGAGAAGCGTATGGCCAAGCATTCCTGAAACACCCAGAATCAACACCTTATGTCTTTTCATTGACTGCTCTCCTTTTTTCAAGCATTGAGCGCACAACCTCATATAAATTCATTTAGTTTTCGATTAAATAAGGCGACGACAATTTTTACAGGCTGGTGAAATCCCAGTTTTGATTTTTTTTCTCAGATTCTCATATGGCTCTCCCTTCCAGATCTCTTCAAAACTTTTTTCTTTTATATTGCCTAAATTTATCTGTGACCAACAGCATGGAGAAACCTTGCCATCTGGTTCGATAAAAAATTTATTATATACCCAATCACATGACTTGATAATTTCCTTCAGGCGGGCTTGGTCAATTGGTTTTTCTGGAGTGGACTGGTTTTCAAGGTTACAGATATAGGCTTCAACCCCTTCTGACTTTGCAAGCTCACGCATTGAATCAAGAAATTCCCGATTTTTTTTTGTATTATCAACAACTAAGTCGGACGGATACATATGCTGTAGTGTGGGTGTAAGTCCTAAACAGGAAATGGAAGTCACACGATTGTTTTTTGCATATTGGATAAAATTTGGAATTTCATGCAAATTATAGCTGGTGATAACAAAGCTTAATCGAATCGGAAAATTATGGGGCAGTGAAATTAAATATTCAACATTCTCCAATGTGTTTGCAAGACTTGTATGAGGGCCATGCAACCGGGAGTACGTTTCCGGTGTTAACGAATTCAGGGAGAAAACAATTTCTGAAACTTTAGAGCGAACCAGATAGTCAGAACACTCCTTGGTTAGTTTTGATCCATTGGTTACAAATCGAATAGGAATATCTTTGTTATAAAAAAATTTGATGATTTCAAGAAAATCCGGATGACAAGTGATTTCACCATATCCAGTGATATCAACCATACACGCATGTTCGGCAATTTCATCTATGTTAACAATTTCATGTAGCCTGATTATTTTTTTCTTCACATCTCTATTGCAAAAAATGCAATTATAATTGCAAATTGTTGAAAGATTAAGGAATAAGTCAACTTTTTTTTGTGGCGAACTTTCCTTTTTAATTGACCTTAATAAATAGTTTATATGTTTACCAAATGATAATGGCATTTTACTTAGAATATTTTTCATCAATGCTTCCTTCTTGCTGAAAGGTTAATATTTCCCCCTAGCATTAAAAAAATGCATTTTAAGACTAATTCAGTTTTTCTTTTATGACTTCTTTATAAAATTCTATTGTCTTATTTTTTAAAATTGAAATATCAAGCCTTTCCTCTATAACTTTAGAGTTGATTATTGATGCCTGATTTACAAGTTCGTCATCTGTTAAAGCCTTTCTGATGGCCTTTTCAACTGTTTCAGGATCATCAGGGTGAACCAGAAGACCGGTTTCTCCATCAACGAGCCATTCATCTGCACAAGCTGTCCGGGATTGAATAGGAAAGGAACCCATTGCCATGGCTTCAAGAAGTGATGTGCTGATTGCATCGCTTATGCTCAAACCAATTGAAATTCTGCTGGAGCCATGGATTTTCAGTATATCATAATGTGGAGAATCCCCTGGTATTATGTTGACTTGGATTCCAGTTGATTTTTGAAAAAGTTCCGCTGCAATGAGAACCTCCGGAGCCGCTACAAAAATATTAATTTTATATCCAGTGAGTATATCTGCACATCGCTCCAGTGCTCTTAAACCCACAAGAGCCCTTCCAGCCCAACCCTGGTATCCTTTCAGCGTTATATTGCGTCTGTTCGAAGTATTTCCATTTTGTTTAAAACGATATAATGCTTTAAGGTCTAACCCACCTGTATTGGAAAAGACAGGAAGGACTTTGCCTCTGAAACCCATATTTTTTGCCAGTACTACATCGCGTTCACATTCACATGAGTAATAGTCACATGAGGCCAGTATTTCTGAAATTTTTTGTTTGTGTTCTTGCAATCGTCCAAACAGATAAATATCGCTGCCATAATTGGTTACAATCCATGGAGGAAATTTTTGTCTGTATATTTTCATCGCCTCAAGGGTTAAGTAACCCGCATGTTGAATTTCTATGGAGTGCATAATATCTGGTTTTAGTCTTTTGATAAGTCGGCCAAGTTGTGCTGCACGATAGTTTGGAATGAATCGATTGATTAATTCCTTAAAAAGGACAACAAGATCAGCTATAGGGAGCGGTACGCCACGGAAACTAAGATCAGATTTTTTTTTATTGATACGTGTCCAGTAAATTGAGTGGTGAACAGTGACTCCTGTCATCTCAGGGTGAATGAAACCAAAATCAATGCTTGGGAAAAGATGGATTTCCCATCCCTCTTGATTTATCTGGTTAATCCATCTGACAACATGAATACTGTTTGCCATGCCGATTATTAAGAGCTTCAATTGACGGTTCCTCTTTTACTATCACAAGTTAATACTATCTAAAAGCCATAACCCTAAACTTTTATCAGAATAATCGCCATCATATTCTGAACATTTTTCATTAATTAACAGTATTGGTTCCGGGAAGTCGAATGGATGGAGATTCAGGTTGAGTGTTCTCCAGAATCCATTATTTAAGTCCATATTTTGATTTCTACCAGTAAATGTTGTCGTCAATAAGTATCTGGAGCCACTTTTTTTAAAATTATTCAGTACTCTTTTCGCATCATTGTAAGACAAATGTACCAAGCAGTCCCGGCAGAAAATGAGATCCGCATAAGGCAAAGCATCTTGCGTAAGATCTTTACAAAGAAAAAGCCTTCCTGGGTTTGCATAGTGCTTGTTATTATAATCGATCACATGCTGAACAACATCGATTCCTATATATTTGTTAACATTCAGATCGGTTTCTTTCATCCAGTGGAAATCTCCACAAGGGGCATCCATGAATGTATTTATTGCAAATTTTTTTATCATCTCTGGAAGTTCTTTTCGGATCACTTCCGTCTGGATAAGATCCGAACCTTGTCCAGACCTTGATGTTACACCTTTGAAAAGGTTTTTTTTATATACTTCTGTGAATTTTTTCTGAAGATTTGGTTTTGTTTGAAAAGGTGTGAGTAGATGGTTAATTGTTTCTCTGGAAAATAGATGGATCAGGGGTTTAAATTTCTTCCAGGTGTTATTTATCCATAATGGCACATCAGTTATAGCTATAAACATTTTAATATAAAAGAATAACCCTTTTTCAAATGAATATTTGAGCGATAGCTGATTTGCCGATCTATATGCCCCCTGAAGACCTCTGCTTCGATAATTAAGGGCAAGTTTACGAAAAAAAATAGGGGGCTCAATGTTGTAAATATCCGGTATGTTTTTTGTCGATATTTTATTCATAAACCAGATATAAAATTCATCAATTTCTTTGAAGTGATTTTTTTGACATGAGCCTTGTTCCGCATGTGTACGGCTCTGTATCAAGCTCTCTGGAAGATGAATAAAATTGTACTGTTTTGCCATTTTCACCCAGAGGTGATAGTCTTGTGTTGTTTTCAATGTCTCATCGAAAAGACCGATTTTTTTAAAGCAGATTTTTGGAATCAACAATGTACAGCCATGCAAAAATGAGGACTGTATTAATTCATATTCAAATTGTTCAGGCTTATAATGGGGAATTATAAACTTATTGATAATGGCCGAAGAACCATCGATTACATCAAAATCGCTATATAGTATAACATTTTTATTTTTTTCGCCTCGTAGATGTTTAATCTGTCTTTCAATTTTATTTGGATAGTAAACATCATCATGGCTCAACCAGGAAAAATAATCTCCTGCCATTTTGTCTATTCCAAGATTTAAGGCACTGGCAACACCACCATTTTTTTTCTTTAGGTAATGTATTTTATTACCGTATGATTTTGCGATAGCCTCTGTCTCTCCATTATCGTTTGATCCATCATTCACGACAATGATTTCACAATTGGTATATGTTTGTGATAGTGCTGAATCAATAGCCTCGCGCATGTAGTTGCTCCCATTATAAACAGGGATAACAATAGAAACAAGAGGGTTAAATTTCATCATTTATGCTCCATATCTCAAGAGAGGTAATAATTGCATAACGGATATCCTCCTGAGAGCAAAATATTATAATTATTTTTCATCTGGAATTCAGAGTCTCTGCAATATTATTATAGTATGCAGTGATCTTTTGTGCTATTTTTTTTCTATCCGCTATTCTGTAAACAAGCTCCAAATTATTCTTGACGGCCTGATCAACCAATGAATCATCTTGCATTGCTCTTGATAGCGCAGCCGCGATCTCGTGTGGATATAGGTTCCGTGCAAACAGCACATTCGTTTCATCATTGACCACAGTGTTAATTGTCTCCAATGGTGACACAATCGGAAATGCACCGCATGCCATTGCTTCGTAAAGAGTGTTGGGAATGCCATCCACTAATGATGGTGCCAATAAGACTCTGGCTCGTGTCATGAGACTTAACAACTCTGAGTGCGGAATGCGTGGTTGGAATTGGCAGTTTTTGAGAATTTCATCTGGTAAGGTCCGCAACCACATTGAAATTTCTTCTTGATCTCCTGCTGTCATATATATTGTACAGGGCTGGATTTGGTTCCAGGCTATATTAATAGCCTCGAACACCGGCAAAGCTTTTGACCACGGACACTCATATGTTTTTGGCCAAAGAATAATTCTTTCTCTTTGAGATGGAAGCAGGGTAAATGTCGATGCAAGTTCATCGACAGCTATTCCTCCAGTGCCTGGAACTGGTGTAAGAGGGGAAAATTTCTTTTCAGATACTTCCACTTCTTTGGCAAATTCTATATTGATGATATTATCACTTATAAGATGGTCACATTCATTCAGGATTTCTGATATCTCTTGTATGAATTGCGGGTCATGCCGCCTGAGTGTCAAGTCAGACCCACCCCGCAACTGGAGTACCCATCGCCCATTTTTTTCAAGATTATACTGTTTTCTAACCTTATAGTAAAAAAGTCCTCCCTGGTTGTCATATAATCCTAATGTGTGAATGATATCGGGTTGCCATTCCTGAATAGTTTTTGCCAGCCAGGCCTCGGCTGAAGAAGCTTTTGGAGATAGAAATTCCTCTATTGGTTTATTGATTTCTTGGAAGGCATCTGTATGTGTTGCATCCAAGCGTGGTTTATGGAAATGTCCTTTTATGATTTTTCTCCGGCATTTTGATGCCAATGAAACCGGTAGAAATGCCATAAATATAAATAACTTGACAAACAATTTAACCATGCTGTCTTGCGAAGGATGAATAGGAAAACCTTGATTAAATAGAGTCTGTAATCTAAAGAAAGGGTTTTGAAGTTTCTTTTCTTGATATTTTTTATATTCTTCATGTTCTTCAGGTGTGGGATATAAACATTTCCGATAATTGGGATCAAGGCCAGATGGATACCATTGCCCAGATAAATATGTGCGTATATCCCATTTTTCAGATGGGTATCCTCCCGTAGGGATGGCAAACAAACGAATATTAAATTCAGCATCATCTATTAAATTAATCCAGCTATGGGTATGGCTGCTCTCAGCCAAACCAATAAAAAGGATTTTCGGTTTTCCTGGAAAAGGGTCTATATCAAAAAGATTGTTGGCTCGCATTAACATCTCGCTTAATCAATAAACTCCCTGCACCATAATTCAATTATCATTAACAACCATGGTAAAGACCAGTGTGAATGGTTATCAAGGAAGTTGTTATATACTGCCTGAACTTCATTTGTTTTAAAAAACCCTCTTTTGATAATTGATTGTGCTGAGAGGGTATCATCTAACACATCTTTTAATGAACTTTTAAGCCACGCATCAAACGGCATTCCAAACCCTCTTTTTTTTTGAAGGTCCATCCCCTTGGGGAGAACATGCTTGGATATATCAATAAGTATTTTTTTGGTGCCTGTCTCTCGATACGTTGCATTTGAAAGGTTAGCTGTAGATGTAATATCACCCATTTTTGTGTTGTCAGGAAGAGAAAGAGCAATATCCACTAAAGCTGGATTTAAAAATGGAACACGGACTTCAAGTGAATGCGCCATCGAGACAGCATCAATATCGCGGAGAAGCTGGTTTTGAGTATACCCCCTTAAACATAGTGCAGACACTCTGTTAATTATCGATTCGTTCGGAAGCTCGTCGCTCGAAGCAATATCTTGGGATGGCTTTCTTCCAATGTGAGAATATCTGCAGAAATCTTTTTGTAAAAGATTTGCCGCTCCAATAGCGCCGTATATCTGATATTGTCCGGCAAAAAGGGAAAGAAAATCCAAATTGCTTTTTGGATCGTTCAAACGATTCCTATCTGCTTGGCCTGAACGCCCAACAGATAGTAATTTTGCTAAAGACGCAAGTCGGGATAAGACATTCCGGAGGTGTTTCATCGGCGTTAAATGTTCGTTTCGATTGCCCGGGTGATATGCTTTTACCATATTGGCAAACCATGGATATCCGGCAAAAAGCTCATCACCGCCGGTTCCGGAAATCGCTACGGTTACCGCCTGCCTCGCGGCATACGATACGAAATAGGAATTGACACCATCAACAGAAGGTTGATCTAATGCTTTGACAATATGATTGATTTTGTCACGGACATCCTTACCGGTTACAACAACCCGCGAATGATCAGTGCCGATAAATTTTGCAACCCTTTGAGCATCATCTGTTTCATCAATATCTGCACCTTCCTGCCCAAACCCGACAGAAAAAGTTTTAATCCTGCTGCCTATAGTATTTTTTGCCATCAAGGCAACCAGAAGTGAAGAATCCACACCACCGCTCAGGAATGCTCCTATCGGAACATCACTGATCATTTGCATATTTATGGCTTTTTCAAGTGATTCTGTCACAGCAGAAACCATTTCTTCATAGGAGCTGTTCTTCAGTGTGGATGCTCTGTCAGTTTCCAGTTTCCAGTATCTTTCAAGTTTTTCATTGCCCGGTTCGATAATCATACGATGACCGGGCAGCAGCATATTTACACCTGTAACGGCTGTCATCGGCTGACGAACCGAACCGAATGTCAGTAAAAGGCGCAGCGCTTCCGGATCAAACTGTTTTTTAATAAAACCGCTTGCAAGAATCGATTTCATCTCTGAGGCAAAAACAAACTTCGAACCTGCGCGAGAATAAAGAAGCGGTTTGATACCTAAATGATCCCTTGCCAATAGAAGTCTTTCTTTACCTGACCCACGTCTTTTATCATAAACAGCCAGGGCGAACATTCCATTCATACGAAGAATAAAATCATCACCATATTCTTCATACATTTTTAATACAACTTCAGTGTCAGAGGAGGAATGGAAAGCATACCCTTTTTGTAACAGGACATCACGTTCTTCCCGAAAATTATAGGTTTCTCCATTATAGACAATCCAGACAGACCCATCATTGTTTCTCATTGGCTGATGTGCATTAGGAGATAAGTCAATTACCGCGAGGCGCGTCATGCCAAAAGCAATGCCGTCTTCCAAGAACATGCCGGAATCATCAGGACCGCGATGATTCATAGCTGAAATCATGGATGAAATGTCCAACCGGCCGGAATGTCCGAATATACCGCAGATACCGCACATAAAATATAAATTTATAATGTCAAAAGTATGTTTAGAGTTCAGGTTTATTTGCCATTGCTTCAACACCGTTTCCGGCATATCGTGCAATGATATCAGTCATACCACAATTCAGCAAATGCGTTTCAATTTCTTCAGCACTTCGCAAGTGTTTGTATACATCCGTAAGCGTATCATGCGTATCCAGCATGGCCCATTCATGCATCATTTTAGAACTAAGCTGAGGATACGCATCCTGATAATCAACAAGGGGTGATAAAGTAAGGAATATGGATCGAAGCCGATTTGCTGCTTTTATTCCTCTTATTTTCCATAATCCTATATGTATCGGCCATAAAACATGTGTGAGCACCTGGCAAAACTGCATTGAAAAATTTTTTGATGTTTTTAAAAGTATGGAACGAAGTGCTCGGCGCACAGGTGTTACCGGATAACCATATGTATAGTGATCAATTATTAAAAGACCTCCGGGTTTGACATGAGAGCATAAAGCTGCCATAGTTCTTTCAGGGTCAGGGGTATGCTGAATCACGCCGATACAGACTACAATATCAAATTGTTCGGGTGAAACAGGCAAGTGAAGCAGATCAGCCTGGCAGACGAAATAATTTTTATATTTACTACAGTTTTTATAATTTGCTTCCACTGCTTCAGATAGATCTGCTGCAAAAACTGTTGCGCCGGCTGAAAGCATGATTTCCGTAAACCGCCCGGCGCCACAGCCTGCTTCCAGCACCTTTTTCCCCTTAAAGATTTCTAATGAGCCGCCTGCCAAGCGGGCTAATCTGTCTTTTGAAATCGAAAGACCTGAAAATGAATCCAGTTGAGTTGTTCTGAACTTATTCCATTGAAGACCAAAGGATGCAGCATAGTTGTTTTGCGCAACAAATCTAGGTATTTCACCTATAATTGGGAAAAAGCAACCATATTGGCATTGGTATCTGTTTTGTGTACTATCAATATTCAATGATGTGTTATGTTTAGGGCAGATCAGGCTGATGTTCATGTTTATTCGATATCGAGAGGGTTATTGATTATTGCCGACTTGTTTTCCGATAGTGCTGAATAGAGTTATAAATCATTTTACCGTTGCTTACCCACTTTTTTGCTAACATAAAAAACTTATTCCTCAGTATTTCTTTTGCTTCTATAGCTGAATGACTGATTTGTGTCGATGAAATACCGGTTTCGTCATACAGGGCAATTGGAATAGAGATTGTGTCAACGATGATAGGCTGGGAGAAAAACCGGAGCCAAATTTCAAAATCCATTGATGTCTTATATTTTTCATGAAAAAATCCATACCTTTTAAATACATCGTATCGAATGATCGTGGATGGATGAGGCACCCAACTGTTAACGGGTGGCCACATGGCCCACATGGGTGGGTGGCCGCATATTGTGCCGGACTGCATCAATTCCATCTGAAAGATGACAATATCAGCAGAATTTTTTTTTATGATATAAATAAGCTTGTCTGGTTCAACGTCTGGATGCACTTCATCTCTGCCGTTCAAAAACCATATCCACTCGGCATTTGAAAGCTTCAGTCCATGGTTGAAAGCTGCTGCTGTCCCAAGTGGTTCCTGCCAGGTATAATCAATATTTGGCTCATCAATAATTGCTTTTTTAATATTTTCTTGTGTTTTTTTTATGCTGCTATCAACGATAAGTTGCCTTATACTATTGTTAATCCTGAGTTCCCTTGTACTTTTTATTGTGGATGAAACACCTTCGAAATCATCTTTTGTGACGGTTATAATGTCAATAATTCTTTCCATTGTTTTTAACCTGACAGAATAAGAAAAAAGGTTAGATAAACATGATTAAAAGTCAGAGGTTATAATAAATTCTTTATCGCAGATTCAAGGGCATATTGATCAGGGGGTAACATAATGGGAATTTCCCTTTCCCATAATCCCTCATCTTGAAGAACATTTTTAATATTTGCAAAGGAGAAAAATTCAAAGATACCAGGCAAATTGTAATACGATCGCGCAGCATGTGTATTTGCGATAACCGGAACACCTGCAATCAGCATATCTGTGATACGTGTAAGTGCACCTGACCCACTCTCCTGGTAGCACAAGCATGCTTTTACATCTCCTAAAAGTTGATCCAACTTTTGGGGTGATACACTTCCAAGCAGCTCAATGTTGTATTGCGAGATTTGATCTCGGAGGTTTTCTGTGTTGTATCCTGCCACGATTAGTTTTCCGATGGATCGATTCAGATCATACTTTTCCCAGTTTTTAATTGCAGCAATCATTCCCGTTGCCGTAGGTCGATTGCCGGCTGAACCTAGAATAAGAATTCCTTGTTTTGGATTATTTTTTCTTTGAAGACGTATTTTATTCAGGCGTAGGAGGTTCTCTTCATCCGGATAGTAAGGAAAAAAGAAGGTGTTTATTCCAAAGTTGTTTAAAATTGCAGTATCTTCTCTTGAAATGGTTACAACCAGATTGCATCTATTTAATATAGATAGTTCATACATGAACAAATCTTTTTGCTTTTCAGGTGTCATTTGCCCTGGAACGAGGCTTTCAATATTGTGAGCTAAAGCAATGGTTGGTATCATTTTCTTTCTTAATTCCAGAACCAGAGGTTCAAAATATATCGGATCATCAATAAGGGCAATGTGTATTGACTCTTTTTCAAGAACTGAAATTATCCATTCTTGTGAGACAAGATTAAAGAAATCGATAGATGGGCGAAATGTCTCATGCCATAAATTTTGTTTATCTATTTTTTTTTCTTTAAATGAGTTGAATAATTTCGATTTGAAACTTTTTGATGGAGTGTTTGATTTAGTAGGGAGGTTCAGAGATAGCGCACTTGAAATCCGGGGTGATAGGAATGAAAATGCATTACGGAGCTGTGCTGCTCGACGCGACCCTCCATCTTTATTGGCATCTGGCATAAAACGTGTAAAATAAATACATTTTTTATTCATTTTTAATATGAAGAATTTCCTCTTGACAGATTTTTAGATAGGATTTTCCAAACCTCTGGTCAGGTTCAAGGTAGTTTCCTTCAGCCCACTCATTCCACGATTTTATAAATACAAGGCGTTTTTCGGGTTCATCAGATGATACATGGCTAATCGCTTGCTGCAGGTGAATACGAAAAAGCTGTGGTGTTGATCCATGAAATACAACTCCATTATGGCGGCTCCGGGGTGTATTATCCCAATTGGGAATTATGCAAGGATAATGCTGTGAAATTGAATTATTGAGAATATGGGGATATTCATTGATGAGATCCTGGTAGTTATATATATCTGGCATTGGATTTTTTCTTTTAAAAATTTTTGAAATCAAGCCGGAGCTTGAAGGTTTTAACCTTGATAAAATAAATGGAAGCGTATCCGGAATAAGAGCATCAAAGCCATTTTCTGCCGGATTCCATGAAGGATAGGAATTTCCAATAAAATATATACCTTTTAACCCAGCTTCTGCTGCCAATGTTCTCCAATAGTCAGTAAAAAAGTTCGGATCAGGGATTCCTGTTGGATTGTAAACAATAAAAAGAGGTTTTTCATCGATTTTGATATAACGGGAATCAGTGAAGGCATCTAAAAGAGAGTAAAAATGCGCTCTATAGTCATCTTTTCCCGGATATTCTTGTTTTATTAATATTCTGTCCGGAGCGCCATGCCATATACCTGTCCACGTCTGATTCGCCCATCCGAGACAAAAGGGATAATCAGGTTCACCTGACTTTAATACTTCCCCAAATGGCCTTTCGAGCAAGCGTTTGCCTGCAAACCAATAATGCCAGTAGCAGAATCCTTCAATACCGTGTGCTCTGGCCAGTTCAGCCTGAGCAATCCTGGTTTCCGGCACGCGCAAATCATAGAACCCGAGATCAGCAGGAATATTGGGCTGGTGGTGGCCGCGGAAGAGCGGTTTTGCATTAGCAAGATTTGTCCACTCGGTAAATCCTTTTCCCCACCACTCATCGTTTTCGGGGATAGGATGGAATTGAGGCAGATAGAAAGCGATAAGGCGCACAGACGCTATTTTTTTATTATTGTCCATTCAAGCAAGAAAATTGTTTATAATCTTAAGAATCTTAGGTGCAGTAGTTAAAATACTATGCCTATCCCTTACCTTATTGGCAGCCTGATCTCCTAACTGTTTACGGAGGTTTTTATTTTTACATAGCTGAATTACTTTTTCTGCCATTGCTTCAACATCGAGATATGGAACCACAAAACCTGAATCTTCTTCAACGAGTTCTGGTGAGCCACCAGCGTTGTTGAAGCAAAGGATTGGCTTACCTAGTGAGGCGACTTCAATGTTAACAACTGGGTATGGGTCTTCCCGTGATACCATTGCGAACATGTCAAAGTCTGTATAATAATCCAATGGGTTTGATACCTCTGGAAGAAAGAAAACTTTATCGGTAAGGTTTGCCTTTTTTAAATCATGGAGAATTCTATACGAATCTTCGCTATCGTTTTCGCCTCCAAGCCAAACAAAATAAATAGGTAAGTTTTTGCATCTATTAAATACATTGATGGCGAGTTGGATAAATAGATCCTTACCTTTACGCCATATCTCGGCGCCGGAGCCACCGACAATTATCCCGTCTTCTGGTATATTCATTTTTTTTCGGAGTGTGTTTTTTTCTATATTATTGGTGGGGTCAATGAAGCCATGAATAACATCTATTTTTTCCCCCGGGATTTTATGGTTTCGGATGAGGTTTTCTTTCACAGCGTTTGAGACAGCAATAAAATGTGAGGAATATTTCTTCACCTGTTCAAAGTTGACTTTTCCTGATCTATTAATCCAGTAATCAAGCTCTGCAACCCTGCATATAACCGGACATTGCAGATGTGATAACGAAGATAAAATCTCACCGTTCGTGATGGTATTTGAAAATATTAAGTCAACTGAACCTATAGGATATTTTTGTTTTAAATATTCCGGCTGCTGTCTTTTATCAGAAAAATATGTCTTAATACGATTAATAAAGTTCTGAGTGAGGATGTCTTTTTCCTTCTGGGGCGCATGATAAATGATTACAGGTGATAACTTTTCGTATTCCGCCCGTAATACTCCATCGCATTTAAGTATTATTTCAAAATCTATATCTGAGTTTTCTTTTAACCACTTCATTAGCCGCAAGAGAATTATCGGAGCTCCTGTATAGCCTGCATAATGACCGATAAAGAGGATTTTTTTTCTCATGTAATACCTTCCGTTTGCAAAAAATAGAACATATGAGGATAGCAAACTACAGATAATCTCTCATATTTTTTTTTGGTGTCAGGATATAGCAATCCTAATAATGAATGGCAATATATTGAGACCTTTTTATTTGGAATTTATCTGGTTTCTGACCATTTATACAATATTGTTCCGATTTTGCATAATGCTTTGCCGATAAACCATGGAGTAAACCGAACAACACCTACCTCTTTCAAACCATTTATAAGATGATTTCTCCAATTGTATCGAGGGGGGGGGGCCATATCCACAAGGGTATTTCCATTTGTTTCTATATTTGTTAGCTTGCCGATCATCCGGAGAAATTTCAGATATTCTTCTGAAGGGGAGTAATTTTTAATAATATTCAAAATGTCCGATGTGTTAAACCCATCGGGGGGAATAGGACTTTTTTCATTTACTCCATGGGCACGTAACAGAATATCTATCTCTTCTCCAAACAACCGGATATCTGATGTAATTGACGAGTCGGTGACTTGACTTGCTCGATACCCCCATACTGCAACTTTAAAATCTGAGTTATTTATAGAGAGGCGTTCCCAAAGGGGAAGCAACGCTTCTGATATAAAAGGCTTATGCTTTTTGCCGTGAAAAAAAGACTTTCTGTAAATATCTCGATAGTATTGCTCATAGTCATGAAGAACAAGCGTCATGTCATTTTTAATCTGCTCATAACCAAGTGCCTGCATGCGATCGATAGTAAAAGTCTCTGGGCGTGAGCTGAATCCTTCGAAGGGGATTTGTTTTAACGCGATATCGAGTAGTGAGGTGCGAAAAAGGTGGAGGCCACCATCCTTCGGGCCGCCAAAAAATTTATCCATCATTTGAGTGTTTATTTCAAATACATTTTTTGATGCATTTTCTGCTATGTTGATAAGGTTTGATATGGCATTAGGCAAAACAAGAAGGTCTGCATCAACGGCGATTGTCCACGGCAGATTCGAATCCAGCCCGATTTCAAACATCTTTTTCAGGGCATTACTGAATGGTTTAACCCCCTTGATAATATGGATATTTTTATCAATGACTTGCTTATCAATTAACTCTTTGCACAAGTCCTCAGTTCGTTCCCCCGATGATCGAATAATCACAGAGGCATTGGAAATTTTTTTACATTCAGCATCAGGTTTGGGGCACTCAATATTATATATTCTCTCAGTAATGGCAGAATTACCGTTTCCCGCTATATTGATTGATTCATAACCATACTGCTGGTTAAGTTTGCCGGCGATTCTTTCAAACGTTGATAATTGAAAAGGATCCAACTCATAACGCCATCTTTCATCTTTAAAGTCATCCGGGCTTTGCTGATTATAAAATTGATCATCCATGGTCAGGGAATTGGACCCTAAATACTGCTTTACATAAGAAAGGTTTCCTTTGTTTACGCCAACCAGGTGGTGCTTAACTTTCCAGTATTCAAGCATGGAGGACTCAAATTCAATTCCGATAAAGTTACAAATCAATAATAATTTACTTTTCTTATCTGAAAGGATATCCTCGTACCGAAGCGTCAATCTATCGTTTGAAGGGAAAGAAGATACCCAGTCATCAATTTTTATAGATGAGTTGCGCCATGTTTGAACTATTGAATCGATAGTAAAGTGGCTGTGGTTTTGAAGAGTACAGGCAGTAAAGGCGCGGCCGTCTCTTATCAATCGAATAACTTTGATTGTTATATTTTCTGAATACAGATAGTTGTTAAAATTCCCAATATTGCTTACAGAAATAAATGGTTTCCCACTGAATTCTGAAAGTTGTGAAAAAAAATCACCATTTGGCTGCCATATTTTGTTAAATTTGCCCCAGAACCGGCATTCGCCGACACATAGTGAGCAGGCGTCGCGCAGATCTGCTTTACCAAATATTTTACTAATCTCCCCTAATGAAATAATTTTAGAGTGAGATCCAAGGAGAATATTAAGGGTATGATTTTCAGCCGTTCCCGGAGATGCGATCACAACAATAGTAATTTTATTTTTCATATTTCAGAATTGGAATGTGTCGTGTCTATTTTTCAGCTACTGTTTAACGAGACCTTTGAATTTCTCATTTTTTCAAAATTCGCATATAATGAAAACAATCAGTTATAAAACGAAACTTGCTAAAAACAGCAGTTTTTCAAAGGTCTCTTAACGTTAAAATTACATCAGAAGGTATATAAATGTAATTGTTAAGAAAAGCGTAGCACCGATTCTAAAATGGAGACAGAAGGCCTAAAAAAAATAATATAATGAGCTAATTTCAAAACTATCAAAAAGCGTCACATCGGCGAAAGCCGGTGTCCAGAAAGAGGCGAAAATACTGGATTCCGGCTTTCGCCGGAATGACAATAATGTACTTTTGAAATTAGCTCTAATGTTTGAAAACAAATCTGTTTTTCTGTGAAGTAAGCTTTTGGTAGAACCGATAAAATAGCATAGGGAAATGCAAATTGGGATCAGTCGACTTCGATTCAGAGTTAAAGCGAAAATAGCAGGACGTATTTACCATTTTTCTTTTTGGTATTGTTTGATCAGTTGTTGGATTGAAAATTTCAAAGCCACAGTTGTTTATAAATTTCCATAAAAGCTGGGGGCTAAAATAATTTAGGTGCTCCCAGGAGTTAAGATTTTTATCTGAAAGTTGCCCGTGGGCAATATTTTTGATACTTTGCTGCAGCTTTTCATCAGAATAATAGGGGACAGAGATATAACCGATAAAGTTTGTTGATAATAATGGTTTCATTGCCAGTAGAGATTCCACCGGCTCACTGAGGTGCTCGAAAACCTGATTTGCTAAAAAGATGTCAAAGCGATGGCCGGAATTAATTTCCTCAAAAGTGGAATAAACATTTAATCCGTTCTGGTTACAAAAATCCAGTTTTCTCTTATCGGTCTCGATACCTGTGCAGTCAACACCGTGGGAAGATGCGACGCTTAAGAAGTCGCCCCAGCCGCAACCGTGTTCCAGAAGATGTATGCTATCGAAAGATGATGGATCCCTTTTTAAGACATAGCTATATAATTGATTCCAAATGTTTAGGTTCAATAATCGTTTTGAGTGCTGGAAGATTTTATTCTTGCTTTTTTCCGCCGAAATTATTTCATTATAGACTACCGATAGCCATCGATTATTTAGACCGTACTTCGTATAGGCAAATTTGCATTTTTTGCATTTCACCAGTGGTATGTGCGGCAAGTTGAGAATACCACATTCCTTGATCACAGATGTATTCAGCGAGAGGTTTGTTTTAATAAAATGTGCGGGGTCTATATGGAGCAACAATTTATATTTTTTTGATTTGCATAGAGGGCAGTCTCTTTCGATGAAGCTTTCATTCATAAGAGCTAATTTACCATTGGTCACGTCAATTATGATGTTGTTTTTTCTGGTTCGTTGTTGGTAAAAAAGGGCAGTAAACTTCTTCACTCTCTAATTGAAAACCGATTTCATATAGTTTTTATATTCCGAATCCATCACAACAAGCCTGAAGTTCAAGCCTATTTGCGCTTGCGCAGGCCAATCCATTCACCGACATGCGTTAGCGGCTTATAATCTGGTAGTATAGTTTTCCATACAGCAGGGTGGCGAGCGCCTATAAACAAGAGATAGATTGCAGCATCTTTAAAAGGAGATGCCGATTCATATATAATCGACAAACCGTTTGTGGAATATAATTTTCGCATTGCAGCAGGGCAAAAGCGCCAGTAGTCGCCATAAGAGACATTTGCGTCGTGTTGTAGTTGGGAAAAGGGTACAACAGAAATGATAACATCTCGAGTCAGAAAGCACATGTTTGCGAAAGCTTTAAAACAATCAAAAATATGTTCAAGAACAGTATGATTAAAAACAACGTCGAATCCCGCTTTTAAACTGTCTGGAATTTCTGCCATGAGATCAATGCTGACTTTTTCTTGACAGGCTTCATCAATATCACTGCTTCTGTCCTCACCTGGACAATTCGATATGGTATAGGAGGTCGCATTTTTAAAATACTCGCGATAAGTTCCCCCCTGCTTGTCCTCATCTTTCCATCCACTCAAGTTAAGAACATCTCCGGTAAAAAGTGGGGCCAACCTGCGCAATTCTTTATTGCTCCAATGTCGTACGATAAGAGATTGTTTATATACGCCAGCCTTAATATCCTCTTTTGTTCTTCTATCCAATATGATCTCCTGTATAAATTGTTAGTGTGTAATCATTTGAGTCAATTTCAAAACGATTAAAAAACGTCACACCGGCGAAGGCCGGTGTCCAGAAACGTACTGAAAATACTGGATTCCGGCCTTCGCCGGAATGACAACAACAGACTTTTGAAATTGGCTCATTTTGCCATTTTTTCTGAGTATACCGGATCTTGGGGAGGTCTCCGAATTTTTTAATCAGCATTTTTTCATAATTTATAAATCCATGCATAGCTTCGATTGTAAATAATAACTCTGCTTGTGCCATCTCCGGCAGAATCAAAAGCTTCACTTTCAAAAGATAAGCCATGGTCATTTATTCTCCGCAGTTTAGGGCGCATATCTTTAGTTTCTGCGTTACTGGTGGGGGGGAAAAACAAACATGGGCTGCCATTGCTATCAATTCCATAGGGCCATCCTCCCTCATTATATACAAATAAGTCTGGATTACCTTCAGAGCGTCGAATTATGGCTGCTGGAGCATTCATATGAATAGGCCTTGCGGTATAACTACTTAGTGGACGCTTTATCGGCCAATGCTCAGGAAATAAGCACTCCCAAAGCAGTGTACCATTAATATCAAAGCAGTTCATTATCTCGCGCTGATTGAGAACGATTATACGTGCTTCTTTCCCTTTGCTTAAAACAACTGTGTACTGGGGGTGGGGCAATTTTTTTTCCCATTTGCATCGTCCAGCCGAGTCGATAAAATACAACTGATCACTACCTGCAATGGCAGCAAACCAATCGTTATTTATTTTGACAATCGATACATCATCGACATGTTGTTCAGCAGGTTCATCCATTTTTCGGTTTTTCCATTTGTCCATAGTCCATATTACTTGACCATTAATATCAACAAGTTGATACCCAATCAGAAATTCATCGACCCCGTCAGCGTTGGCGTCAAAAACCACTGCATTATGTCCTGCACCGATATATTCTCCCTGGTGAATCAGTTCGAAATTTCCATTGTAAAAAAGCCATGGATTGCCATATTCGTAAGGCATGTAAGGTTTATCTGCGTTACCGATCAGAATGCGGTTGCCTTGCCGAGTTCCCTCTTTTGTACTGGTTTTCACAATGGAGAAGTTGTCGGCCGGCAGTTTAATTGATGCTTTGACTTTCCCGTTGAGGCCATCCAGTATGAGCAAGTTGTTTGAACTATCCAGTACGATAACCTCATTTTGACCATCAGCGTCTATATCTGCGATTGAAACCATTCGCTCACAGGCATGTGAGACAAATGACGGGCTTGACTGAGTATACGGAGCTCCAACCTGCCATAGCAAACGGTTATTTTGATCTGTTGCCGTCAGGCAAAACAGATGCTGGTTAAATCCCGGATCTAGTCTTTCATTAAAGTGTTCGTTCTGAGCAAATAAATCAGATTTGAATATGCCGGCGCTCTGTAGCCAAATAAACTCCTTTATCCCGTCATTGTTGATGTCTCCGATAAATAATTGACTACCTCCTTGGTTTCCTAATGAGATTTCTGACATCAACGTCGCTTGGGGTAAATTCCTGGGAAACGTCTTGTCCAAATCTTCAGGACACTGGATTGAATTCAAACTGCTTGTTTTTTTATTTCTATAAGGATCTGTGGGTTTTATCTTTTTAAGGTCGGGGAAAATTGATGTAAATTTGCATAACAATCGTTTTGCGAGTGTAATGGGGGATAATCTATTTTTTTTTGACTCGAATAAATACATTGAAGGTCCAATTTGTTTTGCTGACACATCTTGAAACCGACCGCTTATTGTTTGAAACTTGCTTAGCAGATAATTGACCTCAACCTTCGAAAGCCCTGAGAATTTGTGCCTGACGTATTGACTGGAAATATCATTTGCACCAGATAGGAAATCTGAATTGTCATAATTTGTATATTTTTGTTTTTCCAAATACTCGAAAAACTCTTTGGTCCTGGAGTCATTATTATCGATTTTAATTCTATCTAACGTATCGATAATCTTATCAACTGCATAGCTGTTTCGTAAATTTGCAATATAATAATTCATCTCTTTGGAATTTTTCTTATCATCAAATATTTGTTTCCCGTCCAAATAAGATGCCACAATAGAAACCAAATCGCTTAGCGTGAAGGCTTCATAGCTTACAAAACTTGGAAGAAATGTCTCGATAAGATCATTTTTGATCGGACGATAGGTCACTGCGGCTTTATTGAGGATAACGGCCTCCACGCCTGTTGTACACCCATTGTGAATCATTACTTCCGATGCTTTTAGCCAAGGGATGACACAGCCTTCGTGGTGAATTACTACATTTTTAAAATCATGGAAGATTTTTCTATTGGTATCATGGTTTTCTGCTGGATGAGGTCTTACGATTATTTTCATCTTTGGGAATGAATTGCTTATCGCTTTTATCATTTCGATAAAATATCCATTCATTTGGCTCTGAAATTCAAATCTGCTTTTGTGAAAAGCCTCATCATAGTCAGTAGATAAATTGTATGCTTTCTTTATATGCTCATAGTAATCAGTCATTCCTTTAAAATTATTTACAAGACCAAAATTGGTATTCACCAAAATAAATGGGCCGTAAGTTTTTTTGATTTTCTCCACACGATCATCAAACACTTTATTATATGGCTCTCGCAATAAATCGATACGAGGTGAACCAGTGGTTATTATTTTGGTGCTGTATTCCGGAAATGTTTCCGAAATCAATTGTTTTTGATTTTCTCCCCAGGTAAAAACATACTGAATCAGATTCAGTGTTTTATTTGATAGGCGATACTTCTGGTACCGGCCATGCTGCCACACCACGAGACCTTCTTCATCTTGAGCAATAATTCGGTGCCCAAAATTTGTCGCATTTTCTAAAATCGGCAATAAATTCTCTGCCATGCCATAAGTTAGAAAGATACCTTGGGGCATTATACTCAGGCTTGTCTGAATCTCATTTTTATGACCAAGGACAACACGATATCCTCTATCAGCAGCTATGCACGCCATCAATATACGTGTTTCCAGCTCCCTGACTTTTAATTCGATCGGTAGATAAAGCCATTTATTCTTATTCATTATTATACTCACATTCATTGGGATGGCGGGACATCATCCATTCCGCTAACTCAAGGTCAAACGGATCATCTATATTGACGGATCGTTCACGCGACATGATGTATGCTGTCGGATTGGCGCAGACAAAGCTTTTCCGATCCACAAGTTGTTCTTTATTTACGATATATAAAGCCCCGTTGCGCACGAAAACCGGCTTGTACTCCTGGCGCCGTTTTATCCGGCGTCCTTCCTCAAGAATCGGTTCAAGCTTGTCGTCATGCAGGTAATACATTAAGTTTGGATGATTTGTAGTCGCTTCGTACACGCTGATAAGTGACGCTGCATTTGATTTTAAGAAAATATTCAAGGCACAATCAATGTCAACGGAGGTGCGCATGGGTGCTGTGGGTTGGAGAAGGACGATAATATCCACACTCACATTATGTTCATTCTCATACTTTTGTATTTCATAAATAGCTACATCAACACTGTTTGCTTCATCCGAGGATAGTTCAGGTGGCCGTAATGATGAACTCTTCAACCCATATTCTGCAGCACACCGGGCGATTGCTTCTGAGTCGGTTGACAGGATGAAATCATGTAAGAGTCTACTTTTTTTAGCGGCTTCGATTGTGTGGGCGAGTAAGGGCTTCTCTCTGAGATTCGCAATATTCTTGTTAGGAATTCCTTTGGAACCACCCCTTGCCGGAATAATACCCAAAATAAACGTCATTATTTTTTTCCCCTTTTAATAGAGCCGGTTTCAAAAGTTTGTTGATGTCATTCCGGATTTAATCCGGCATCCAGCATTTACCCAACAGTTTTGATTACACCGGTTTTATGGTCAGGCATTGTAAAAAATCTTTTTGATATCAAAATGATGCGATGCTAAAATCTCGGCCATTTTCTTCCCTGCATTTCCATCCCCATAAAGATTGGTTGGTTTGTATTTCCCATGCTCCACTTGGCATTTGATCGCCTGGTATATAGCATTCGCTTCATTTTCGACATCCATGACATTTTTCCCGCGCTCTCTTTGATTTTGCCGGGACCCAATATTCACACAGGGTGTTCCCAGAAAAGAACCTTCTCGAATTCCACTTGACGAGTTCCCAACGATACACTCGCAGCGGTCAATAAGCCGGACATAATCTTCAGGTGAGAAATTGCGGTAAAAATGAAATGGAGCATTTCCATTGGAGACGATAAAAAGGCGCAGGGCTTTGGAAACAGCGTCTGATCCGGCGTCAACGTTGGGCCAGAACCAAGCGGTCTGCATGCCGATTTGTTTAAGTGCTTCCAGGGTTTGATTCGTTTGGTTAAATGCAACTTTATATTCTGTTGTCACAGGATGTTGTAGTACCACTAAAAATGGTTTGTTCCAGTCCAGCCGGCTGCCGGTGCCTCCATATTTTTGAAAGAGGTCTATAGAGTTATCCTTGCAGGCCTGTGCTGCCAGATCTATGGAGGGACATCCGGTCACGAAAATATTCGCCGGGTTTTCGCCCATTTTCCGAAGAATCTGTTCGGCCTTTTTTGTAGCTGGAAAATGAATATGAGCAAGTTTGGTGATAGCATGTCTGACTGACTCATCAATGGACCCGGTTAACTCCCCACCCTGGGTGTGAGCTAGCGGGATATTCATGTAACTGGCGGCTACGGCCGTCGCAAGTGTTTCAAAACGGTCAGCTACAGTTAGAACGATATCAGGTTTTAGGTTTTCAAATTGGGTGGCTAACTCCAAAATGCCCATTCCGGTGGATTTGGCCATGGTGGAGGGAGTTTCTCCTTCAACAACGGAATATACAACGCTAACCGGATCAAATCCATCTGCTCGAATAATGTCAATTACAGAGCCGAAGCGATATAGAAGCGCTGAGGCGCCCACAATGAGTTGAAGCTCTAATTGAGGGTGCTCATCAACAGCCTCAAGAAAACTTTTTATTCGGCCGTAGTTGGCCCTGCTGTTTACGACGACACAGATTTTTTTTTTATCCATCCAGATCCTCCCACCGTAATAGTCGTATTTTGGGGACATCATTTATAAGTTTTTTCCCTATTAATTTTTTTTTCTGTTGCAAGGGAATACCAGTGCCGGGTTTTTTAGCGGTGAGCATTTCTTCATTTAAAATTGTCCCAGCAGGCAGGTCATTCACTAAGGCCATGCTTTTCCCGAAGACTATACGGGTCTGACGCAATTTTTCGGCCATTTTATCCTTATTCATTGGGTTGGAAAACATTCGATTAAAAGCATTTCTCGCATTGACGAGCAGTTTGAAATCCTCAACAGTCAACGAAGCCTGTGTATCTGGACCGAACATCCGTTTGTCAAAAACAATGTGCGCTTCTATTATGGAAGCGCCTTGGGCCATGGCTGCAAGGCCTGGAAAAACGCTTCCGGAATGATCAGACAAACCCACCGGACAAGCATAGCGCGCTTTGAGTTCCTGAATAATATTTAAGCCTATCTCAGAGAATTCAACAGGATATTTGCTTGTGCACTGAAGCAGAGCAAACTCTGCCTTGTGTTGGTGAAACATTTTTACAAGATTGTCGATTTCCCTGACGGTACTCATACCGGTGCTGACAAGGATAGGTTGTTTTGTTTCGAGGATCGTTTCCAAGAGATCTTTGGAGACGGTTTCTCCAGAGCCGATTTTCCAGGCGGGAATCTCCAGTTTTTCGAGCATCCGGATCGCCTGAATTGAAAACGGAGAAATAAGAATAATAAGTCCTTTTTCTTTAGCATGCAGGGTTAGCCCCTTCCATTGTTCGAAGGTAAATTCCATCCTTTGCCAGTAAGAATAGCGTGTATCATCTTGCATGGAAAATCGGGTGCGAAAAGGTTCATCTATGGTTGATTCGGCTTCGGCGATATGGAGTTGAAATTTGATTGCATCCACCCCAGCTTCGGCGGCAGCATCAATATAAGCATGGGCCATCCCTAGAGATCCGTCATGGGCTTGTCCAACCTCCGCTATAAGAAAACATGAACCCTCATCCCCAATAGTTCGGGTACCGATTTGAATATTTTTTTTCATTAATGACTTCCATGATCCGGCAAATAGTTTCAGTCAAGGTTACATTTCTATTGTCCAATCTGCGTTTAGTTGAATTGATGCTGGGCCCAGAAAAGAATCATTGCATACTCTGAATTGAATAAAATGTTTATATATAGCAATATTCTCGCTGGCGTGATCACGTCCTTTGGATTCCCGAAGTTGAACTTTTAATGAATATTTTCCTTGCTTCAAATTAAAAGAACTAATCAATGCTTTGATGGTCATAGGCACATTTTTATTTTCAAAAAAGGCCGCACTTGTTGTTGAAAAACACTGCGCGATAAGCCCTTGTTCAAGTCCGAGCACTGAATAGGTTACATCAAACCATTTGACAGAGGGGGCGATCTCCAATTTTAGTGTAATCATAACCGGCTTACCGAATTCAATATCCACCATGAGCGGTTCTATATTATTTAGTTCGTGTAAAACCGGTTCCGGGTCTCCGTTACTAAAATTCATCATCGATATCCCCAGCAATCGTTCCCTGCCGGTTGATGCAATCTCTATCTGACCGAAACCAAACATAGCCGTGTATGCATCTATCACCTCACCTATATTATCACTCATCATTTGTATCTTGCCTTGATCCAGCAAAATCCCTCTATTGCATAGTCTTCCCACATGCGTCATGGAATGACTGACGAAAACCACAGCCGCCTTATCTATCACTTTGGTTATCGCGTTGTAGCTTTTTGTTTTAAATCCTATATCTCCGACAGATAGGACTTCATCAATAACAAGAATATCCGGATCACATTGGACGGCAATCGAAAATCCCAATCTGACTTTCATTCCTGAGGAGTAGTTGGAAATTGGCGTATCGATGAAATCGCTAATATCAGCAAAATCGATTATCTCATCAAGTTTTTTTTTTATTTCAAATTGCTTCATGCCTAGAATCGCAGCATTCAAGAAGATGTTTTCTCTGCCTGTCATATGTGGATGAAAGCCTGCTCCAAGAGCAATTAGTGCGCTCATTCTGCCTCTATATTGGACCGTTCCTTTATCCGGAGGAAATATGCCGTTGAGCACTCTCAGCAGTGTTGATTTGCCGCTTCCATTTTTGCCTATCAATGCTAACGCATCTCCTCTTCGCACTTCGAAACTGACATCTTTAAATGCCCAAAATTCATCCTTACGAAGCATGGTTCTATCCGGACAAATACCTATGAGGTTTTGGGAGAGATCTTTGATGCCATAAAACAAGCTTTGCTTGAGATTGCGGCAGAATTTTTTAGAAACATTTTTGACGGAAAGAACCACGTCTTTTGGCAGATCAGGGGAAAACAAAAGATGCTGTTGCGGTATGGGTGTTTTTGTTGTTATCTTCATTTTTTTATTAACCCTATATGTTCCTTGAGGGGGGAGAGCATTTGTTTCGGTGGAAAGGCATTGCCATTGATACAAGGTTTGTTAAATCCGTAAGTCATTCTATCAGTAATGATAAAATTGAAAATAGGGATAAACACAATAACCCGATATTGTATATTAAACCATTCTTTCGATAATTGTATTTTCAGATATATAGAAAAGTCTCCACGAAATCAGAAATAATAGGAAGGAAATCCCAGCACAAATAAAAAAACCAGTTGTGTTATATAGTCTGCCATAAATAATAATATCACGAGCTGAACAAACAAGATATGTGAGCGGGTTCCATTGTATAAGCCACCTGATGAATTGGCTGTCAATTTTATCTGAATAAATTAAAGGCGTTGTGTACATCATTAATCCAAATCCCATAGAGACGATCCTATCGAGATCTACGGCTACAATTGAAATCATCGATACAATAAGACCGATTGCCGCTCCTAAAAAGAATAGAGGCAGAATGACTATAGGGAGAAAGATTATCTGCCAGCTTGGAATCACCCCGAATATGAGAAGCACGATGATATTCATTGAGAATGAGATCAGAAAATTGGCCAGAAGCTGAGCGGTCTGTTGGAAAAGAAGAGCTTCGTGTGGGTAGTTTACCTGCATTACCAATGTCTGGCCTGATGAAAGGGTTGCTTTCGCTGCCTCAAAAAAACCCATAAAAAGCCCCCACATGGATGTCCCGATAAGGATGTAAGCAGGATAGGGGATTCCGACATCTCCGGGCTTGAGAACGCCGGTCATTTGGAAAAAAACCCAGGTGATAATACCAAAGAGAGGAGAAATAAACACCCAGGCGACCCCGATAAAAGATTTTTTATAAGCACCAAAAAAATCACGTTTGAAGAGCTGCAATATCAACTCCCTGGAGTTGATGATATTTCGTGTCATTACTATCCATGTTGCAAAGAATCCGAGCTCATGTCTTTGATTTGGTTTGTATATGGTTATGGATGGGTCTGTTTTTTTTGTCATTTGGATTTTACCTTATTTGCTATCTTCCTATTGGTTTCATATTCGTGACAAAATAGCCGCCGGTTCTGGGTGCGCCGCGAAACTCAATTTCACCTTGGCCTTTTAGCTGTTTCAGCCAGCGTTCAATGGTTTTACGAGGGCTTCCGGTAGCGGTTTCAAAAAAAGGCGCTCTTTGCCCGGGGTTTTGACGAATCAGAACGAGGAGTCGGGTTACTCCCTCACTTACTCCCTCACTTACTCCCTCACTTACTCCCTCACTTACACCCTCACTTACACCCTCAGTTACTCCCTCATCCAGTATAGATTTAAATAATGTTACTTTAAATCCATGCTGAAATTCTTGAAAAAGCGGGGCAGGGATGCACCACCATATTCACAACAATTTCCCGTATGGCTTCCATGGGGTAGTCGTAGCGTTCCTCTCTTTCCGGTTTTCCTGTGATAATATAAGCAAGCATGAGATTTTTTTTGATGAAATCAATTGACTGATCAAGTTGACCAATCAAATCCGAGTTTAGGCTGATACTGTCGATAATGGTGGTTTCGCTTTTAAATCTTCCGATTTGCAGAGAGGTAATAGCAGAAACATTATCAACAAAAAGCAAATAGGCTGCAAAAGTCAGTTTATCGGTTTTTAAATGCAATCGGCTTAATTGGGTGTTCACTGACAGTGATTTCAACAATGTTTTTACTATTTTTAGGTGGCAAAAATTAAGATGGCTCATTAGGATATTTGATTTATGACAATCGTATTCCGGTCTTTGCTACTTCACGATAAAATTCCAAAGGATCTTTATCGGTAACAAATAGATGTGGTTCGATCCTGACATCAATATGCCGCCTTATCTGATACAATTTTTTCATGGTGGACAGATAATCTGCATCCAGACTTTTGACAATTATGCCGACATCAATATCACTGTCATCCCTTTGCTGTTTTCTGGCATAAGAGCCAAAAAGCCAGGCGCTTTCAAAATGAATAATCCGGCTGATGTCTTTCAGGTATTTTTGCACTGTTGCAATAGCTGCTGCTTGATCCATTGGTGCATCTCCAGAGTTTGCCGATACATGGTATCTGCATATTTTTGATCAAATCGTTCGTTTATGAAATCTTTATATTCCGGATATCTGGTCTGAATATTCAATGGTTCCAATTCATCGAGCAAATCAACATAAACTTCCGGAAACAAATTCAATATCTCTACTTTTGAACTGAGAAACGCTAGATTATGCGTTCTTGGAGGTATTTCGGAAAATTTAAACTGCCAAAATGCTTTTAATATTTTCTCTATTGTCTGATGACACATAAAACCAACATAAAGGAATCGCTTGGCCTTCAACATCGACTTGGCAGTATCTAAATCATATTCTGAAAGGTTTATCCAATAAGAGATTTTTTTATCCACTGATACCACCTTGAGACCTTTATAAAGCTCATGAAAACAGAGATCCTGATGAAAAAGAATGTAACCTATTCTTCGATACCTTTGAAAAACTCCTGATTTTTGCATATTTCATTCTGTTCATGAATCATTCAAAGTCCATGATAATCAAATTTCATTTTATAAAAAGCCCTGACCCAGTGCAAAGCAATTTTTACAACAGGTGCTGGATACCGGGTCAGGCCCGGTATGACGGAGTTTGTTTATCCGGTATGATGGAATTTGTTTATTTTGTAGCCGGATTTTTATCAGGCAGAGTTTTTGAATCGTCTGCAACAGTGAATTGTTTTAGTTTATGGCCGGGATAGGATAGTAATGATTTTCGGGCAGCGGCGGATTTGGTCAGTTTTTCAACCCACGACTCTGCTTTGCGTGCTTTCTGCCAGCAATCCTGGCGCTCCAGCATTTTTTTGATATTGTCATTCATCTATAAAACAAGTGAATTTGGGTTCCCATAAAAAATGTCCATGTTTCCTGCATGATCGGTTTCGTGCTGTAAAAGTCGATATAACTGCTCAGGGGGGACTTCCAAATCCCATGATAATCTGGAAAGCAGCTTGATTTTTTTACGGGGAGAAAATTGTTTCATCTGCTTTTAATCGATTAAAGCGTATTCAATCTCTTGAATACTGAAAGATTCCACTGTTCAAACTTTCAGTTAGGGGTTTCGTGGAGAAATTTTTTCCAACAAGGTTGCAATTCTCCTTCTAGCCATATAAAGCTCATATGACTGTTGAAGTTTTAACCAGATATGAGGGCTAGTGCCAAACCATCTTCCAAGCCTCAATGCTGTGTCTGCGGTAATGGCTCGTTTGCCTGAGATAATTTGTGAAATACGGTTTGCCGGGACATGAACCTCTCTGGCAAGCTCCGCTGCACTGATTCCGACTTTACTTAATTTCTCAGCTAAAACTTCCCCTGGATGTAGTGGTGAATAAGCCATTGTTACTCTCCCATACGCCTTTAAACTATTTATCATAACAGAATGAGACCGTTGTATAACCTAACTTTTTTACAATTTTGTTATTGTGATAAAATATTAACATATTGAATATAAAAAATATTTAAAAACTAAGACCGGACAATTTTTCTGTTTTTTCTATTGAAAATTCGGGTTGTGCAAACATCTCAATGCAAAAGGAAACGATGGAAGCAGCATCATCAGGGTTTGCAAGGAGAAGTGAATTTCGTTTTTTATGAAAGAAATTTTGACGAGATACATATTACGTCAAATGTATTTGGTTCGGAAATAAATATAAAAATTAATGATTACAATTTGTTGTGGTGTTAAAATGTGCGAGGGTTATTGATGATGCAATTGCCAATGGGAAACAAAAAACTTAATATTAGGTAATTATATATAAAAATTCAAATGGTTATTTAGATCAATTTAATTGAAACATTGATTATAACTTATAATCTATTGATACAGCTCCGCCTTCTTGTTTACACGAAGGCTAACTTTTAACATATTGAAAATTAATATAAAATATACTTTATGAAAGCCATGAAATCAAAACTTTCGAGCAACACTAAACACAAAGTTTGACTTTAGAAACGACGTTTACATCATGTTTGGAAATAAGTCAATACGAAATGTGGATAAAGCAGAGACGTTATCACACGAAAAGACCATTGCTAATTTACAGTTTTCAACGGATTGTATTCTGGATTG
>DYJC01000037.1 GCA_020723305.1 Desulfosudis oleivorans
GCGTTTCATTCCCGTTTGATAAGCACTTTTCAGAATCTGTATAAGGGTATCAGATTTTTCTGTTCCTTGGTAAGGATGAATTTGATTCTATTGCCAAAACCGGTGGTCATCCACCCGTTTCTAAACAGACATCAGGTATGACGGCAATACACGTACCTACACCCTGGTGGCCAGAAACGATAATAATGACATCCTGACCCTGCCCAAAATGTCCGTGAGCGTTCCGGAAAACGCGAGACTCAAACGCGGCATCATGAACCGGCTGGAATTCCAAATAGAGAACAGCTCCGGCCAGACCGGCACCAATGCAGCTTTAAATGTGATTTACTACAATACTATCATGCTTTTTTACCGAATTAACCGTCATAAGCTTTGGGCTGTTTTTAAGGCTTTACCAAATTGAAGTGGTCTTTTAGAGAAGGTTTCATTTCCATGATTTTAAGACGCCGCTGATAGGTGTGCATTAAAAAAAGAGGGAAACGGATTTTCATCTGTTTCCTGTGACAACAAGCTCCAGTTGATCCGGACGGCTAAAATTCAATTTTGATTTTTTGCATACGCCGACTCAGGGCAGACTGGGAAATACCGATTCTTTCAGCAGCCATGGTTTGATTATTGTTTGTTCGCTTCAATGCTTCCTGAATCAGCAGTTCTGACATCTGCTGAAGTGTGGGAAGGGTCTGCGGAAATACAATTGAACTGTCATTATCGCCCGGCTGTCTATTTGTATAATCCGATTCCTGATCCTGAAGTTTGGATTCAATCATCTTAACGGAGAGGGATTGATTACGGCTTACCGCATCAAAAATAATGGATCTCAACTCCCTGATATTGCCTGGAAAAAAATACGTTTTTAATTTTCTGAGCATTTGTTCTGGGATATTTGGTTTCTCTTTATTCTGTATCAAAGCAGCCTTTTCCACAAAATATTCCACAAGCATCGGCAGGTCTTCCATTCTTTCGCGTAATGGTGGGATATGAATATGGTGTGTTCGCAAACGGTAATTCAGATCCTTCCTGAATTTTCCGGATCGTTGCAAACTCCACAAGTCCTGGTTGGTTGCCGTGATAATTCGTGCATCGGAATAATGAACCTTTTCACTTCCAAGGGGCATATATTCCCCTTCTTGAATCAGACGAAGCAACTTCACCTGTGAAGATATACTCAAGTCCCCAATTTCATCGAGAAATATTGTTCCTCCGGAGGCATTTTGCAGGAGCCCCCTTTTATCTTTATCTGCCCCGGTATATGCCCCCTTCACATGTCCGAAAATCGTATCGGAAAACATGTGATCATCCAATCCAGCTGCATTTACAGATACAAATGGGCCTTGAAATTTGCTGATCGTATGGATAGCGTGAACAATCATCTCCTTTCCCACACCGGTCTCTCCGGATACCAATATCGGCCAAGGGGTAGGAGCAATGGATTCAATACTGCCAAAAATATCCATCATTTTCCGACTTCGGGTAATAATCTCCTGAAACACTTCTGGATTTTTAAGGCTTGTGGTACGTTTTCGAAGGGTCTGATTTTCTTTTTCCAGATGAAGGATTCGCTGTGCCCGTCTGACAGCCGAGAGCAATAGCTGACTTTCAATCGGTTTTACTACATAGTCAAATGCTCCTGATTTCATACATTTGATAACGGTTTGAATATCCGTTAACGCAGATACAATGATCACATGAATACCCGGAAACAGCCTCTTGATTTCAGGGAGCAGTATTTCTCCATTGATATGCGGCATTTTCAAATCAAGCAGAACAATGTTGATTTCATTCTTTTTACAAATATCAAGTACATATCGGCTGTCACTGCAAACGAAAATGCGATCGAACCCCTCCTTTTCCAATATCTTGTGCATTAATTCCAGATTGATTGTGTTGTCATCAACAGCAAGGATGGAACATTGAAATTCCAGATTGGATAAAGGGAAATCTTTGTTGGTTTCGGATTCTGCCATGCTATTCCCAAAAAAATCTTTTATGATGCTTAATTTGCTTTATATTTTTTAATCCTATCATGAAAAGGGTTGTATTTGTCCAGATTTTTGTTTCAAAATTAAAAAAAATGATTATTGTTCAGAATATGGGAATTTTTTGGGATTCAAGCAGAATCATAAAAACTTGACCCCTTAAGTATAATTTTAAATTTATCTAATAAAACAAGTAGCTGCAAAGGAGAACAGCGATGATCAATGAAAAACTTTTAAAGGTTATGAATGAACAGATTAAATACGAGCTTGAATCTTACTACTTGTATCTATCCATGGCAGCCTATTTTCACTCCATAAGCCTTGATGGAATGGCACATTGGATGCGCGCACAGGCCCATGAAGAGATGATTCATGCCATGAAATTTTTTGATCATATTATTGATCGAGGCGGAAAGATAACGCTGCTTGACCTGAAGCAAGGAAAAACCAATTGGAAATCCATTCTTGAGGCATGGCAGGACACGCTTCAACATGAACAGTTTATCACACAAAAAATCAATGACCTGACAGCCATTGCACGGAATGAAAAAGATTATGCTTCAGAGCCCATACTTGCCTTTTTTACAGGAGAGCAGATTGAAGAAGAAGCCACTGCATCCAGGATCCTTGACCAGGTTGCCATGGTAGCTGAAAACAAATCCGGTATATTCCTGCTGGATAGAGAGCTCGGCACTCGGATTTTCCCGCCAGGGTCTCCGATGGATGCTTCTGTCCCAGCGAAATAATATGTTGAGCCAATTTCAAAATGATTAAAAAGCATCACACCGGCGAAGGTCAGTGCCCAGAAAAGAGCCGAAAATACTGGAATCTAGTTTTCGCCGGAACTACAATAACAGACTTTTGAAATTGGCTCTGCTGTCTGATTTTCAGATATGAATTGACAAATAAACCGTCTGTTTATGCATTGGTGTAGCATTCAAACAGACGGTTTTCCTTTATTTTCTCACGAATTGCCTGAACTGTTATGCATTTTTTTTTAAATTACTGTATCTGTTTTTCTTCTTCTTCGGATTATATATTTCGGGATAAAAGAAATGAATACCGGCAGGAGCCATTCAATGGAAAATTTAGGATACACGAAATTTATACAATTCATTTTTTCTCCGGAAGATACTTGCAGCGAATTCCCCAGAAAAACGGAGTGCGGACGATTGGCTGGTCAGATCAAGGCCATTTTTTGGATCATGATTGCCATATCCCTCTCCGTGCTGATATCCATATTTCTGTAACCTGATCGATACATGCGGGAAAGCATACGAAAACAGAAAGCAGAGAATCACCTCATTATATCCAAACTCCTTATTGCATAACCGGAAAATTTCGTTTACAAGAAAATGTAATCACCCATTCAGAAACAGACATTTATTTCCTGAATCCTTCAGATGAAAAAAACAGAGCATACAGAAGATTCAGGTTTTGTGAAGGAGTCTCTTTGGAATGAAAACTTCCCAGATTCTGGTTACCATCGCCTCATTTATCGTAATTGTAGCCGGTATACGGGCAGCAGAAGTTATCCTTGTTCCATTTCTCCTTGCTGCTTTTATCGCGATCATCAGTGCATCCCCTATGTTCTGGCTTCAAAAAAAGGGTGCTCCGACATGGTTATCCCTGTTTATTGTCATCCTGGGAGTACTCCTGGCCGGACTGCTCATGTCTGCCATGGTCGGCACATCGGTTAGAGATTTTTCAAAAGATCTTCCGATCTATCAGGCAAAGCTGAAAATTCAGACCACTGCAATCATCGCATGGCTTGATAAAACAGGAATAGACATATCAAGGCCGGCTCTTGTCGAAATTTTTGATCCAGGTGCGGCAATGAAGCTTGCAGCCGCTGTACTCAATGGACTGGGAAATGTTCTCGCCAACACCTTTCTGATCCTGATGACCGTCATCTTTATTTTACTGGAAGCTTCCAGTTTTCCGGCAAAACTCCAGCAAATTCTGGGCGATCCGGATTCCTCCCTTGGCAATTTTGAAAAATTCCTGGATACGGTCAAACAATATATGGCGATCAAGACCGGGATCAGTCTGGCTACCGGTATCTGTATCACCATCTGGTTAACCATACTGGGTGTGGACTACTCACTGCTATGGGGGCTGCTTGCATTTTTATTGAACTATGTCCCTGCGATCGGCTCCATTATTGCTGCCATACCTGCAGTACTGCTTGCCGCGGTACAGATAGGAAACGGCACGGCTTTACTGGCTGCAGGAGGGTACATTACAATCAATGTCCTTATGGAAAATGTTATCGAACCCCGTTTTATGGGTCGTGGTCTTGGACTTTCCGCTCTCGTTATATTCCTATCCCTCACCTTCTGGGGTTGGATTCTGGGGCCGATTGGAATGCTGCTTTCCGTGCCACTGACCATTACAGCAAAAATCGCCCTGGACAGCAGAGAGGATACAAAATGGATCGCATTACTGCTCGGACCGGAAACACAATCCACAATCAAATGAGGAAAAAAAATTGAAAATTTTTAAAAATGCCGAATTCATATCCTGTGAAGATGATAATCAGATGTTTCATGTGCTGGTCGAGAAGAGTGGAAAAATTATTTTTACGGGAAACACAATACCAGAAGAATTTTCCAGTGCGCATCAGATTGATCTGAACGGCCGGTGCTGTGTTCCTGTCTTTGGTGATACCCATATTCATTTCGCATCCTTTGCCTATTTCAATGCTGGTCTGGATTGCAGAACCGTCAAAGATTTTCATGAGCTGAATCTGTTGATCAATCAATATATTCAAAAAAATCCAAAAGAAAAAATCATACTCGCCTTTGGATGCTCTGCGCATACAGTTAAAGAAAAAAGGCTACCCACAAAAGAAGATCTGGACAAAATAACCAGTCATCCTGTCATGATTGTGAAATACGATGGGCATGCTTCTGTGGGTAACTCCGCACTGATTCAAAAACTTCCGGCCAGCGTCCTCAAAGACCCGGGATATCAAAAAACTACCGGATGGTTTTTCGGAGATGCCTTTTACCAGGCAGTAAATCAAATTTCAAAAACCGTTTCCGTACCCCAGCTTTTTAAAAACCTGATTGCTGCAAGCGATACCATGGCAAAAAGGGGGATTGGTTTTGTTCACACATCGGAAGGAGTCGGTTTCCCTCTGGATCTGGATGTGGACATGATTCGTTTTGCATCCTTGGGCCTGCCGCAAGAATATCGAGTATTTTTTCAAACCATGGACACAAAAAAAGTCATCCGACGGAAATTAAACCGGATCGGAGGATGTTTTGCCACTGCATTGGACGGCTGTTTTGGCTCAGAAGATGCCGCTCTGAACGCTCCCTATTCCAACAATCCAAAAAATACCGGTGTGCTATTTTACACCCAGGAAAAAGTGAATGCCTTTGTTGAGGATGCCCACCGAAAAGGTCTTCAAATTGCACTTCATGCCATCGGAGATGCTGCCATCGAACAAGCCCTGAATGCTTTTGAACACGCTTTGAACATTCTGCCCCGGAAAGACCATCGACATATCATCATCCATGCGGATCTGATGAACAGCAAGCTGATCCGGAAAGCCGCTCAACTGAACATCCATATTGCCCTTCAAACTCCTTTCCTTCACTGGAAAGAAGAGCCTGTTGAATATTTACAAACAATTCTGGGCGACCGGCTGGATGATCTGATCCCTCTCAAATCCATGCTGGATGCGGGAATCCCCATGGCAAGCGGATCAGATGGCCCCTGCACCCTTCCGAATCCGATAGTTGGAATCCATGCTGCCTGCAACCATCCCAACCCAACAGAAAGGATTTCAATTCTGGATGCGCTGCGCATGCATACAAGCTGGTGTACCCGGTTTTCTTTTGAGGAAGAAACCAGAGGAACCCTTTCAACCGGAAAAACCTGTGATTTTGTCGTTCTGGATAAAAATATTCTGAATACAAAGGTTGAATCCATTAAAGATATAAAGGTTGAAGACGTCTATTACAGCGGCAAACGATATGATGGACAGAGCAGCAGTCCGGCAAAACTGTTTTTTACATGCCTGAAAAATAAATTCCTGGCTTGAATGCAGATCTATGTATTTTGAACTTTCCGCGGCACACCGGTGATCGTCCGGATTGAAAGATCCTCTTTTCCATTTTTGATGGGGATCCCCAGTTCAGGGAATTTGCGGGCAGATGCCAGCACCCGGTTGTTGAATGATCCCACTGTCTGATTATAGGCATCAATACATCGTTCAATATCACTTCCCAAACGTTCAAGATGGCTTGTCATCAAACCCAGACGATCATAAAGCTCCCGTCCAAGATCACGTATGGTCTTTGCATTTTCAGCAGCTGTTTCCTGATTCCAAACGTATGTGACCGTCTTCAAAAGAGCCAGAAGCGTTGTGGGGGTTGCAAGCAAAACATTTTTTTGAACCCCCTCCTCAATCAGCTCCGGTATTTTGGATAATGCTGCGCTGAAAAAATTTTCTCCCGGTATAAACAGAATCACAAACTCGGGTGTGGATTCAAGACTTTCCCAGTAGGCTTTTTTGGAAAGAGAGAGGATGTGCGCACGAACCTGCTTTGCATGCATTTCTAAAAAATTTTCCTGCTCTGACTCTGTTTCCGCTTCTAAGGAATCGAGATAAGCGGAAAGCGGCACCTTGGCATCAATGACCAATTGACGGTTTCCAGGAAGATGAACCACCATATCCGGACGCTGGCTGTTCTTGTCGCCCTGAAAAAAAGGCTGCTCAACAAAATCGCACCGGTTCTGCATTCCGGAAAGCTCTGCCGTGCGTTTCAGCGTGATCTCTCCCCACCGTCCCCTGACATGGGGTACACGAAGCGAAGTTGCAAGTTTACCAGTTTCCTTTTGAAGAATATTCTGGGAAGCGGCAAGGGATTCCAACTGTTGATACAATCCGCCATAGGCTTTTTCCCGCTCCCGTTCCATGGAAGTTACTTTTTGATCATACCGGTCAAGTGCTTCCCGAACCGGCTGAATCATGCTGCCCACGGTTTTGCTCCGGGAATCCAAATCCGTCCTGGCTGCTGTTACATATTCGGAAAGAGTGGCTTTTGCCAGATCCAGAAAGGATCGGTTATTTTCCTGAATCGTATTCGCAGAAATCCCCCGGAAAGTTTCCGTCATACTCTGCCGGACTTCTTCCAGCATAAGAATTTTTTCCTGAGCAGCCATATGTGCGCCGGAAATCTCCGAAAAATTATCATGCAGATCTTTCATATCCTGTTCTGTTTTTTGAAGCATCTCTTTCAGAAGATCAATTTCAGACCGATATCTGAACCGGCTGATTACATACCCCAAAAAAACCCCAAAAATCAATGAAGCAGCTCCGAGGATAATATCATTGGAATGGATCAGCATAAAATACTACCTTGAAGTCCCTCTCTGGTAGATACCGCTTTTTCCTCCGGTCTTTTCCAGAAGAACAATATCCGAAATTTTCATGCTCCTGTCGTGGGACTTGCACATGTCATAGATTGTCAGTGCGGCTACTGTAACTGCCGTCAACGCCTCCATTTCCACGCCTGTTTTTCCGGTCAACCGGATCTCCGAAACAATGCGAATGGAAAAGGTCTTTTGATCCGGAAAAAAATCAACCTGCGCATGAGAAATGTTCAACGGATGACACATGGGAATCAGTTCCGCTGTTTTCTTGGCTGCCATGATTCCTGCAATTCTGGCTGTCTCCAGTACATTACCTTTTTTCATGTCCTTGTTTTCAATTTTCTCAAACGTTTCCTTGTTCATGAAAATCATTCCCTGTGCAATCGCACTTCTCATGGTAGACCTTTTTCCCGTGACATCCACCATTCGAACACGGCCTTTGTCATCCAGGTGCGTAAACTTCGACATCAGAAGCCTCTTTATCTGTAACGTTCCGTTTTCTTTGCTACGGTTGACTTATTGCATTCAGGTTCATGAAAGCCCTCTCTGAACCAGCGATTCCGCTTTGTAAAGATCCTCCGGTGTGTTGACATTAAAAAAAGAAATCAGATCCGGATCTTTTTCAAGCAGTTTTTTTTCAGAAATGATTTTTGTCGGAACCTTTCTCAGGCACTTATCAATCTTTAGTTTCTCATTGTTCAGGCAGGTTTCAATATTCTGCAGGCAGTGTTTTGAATAAACTGCACACATCGGCTCCAGGCCGGATTTTGTTTGCGGAATAATCCATTCTGCATTTCCATGAATACCTTCCAGAACGGTTTCCACCAGCTCTTTTTTGATAAATGGCGTATCGCAGGCTGAAACAAATGCATAGGGATGGCCTGCATAAAAAAGACCGGTATGAATCCCTGTCATTGAACTTCTGATCGAAAATATATCTGTTACAATTTCAAGATCCCAGTCAAGATATTCAACAGGACTATTTGTAACCAGAATGATTTCATCAAATAAGGCTTTATATACGTCATAAATGTAATGTAATATTGTTTTCCCTTGGATCTGAAGAAAGGCCTTGTTTTTCCCATGAAACCGTGTGCTGAGCCCGCCTGCCAGAATCACGCCGGTGCAGTCATATTTCATATATATAACAACCATCCTTTACATGAAATGTAAAAATCTGAATTTCCAACTATATTTACGATCAATACTTTTGTGTGTCAATTCAAATATATTCATGGTATAGAAAAGAATCCGAAAGAGACAAATAACTGTTTGTATTACTGTAATGGGGAAAAAAAATGGGAAACCGTCTCACTATTTTAGATGCCGGCGATATTGATCGCATGATTACCCGAATGGCATATGAAATCCTGGAAACCCATAAAGGAACGGACAATCTGGCCCTGATCGGGATCCAGACCCGTGGGGTTTTTCTGGCCAAACGTATTCAAGCTGCAATTTTGAAAGCAGAGGGCACAAAGGTTCCGACCGGAGACATGGATATCACCCTGTACCGGGATGACTGGACCATGATCGGCGCAAATCCGGTCGTAAAAGCAACGGATATTTCATTTTCAATTGACCGGAAAAAAATCGTTATGGTTGATGACGTTCTGTTTACGGGACGAACCATCCGATCTGCAATGGATGCGGTTATTGATTTTGGAAGGCCGGATCGAATTGAGCTTGCTGTACTTGTGGACAGGGGTTTCCGGGAATTACCGATCCAGGCGGACTATGTGGGTAAATTTGTCAAAACAAACCGGCCGGAGCGGGTGAATGTGCTTCTTGTTGAAAATGATTCTGAGGATCTGGTCGTGATTGAACAGGGAGAATCTCATGGGAACAGATGAACACAAAAAAAACACTCCCGAAAAACTCAATATCGGAATTATTTCCATTTCCTCAACAAGGAGCCTGCAGGACGACAAAAGCGGAAAATGGATTTGTACAAGAGCCTTGAAAGAAGGACACCAGGTTGTATACCACAAGGTTATTCCAGACCAGATTGATCGTATATCGGGCGAGGTGACCGATATACTAATAAACCTCTCTCCCCATGTAATCATATTGACCGGCGGAACAGGAATCAGTAAAAAAGATGTGACCATTGAAGCGGTTAAGCCATTGTTTCAAAAAGAGCTTATCGCCTTTGGAGTGATTTTTGCACAGTTGAGTTTTGAAGAAATCGATTCCGCAGCCATTCTGTCCCGGGCAACTGCCGGAATTATTGATAATACGGTTATTTTTTGCATCCCGGGAAGTATCAAGGCATGCAAACTTGCCTGCAAAAACCTTATTTTTCCTGAACTTGGGCATATCATAAAACACATCCAGGACAATTGAACCCGATCTCTGAATATGAAGGATTGTTCCGTGGTTTTTTATTTAACGATTTTCAGTCGATGGGTATCCCGTAACTTCTTCCAAAAAACTTTAAGGATCAGTTCCACTGCATCCCGATCATCCGGATTTTTAATATTGAGTTCAACCATACACGATCTCATCAGATCATCGTTTCCGGATAACAATCCAAAATTCACACGAATATACTTTTCCAGTCGAGGGTATAAAGCCTCCATTTCCCTTTCCGTCATATTGGCCACAGTCACCTTATCTTTCAATGCCATATTGTTGGAAAGTTGATTTACCGCTTCTTCAAGGGTTCTGGGATAATTCCGGGAATTCCGGTTTTCGCTTTGATATCCAGACTTCCCCTCATTCTCAAACGGCACATCCCCCATCATATCCAGATACAAAAAGGCTTCCAGAATATTTGCCACCGACTGATAAATTTGAGGGTCATTGCTTGCTCTTGGCCCTGCGACATTTAAAATTTCAATATGGTTTTCAACTGTCCATGATTTTATTTTTTGTGCAGCATGGAAGGCATTAATTGTATTCAAATTGATGTGCAAACAGGATCGCCCGTGTTTTCCGGCGAGCTCCTGGGTTAGCCGGGACCCGCCGCTCAATTCTCCATGTGAAAAAATCAGGGTTCCATCCGAATCAATCACATTCTGCTCTGTTCGTTCCGGATAACCGGATGTACCCATTTCCTGCAAACGATATTTTTCCGGCAATGGTCCATCTTCGGTCAATCGTCCTTTGGGTACCCATCCTCCGTAAGGAATATCTAGCTTGATGGCGATATCAAGAGCAGCCTGATCCGCTCCGGTTTGTCCTCCGGAGATTATTTTTTTAATCATTCATCATTGCTTTCAAAAATAATGATCATTTCAAATATCGAATCGATTACTCAGGTTTGGATTCCGCCATACCTTTATTCGATACGTTATTCTCGATCTCTACACCAAGGAATACACTGCACCACTGATTCACCGGTACAAATCCTTTGCGCCGGTTCAACTGCGTTCTTCGATCATGAAAATTCCTTCGCTCAAGAAAACAAGTATTAGTAAGATTCACTTTAGAAGTCAAGCGCCTATCATAACCTGACCGGCGTTCATTCCCGGAACGTCTTCCATTTGGATTAAGCATGATCAGCCTCCTTTACTGAATGACTATACCGAAACAATTGACCTGATTCCACACAGAACCATGATTCCCGGCTACGACTGGATGTATCAACCCTGAAAAACAGATTCTCCTGCACCGGATATTTCCAGCATGGATTGGACTGGGATCAATTTATTCTGGGTGATAAAAAGGTGAGAATTGTTTAAATTCTGCAATAATATAACACATTTCATTCCAGAATACAATATCAGATATCAATTCCATAGACTTCCGTATACCCAGCCGATACAATCCATGAGAAGTTGCTCCGCAAACCGATTTTTGAGTAAAAATAAATTCATATGGATCAAAATGTCTCTTGATCAAACCCTTCATTTTTATTATTGCGAGTAGTCAACTGTATATTTATTCATGATCTCCAAGACAGAAAAAACGATTTATTCAATCTTATGTTTCTGTAAGGATGTCATTTTTTTCAAATCGATCTGAAAATTATCTGATATTGAGGTCGGTTTGGCTGGTGAGGAAACATGATAGAAAACAAAACTCCGATTATCATCGGCAGCGATCATGCTGCTTTTCCATTAAAGGAAATCCTGAAAAAATTTATTGCTGAACAAGGTATTGAAATTCAGGATGCGGGGACCTTCAGCCAGAGCTCCGTGAATTATCCGGAATACGGAATTAAGGTTGCCAAAGCTGTTTCAGAAGGCGAGTTCAAACGAGGCGTCCTGCTATGCGGAACAGGACTTGGCATGTCCATGGTTGCCAACCGGTTTCCCCATGTGCGTGCAGCTCTCTGCAATGATCTGTTTTCTGTAAAAATGAGCCGGGAACACAATGACTCCAATATTCTGGTTTTGGGTGGCCGGCTGATCGGAGAAACTCTTGCCATCGAACTTGTGAAAACATGGCTTGAAACACCTTTTACAGGAGGAAGACATCAGACACGACTTGACCAGTTTGATGTGATTTGAAAAACGGTGCAGGTTCTTTTTTCCGGACCAGCCATAAAAAGGGCCTTCAATTATTATGAAATATTTAGAATAAGGATACGAAAGTTGAATTTACGTATGTTACAACAGACAGACCCGGAGATTGCCGATGCAATTGCAGATGAACTCAACCGTCAGCGAAACAACCTGGAGCTGATCGCGTCGGAAAACATTGTCAGCCCGGCAGTGCTTGAAGTACAGGGAAGTGTACTGACCAATAAGTATGCGGAAGGATATCCGGATAAAAGATATTATGGCGGATGTGAACACGTTGACACAGCGGAAAAACTGGCCATTCAACGGGCACAGGAACTGTTTCATGCAGACTATGCCAATGTTCAACCCCATTCCGGTTCACAGGCGAATATGGCGGTTTACTTTGCACTGCTTCAACCCGGCGATACGGTTCTTGGAATGGATCTGGCGCATGGAGGGCATCTTACCCATGGAAGCCCGGTCAGCTTTTCAGGAAAATTTTATCACTTTATCCATTACGGGGTAAGACAGGATACCGGCATTATTGATTATGATGAACTGGCTGCACTTGCGAAAAAACATCGGCCCAAACTCATTGTTGCCGGAGCAAGCGCGTATTCAAGGATAATTGACTTTCACGCTTTTTCAGATGCGGCTGCTTCCGTAAATGCCTATTTTATGGTCGATATGGCCCATATTGCCGGTCTAGTAGCAGGAGGGGTTCATCCATCCCCTGTGCCCCATGCCCACGTAGTGACCACGACAACCCATAAAACACTGCGAGGCCCCAGAGGCGGGATGATTCTGGCAAAAGACGAATTCCGTTCACAATTAAACAAGGAAATCTTTCCCGGTATTCAAGGTGGCCCTTTGATGCACACCATTGCGGCAAAGGCGGTTGCATTAAAAGAAGCCAAAACAGAAGCGTTTGCGGCATATCAGCGATCCATTGTTGAGAATGCAAAAACAATGTCTGAAGAATTAATGTCCCTTGGTGTAAAACTTGTATCCGGGGGAACAGACAATCATCTCATGCTGGCGGATTTAACCAGTCTGGATATTACCGGCAAAGATGCCGAACAAGCACTGGGAAAAGCCGGCATTACGGTAAATAAAAATGCAATTCCGTTTGACCCCCAAAAACCCTTCATCACCAGTGGAATCCGTCTTGGCACACCGGTTCTGACCTCCCGGGGAATGGGAACACATGAAATGAAAGTGGTTTCCCGTCTGATCGTCGATGTATTAAAAAATATGGGAAATGAAAACATCATCCGGAAAACAAGAAACAGGGTTCAGGAACTCTGTGATGCGTTTCCCATATACACGGGTATGGAGGCCTGATAATATAATGACGGAAATAAAAGAACGCCCGGATTGGGATTCCTATTTTATGGCCATAACCGTGCTTGTTTCAAAACGATCCACCTGCGTCAGACGTTCTGTCGGTGCAGTAATTGTTAAAGACAAAAGAATTCTTTCAACAGGTTATAATGGGGCTCCCAGTGGAATTGAGCACTGCAGCGAGGTGGGCTGTCTGCGTGATCAGCTCAACGTGCCTTCCGGAGAAAAACATGAATTGTGCAGAGGCATCCATGCAGAGCAGAATGCCATTATCCAGGCGGCATTTCATGGTGTCTCCATTAAAGGAGCCACGCTCTACTGTACCAATCAGCCTTGTTCCATTTGTGCAAAAATGATTATTAACGCTGGAATTAAGAATATTTTTTACCAGGAAGGATACGCTGATTCGATGTCCAGACAAATGCTAAAAGATGCAGATGTTGACTTGATTAAACTTGATACGGATTGATGCTACCAGCATGTAAGGGAGGAATTCATGAAATGTCCATTCTGCGGTGAAACCAACAACAAGGTGATTGACTCCAGGTTAAGCAAAGACGGGAATGTCATTCGCAGGCGAAGGGAGTGCCTGGACTGCAGCAGGCGATTCACGACCTACGAGCACATTGAAGAGATACCGATCATGATCGTCAAAAAGGATGGCCGTCGCGAGGTTTTCAATAAGGACAAAGTCCGCACCGGAATGCAGAGGGCATGTGAAAAACGGAAAATCAGCATGAATGTCATCGAGCAGTTTATCGACAACCTGGAACGTGATCTCCGTGAAACAGGAGAAAAAGAGATTCCTTCCAGCCAGATCGGTCACCTGATCATGAAAAAGCTCCATGAGCTGGATGATGTGGCATATGTGAGATTTGCATCTGTCTACCGGGAATTCAAGGATGTCAACGATTTTGTATCGGAACTGAAAAACCTTTTGTCAAATCAATAAGGATCAGGCCGGATACTCATGCCATGGCCTGTATTTTCAAAATGGAAGATCGCTACTTTATGAAAATGGCCCTGGCCCTGGCGGAGAAAGGGCGCGGTTTCACTTCTCCCAACCCAATGGTTGGGGCGATTGTTGTGAAAGATGATCAGGTTGTGGGCAGAGGCTGGCACAAAAAGGCCGGAGAAGCCCATGCAGAAGTAAATGCAATTGATGATGCCGGACCGGCTGCCAGGGGTGCCACACTCTATGTGACCCTTGAACCCTGTAATCACACCGGAAGAACCCCCCCCTGCACAAAAAAAATTATCCAGGCCGGAATTGCCCGAACAGTCATTGCCATGACCGATCCAAACCCGGATGTCATTGGCGGAGGGATCGATTGCTTAAGAAATGCCGGAATTCAAGTCACCTGCGATGTCTGTGAAAAACAGGCCCGAAAGCTGAACGAAATCTTCATAAAATTCAGCCGGACCAAACTTCCTTTTGTCATACTGAAGACCGCTTCCACGCTGGATGGACAAATTGCCACACGTACCGGAGATTCAAAATGGGTAACCGGAGAGTCTGCCCGTCTTTTTGTTCATCGGATACGCCATGAGGTGGATGCAATCATGGTCGGCATTGGAACCATACGGACCGATGATCCCAGTCTTACCACCCGTCTTCCGGATAAAAAAGGCAAAGATCCGATAAGAATTGTTCTGGATACACGGCTTTCCATTCCTGAAAATGCCCGTTTACTGAGTCTGGATTCCGAAGCTGAAACCATCGTTGTCTGTGGAAAATCCGCATTGGATCATAAAAAAAAAGCGCTCATGAAAAAAGGTGTAAAAATTATCCAGGCGGATGAAAAAGATCAAAAAATTGATCTGCATTCCCTGATGCCGGTTCTCGGACAGATGGGTATCACAAGTCTGCTGATTGAAGGCGGCAGCAGAATCATTCACTCTGCCCTGGCAGCTGATATTATTGATAAGGTCTTTCTGTTTTATGCCCCGAAAATACTCGGTGGAAATGACGGATTCTCTTTATGCTCAGGCAAGGGCCCGGAAAAAATGAACCAGGCTGTTCAAATAAAAGATATGAATGTGCGATGGTTTGAAAATGATATTATGATTGAAGGATATCTTGGCAAATGACCGAACAGGTATTATAATAGTTCTTGTTTTGAAACCCGGATAGAGATATTCCGATTTTTAAATATATCGAAACGGTTGGAAATTTATCATCCAGATGACGCAAAATGTAAGGTCAGGAAAAATGTTTACAGGAATCATAGAAGGTCTCGGAACGATTGTCGGGATCGGTTCTGCCGGACAAGGAAAACGGTTTGTGATTGAATCGGATTTCCATCTGGACGGAACCAAAATCGGAGACAGTATCGCTGTCAGTGGAGCGTGTCTGACCGCCGTGATGATTCAAGGAAGACGATTTGAAGTGGATGTGGCACCGGAAACGATTTCCAGAACAACCTTTCAAAAAGCGGTTGTCGGTGAGCGGGTGAATCTTGAAAGAGCGCTTCGTCTTTCCGACCGTCTGGACGGGCATCTTGTGTCCGGACACATTGATGGCACCGGAATCATTCAACACAAATCTCCAATTGGAAACGCGATAATTATTTCCATTCGTGTCCCCGAATCGCTCATCCGGTACATGATTCCCAAAGGATCCGTTGCAGTGGACGGCATCAGTCTGACAATCAATGAAGTTCATCATGACGGGTTTGCAGTCAGTATCATTCCCCATACAGCCGGATTAACGACCATCGGATTTAAAAAATCCGCATCCATGGTGAATATTGAAACCGATATGATCGGAAAATATGTAGAGCGGTTCATTTCTCGAGAGCCGGATCAAGGCAGAGAACGGAAGCCTGCCAAAGAAACGGTCATCGATATGGAATTTCTTCAAAAATCCGGATTTATAACCTGATCCATTGGATCAGACAATTCATATTTATTAGGAGTGTAAAGTAGAACCATGCCAGTGATTACAATCGAAGAAGCGATCGAAGATATCAAAGCCGGAAAAATGGTCATTCTGGTTGATGATGAAGACCGAGAAAATGAAGGCGACCTGACCATGGCTGCGGAAAAAATCACCCCGGAAGCCATCAACTTCATGGCAAAGTACGGCAGGGGGCTGATCTGCCTTTCCATGACCGGTGAAAAACTGGATCAACTGCAGTTACCCATGATGGTCCAAAAGAATACATCTCAATTTGAAACCGGGTTTACCATTTCCATAGAGGCCCGAAAAGGAGTAACCACCGGAATATCCGCCGCAGACCGGGCTACGACGATCCTGACCGCTGTTGCCGATAATGCAAAACCATCAGACCTGGTACAGCCAGGACATGTGTTTCCCCTGCGTGCCAAAAAAGGGGGCGTTATGGCACGAATCGGGCAAACCGAAGGATCGGTTGACCTTGCAAGGCTTGCAGGTCTCAGACCGGCAGGTGTGATCTGTGAGATCATGGATGAGGACGGAACCATGGCCAGGATGCCCTCCCTCGAAAAATTCAGTGAAAAACACAAAATTGGAATCTGCTCTGTTGCCGCCCTGGTGGCCTACCGGACCCGAACCGAATCATTTGTACATATTGCTGCCGATACAATGATCCCGACCCATGCCGGAGAGTTCAGAATCATAGCCTATAATAATGATCTGGATGACCTTCTTCACATCGCCCTTGTAAAGGGTAAGGTTGACCCGGAAAAACCCATCCTGGTCCGGGTTCATTCGGAATGTATGACCGGTGATATATTTGGTTCCCTGAAATGCGACTGCGGAAATCAGTTGTACAAAGCCATGGAAATGATGGAAAAAGAGGGTGCCGGAGTCCTGTTGTATCTCCGTCAGGAAGGACGGGGAATCGGACTGGTGAATAAACTCAAGGCATACGAGATACAGCGTCAAGGATTTGATACCGTTGAAGCCAATGAGAAGTTGGGATTCAAAGCAGATCTGCGAGATTATGGAATTGGTGCGCAGATACTGGTTGATCTGGGTGTAAGAAAAATGAGACTGATGACCAACAACCCGAAAAAAATGATCGGCCTTGAGGGTTATGGTCTGAAGCTGGTTGAGCAGGTTTCCATTGAAGTTGAACCGAACGAACATAACATCGGGTATCTGGAATGCAAGCAACTGAAAATGGGTCATCTGTTAAACTTTGATTTTAACAAAAAAGAATGCTAGGGTTCATCCGTAAAAAAGGAACAAATGAAATGCCGAAAATCATTGAAGCCAGTTTAGTCGCAGAAGGTAAAAAGTTTGGTATTGTTGTCAGCCGTTTTAACAATTTCATTACAGACCGTCTGGTCGGAGGTGCTGTTGATGCGCTCCTGCGCAGCGGGGCGAAAGATACAGACATCGAAATCGTTAAAGTTCCGGGGGCTTTTGAAATTCCACTGCTGGCGTCCAAAATGGCGAAACTGAAAAAGTATGATGCCATTATCTGCCTGGGAGCGGTCATCCGTGGTGCAACATCACATTATGACTATGTGTGTGCAGAGGTGTCCAAGGGCATTGCTTCCGTGAGCCTGGAATCTTCAATACCGGTTATCTTTGGAATTGTTACCACCGATACCATTGAACAGGCCATTGAACGGGCAGGAACAAAATCCGGAAACAAAGGCTGGGATGCTGCAATATCGGCAGTGGAGATGGCAAACCTGATGAATTCAGTCGACTGGATATCATAATGGGCAACCGCCGGCAATCCAGAGAGTTCGCAATGCAGGCTCTTTTTGACATGGATATGAGCCATGACAGTTCAGATGAACGGTTTTCCCTTTTTTGTCAGAACTTTGATCCGCCTGAAAAAGCCAAGCCGTTTCTCATCAAGCTATATAAGGGCGTTGTTGAGCACAAAACCTATATTGATTCCCTGATTGACCGGTTTTCCAGCAACTGGAAAATCGAACGGATCTCCTGTGTGGACAGAAATGTAATGCGGATTGCTATATATGAAATGCTTTATTGTGATGACATCCCTGCAAAAGTATCCATCAATGAAGCCATTGATATTGGAAAAAGATACGGGACGGATGAATCCGGAGCCTTTATCAACGGAATTCTGGATAGTATCCGAAAAATGATCGATCAAAAAAATTGTTAACCATCAAAAAATGGAGTGAAAAATGGACGCCAGAAAAATTTTTCTACGTGAAGATGAAATGCCCCGCCAATGGTATAATATTCTTGCTGATATTAAAATGAATCCTCCTCTCGGACCCGATGGAAAACCGGTCACACCGGATGCGCTTGCACCTGTCTTTCCCATGAATCTGATCGAGCAGGAAGTAAGCACCGAAAGGTGGATCAATATTCCGGAGCCGGTTATGAATATTCTCCGTATCTGGCGGCCATCTCCTCTGGTCCGGGCGCTTTCACTTGAAAAAGCACTGGGTACCCCTGCTAAAATCTATTTCAAAAATGAGAGCGTAAGCCCTCCCGGAAGTCATAAACCAAATACTGCCGTTCCCCAGGCATACTATAATAAAGAATTTGGAATCAAACGGATCACGACGGAAACCGGTGCAGGACAATGGGGAAGTGCCTTATCTTTTGCCTGTTCCCAGTTTGGACTTGAATGCAAAGTGTTTATGGTGCGTGTCAGCTTTGACCAGAAACCATATCGGAAATCCATGATGTCTGCATGGGGTGGAAAATGTGTGGCGAGCCCGAGCCATGAAACCAAAGCCGGTCGGGATGCCCTTGAAAAAGATCCCAATACTCCGGGCAGCCTTGGAATCGCGATCAGCGAAGCCATTGAAGCGGCTGTAACCGATGAATCCGGCGAAACCCGTTACTCGCTAGGATCTGTATTAAACCATGTCATGCTTCATCAGACCATCATCGGCCTTGAAGCCAAAAAACAGTTTGAAAAAATCGGAGTCTATCCGGATATCGTAATCGGATGTGCTGGGGGCGGAAGCAATTTTGCCGGTATTGCCTTCCCGTTTGTATTGGACAAAATCAATGGGAAAAAGGTTGAAATTTATCCAGTCGAGCCGGCAGCCTGTCCAACCTTGACCAAAGCGCCTTTTGTTTATGATCATGGAGATACGGCTCGATACACTCCGCTTCTGCCCATGCACAGCCTGGGGCATGCCTTTGTTCCGCCGCCTTTCCACGCCGGCGGCCTTCGATACCATGGAATGGCGCCCACAGTCAGCCAACTGGTTGTGGAGGGTCTGATTGAACCCAAAGCCGTGACGCAGCTTGATGCTTACAAAGCTGGAGTGATCGTGACAAGATCCGAGGGAATTATCCCGGCTCCAGAGACAAACCACGCTCTTGCATGTGTTATCGACGAAGCGTTGAAAGCCAAAGCCGAGAAAAAAGAAAAAGTGATCCTCTTCAACTGGAGCGGACACGGGCTGCTGGATCTGATGGCATATGACAAGTATCTGTCCAATGAACTGGGCAATTTTGAGCTCTCCGAAGCGGAAATGCTGGCTTCGGAAAAAGTATTTGCCGATTTCCCAAAACCGGCAATTATCAAAAGCCGGTGATCCGGGAACCAGGAGCCTTGCAAATGGTGGCACCTGGTTTGTTAATTTGCAATGGAACCAGAAATAGAAAATCAAATCCGGCGCTGCCCAAGACTGGGCAGCCCGGTTACACTTTCCTATTGCATGAAATGCAATGAAAACCACCGCCCCTGCGGAAAGGTGATTGACTGCTGGTGGGAATGTTTTGATATCAAAAGCTATTTGAAAAAAACCCTTTCCGCAGAAGATTTCCAGGAACTGGTGAACCAGAAACCCAAGGACAAGGTTACCAGTATCCTTGAATTGATTGAACAGGCTAAAAACCGGTAATCTATGGATAACAAGTTTTCAACAGGAGGTTGATTTGATTATTAAGGAACTGGCCGTTGGGCCGATCATGGCAAACTGCTTTATTGTTGGATGTGATGACACAGGAGAAGCAGTTGTAATCGATCCAGGTGATGAATCGGATAAAATACTGCTCGCGCTGGCAAATTCCCAACTGACAGTCAAACATATTTTAAATACTCATGGACATTTTGACCACGTGGGTGCAAATGGCAAAATGAAAGAGGTAACCGGAGCGGATTTGATGATCCATCCTCTGGATGCTCCCATGCTCAGCCACCTGTCCATGGCTGCCGCTTCGTTTGGCCTTTATGCTCAAAACTCTCCGGATGCAGATAAGGAACTGTCAGACGGGGATGTCATTTCCTTTGGAAAACAATCACTGAAAGTGATCCACACTCCTGGACATTCTCCGGGAGGGGTTTCTTTTTATACCCATGGCCATGTTTTTGTGGGAGACTCCCTTTTCGCCGGCTCCATTGGACGAACCGATTTGCCCGGGGGAAACTATGATACCCTGATTTCAAGCATTCAAAAAAAGCTTTTCCTGCTGGATGATCATACAAGGGTATATTGCGGTCATGGACCTCAAACCACGATCGGCAAGGAAAAAAAATATAATCCATTTGTCCGGATTTCATAGAAAAACCGGATTGAAATCATATCCGGGGCGGAAGATCGGGTGTTGATGACTCATACTCCAGCCTCTGATGCCGCAGGACCAGGTTATCGTGGTGGATGACAACAGCAAAGACGGAACCGTCGAGATAGCACGGACTCTTCCCTTAGCGATTATCATCGGCATGAAAGAAACAAGGGGTACGGCGGCAACCAGAAATCCTGCTATAACATCTCGCTCAAGGAAAAAGGGGATATCATCATTTTCTATCGAAGCCTAAAGTATGGCATCGGCCGCATTCATACAGCCACCTGGTATAGTCTAGAAAAAATGAATATGTTGGGATATTCCATATTCCCACCAAAGCCGTCTCCGAAGTAACTTCCATGAAGAGACATCATCCCGTTCACTTCCACAGGAAATCCTTTTAGCCATGCAGACCGATAAAAGAACAGGCACACACGCCGAGGACAGATCATCCCGCTTTCAGGCTTTCTTTCTGATTGACGAATACCTGAACCTGAAAAATTATCTCTATAACTACAGGCTCAGAAAACGAGCGGTAAACCAGCTTTTCATTAATGAAAAGATTGGGCGGGTACTGGAGATCGGCTCAGGGATATCACCCATGATTACCTCAAACCATGCAACCGTCTATTCAGACATATCCCTGCATGCTATGCGGACCATGAAAAAATCCATGCCCTCTAATGCATTCATTGTTGCTGACTGCAAGCATCTCCCTTTCAAGGAAGGGGTATTCACCCATGCCGTTGCCTCAGAAGTGCTGGAGCATATACCGGACGACAGGATGGTATTGAAGGAGCTTTGCCGGGTTCTTGCGAAACAGGCGTGCCTGGTCGTCACCGTCCCCCATAAAAAATCATATTATGCAGCAGATGATGATCTCGTCGGCCATTTCAGAAGGTATGAAATCTCCGAGATCAATTCACTGCTCACCCAGGAATCATTCCACGTGAAGAACATCACAAAGGTTCTAGGCTTTCTGGAGAGATGCATCATGCCTCCGGCAGCCATAGCCTATTCATTATTCCTGAAAAAGAAGTCTGCCGGAAAATCCTCACTTCCCAGAAAGCTCCCTCGTTCAGTCTCGCCGGCATGCGCACTGCTTTTCAATCTGATCAACATGGCACTCATAGCCGTTCTCTGGTTTGAGAACATTATCACTCCTCTCTCTCTCAGCTCTGTGATCATGATAAAGGCTGAAAAGAAGGAACACCTTGATGTCATGGCCGTCCTAAAAATGCAGTAACCCTTCCGGAATGAACATGTCAATC
>DYJC01000016.1 GCA_020723305.1 Desulfosudis oleivorans
TCGCATAATACCCGATAGCACACCTGATCTTAATTTGCAATGGTCTTTTCGGGTGGAGACGTTATTGTGAGGTGATGCGGAATATTGCATGAAAAAAAAGGAATACAAGTCGGATTTACTGGATATATCTGACAGGGCGTACCATTATAGCAAACCCTTTGTTATTGGTGTTGACCTCACCATTACTAAAGTTTACGGTATAAGCGTTGTTTGTATTGTTGACATCGGTTGTAGAGGTCCAATATTGAAGGCTCAGGTCTTCATTGGCGATATAATTTGAATCAACGAACAACGGATCGATCGCAGCAGGATCATTGGGTTTGTTGCGACTGTAATCGATAATGGATATCAGCTCATTTCTGTTCGGCAGTCTCCAATCGTCGTAAATGTCATTTAATCCTTCACAATACTGAAGCGCTTCCTTCCAGGTCCCGTTGGTCCCTGGCAATGCAACTGTTTTCGACCACATCAGTCCTGATCCTGAATCGGAAATCGTACCGTCACCATTGTCGGTCAGGATGGAGGTGATTGGCTCTCCGCGGACAAATTGGACTCTCGCAGGTTCGGTAGAAAGGTTTTTTTCACTAATTTTTCCGCTGGAGAAATCGACGCGCCAAACGCTGAGATCCGGTTCAAATGGGGTTGAGTAGTTATTCAACACAGCACTTGTCCAGTATTCGGCCGGGGATGTGTTCGGGAAGTATTGCAATTGCGGTTTGTTCTTACTGGAATCACAGGTAAAAAGGCAAGAAAGCTCTTGTACGTTCGGGATGCGCCAGTCGGTGAATCCACAATATGCCTGACTGTTGATCTCATCCAAGAGGGCATTCGCTTCCTGCCATGTGTATATCATGCTTGTGTCGTGAGTTGATCCATCTTCCTGGGTTTTAAGCGCCCACATGAGGCCGGTATTATTATCCCTGGTAATAGGCCAGAGAATCGAGAAAGTAAAGGCACGGCGTGGAGGAGCTCCGGCGTTGCCATATCTGTCAACGGGGATGACATCCCAAACATATTTTTGGGGCGTGTTGCTGGTTTCAAATAGCTGTTTGCCATCGTATTCAATTACTGTATATGATTGTTGAAATTTGCTATAGTGTGCATCTTGGCCATAATAGTCTTGATCGAGATTGAAATTGAAATCGGATGACGAATTTTCATAATCAAAGTACTGAATCTGGCCGGTGTCGGGGCAAGAGGATGTTATTATTTCCGGGACGGGACCTTTGAAAATTCTGGAGACAAGTGAGGCTGGAAAGGGTGAATTGGTATCAATGGTCTCTGTAATGATATTTTCCGGGGAATACATAATGCGAACAATATATTTTTCTGCATTACTTGATTCCCAAAGAAAATCAGGTAGGTTTTCCCATGTGCTGACTGATAAATTAGATGGTTCCAATAATGTTACTTTAAAGTCTTCAGCCGTTATATTTAAGGTAGGATTCACTTGGGATGCTGATATACTGGCTTCAACTTCACCACGGAGAATTAAGTCTCCATATGAATTTTTTCCTAGAATTACCAGATTTCGATATTGACCTGCAGGGACATTTTCCAGCAGTATCAAACCATCCTCTTCCTCATCGTTCTTTAGTGCCTGTGAGAATTCACGTGATGACCATGTTTTGGAAAAAATTTTGCTATCGTTTTCATCATAGATTGCTGCTTCGTAGGAGCTCGGTCTGCCTATCGCTTCGTCAGAACGACTGTATTTAAACTGAATGGTTGTGAGCCCTTCATAATTCTGGGGTGCAGATGAATTGTCATTTTGGCTGTTGTTATCATTGCCGCATGAGAACAATAAAAAGCATATCAGGATAAACAGTTTTGTTGTGTTGGTATTCATAAATAAAAAAGCTAAAAATCAATATTTTTATATATAAACATTGTTTACATGTATCTCGTCAGATTGTCAATTCTTTTTTTTAAATCTTAGCATTGATGAACCTGTTGAAACTACCAATTCCGTCACTCCGGTGAAAACCGGAGTCCAGAACCTGTTGAAATGACTGGATGCCGGATCACAACAATCCCCCTGATATTTTTCTTGTGAGATCATCCAATCCCTGTTTTGTAGGCGTGACTTAACGTTTCAAAGAATGAGAGGTCAATAAGTTAACCGTTGAAATTATAACGTGGTTAAGGGAATGTTAGAAAAAACCAAGGCCCGGCGCTCTGACCACATCACCGGTATTGACGAAATAGGTCGTGAAAGAGGTGACTTCATTTGCCCTGTCGCTATAGTATGAACCTTCCAAAATCGCATTCGCACCGATGGAGGCTGGTTCGGCTGCTGGGGACATATTGCCTGCAACTGCGCCGGCATCACCTACAGGAGCGGAAAGAGCGCTTGCATCACTAATCGCACTTGTTCCGAACTTACCAGTCACCTGATCCAACTCTGAATCTTTCATTTGGTCTAATGCAAATGAACTGAGTGGAATTACACAGAGGGCAATAGTAATGAGTATAATTTTTTTCATACCACCGATATCTTTGTAAAATCGTATGCCTATTCCTATAGGTAAACATTGTTTAACATAAATAACGCCAATATGTCAAGCAAATTATTCTCAAATTATTCTCTTTTTTACTCAAACACAACCCTTGACTTAACCTTCTGATAAATTGAATTATACTATTCTTGATTATCACTCGCGGAAACGGCATTACAGCACCTCAGGAGTACTTTCCAATTGACAAAAAAGCCACTCCGATGTTAACACTGTTTATGTTTAAAAATATTGATAATAGTTGTCAATGATGAATACCCCATATAGGAATTATTTTTTTCCAATCACCCTTATTGCACTAACTTCCTTTTTCTTTTCCTGTGGAGATTGTGGCGGAGATACCTCCTGCACACCTAATTCTGTCGGAACGCAATATATACATTCAAATTGCTATGCAGCACCCGGCTAACAATATGAAACAAATTGCAATGTCTTTTAAGCGACTTTTTCGATTTCAGAATGGGATATTTTTGTTTCTTATTGTAATTATATTGTTTTCATATTCACAAGTTCTGAATTTCGACTATGTGAATTTAGATGATGATGTAAATGTATATGAGAATAAAAATATTCAATCCGGGTTCACACTTGAGAGTATCAAATGGGCTTTCACCTCATCCTATTGGGGTACATGGCAGCCAATGGTCTGGCTATCCTTTATGCTCAATTATCAGCTCCATGGAGAATCCCCCGGATGGTTTCATCTGACAAATGTTCTTCTTCATTTTTTCAATACACTGCTTTTATATTTTATCTTGAAACGGATGACTGGCTTTCATTATCGAAGTGCTTTTATTGCCTGTATATTCGCAATTCACCCAATCCACGTAGAATCTGTAGCCTGGATAACGGAAAGAAAAGATGTCCTGAGTACTTTCTGGGGGATGCTGTCGATATGGTATTATATCCGATATACGGAAAACAGGAAAATTCTTCATTATATTCCGGTTTTCCTTTTTATGGGTTTTAGCCTCATGGCCAAGCCCATGTTGGTGACCTTGCCATTTGTGCTTCTATTGTTCGACTATTGGCCGCTGAAACGAATGGAGTTAATGGAACTCCATGAAAAAAATCATAATACCGGTTATTTGCCGGCTGTCGGTTCTTTGTTTTCAACGACCGCAAGACGTTTGCCATTTTTAATTCTCGAAAAAATCCCTCTGTTTTTTTTGTCCGTACTATCATGCATCATAACTGTTTATGTCCAAAAGGAAGGGGGGGCAATAAAGTCCTTATCCTATTTCCCTGTCACTGTCCGAATTTCAAATGCCCTGGTATCTTATGTCGCATACTTGCAAAAATTTATTTGGCCCTTTGATCTTATGGTGTTTTATCCTCATCCCGGTAAAATAATAATTGGAAAAACAATAGTCGCTATAGTGTTGCTTGTAAGTTTTACTCTTTTTGTTCTTCGGAAAAGTAAGGACGCTCCATGGCTTTTTGTCGGGTGGTTTTTTTTTACAGGAACATTATTGCCTGTAATCGGAATCGTACAGTTGGGCGGTCATGCCATGGCAGATCGGTTCGTATATTTCCCGTCTATCGGTGTATATATAATAATAGCGTGGGGAGTATCTTCTCTAACCGGACAATCGAATGGAAATATAAAGTCTTTTTTAGCAGCTTTGACAGCTTGCTTTTTACTCATTCTGGCAATGGCTTCCTGGAAACAAGTGGGCTATTGGAGAGACAGTGAGATGCTTTTCAAGCATGCATTAAGTGTGTCGGATGATAATTACATAGCAAATAACAACTATGGTATCGTTCTGAGAAATAGAGGCAAAACCGATGACGCAATAAAGCATTTCAAAAAAGCGATTACAAACAAAGGAAATAATGTAATTGCGATGAACAATTTAGGCGTAGCCCTCGAAAGTATCGGGAAGCCTGATCCGGCAATTTTTTATTACCAGGCGGCAATTCAAATCAACCCCAATTATGCTGATCCGTATGTCAATCTCGCTTTTATTCTGCTTCACAAAGGGCAATATGAGGACGCATTGGAATTGTGCAATAAGGCATTGAATATTAAACCGGAATTAGAAAGTGCGTATTCGCTGTTAGGGGATATTGCTGCCGCAAAAGGTGATTTACAACAAGCAATTTTTTTTTATAACAAAGCAATAGAAATGAATCCAAGTTCTCACTTTGCACATAATCGAATAGGCGCAGCTTTACTTAAGCAAGATAGATTTAAAAAGGCGATTACTCATTTCAGAGAAGCGCTTAGATACAGCCCTCATGATTGTAACTATCAAAAAAATTTGGAAGCAGCTATTGAACTGAGAAAGAAGGTTATCGATCTGATCAATAATCTTCACCTTGCAATGAATCGAGAACCGGATAATTTGCACCTGAGAATCAAGCTGGGGAAGATGTATAAAAAAAACGAACAATACAGCGAAGCTATTGCGCTTTTCCAGCAAATCCTCTATGAAAAACCGGATGCTGCTGCCGTGTTGCTGGAAATGGCATTGATTCATATGGAAGAAGAAGATAATGACATGGCAATACAATATTTTATGAAACTTAGCGCACTGGATCCGGGGAATAAGGTGTATCTATATAATATCGCCTGTTTATACGCCAGGCAGGATATGACCCACAATGCAATGGAATGGCTGCAAAAAGCGGTTGATGCCGGTTACCAAAATCGAGATCAAATTATGAATGATCCGGATTTGTCGGTATTGAAAAATACGAATGATTTTAAAAAGATTTTACAGAAATTGAGTTCCCCTGGTTCGACAAACACCCCGGAAGCAAAAAAGATTTTAAAAAGGTAGATGGTTATATGGATTCCGCCCGACTGCTTTATCAAAATAAAAGAAGTACTCATTGGGATAATGTGTCATCCCAAAAAGAAAAATCAGATAGGATCGGTGCGTATTATCAGAAATTACTGCAAGCATATTACAGGTTCCTTATTCCATCCGGGATGCGGGTCCTTGAATTGGGAAGCGGTATTGGAGAACTGCTGAATGCAGTTGAGCCTTCTTATGGCGTTGGGGTAGATTTTTCGGGTGAGATGATCAAAAAAGCAGGTGCAAAATATCCACACTTGAAGTTTATTCAGGCCGATGCACAGGAATTGCAGATTAATGAAAAATTTGATTTCATTGTTCTGTCCGACCTTGTAAACGATCTTTGGGATGTACAAACGGTGTTCAATAAAATAAGAGCACTCGTTCACCCGGGTTCGCGACTTGTTTTGAATTTGTATAACAATTTATGGCGAATTCCATTAGGGATCGTAAAACACTTGCATCTTGGGTTTGATGTGTTGGAACAGAATTGGTTCTCACCACACGATGTTACAAATCTATTGGAATTATCGGGGTTTGAAATCGTGGGCCGAAATCCCAAAATTTTATTTCCACTGGATGTCCCATTTATAGCAGGGGTAATGAACAAGGCGGTTGTTAATTTTATACCATTCCAATGGTTGGCGTTAACCAATTTTATCGTTGCCAAGCCCAAATTAACAGCAGAGGAGATTAGAACGAGGCAGAACCCGGTGGTTTCCGTAGTGGTCGCTGCCCGTAATGAAGCCGGAAATATTGAAAATATCTTTAAACGTATTCCCCAAATGGGAAAGTCGACGGAAATAATTTTTGTTGAAGGCGGCTCATCTGATAATACCTTCGGGATAATAGAACAAAAGATAAGTGAATTTCCAGATATCAAATGTAAGCTGTTTAAGCAGCCGGGAAAAGGAAAGGGTGATGCGGTTCGCCTTGGGTTTGAAAAGGCCGGTGGTGATGTTCTGATGATTCTTGATGCGGATTTAACAGTTCCACCGGAAGATTTGCTACGTTTTTTGGATGCGCTTGTATCAGGGCAAGGCGAATTTATTAATGGTGTCCGATTGGTTTATCCCATGGAGGGTGAAGCGATGCGGTTTTTCAATATTCTCGGCAACAAGTTTTTCAGTCTGGCTTTTTCATGGTTACTGGGGCAACCAATCAAAGATACCTTATGTGGGACAAAAGTTTTATATAAGAAAGACTATGCGTCAATAGCAAACAATAGGAAGTACTTTGGAGATTTTGATCCGTTTGGAGATTTTGATCTTATATTTGGAGCTTCAAAATTGCAACTGAAGTTCAAGGAAATACCAATTCGATATCGTGAACGGGTTTATGGGGATACCAATATCAGCCGATGGCGCCACGGCTGGTTGTTACTGAAAATGGTATTGTTTGCAGCAAAAAGAATTAAATTTATATGAAGTGTAAGGATGGGCACCAAATCTAAATAAAAATAATATTTTAAATGGATTCAAAGTATTGTTGTTATGTTGAAGTTGAAGTCTCAATCGAATGAAAACAATTCAGGCTATAAGATTTATATTGTTTTGTTTATATGCTTGTCTGTTATTGCTGTGTATGCGCAAGTTTTCAATCATGATTTTATCAATTTCGACGATAATGAATATGTATACGATAATAAATATGTCATCAACGGTATAACTACAGATGCTTTGTCAAGAGTATTCCGTTTTTCAACAAATGGTGAGCGAAATTATTATCATCCGTTAACCACACTTTCGCACATGTTGGACTGCCGGCTTTTCGGCCTGTCTCCTGGCCGGCATCATCTAACGAACCTTCTATTGCATCTGTTAAATGTAATTTTACTGTTTATTGTTCTATTTTCCCTTACAAGGAAAATATGGCAAAGTGCTTTTGTGGTTGCACTTTTCGCATTGCACCCTTTAAACGTAGAGTCAATTGCTTGGGTTGCAGAAAGAAAAAATCTTTTAAGTACCTTTTTTTGGTTTCTTACACTATTGTTATACATTCGTTATGTGAGAAAACCTTCTGTGAAATGGTTTATAGCCGTATTTTTCTCCATGTTGCTGGGGCTTTTTGCAAAACCAACTCTGATTACTTTACCATTTGTACTTATGTTGCTTGATTTTTGGCCATTAGGAAGGATAACATATCGAGACTCTGGTTTCTCATTATCTCAGAATTATCATCTCATTGCTGAAAAGATCCCATTGCTTTTTCTTTCGGTTGCTTGGACGTATTTATCAATCCATTCTAACCAGCGTCTTGGAATAATGGTATCAGATATTACAGTCTCTATGGATCTTCGCATTGCGAATGCGCTAATTTCTTATGTGAAATATATAGGAAAAATGCTTTGGCCATTTAATCTGGCCATATTCTATCCATATCCTACTCAGATGCCGCCTGTTTGGCAGATCACTGTAGCGTCTTTGGTTTTAAGCAGTGCTACAATCTATGTTGTAAAAAAATGGAAAATATTTCCATGGTTGTTGGTTGGATGGTTTTGGTATCTTGGAACGTTATTCCCTATGATTGGAATTGCACAAAACGGACTTTGGCCGGAAATGGCTGACCGATGGGCTTATATTCCTTCAATAGGAATTTACATAATGATTGCTTGGGGGGTATCAACTATCTTTCGTTCCAGCAAGATAGTTGCGAGAGCAATACCTGTTTTCGCATGTGTTTTTTTTATTGTTATTAGTGTGATATCCTATGTCCAAACAAGTTTTTGGAAGAATAGTATCACGCTGTTTGAACACGTTATTAAAGCTACGAAAAATAATGTTATAGCTTATAACAACCTGGCTAACGCATTAATAATTAAAAAAGAAAGTGATCTCAGGGTTCCAATGGCGTACTTACAAAAAGCAATTGAATTGGACCCATCATTTACAAATTCGTACAGCAATTATGCTCTCTGCTTGTATAAACAACAGCAATATAAGGAGGCAATATCATACTTTTTAAAAGTAATAGACATCAAAGAAAACGATGCTAACCTACATTGCCTGCTGGGGATGTCACTGCTTGAACTGAATAATATTCCGCAAGCAATTTATCATATCACAAAAGCAAAACAGTTGAATCCTGATTCTTTTGAAATATTAATCAATTCGGCAATTGCGTATGAAAAAGCGGGGAAATTAATCGATGCAATTGGAATGTATAAGGAGGCGTTACAGTTTAAACCTCTTTCTCAGGAGATATACACTCACCTTGGACGTTCCTTGAAGGGCCTTGGGAGATATAAAGATGCTCTGGATTATACAAAACAGGCTCTTGCTATCAACCCTGAATATGCGGAGGCCCATAACACCATAGGAAATATATATCAATCAATGGGGCAGGAAGAACTTGCCATAACTCATTTCAAGAAAGCGATTCAATTTAAACCCGATCTTTCAGAAGCATATAATAATTATGGAGCGATACTGCTTAAGAAAAGACATTTGGATGAAGCGATATCCCACTTTGAAATAGCATTACAGAAAGATCCTAACCTTGTAGTAGTTCAAAAAAATTTGGGAGATGCTTATTTTCTTAAAGGAAATTTTGCGAAAGCGATTTCTTGCTATCAAAACGTATTGCAGAAAAAACCCAATCTGTCCAATACGCAGCAGCTAATTAATGAAGCTTATCGTTTAAAGGAACAGATGGAAATACAGATCCAGGATTTAGAGAAGAAGTTGCGTGGGACTGCAGACGATGATAAAATTTATTTTGAATTAGGACAACTTTTCAGGCAAGCAGGTAGGTCGGAAGAAGCACTGCATCATTTCAGAAAGGCAATGGATTTGAATCCTGGTTTGGTGCAGGCTTTAAATTCAATTATTTTTATCCTCACTGAAAAGGGCGATTATCAGGAGGCAATCGATGTATATAAAGGGTATTTGAAAATGTACCCCCGAAAGGTAAATATATACTACAATATAGCATGTTTATATGCACGGGAAAATAAAATTGCCGAATCGGTTCAATGGTTACATCAAGCGATTGATCAAGGATATAGTAATTGGGAACTTATAAGAACTGATCGGGATATGGAAATTGTTAGAAACAGTTCGGAATATAAAAAAATGGCCTTAAAATTTCATGAGTTGCGGAAATGATTTTTTGGGGTATGCAAGGCGTATTCAAGAGAATAGCATTTCCCTATGTGGTTGAGATAAAAAAATGTTGAACAGGCTGAAAAAAATTCTGACCCATCCCCTTATGCGGGATGTTGATCTGGATTCACCGGAAACAGCTTCTCGCGTTTTTACCATAATTAATGAAAAAAAAAACCTAAAACAGATTTATGAAAACTGGTATTCTTTCATATTACAAGCATTACCTGCTGATAGAAATGGATCTATACTTGAGTTAGGATCCGGCAGTGGCTTTTTGGAGAAATATATTCCGAATTTAATTACATCCGAAATACTCAACATACAGGGAGTCCGTGTCGTATTGGATGGTCAAAGTCTGCCGTTTCAAAAAAACAGCCTTAGTGGAATTGTTATGGTGGATGTGCTTCATCATTTGCCGGATGTGAAAACGTTCTTCAGGGAAGCTGCAACCTGTGTATCGCGAGGAGGTGTTATTGTTATGATTGAGCCTTGGGTGACATGGTGGTCAAGTATTGTTTATGGTCATCTGCACCATGAACCGTTTGATGCCAAAAGCAATGAATGGACTTTCGCTAAAGGAGCGCCTCTTACACAGGCGAATTCAGCATTGCCATGGATTGTTTTTCAGCGAGATAGAGAAGTTTTTACCAGGGAGTTCGCAGAATGGCGGATACTTGACATTCAGCTCCATACCCCTTTCATCTACCTTTTATCCGGAGGGGTGACGTTGCGAAATTTTGTTCCGGGGTTTCTATTTGATTTCTGCAAGAGGTTTGAAGCATTTTTAAATCCCTGGATAGGAACGTGGGCGATGTTTGCCACGATTGTTTTGAAACGTAACTGATCTGAAAAAATGGGGAACAGCCCAACTTGACAAAAACGGTTTTATTTTTTATGGTTTTTTACATTTTTTACGATTATGAAAATAGGAGATTATCTGGTAATGGGGAATAAGAATATGAGATATTTTACTTTTCGCGTACTTTTATATAGTTTGGTGATTTGTGCAACCACTGCCGCCGGTTGGGAACCAAGTCAAGCCTCTGATAGCAACTCAGAAAGACTATTTTCCGAACAACTGATACCGGTCGGGAAAAGTACAAAAGATCATTATATTTTTAAAGATTCGATTAAATACAACAGCGATCAGTCAAAGATGACCTATGTGGCTAATAAGGATAAAAAAAGTATTGTTTCTGTTAATGGGGATGCTGGAAAGTCATGGGATAATATTGTTTTACCAACTCCTATTTTCAGCCCTGATGGGGATAGGGTGGCTTATATCGGGATTGATGGGAAGGATGTGCATCTGGTTGTTGATGGAAAACTTGGACCACGATTTGATAAAATTTGGGAGGTTCAGTTCAGTCCGGATAGCAAGCACTTCGCTTACCTGGCATCGTTAACAGAAAATAAAAATATCGATGTGTATCTGGTTATCAATCATAGAAAAGGACGAAAACTGCTGACAATCAAGGAGATGGGATTCAGCCCTGATTCAAGACATCTTGCATATATTGCCATGCTATCAGATGGGAAGCAGCATCTGATTGTCGACAATCAAAAGGAAGGCCCTGGATTCGACATCCTGTTTAACATTGTCTGGAGTCCGGATTCAAAACACTTAGCATATATTGCTGGAGATAAGCAACGCTTTTACGTGGTGCAGGATGGGGAAAAAACCAGCATATCGGGCGATTTAATAGGAATGACAACTTATAGCCCGGACTCGACCCAGCTTGCTGCCGCGGTGTTTGATAAAGAAACAAAAATGTGGACGATCTATTTGAATGAAAAAAAAATTGGGTCGTTTCCCTTTGTGGAAAAATTTAAATTCAGTCCTGACTCTAAGCATTACACTTTTCAAGGCGGAGAATCAAAAAGTGATTTCTCAATAATTCATAATGGGACAGAATATGGACCGTATGAAAATTGTTCGCTTCCCGTGTTCAGTAAGGATTCATCCCGTTTTGCGTATAATGCAAAAGATGGTGATGAATGGTTTATGGTTGTGAATGGGAAGGAGCAAAAAAAGTATTCTGTCGTTTATAATCCAATTTTTAGCGATGACTCCTTGCACTTGGCTTATCGTGTAAAAACAAACGATGATATGATGCGGATTGTTTTTGATAATCAGGAATTAAAGGCATATAAAAATGTCGGCACGCCGATATTCAGTCCCAAAGAATCACGGTTAGCCTATGCCATTTATGAAAATAATAAATGGTTCTTTAATCTGGATGGGAATGAGGGTAAACAGTATGATAGCCTTGGTATAGGTGGTTTCAGTGAGGATGGTAAAATATTTGTTTACACTGCAAAACGAAATGACAAGTATTTTGTCGTGGTTAACGGCCAGGAAGGGGAAACCACGTTTGACGGTACACTTGCAGGTTCAGAGGTAATATTCAGTTCGCCACAATATTGCCATTTTTTCGTTTTTAAAAACGTTGCTGATGGAAGTGAATTATATAGACTGGATGTAAAAATAAAATAAATTATTAATCTATATCCTATCATTTTGTTTGGGCCAATACTGCAGACGGTATATAGGCGTTAGAGATTGTGTATCAAACAGCCAAGCTAAATGTACACCTTTTGGTCCTGCTTATTCTTTGCGGCGTTGCCGCTGAATCGATAAAAGGTGCAAGTGCCTACGCCGACCTTAATCTGCTATTTGAAACGCCTCCTATATCAATCAGCATCCCGCCACAAAATTCCAAGTTAATCGCAGGGTCTATAAAAACTGATTCTCAGAACAATTCAATCGCATATGTGTATCAAACAACCGCAGGAATGCAGGTTGCCGTTAATCAATGGCATAGTTCCACTTATGATACGATCAGCAAAGACTCTATCGTTTTCAGTCCGCTGCGGAACCGTTTTGGATTTGTTGCCGTTAAAAACGGAAAAATGGCGGCTGTAATCGATGGCAGGGAAGGTGATTGGTATGATGCGGTCGATAATGTTGTCTTCAGCCCGGATGGAGCCGCTGTGGCCTATCGCGTAAAAAATGGCAATTCCCACTATATTGTTCACAATAACAGGGTTGGTAAAAGATATGACGGCATATTTAAAGTTACGGGTTTGATTTATAGTGCTGATTCAAAGAATTTAGCATATATCGGCCTGCAAAAAAAACAGATGGTTCTGGTTGTGAACGGTAAAGAACTGATAATATGCGCTGCGATCAATGAGGTGCAGTTCGCATCCAACTCAAAACATATCGCATATGTTGCAAAAATAGGCAGCAAATATGTTGTTGTCAGGGACGATAAAAAAAGCAAATTTTATGACCGCGCGGCAAATTTGATTTTCAGTCCGGATTCCCGGAATCTTGCCTATATTGCGATGGAAAAAGGAAATTGGTTTGCCGTGAACAATGCCCAGAAAACTCCTTCCGGTGATATGGCGGGACTGCAGACATATAGTCCGGATTCAACCCGGTTTGCATATGCACTTAAAAGAGCAGGTGTTTGGAATTTTATTCTTGAAAACCAAGAAGGGATATCGTTTGATCAACCCGGCTTCTTCCAGTTCAGCCCGGATTCAAAACATTATGCTTATAGTGTTTTGAAGGGTGGTAACTGGTATATTGTCACCGAAAAAGGAGTCGGGCCGGCCTTTGACAGGGTTGCTCATTTCATATTCAGCAAAAACAGCGCAAGATTTGCTTATAAAGGGTTTCGTGACAATAAATGGTATATTGTGTCGGATTCCGATGAAAGCATGCCTTACGACTGGGTGGATACAATGGTCTTCAGCAGTGATTCCAAACATTTTGCTTACAACGCAATAAGTGATAAACAAGCGTTTGTTGTCGCCGACGGCAAGGAAGGCGCATTCTGGGAAAATGTGGGGCCATTGGTCTATAGCCCTGATAGTATGCACCTGGTATATTCGGCAAAAAAGGATGATAAATGGTTCTATATGTTAGATGATAAACCTTACGATAAGTACTACGATGGTTTTTTGAATGACGCACCCTTTCGATTTGATTCAAACAACCGTTTCAATGGGATTGCGTTTCGATTTCCAGGCCCTGAATTTTTTAGTGTAACGGTTAATATACTGTAACAATATATAAAAGGCTTATTGTTGTTATGATAAAAAGAATGCTCGAAATACTGGATTCAAGAAATGCGGCATTTTTCGTACTGATTTTGACTACCGTGTCTATACTTATATTGCAGAACAATCAGGCTGGTTTTGATATCGGGCACCATGGTTTTCTATCTTCCCACGGAGCAACCTTGGCGAAAAATCTTTCCGGCAGCCACAATTTCGCGATGTATGAAAGCGTCTTCATCAACAGCAAGGAAGAAGTATCCTACAATGCCTACAGCCGTTTTCCGGTTACCGCTTTTCTATTTATCAAGCTGTTTATGGATATATTCTCTCCTGATCTCAGCATGGAAATCATAATCGCCCGACAGGTAATGAACCTGTTTTTTATCGGATCGATCCTGTTTGTCTTTCTATCGATGTATGAATTGACCAAAAGCCATATTACGGCGCTTGCCGTTACCCTGTTCTCTTTTTCTTCTTTTTATTTGCAGTATTACAATGACATGATTTTCAATGACACACCCACACTTTTCGGTTTTGTCATGGCATTTCATGGCATTGTCATGTATCATCGGTACCGGAGAAAAACCCAGTTGTTTATCAAGGCGGCCGTCGGGCTATGCCTGGGCTGGCATGTTTTCAGCATGCTGCTGGGTTATATCCTGATCTCCACTATAGCGAACTTCTACCGAAACCGGTCAATCCTGCGTATCCTGAAAAGTGATGAGGTCAAGCTTGGTTTTATTTCTTTGGTAGTCGGTTTTCTGATGTTGGGCTTCAATTTTGCGAATGAAGCATCCATGACAGGCAAGTCGATTACGGAGATCGGCAGTTTTCAGTCGGCCAGAGGTCGAATCGGCCAAGATGATACATTTCGAAAACAGTATGATGAGTACCTGGAGTGGGGGAGATTTACAAAAGATCAGTTCCACCGTATCGGTGCCATGTCGATTCCATACATGTTTATGCGAAGCGGTAATTTTCAGGCGGTGGGGGCAATCATACTTGTTCTATCTGTTTTGGGGTGTTTTTTCGCGGCTGATAAACTCCTGCTGTTCACATTACTTGTTTCGGGATTCCTTTGGGCTTATCCCATGAGGGGATATACCTTCTCGCATGACTATCAAAGCATCTATTATATCGGCATCCCGATTGTTTTCTACTATATGATACTCAATATTTTAAAAAAGAGAGCCCACTTGTCTCTTCCTTTTCTACTGCTGCTTTCCATCGGAACGTTTCTGTCAGCCAATGTCACTTTCAACCAGAGTAAAGCCATTGCGGCGCAGAAAGTAAATCCGGTGACCTCTGATTTTCAGAACATCATCAACCAGACCCAATCCGGTAATATTTTTTATATCGATGGCGTGATGAGTGAAATAGCCAATGGATACCATGCAGTAGAGTTTTATTTAAGCGGAAACTATTTTACACAGGATAAAGATTTTGCGGAATACATCGTGTCGAAGAACAGGAATTATAGTCAACTTCTGCTTACACCTCACAATTCTGAAATTTTTCTTTTTCAGGGAAATCCCTACTTTGCAAGAGCGTTTACAAAAAGAGGTGTAGATTCCTATCGAAAAGGTCGTTATCCGGAAGCAATTCATGATTTTTTTTCAGCCTTAGAGAAAGACCCCGGTTTTGTAGATGCATATGTCAACAGAGGGGTTGCCCGTAAAAAAATGGCTGATTTCAAAGGAGCGATAACAGACTATAATCAGGCGATTTTAATTGATCCAGATCATATAGATGCAATGAACAACCTTTCCTGGTTATTGTCAACCTGTATCGAACCGGGGTTAAGGGATGGGGGGAGGGCATTGTCTCTGGCGAAGCGCATAGTTGATTTAAACCCGGGCGCGCTTTCTCTGGATACATTAGCGGCTGCCCATGCGGAATTGGAAGAGTTTGATACTGCGGTAAAGATACAGGAAGAGGCAATAAGGATTGCAGATAATTTAGGGCTGATAAAATTTTCAATGGAATTTCACAAACACTTATTAACTTATCAGAAAAAGAAGGCATGGCGTGAGTAGTTACAAGTACAGGATAACGTATAAAATATCGGATAATTATAAAAGATATATCATTTTAGTATAGTTTCTAAAGCATTCTTTGCCTGAATGAAATCCTGCCTTATTGCCAAGGCCATTTTATACTGGTCAATCGCTTTTTGTTCATCTCCAATCATATAATACATTTTACCAAGTTGATAGTATAACAGAGAGTTTTTATGATCATTCTGAAGTTGTTTTTTAATGGTATTTATCGCATCCTCAACCTTGGAGACTACAATATTATAATTTTGCATGAAGTTTTTATTATCCGGCATTATTTCAACGGCTTTTTTTAAAAGCTCAACCGCCTTTCTTATATTTCCTTCTTTGTATTTTATTATCCCAAGGTTGTTATATGCATCAGCGAAGTTCGGATCAAGACGAATAGAATCCTCATAATATTTGATAGCTTCTTGGAGATTACCGAGTTCGTATAGTGCCATTCCCATGTTATTGAGTGTTTTAGGATTTTCTTTTTCGATTTCAAATGCGTTGGAAAAATGCAAAAATGCCTGATGAATTTTCTTTTTTTTCATCAACGCAGAACCTAAGTTGTTGTGCGCATCAACATAATCATGTTTTAAAGACAAGGCCTTTTGATAATGCGATATTGCATGATTCAGGTCATTATTTTTTTCATAAGCAGATCCGATACTGTTATGGAATTCAGGAAGATCACTGCGTAGGGCAATCGCCATTCTAAAGTATAAAATTGCTCGCTTAATATCACCTTGTGATGAAAAAATAACACCAATATCATGATAGGCGGTATAATTACGTGGGTTAAATTTGATAGCTTTACGATAATAATTGAGACTTTGAGTCAGCTCCCCCTTTTTATAGGCAATGCTACCAAGCGACTCATAGGTTTTCGAAGATTTGGGAACAATTTCAATTATTTTTTTATATTGGACTAAAGCCTTTTCATACTCTGCGCGATCATAGTAAAGATCCCCCAATATATTAAGGGAAAAAATATTATCAGGTCGAATCTCAATTGATTTCTTTAGATATTTCAAAGCCTCGTCTGGTTTGTTTTGCGCAATCAAGGCTGCTGCTAAATTTTCAAGTGCGACATAATTGTTTGTTGTTACCTTAGCAGTGCGTTGAAATAAAGAGATATTGTCACGCCAATAATAGCACTGATTGTATGTTAGCGTTGCGAATAGAACAATAAAGACTATGTATGCAAAATTAAATATTTGTTTATTGGTCGAAAAAGTGTAACGGAGTTTGTTCAATTCCCATGCTATGATTATGTAGATTCCAATAGAAGGAATATAGGTCCATCTATCTGCCAGTTCCGGCCATAGGCCATTTTGCATGATCCCAATAGCAGGGAAAAGCGTGCCCAAGTACCAGAACCATCCAACTGTTATCCAGGGCCGTTTGTTTATAGATGTAACAGCAAGAAAAGATATGAACAATACAAAAAGGCCAGAAAAAAAAATTTGCCAAAGGGGAGGCATTGTGTGAGGAAAGGGATAGTATATCCCAAGATCAAAGGGCCAGAGCATTTTAAGCAAGTATTTAGAATAAGAAACAATTGCATTGGCAGCACGAAGTGACATCGGCACAGCTTCAAAAGTAATAGAAGCACCTATTCTTTCCATTGAAAGGGAAGCTATGTAAGACCAAAACAAGGACAAAGCAAATAATGGAATCTTCTCAATAAATAAATAATAAATGTTGTGTCCTGTTTCGGTTGATATTGTTATAACTGATACTCGTCTAAGTGGCCATATATCCATCAGAAAAAAAACACAGGGTAATAATACCAAGATCGGTTTGCTTAGGAGACCGAGAAGCATAAAAAGAAAAACGAGAAGATAGTTGGATGTAGTTTTGGTTTTTGCATAATTTGAGTATGCAATCATTGACAACAAGAAAAACAATGTACTCAATAAGTTTTTCCTTTCCGTAATCCAAACAACCGTTTCAACCGTTAACGGATGCAAAGCGAAAAGAGCTGACACAAAAGCGCTTTTCCATCTTGCGCCTGTTGTCTTCATTAAGAAAAAATATAGCAGCAGCGTATTGATAATATGCAGCAAAATATTACTCGCATGGTGTCCGGCAGGTTTGAGTTTGTATAAATGGCAATCTATCATATGGGTAATTGAAGTCAGGGGATGCCAGTAATGCAAATCCCCCCTGCTTGAAAATTTCAATGCCCATAGAACATTACTCACTGATAACCCACTTGAAACATTTCTGTTGTTTGTTATATTAAGGTCATCATCAAAGCTGCAAAAAGGATATGATGTTGTCTGGTAGAATATCGTCAAGACGGCTAAAATTATTAATGACAGCAGCACTATATCTTCTTTCTTCAATCGATGATCTGTATGCATATTAAATCTATCCATTTGGGTTTGACACTCCATCCTATTTCTTGCAGCATTTAGCACACTGCCTACAATGGAGAGGTTATTCGTTACTGGACCGTTTGGGTTCCCGGCGCCCCCCAGCAATAAAATTTATTTAGAAATCTCACTGATTGCCATTTCAAGACAAAAACCTTTTAAATCGGGTTCGTCCGCACAGACTTACAATCAGTAATGTTGTAATAATAGTAAAGGTTCCAATTAATAGCTTTTTAATATCAATCGGCCAATTTTCTTCCAATACGCTAAGTCCGTTTACTTTTATAAAAAGAATTATAATAAATAATTGTATATATTTATGTAGCGCAAAAATTCCTAATGAAAATTTTGAAATGAATACAATTGTATTATTAGTTTTAATTTTATTTATTTGAAAAAGAGAACAGAAGATAGCCAATGCTCCACAGACGATAGATACACGGGCATAGATACTCAATTTGTTCTCAAGCAGATAACCACCATTGAATTGAAGGAAAAGATCTTGTGCTGAAAACAGGAAATAAAGAAAGAAAAGAATTGGGATATATCTAATTAATTTTTCTGGGTTATTGGAATATATTAGATAGGAAATCGGGATATAAATAAGAAAATTACGAATATCCCAATAATGAATTAACAATCCATTACAATTTAGATATTCAAAATAAGATAAGTATAACGTGATACAAACTATGCTGAAAACTGTAAGTGTGCTCTTAAACTTTTTCAGGGTGTACATGAAAAAAGATATTCCAGTTAATATTAATAAAACAAAAAGGTAATAAAAAACAGATTCACCGACAAGAGGCAGTTGCGGCCCCCCATTCATGATCAATGACCAGATTCCTGAATTGATTTGGGGAGGAAGAGAGACATTTTCAAAACCAATGATATATAAAAAGTATGGTACAATATAAAATAGCAAAAACTGAAAGCTTGTCCAGAAAACAAAAAGCTCTAATAAACGCTGATATCTTTTTTTTATATATGAAAAAGAAACGATTTCCATTTTGTTGAAAAACAGGTAAAGAGAAGTGATGAAAAACAGGGGTACTGCAGTTAGTGAGATTTGTGTAAAAAAAAGTGTTGTTTCAAATTGAAGCAACCTAGTAAATAAACCGGTTGTTTTAGTTACGATAAATTGGATTGGTTGTAAGTGCCATAGAATAGCTAAAGTGATAGCTACCGCCTTGATAGTGTCCAATCGAGCATCACGTATTCTCATATCAGTCATTAGAAGTACCTCTTGTGTAGATAACGTATAAAATATTTCGCTCATTTTGAAAGTGTAAGTGTAGCCCTCAATCTGGTATGGTTTGTGTCGACGAAAACATAAACATTTACCACCAGGAGGGCTACAATTGAATAATACTAAAACGAATCGGGAAAACAAAGAGGTAAAAACAGGACAGATTATCCAGAGCAAACAAGAGCAGCTGAACAGGCATTTTGACAAGGTTGTCAGGGGTTCAGTGGAGTGAGCACTGAACGAGCTGTTGGATGCCGAGGCTGGTCGTCTTTGCCAGGCAGATACCCTTGCCGGTCATTATTTTCGTAATTTAGAAACCAAGGCTGGACTAGTAAAGCTGGTTGTGTCCAGAATTTATGATCCCTTCAACTGATTTATAAGATTCTTGTACTCAGACGAAGCTCGAATGTTATTTAATCCTGTATCTGTTTCCAGACGTTTCCAATCTTTATATCCTTTCTCTGTCAGTTTTTTTAACCAATTTATTGATTCGTCAACCTTTTTTTGTTTCGAATAGGCAATGGCTATGCTATAGGCAACATCATACCGGTCATTTTTTAAATTAAAAGCCCCCTTGTAAGCATCAACAGCTTGTTCATAATCTTCTTTCGCCATATATAGTGTTGCTAAATCATAAAGCGCATCAAAGTATTTCGCATTAATATTGAGGGCAAGTTTGTATTGTTTAATCGCATTATCGATTTCACCTTTTGTGCTATACAGATTTCCAAGTCGCCAAATAAAAATGTAAGACTTCGGTTCTAATAAAATTTTTTCCTGAAAACCCATGATCAGTTCGTCAATATTTTTTCTGTCCGTTTCAATAACCTCTAAGTTTTTACGGGCATTCTCATTATCTGGTTTTATTTTTAAGGCTTCTTTATAAAGATTGATTGCAGCATCTAACTTGCATTGAACCTTATTGACCTCGGCTAGATTTTCAAGAATGCCTGGAATAGCGGGATGGGAATTATCATAGGCTTTGATATAAATAGCGAGAGCTTGATTAAATTTTTCCTTGGAATCAGAAAATCTATTTTGAATATAGTCCATACTGGCTTGCGCTTGTAGTATAGGTGCGACCTCTGGTGAATGGGGGCCAAAAACTTTGGTATTGATTTGTAATGCCCTTTGAAATAAGGGGGAAGCTTCATCATATTGGCCTTGAATATAATAGCTCCCTGCTATATTAAAGAGTGTAGTCGCAACATTTTTATGTTCTGGGCCAAATATTTTTTCCGCTAACTGCAGCGCCTTCTTCCCTTCTGCAATTGCTTCCTGATATTGTCCTTTTTGAAAAAGTAAAGTTGTTTTTTTGTTTGATTCAGACCATTCTTCATCAGATCCGGAATCCTTTGAACATCCGGAAAAAGAGAGTGTGGCCATTATGGCAATACATAACAATTTGAAAAAAACATTCATTAAGAACCTCCATTTTTATTAAATACAGTATATTGATAGTGTATTAATGGCCCGATATTTTTAATTATATATCTTCAGTGGATACTTGCCATGTTTCTTTTTTTTTTTCAATGTCTTTTTTACCATAAATTATCTGAATATAAAAACCATGAAGTAGATTAATACCGGCTTGTCCGGATCGCCTCCACGATACACCCACATATAGGATTTGCTGGTGTTCGACCGGCCCGGTTCTTTTAATACCTGAACCGGGGTTTCATCGATATTGATCAAAGGTCCGGATCGGATATCATCCTGAAGAAGAGAGAGGATCGGCTCAATCCCGTCGGCAACCTTCACCGCCCAGTTGCAGAGGGTGGACCGGGGCAGATCCACTCCCATTCTCTGAAGTATTTTCTCCTGACGGTAAAACGGCAGGGCATCCTCAAACTTGGATACGATGATATGGGCCAGAAGGCCTGGAGTGGCAATGCCTTTTGGGATCATCTTCCGGCTCTGCTGCCTGCTCATCAAACAGGAGTATCTGCTGCTGATCCGGTTAGGGCTGTTTTTCACTCTTTCGGCCAAACAGCTCATTCTGCAACAAGCGGATTCTTTCTTCCAGAAATACGATCCGGGCCTGTTTTTTTGTTCCTCTTTCTCCAGATCCAGTCCCTCCAGAAGCCGGCTCAGTTCCCGCTGATCGATCTCCATCATATCTTCCGGATACACCGGCCATCTGAACCGGTGTTTCTCCAGGCGTTTCTGCCACAGGCAGAAGCCATTCCGATCCCAGTATAATATTTTGATCTGGTTCCGCCGGCGGTTGGAAAATGCAAACAGGTATCCGCTGAACGGGTCCATCTCCAGGGCCTCTTCCACCAGTATCGACAGCCCATTGATGGATTTTCTCATATCTGTGCTGCCTACGGCCAGATATACTTTGGTTTGCAATGGCAGGAACGCCATACCTGCCGCAATGCATACACAAGCTGCCGCAGAGTGACCGGGTCAAAGCCCCGGTCGATATCCACATGCAACGGATTGCTGAAGACCAGCCGCAGCGGTGATGCAGGCCTGGTATTGAAATGGGCCTTCATGTTCACCTGAACCAGGGATAGGGGAGCTTCTGTTGTTTTCTTTACCAGCTTTTATTTCCAATAGGTGAAACGATGCGGGATCAGGGTGTGCTTTCTGCAATATTCCACCTGCGGAAGGCCACTTTCCTGCAACCCCTCTATCTGCTTTTTCCAGAATGTCCGGATCTCCGTCAGCTCTTCGGTCCTTGTTTTTACTTTCATCAAATCCTCCTCCTCTTTTTTGAGAAGGATCATTGCATGAATTTATCGGCTTGAGAAGATGGGGTTTATTGAGCGGTTACAATTGATCAGGATTTTTTTTCAGGGCTTCTTCAAACCTGAGATATTATCTTGAGGAGAGATTGCTGCTTCTTTACCACTATAAGCATTTAATTCAATAAGCCCTAATTTTTTTATTTCATTAAATAATCTTTGGGTGAAAAGATATGCACCTTCATTATTAAAATGTCCATAATCAATAATGGCGGAATCATTCAATCCACAGTCTTCTGGTCTATTCCAAACTATGGAATGCACGTTTTCGTTGTTTAAGGTAAAAATATAATCTAAATATATCAAATTAGCAGCAGTTAATTCCTGAATTCCTTCTATAACATCTATATATTTATTGCGTAATGGGGGTTGAAGAATAACAATCTTTTTAGTCTTTTTCTCGACGATATTTATAAGACGGTTAAGATATTCAGCCTTATATTCAGCAAATTGGTAATTCCCCATTGCTTTAATTTGATTTCGAACCGAAAAAATTTGATCAGTAGCAAGTTTTATATATGCTGATTGTTTGTAATGGTATTCTGGAATATAATCAGGATTATAAGGTTCTGGACGTTTTCCAATCATAAGTGAATAAAAAATAGTACCCCATTCCTCAAGGGTGCGACGTTGGGAGTGTGGAAAAAAGTAATCTGATAACAAAAGTAACCTCAATTTTAAATCTGGTAACGCTAATCTTTCTTGAAAAGTAGACCAGGTAAGAAAAGCAGTTTCTCCGGCACCCAAAGGATAAAAATTTTTATTGAACATCCATGGGGCAACCTCAATAATTACAAGTGGATTTGAGTTTAGCAAGTCGGGATATTTTCTGCAAAATAATAATTCCTCCCAAGTACCAGCACCATTACTTTGGAGTATAAGTATTTTTGACTGTTCAATACCTGATAGTTTAGAAAAAAGATCTCTCTTGATACAGGAGGCTATACGAGAACTCCCCAAAAAGATCACTTTTGCATTATTAGGCCTTTTAAGATCAAGGTATGAAATAACGGGGGTTACAAAAGATTTATTATTAATCATTTCCAAGGAATCTCGGTTAATTGAAAGACCAACACAAGTGCAGGTCAAAATAATTAGTGTTAAAATAAAAACCTTTATGTGAGATGACAATTTATTAAAAAAACTAAAAATTGAAATAAATAAATGGTTGGACATAGCTTTCACCTATGAAGGAGATACTCAGGATGAGCAAGGCATAGACAATACTTCTCCAGAGCCACGGGGTCTCTGACGTTACCAGCAATTCTCGGTTGAATCTGTATGGTAGTAAATCTATTGCCAAGACAACGGCCATATAAAAAAGTGTAATGAATATGAGCGAAGCTGATGAATACCCGAGGTGGGAAATATTAAATAAAAAATATGAATAGTTATATGCAGTCTCTAAATCAGGCGCTCTGAAGAATATCCATGCAAACGCTACGATGTGAAATGTAATGAACACTGAGAACAAGGACTTCATAGTGCCATGAACTTGCAGGGTGGTTGACCCTGGTTTTTTGAGACTGCCCCTAAAATATCTTGATAAGGCCAAGTATGTTCCATGGATGCCCCCCCAAGCTACAAATACCCATGATGCTCCATGCCAGAGACCACAAAGGAGCATAGTGGCGAGAAGGTTAATATATGTCCGGGCAGTGCCTTTCTTGCTGCCTCCCAAGGGGATGTAGAGATAGTCCCTTAGCCAGGTTGAAAGGGATATGTGCCACCTCTTCCAGAATTCCCTGATATTTTTTGACAGGTAAGGCTGTTTGAAATTTTCCATTATCTCTATGCGTAGAAGCTTGCTGGCCCCCCGGACTATGTCCGTGTAGCCGGAAAAGTCTGCATAGATCTGAAGTGTATACAGATAAATCCCGCATAGAAGATCTATGGACATAAACTGTTGTGGAGAAGAAAAAAGTTGATCAACATATGGGGCAACTGCATCTGCGATCACTTTCTTTTTGAAAAAACCAAGGAGTATCAGATGCAGGCCAGCAAAAATCTGTTCTTTACCAATAATCCTCTTCCTATCAATCTGCTGTAGAAAGGTGCCAGCTCTTCCGATGGGTCCAGCAGATATTTCCGGAAAATAGCCAACGAATAAAGCAAATGATATGATATCTGCAGGCGCTTGCTCACCTCTATAGACATCCATAAGATACCCAATGATCTTGAATGTGAAAAAACTGATTCCAAGGGGTAATATGAGGTTCAGTATCTGCATATTGGGTAAAAATCCAAAAGGCTGAAAGGCTGCAATGAATGAGTCGACGAAGAAATTGTAGTATTTGAAAAATCCCAGAATACTCAGATTATACATTAAGCTCATGATTAAAATGGTTTTTCTTGTTGTCTGATCCTTTGCTGCGTGTATTTTCAAACCAAAATAAAAGTTTAATGAAGTAGTAATAATAATAAGTGCGAGAAAACGATAGTCCCAGTAGCTGTAGAAAAGATAACTTGCAATAAGTAGGAATATGTTCTGCCACAACCCCGATAAGGAATAGTATACTGGGAGTGTTGCAAGTATAATAATTATGACCCAATAATTGAAAAGCATTATAACTTGATCTTCAAATTTTTCATAAGGTGAATCCGATAAAACAATATCCTCTATGACAGAAAGAAAACACTCGACCTTGATTTTGGATGTCAAGCTGTTTCAGGGTGATATCATGGTTTGGCCCTTTAAGTCATGATTTATCCAAAAAAATCCGTTATTTTTTCGATAACTCTGTCTGTTTCATTATCACTCATTTCATAATACATCGGTAAGCGCAGAATCCTGTCACTTAGACACTCAGTATTTGAAAGATCGCCATTTGTTCTGCCAAATTTAATGCCTGCAGGTGATGAGTGCAGGGGGATATAATGGAATATGGCATAAATGCCAAATCCTTTAAGGAAATCGATTAATCTGGTCCTTTCATCATTGGATCTTAGAATAATATAGAAAATGTGGCCATTACAGACATTCAATTCTTCAACGTAAGGTAAACGAATAATACCTTTATCCTCAAATGGTTTTAAAAGTTGATAATATTTGTTAAATATTTTACATCGAACGGATATTATTTTCTCTGCCATTTCGAACTGGGCATATAAAAAAGCACCCACTAGTTCACTTGGTAGAAAAGATGAACCGATATCCACCCAGGTGTACTTGTCAACCTCACCTCTCAGGAAACGGTTGCGATTGGTTCCTTTTTCCCGGATAATCTCCGCCCGTTCGATAAATCTATCGTCATTTATTAACAGTGCGCCTCCTTCACCGCTGATGATATTTTTGGTTTCATGGAAGCTGAGGCACCCCAGGTGACCGATGGTTCCCAGGGCTTTGTCTTTGTATTTTGAAAGCAATGCCTGTGCTGCGTCTTCAATCACATATAAATGGTGTTCATCTGCAATTTCGGATATTTTGTCCATTTCACAAGGTATACCGGCATAATGCACTGGTACGATAGCTCTTGTTTGGGGCGTAACTGCCTGGACAATTTTTTTTTCATCCAGGTTGAGTGTGTCCGGTCTGATGTCTATGAATACAGGCACCGCACCGCGAAGTACAAAGGCATTGGCAGTGGATACAAAGGTGAACGAGGGCATGATGACTTCATCACCGGGCTTGATATCACACAATATGGCAGCCATCTCCAGCGCGGCGGTACATGAATTCGTGAGCAGAGCTTTCCGGCAGTTCAGTTGTTCTTCAAGCCATTGGTGACATCGTTTTGTAAATGGCCCATCCCCAGATAAATGAGCCTCAATAACGGCCTGGGCGATATTGTAAAGTTCTTTTCCGACAATGAATGGTTTGTTGTAAGGTATGGTGTGATCCTGAGAAGACATATCTTCATCCCTTTTATATTTTTATTGCGGTTCGTCTCAAAAAGAAGTTGTATTATCTTTTATTTCACGCTTTTTTATTATCTTTGCAGGAATCCCGGCAACTATGACATAGGGAGGAATATTTTTTGTGACCAAAGATCCAGCGGCAATTACGCTGCCCTCGCCAACAGTCACTCCATGAATTATTGTACAACAAGCACCAATCCAGACATTGTCCTTGATAATAATGTTTCCGCCGCTATCCGGTAATGATAGTCTGGTGTAGTCATGCCCGGCACCTAATAACGTTACCTCAGGGCCGATTGCAACGTTATTGCCAATTTTGATGGTATAGTTTCCGGCTAATCTGGATCCAAAGAATTTACATCCTCTATTTATCGCAACATTATTTCCAATGGAGATTTTTGATGGGTATCTGAAATAACAAGAGTAATCAATAAGAACATCTTTACCCAGTTTTTTAAATACAGCCTTAAAAAATAAAAAACGTATAATAGGCGGGCAAAGATCGATTACACCCATAAGGATTTTTGTTATATAGGAATAATATAAAAATAGAAATTTTTTACTCAAAATTTCCCCATGAATAAATAACTATACCTGTTATTATAATAAAAACCGAAAGTATTTTTCTTTTTGATATACTTTCATTCAATATTATTTTTGTAAAAAAAAAAGTAAACAAATAAGATAACGGCAATAGTGCCGTGGCAGTCAAAAGGCTTATTTTTTTTAAACAGTACACAGAAATGACCGTTGTTATAAAAAACAATAAGTACCCAACTACAAGGTATCTGTTAATTATGAAAAAATCAGGTTTATTCATTGTGCTCATTTTTAGTAGAACTTGAGCGAAGCCAGTTATTCCTGTTGCAAGAATATAAAGTAAAATGAAAAGTATCTTCATAATTTTATTTCTCGGTCAATAATGTTACCATTCCCAAAAAAATAATAAAAAGACCTGATATCATGGACCAGGAAACCGGCTCATTGAATAAAAATTTTGCAAAAATGGTATTAAAAATAAGAGATAAACTGAGAAAAGGATAAGCAAAACTCAGGTTAAAGAATTTCAGGGAAAACAACCAGAATATTGACTGCAAAAATAAAAACGTGAGTGCTAATAAATAATAAATGTTGAGATAGGTAAAAAGAAATCCATTATTCAATGATGAAATCGCTGCATATTTACCAAATACGTAAGCAATTGACTGGCATATCACTGATAGAAGAATTAGCAAAAATTTAATATTCATATACCTACTTCGGGTATTCAAATGGTCGCCAGTTTGTCGTTATCAAGCACGTAATGGGCGCCTATTATGTGATGATCATATACCCCCTAATGATTGAAATAGGTCTGCCCAGCTTTGATAAAGCTCTTAGGTGGTATATCGTTATGCTCAATAATAATAGAGCCTGCACCGATAAAACTGTCTTCACCTATTCGGGCACCACCGCATATCGTAGCGTTTGGGGACAGAAAAATATTGTTGCCGATATTACAGTCATGGTTGACAACTACCCCTGGCCAGACCGTAACCAACTCGCCCACAACAGCATTGTAATCGATAACAGCACCAGCCATAATTATCGTCCCCTGACCGATTTTTTTTTTATCATGAACATACGCCTTGTCATGTATAAGGGTGGGGACCTCATAACTGTTTTTCCTTACCTCCCGGTAAATAACCCAGCGCGCTGATAGGTCCCTGTATCCGACTGCAATTACAATTGCATATTCATTTGCGGGGATTTTTTTTTTTACATATTCAAATGTTCCGACGATCTCTTCGCCTTGATAAATATCATCGATATACCCTTGAAAAGGATAGCCCAGATATTCTACCAAACCCTTCATGACCTTGCCGAATTCTTTTGATCCGTAGATCAATATTTTTTTTTTATTCATATGGATAAGATTGCGATGTACCCTGTCAGAGCCCAGAATTTATTACATTCGTTAATGACTTTGTTTATATAGTAGTCCATAATGCTTTTCCAGATGATATCTGCGGACTTTTTAATATCATAAGTTGATGGAAGCAGTGGTTCCCCAATTATGCCCTGGTTAGATCTGTAGGTTAACGGAATTCCCAATACATTACAATCAATGGCTTTCTTAGGGGTTTCCGTGCTGAGCTCCTTCAGCCGATCCATCCGTTTTTCAGTGAAGTAAGTTTCACCCAACAGTTGATAGAGAAGAAGAAACTCCCTCCAGTCCGCATGTTTGCCGGTATTATAGTTCAATTTATCCTGGATGATGGCATTGACTTCCCCCATGGTTAAAACAATAACAGGCCGTTTTTCACTTTCGGGGGATTCGAATTGCTGGTTGACAATATTGAAGGCTACCTCATTTATTGACGGGTCAGCTGGACCGTGCCCGCTTACAATAATAACCGCATCAAATGAATTTTTAAAAAGAGAAAGGCAGATCTCTCTAATGTACCTTCTGAATGTATCCTCTTCAACAGTCACAGAACCTTTGTAATTCATGTTTGATTTGACTGGTGAATAAAATACAGGAGGGAAAGAATAACAGAAGTATCCCCTTGAGATAAGTTCTTGTGCTACTTTTCGGGAGATTGCTTCACTGATAATCGAATCCGACTCAACGGGCAGAACCGGACCATGCTGTTCAAGACTCCCCACCGGTAAAATCGCGAAGGCTTTTTTACCGGCTGTTTTACATCCGGCGATTGCATCTTCCATTTCTTTTGAGGATAAGAAATTGTAATACACGGCGATACCTATTTTGTGGCAATGACTCTTATATATTTGAACAAATGCCGGGTTAATGGTAGGCACTCATGCAGAAAATTCCTTGTCGCATCAGCATGCATTGAGAGACTTTCATCATGGATCATATTGCCCTCACCGATAAACCATTCGTATATGATTTGAACTTTTGAGAAACCGGCATCTTCCAGCATCTGCGTAATGTCCTCCTCTTTGAAGCCGCCTGAAATATGCTTTAAATGCTCTGATTTCAAAAGAAGATCTTTATCAATATCAAAATTATCCTCCAACTCTTGGTCTTTATGTTTAACAGCGTATATTTCCCTTTCGACAAATGCACTGTATTTCTGTTTCTCGCTGAGCAATTTGATTGAATCCCAGAAGTAAAAATTGGGGTCCAGGTCGGAATAAAAAACGCCGCCTGGTTTCATCACTCTGTAAATTTCATTGAAAACCGGAGAGAGATCATGAAGATGGTGCAGTACGGCGTAAGCGGTCACCATGTTGAACTGATTGTTCTCAAAAGGCAGGTCTTCTGTTGTCGCAAGCTGAACCTGGATATCGCACTCCGGGTGGTTCGTGTCGATTTGCTGAATCATCTCGGGTGTTATGTCTACGCCTCGTATTTTTTTGAAGTATTTTTTTGCAATATCAATAATAAAACCTGCACCGCATCCAATGTCCAGCAGCATATCGGCACCGGATTGTCTCACAAGACCCTGGAGGACCGTTTCAATTTTGGCGATATTTTCCGGACGGTAATGCGGTTCCGTACTCTTATATACTTTTGAAAGCCTTGCATGTAACTCTATGTTGGATTCCAACACTTCTTTTTTTGATATCATCTTTTCATTACCTAGGTGGTTTTTTATTTTCGGGATAAATAAAAATCGATCTGCCAGCCTGCCAGTCTTTGCATTCTGAGCAGAGATCATGGGTGAAATCAAGATTCCAGTGTTTTTCCCTTCTTTGGGCAAGCTCTCCCTGCCACAACTCCTTTATGGTTGATGAATGCAGGTTGCCGGGGCTGAATTTGCCGTCATAATCCGCATCGCATTGTGCGAATTTTCCGTTCCAATGGATCGAAACGGTTCTTGCAAGCCATGAACAGGGAAAGTCCCTTTCAGAATCCGGAAGGTTAAGGTTATCCGCTTTCACCCCGGTTCCCCAACCCAGTTTCGGTCTGATTTTGACTACCTGTCCTTTTCCTAACCAGTGGCTTTTGAACGCCTCCAGCTCTTCTTCATTTTCACCCATGACAATATACTGGAGAATCAAGGTGGGGAGGTCTGATTTTTTCTTTGTTTTAGCTTCAATGATATAGTCAATATTTTTATTGAGTTGATCAAAATCACCACCAACCCTGATTTTTACGTATGTCTCCTTTGAAAAGGCATCAATCCCGAAGATAATGTAATCCAACCCGGCATCAATAAGCCGGTCGGAAAGATCCGGTGTCAGAAGCAGGCCGTTTGTATTCAGGTTTACACTCTTGATGCCGTTGTCTTTTGCATATTTAACCATTTTCACCAGTTTTTCACCCAGGAACAACGGCTCTCCCATGATTGCAAGCCAGATTCGGGTTGCGGGGTTTTCTCTGGCAACCTCATCGGCGATTTTTTGAAAGAGTTCAAGGCTCATCTCCCCCTTTTCACGGGTTAAGCTTTTTTGAGGGCACATAATGCATTTCAAGTTACAAAACGCCGTTACTTCAACGATAACATCTACCGGAAACGGATATCGCTGCAGCGTTTTTCTGACGTTGTCTAAATCGGGTATTAACATCGGCTTATTCTCCTATTACGTATCATGTTGTGTGTCATGATTTTCATGAAGGTAAGTATCTTTGACGATAACATATGGCCTGTTTTTACTTTCAACAAATATCCTGGACAGGTACATTCCGATTATTCCCAAAAACGAAAACGTCATGCCGGCAATCAACCAGATCGATACGATCAATGAGGTCCAGCCGGTGATCGGGCTTGTCAGGAAAAGTTTTTTGAATATCAACAGAATAAGCCATGTGAAAGACACTCCTGAAACAATGATTCCCGTAAAGAAAATGATTTGCAAGGGTTTGTTGCTGAAAGAGGTTATTGCGTTTACGGACAGTTGTATCTTTTTTTTCAGGGTATAGGAAGATTGACTTTTTGATATTCTTTTAATTGTAAGGGGTATCTGGTTGAATCCGGTGAGATGCCAAAGCCCCGGCAGGTATATCTCCGATTCTTTAAACAGCGTGAGGCTTTGGACGTAGTTTCGGTTCATTAGCCGGGTCACCGCCGTATATTCGGCAATTTTTTTATCCGAGAAGAATGACAACAATTTATAGAAAAGAGAGCCGGAAATTTTTTCAAACAACCCTCCTTTTCTGTTCTCAACTACGCCGAAAACCACATCGATTTCTTTATTTTCAAAGTATTTGTCCCAGAACTGCTTGAGATTTTCCGGTTCTTCCTCCAGGTCTGAATCAATCAGAAAAACATATTCTCCGGTGCTGTATGACAAACCGGTCATCAGGGCCTTGTGGTGGCCGAAATTTCTGGACAGATTGATAACTTTCACTTTTTTGTCTTTATGGAATAAACGGACAGCTTTTCGGATTGAGTCATCCGGGGAGCCGTCGTTGACAAAAACTATCTCATAGTCATCCGTAATTGTCTTTGCAGACGCGGTCATTCGTCTATAAAATTCCTGAATCGTTTCGGAAGAATTATATAAGGTTGTAACAATCGATAGTTTCATTTGCCGGTTCTCAGTTCATCATGAATTTTTTGGCAGACATCCCTTCATTGAAAATCATATCGACGATGCTGACAAAATGGTCAAAAGGAGGGAAGGGTTGAAAATATTCAGGGTAGTTTGAGTAGTCCATCCAGTGAATTTCAATATTGTTTTGAACAAACAGTTCCTCCTTAATGTAGTTTTTAGCAGTTGGGCCGGATATGTACACGTTCCCGCGGGCCTGTTTGCAGAGTTCTATGAGAGCTTCTGTTTTTCCCGGAATCAGATTGTATTCAGTTGACCAGGTCAGTGTCGTTTCTATCCCGAGAAGCTTGTTGATTGCAGTAATAAATCTGTAATTAATGTCAGAAAGATACATTTCTTTGGCTGTCAGGTAAAGATTTTCAAAATAAGCTTTATATTCTTGGAAGTATTTTGTTTTTGCATAGGATTGCGAGATCGTTTTCCAGTGTTTTATATTCCACCGTGTATCCGATATTTTTGTATCCCTAATCTGCTGGTTGATTGATTTAACCGAGACCGGTATTGTCAGCCACTTGATACCGCCCTGTGTTTTGATCCTGTTTCTGTTTCTCCAGTCATGCTTTGTATATTGAACGTGATCATAAATGATGAATTCATCAGCAAGGTTCAGGATGTCGAAATAGCCTTTCCAGGGAATATAGTTCGATTGTAATATGGCTACTTTTTTCATTAATAAATAATCGCTGTATAGAAACATTAACATCTTTAAACCACATGCAAAAATCATCTGCTTTGATTCCTGACAAGGTGCTTTATGCTTACATTTTTATATTGCTATTGTCAAATATGATTACGAAACCTAAGTAACAGCCTTGACCGCATACAAGGCGGTATCATTTTCCTATCAATACCTTGATCCTAAATGTTTTTCATGGTATTCGCTGGTTGTCGGTTTCATCAGGTATTCTTTAAAAACGGTTTGGGGATGCGGATTTGAATTTAAAATAAATGAAATTCACATGAAGATAGGTAAAAAAATATATCCTTTTCTCGTTCTACTGCTACTTATTATCCTTTTTTTTGGAGAAAGACTGATACCGTTCAATAACCGTTTTATCGGAGGGATCGATGTTTCCCTTTTTTTTTTCTGGGAAAGAGGGTTTGTAAAAGAAGAGATCCTTTCCGGCAGCGCTCCTCTCTGGAATCCGTATACCGGCGGGGGAGTTCCGTTTTTCCCTAGTCAACTGTTCTATCCGCTCACTTTTATATATGTCGTTTTGCCGCTGCCTTGGGCCTTCAACGCAGATATTCTTATCCACCTGTATATTGCCGCTATCGGCATGTATTGCTTGGTATCATTACTGTCCGGATCTAAAAGTGCCGGAATTGTCACAGGTGTGGTCTATTGTCTCAGTGGCTACATGTTAGACCGGATCATGGCGGGACATATTGTGTATCTTTATTCAGCAGCTTACCTGCCATGGATTTTCTTTTTTATCGAAAGAGCGCACAAGACCAAACAGATGCGTTTCTTGATATTTTCCAGTATCATTCTGGGAATACAAAGTTTGGCGGCAGATGCCCAAAATGGTCTTTACATGGCTTTATGCCTGAGTATATACTATTTCATTCGTTTTTTTCCGGATAAAAGCAAGTTCAATGTCAGTTCTTTTCTCAAATACGTAGGGTATTACTTCCTGTTTCCGATGATTTCATTCGGTCTCTCCGCAGTTCAGCTTCTTCCTTATCGTGAATTCATCCAGCATTGCACCCGTGACAAGATTACATATGACATCGCTACTTTTTTTTCGTACCCACCGGATAATTTTTTCACCTTCCTAGTCCCCAAAATGGAGAGTTCCATAATCAATACCAATTGGGAATTCAGTGGCTACATCGGTATTTTTTCGCTGGTACTGATCGGGCTCGGTATGCTGCTTCCGCAACACCGCAAGAACAAACTGATTATTGTGGCGATTTTGCTGATCCTGTCCACAATTTTGCTGGGACATTTTACTCCGTTCTATCATTTATATTATAAATACATGCCGTTAATGGATAATATGCGGGTTCCGGCCCGTTGCATTCTTCTATTCGTTTTTTTCTTGGTTATACTGGCAGGTTTCGGGGCGCAATATCTGACTGAATCAAATCTTCACCGGAGACATCATGTCTATTCCTTTTTATTGATCGCAGTATTATCCGTGTGTCTGCTGTATGGCGCAAAACAATACGGAGTTCCCTATTTTTCAAAGGAGGTACTGCATGTTTTTGGATTTTTAATGGGAGCTTTGCTGGTGCTAAATATAAAACCATATATCCGCAATAATCATATAATTTGCAGTCTTGTGGTTATCGCGGTGTTTATGGATTACCTGATTATATATAAAAAAGACATTCCTGAAATCGATGGGGACAAACTTTCAGAGATATGCCCCTATGAGAATTTCATTAAAAACAGGGAAGGGTTGTTCCGGGTTCTTTTGCCGGGAAACGGCTTCAATGATGCTCGCGCATTCAGGTTCCGTTATTACAACGCAAACGGCTATAATGTGGCCTTTTTAAAAGATTATTACAGGTTTATGCATGAGATGGCCGGAATCCCGCAAAATATATTTGCGAAACATTATCTCAGCGATAAAATTTTTAAACAGGATTTGGTTTTCAGTTCAAGGATTTTAAACATCAAATACGCCATGGTATTGAATGAGCAAAATGGTTCCGCCGCTCTGGTTTCATTAAAAGACGTCATGCCGAGGGCGTTTTTAGTCAAAGATGCTATCTATCTTTCCGATAAAGAAGATCATCTTGAATATTTAAAGAATCCGGATTTCGATCCGAGCAGGCAAGCCCTCCTTTTGGCTTCGGAAAAAGAAGCCTGGCCGATGCCGGACCCTGAAAACACCGAGAAGATAGGTGATTATGATGACCTGACAATAACAGACTACAAACCAAACAGAATAGAATTGGCATCTACCAGTCGGGAAAATGCCTTTATGGTATTGAGTGAAAATCATTATCCCGGCTGGCATGCTTATGTAGATGGGGAGAAAGTCAATATTCTCCGGGCGGATTATCTATTGAGAGCCATTCATCTTCCGGCAGGCACCCATCGAATAGAGTTCGTTTATATGCCAAAAAGCCTGATCACCGGCGCAGCCATCACTCTTTTCACTATTATCATTCTGGGAAGCATAATAACCTATATATACAAAAGGCATTGATTTAATTTGGGTTTAATTTGATTAATTCTTTGTATCCTGAAGTGCTCATCATACTATGCGCCATTATCAGTGGTGCCGAAGCATGGACCCACGTCGCCGAATACGGTCGATCAAAAGAAGAATGGTTCAGTCTGCACTGGTGTCTGGATGTGTCCTTTCGTGAAGATCTTTGCCGGGTACGAAAAGACCATGCCCCGGAAAATTTTGGAATCCTGCGCCACATGGCAATGAATTTACTCAAACAGGAAAAATTCTTCAAAGGCGGCATCAAGGCTAAACGACTTAAAGCCTCATGGGATCACAAATACTTGCTGAAACTACTTGCTGGATAATTTCGTATATGCGATTGCCCTGAAATAACCCTTGCTTCATGACCATTGGGGGAATCCTGATGATGCATTTCTATCAGTGATAGAATTAAAGGCAAACCCCTTGATCCTGGAATCGTTATATTGTACATGTAGTTTCCGAAAACAGAAAAAAATCAATAATACAGATGAGCCAATTTCAAAACTATTATAAAGCGTCACACCAGCGAAAGTCAGTGCTCAGAAAAGAGCTGAAAATACTGGATTTTCGTTTTCGCCGGAACTACAACAAGAGACTTTTGAAATTGGCTCAGATCATTTTTCATTAGAGGAGTTCTATGACAATCGACGTAAAACAGATCAGTGAAAAAGTGCAGATGGAAAGTCCGGTGATTCGCCGGATACGGGAGGAGATTCACAAGGTGATTGTCGGTCAGGAAAAGCTGATTGATGGTTTGTTGATTGCGCTTTTCTGCAACAATCATGTTTTGATCGAAGGGGTTCCGGGGCTTGCCAAAACGCTTTCGGTTACCACTCTTGCGGGAATGATTCAGGCGACCTTCCAGCGGATCCAGTTCACGCCGGATCTTCTGCCTGCGGATGTGATCGGAACGCTGATTTATAATCCCAAAACCGGTGATTTTTTGACCAAAAAAGGCCCCATCTTTGCCAATATTGTTCTGGCGGATGAAATCAACCGTGCGCCGGCAAAGGTTCAGAGCGCTTTGCTTGAGGCCATGCAGGAACGTCAGGTTACGATCGGGGATACCAGCTATGGTCTGGATGATCCGTTTCTGGTGATGGCAACGCAGAATCCCATAGATCAGGAGGGGACATATCCGCTTCCGGAAGCGCAGGTTGACCGCTTTATGTTCAAACTCAAGGTTTCTTATCCTACAAAGGCACAGGAACATCTGATTCTGAAAAAAATGGCACGATCTATTCCGCAGACAGATGTGGAACCGGTCATGTCGCCGGAAGATATACGGAGGCTCCGGGCGCTTTCCGATGAAATTTATATGGATGAAAAAATTGAGGAATATATTGTCAATCTTGTGGAAGCCTCCCGGAATCCGGACGCATACGGGCTGGATATCGGTCAGTTGATACGATATGGCGCCTCTCCGCGGGCAACCATATTTCTTGCCATGGCATCCAGGGCAAATGCCTTGCTGGAGGGCCGTGGGTATGTCACGCCGCAGGATGTAAAAACAGTGGCCATGAATGTGCTGCGGCACAGGATTGTGGTGACCTATGAAGCGGAAGCGGAAGAAAAAACATCGGAAGATGTGGTTGAACAGATCCTTCAGAGTGTGGATGTGCCATGATACCGGAAGAGCTGGTTAAAAAAATCCGGTACATCCAGATTTATACCAGTAAGGCTGTCAACGACTCCCTTGCCGGTGAATATGAAAGCGTTTTCAAGGGCAGGGGCATGGAGTTTGATGAGGTGCGGGAGTATAAAATCGGGGATGAAATCCGTTCCATTGACTGGAATGTCACGGCCCGGATGGGTGAACCATATGTAAAACGGTTTGTGGAAGAAAGAGAGCTGACCGTTTTATTTCTTGTGGATCTATCCGCATCCGGGGATTTTGGAAGCAGAAAACAGTTAAAGAATGAGGTCGCTGCCGAACTTTGTGCGCTTCTTTCATTTTCAGCCATCAAGAATAACGACAAGGTCGGGTTGATTGTTTTTACAGACCAGATCGAAATGTTTATTCCTCCAGCCAAAGGGACCAGCCATGTGTTGAGACTCATCCGTGAATTACTTCAGTTTAAACCCAAGCAGAAAAAAACAGATATTGCTTCAGCCCTTGCTTATCTGGATCGGATTACCCATAAAAAGTGCGTTGTATTTCTGGTCTCTGATTTTATCGCAAATGATTTTCAAAAAAAACTGCGGATTATTGGACGGCGTCATGACCTCATTGCGGTTTCGATTACCGATCCTCATGAGATCCGGTTGCCGGATGTGGGGTTGATCGAACTTGAGGATTCGGAAACCGGAGAGATGTTTCTGGTTGATACGGGCAGTGCAATGGTTCGAAAACAGTATGAAAAATATGGACAGGAGAGACAGCGGAATCTGAAAAAGCTTTTTCAGTCCATGGGAATTGATCAGGTTGAAATTTTTACAGATGGCAATTTTGTCTTTGATCTTGTAAGGTTTTTTCGGACAAGGGAAAGACGAAGGAATGTTAGGGTATGATGTTATACCCCCTGTTACACCCCCCTGGCCCCCCTCGAGGGGGGAATTGCCTCAAGGGGGGAATGCCATAAAAAGGGGGGATTTATGAGGAGTGTGTGATGCCAAATACGACTGAGATCTCCGGGGTAATTCTGGCTGCAGGAAGAGGGATGCGTGCCTATCCGAAAACCAAATATATCCCCAAAGCCCTTCTGGAAGTGGATGGAAAGCCGCTGATCGAGAGAAATATCGAAATCATGCGGGATCAGCTTGGGGTGAAAAAAATCATTGTTGTTGTCGGGCATTATGGCAACCAGATACCGGAATACCTCAATCAGAAAAATATGGGGGTTGATTTCAGCTTCGTGGTTCAGAAACAGCAGAAGGGTATTGGGCATGCATTGCTGATGGTGGAAGAGCATATCAAGGAAAGCCGTTTTATCGTGATGCTTGCCGATGAATTCTACATGGACTCCAATCATCGGGACATCCTTACAATAATGGATCAGGGTACGGAAGCGGATGCAGTGCTGCTGTTCAAGCAGGTTACCAATCCTTCCTTGATTTCCAAAAATTTTACCGGAAACATCCAGCAGGGAAGGGTAAAATCTCTGATCGAAAAACCGGAAAACCCGACAACCGATCTCCTGGGTGTCGGGACCTATTTATTGAATCAAAAGGTTTTTCACTATATCAAGCAGACACCTCCGTCCGAACTGAGGCAGGAGGTCGAGATCACGGATGTTCTGTCCAATATGGCCAGGCAGGAGGTGGTGATGGCCTGCATGCTGGAAGGCAAATACCTGAACGTGAACAACACCGATGATCTGAATCAGGCAAACTATCTGATCCGGGAAAAGATGTTTTCCAGATACAAGGTCAGTGTTGTGATTCCTGCCTATAATGAAGAAAAAACAATTGAGGGTGTGGTCCAGGATTTTAAAAGTCACGGGGTGGTGAATGAGGTTGTGGTTGTGGATAACAACTCCATGGATAGAACCTCAGAGATAGCTGAAAAAGCCGGGGCACGGGTTGTTCTTGAAATGGATCAGGGATACGGGTGCGCATTGCGGAGGGGTCTTGACGAGGCTGCCGGAGATATTATTATTCTCACAGAAGCCGATGGAACCTTTCGCTCCAAGGATGTTCCAAAGTTCATGGAATATCTCAAGGATTGTGACATGGTGATCGGTACCCGAACCACACGGCAGATGATCGAGCAGGGTACAAATATGAAGGGACTTGTACGCTGGGTCAATGTGATTTTCGGAAAAATTATTGAATTATTATGGTGGAATCAGGAACCCCGGTTCACGGATGTCGGATGTACCTACCGGGCCATATGGAAATCCAGTTATCAGCGGATACGGCCTTTGCTCAGCGCCAGAGGGCCGGAGTTTGCTCCGGAGATGATGATTGCGGTGCTGATCTGCAAACAAAGAATTATTGAGATTCCGGTGTCCTATCTTCAGCGTCTGGGCGGAGAATCCAAGCACTCCGGCCGGTTTTCAGCACTGGCCCGGACAGCTTTTAAAATGATGAAGGTGATATTGAAGTATCGGTTTTTTGCCGGAATTGTTTCGGAGATTCAGGCCCGGTTTCATACAGGCAGGTTTGTGGGGAAATAGGTTATCGGTTTTCGGTTGACGGTTTTCGGTTAGCCGGTTTGCCGGTTGATGTCTTGTGCTAATTTCAAAAGTCTGTTTTTGTCATTCCGGCGAAGGCCGGAATCCAGTGAAGTGAAGTGCTATCCAGTATTTTCAATTCTTTTCTGGACACCGGCCTTCGCCGGTGTGACGTTTTTTAATTTTTGAAATTGGCTCGTCTTATTTGATATTGAACTGTAAAAAAAATGAAACGAATTTGGATCAGACAGGTTTTTTCTGTTTTTTGGATGATTGTCGGTGTTATCTTACTGATTTCCTGTGTGGATGATAGCAGCCGGCAGGTTGTTGAAAAAGATCCTGGAATTGAAAAGCTGTATGAAAAAGGGTCAATCCAGGTTATCCTTTCCATTGACAAGAGCCGGATGACAACCGCTGAACGTATCCGCCTTTCGCTGACTGCTTTTTCTGATGAAAACACTTCCATTCAGTGGCCTTCTTTGGAGCAGTTTTTAGGTCAATTCAAGATTTTTGATTATTCCACTGCCCAGCCGGAGCTGGATGATAAAAACCGGAAAAAAACCGTCCGGACATATGTTCTGGAACCGTTTCTGGCTGGGGAATATATCATTCCTTCCATGAAGATCACGTTCGGGAAGGAAAGAGAGGGCAGCAAGGATAAAAATGAACTTGTTTTAATTGAAACCCAAGAGATCACCATTCCTGTCAAATCCGTACTCCCGGATACCCGGATGGATCGGAAGCCGAATGATATTAAACCGCCGGTTGATATTCCGCGATCCTATGTTTTCTGGATCTGGGTGATTGCGATGGTTGTTCTTTTATTGATTGTCACGATTTTTTTGGTGATCTGGTTCCGGAAAAAGAAGAAGGGGAATGATGCCGGAGAAGTAAGGCTGTCTGCTCATGAGATTGCATTTCGTGAGCTATCGAACCTGGCCATACCAACACAAATGGAAAAAATGGAGATCAAACTTTTTTATCAGAAAATATCCGATATCCTGAGAAGATATATCGAGAACCGGTTCGGGGTGAATGCACCGGATCAGACAACGGAGGAGTTCCTGACAGGGATGGATTTCCGGAACATCATCGAGCCTTCCCATAAACCGCTTTTGCGGAATTTTCTGGCTCAATGCGACCTGGTTAAGTTCGCGGAACACCGGCCTGGGAAAGAGGATATTGAAGAATCCTTTAACAAGTGCAGACATTTTATCAACCAGACCAAAATAGAACAGAATTTGTAACTGACCATGCACTTTGAATCGCCATTATCATTTCTTCTTCTGCTCCTAATACCTTTTCTTTTATGGATCAGGCATCGAAGGGCAAAACCAGGAACGATCCGTTTCCCCTCGATACAGCATGCCGTGAAAGCGGGAAAATCGATCCGCCGACAATGGGTCTGGGTTCCTTCATTTCTTCGGGTTCTTGCACTTGTTTTTCTGACAATTGCCCTGGCAAGGCCCCAGACCGGCTCAGAGCAGGTTCGGGATATCACCCAGGGTATTGCCATTGAGATGGTTGTGGATCGATCCGGCAGCATGGGGCAGGAGATGGAATACCGGGGAGTCAAAACAAACCGGCTGGAGGTGGTAAAACAGGTATTCAAGGAATTTCTGCTGGGAAATGAGGATGACCTCAAGGGAAGACCAAGCGATCTCATTGGAATCATCTCTTTTGCAAGGTACCCGGATACAACCTGCCCGTTGACCCTGGCTCATGGTGCGCTCTCTCCCTTTATCGACAGCATCAAACTGGTTCAGACACGGGAGGAGGACGGAACCGCCATTGGAGATGCGCTTGCACTGGCGGCCGCGCGTCTGGAAAAAGTGGATGAAACAGTTGCTCTCCAAAGACAACAGGGAAATGACAGCTACACCATTAAAAGCAGGATCATCATTCTATTGTCCGACGGTGAAAACAACAGAGGAAAACGGACTCCTCTGGAAGCAGCCGCGCTGGCAGCAAAATGGGGTATAAAGGTCTATACGATCGCTATCGGAGGGGAGGATTCGGGAACCTCCATTCAGACGCCGTTTGGTGTTTATACAATTCCAGGCGGGCAAGGCGTTGATACAGAATCTCTCAAAGCGATCGCAAAACAGACCGGAGGTTCTTTTTATCAGGCGGAAGATGAGAAATCCCTTCGATCCATATATGAAGAGATTGATAAAATGGAAAAAACAGAAATTGAATCCATTAAATATATTGACTACAAAGAGGTTTTTCTTCCGTTTGTTTATATGACGCTTTTTCTGATCGGGCTTGAAATTCTGTTACGGGAAACCATCTTCAGGAAGATACCATGACCGGACTGCATCTGAACAACATTGAACAGCTTCATTTTCTATGGGTTGTATTGCCCCTGATCGCTGTTTATATTTATGGCTGGTATCGGCGGAAAAAGGCGCTTGGAGATTTCATCGAGGCAGGACTTCTTCATAAAGTCCATATTTCGGCAACCAGCGGGTTCCGGCATCGCAAAATGATTCTGCTCCTGATTGCCGTAATCATGCTTGTGATTTCCATGACCCGGCCGGCCTGGAATTTTAAATCCGAGCGGATTGAACGAAAAGGCCGTGATGTTGTTTTCCTTCTGGATGTCTCAAAAAGCATGCTGGCCGAGGATCTTGTACCCAATCGCCTGGAGCGGGCAAAACTCGCCATCGGGGATTGCGTGGATCAGCTTCAGGGAGATCGGGTCGCCCTGGTGGCCTTTGCCGGAACAGCTGCTGTGAAATGCCCGCTCACCCTGGATTATGGATTTTTCCGGATGATGCTGGACAGGATATCGACCGACAGCATTGAAAGAGGGGGAACAATGATCGGTGATGCAGTTCGAATGATACTTGCCGAGGTTCTGGACAATCAGGAGAAGGAATTCAAGGATATCATCCTGATCACGGACGGCGAGGATCATGAAAGCTTTCCGGTCGAGGCGGCAAAACAGGCTGGTGAAAAAGGTATCCGGATCATCGCAATCGGCTTAGGGGATGAAACAGAGGGCAAGCGGATCCCCATAACAACCGAACAGGGAACTCAAAAATTTCTGACCTACAAAGGACAGGAGATCTGGACAAAGCTGGACGCCGCAACCCTGCGAAAGATGGTTCGGGAAACCCCCGGAGGGAAATATCTGAATGTTGCAACCGGAACCATCGATCTGGGAAAAGTATATCTGGATCTTGTGGCATCAGCAGCCAAAAAGGATCTGGAATCGGAAACCATCAAACGGTATGAGGAAAAATTTCAGGTTTTTTTGGGTGTTGCTTTTATTCTGATTTGTGTTGAAATGATTATGAGAGTAAAAGCAAAAGATAATTAATATTCCCCCCTATATAATTGTGTCACATATATTCCCCCCTTGAGGGGGGCGAAGGGGGGTGTCCTTGAGGGGGAATTAAAGGGGGATGTAAATACTATGGTTTTTTCCAAAAAGTTACTATCGTGAATGGCTCAACACCCCCCTGGCCCCCCTCCAGGGGGGAATAAAAAATAAAAAATTCCAAATACGATTACCCAGGGAACCGGAGGAGCAGCCCTTGATAAAAGGCATTATACCTTACAACCCTGAACTAAAAGAACCGGCAAGAGATCTTCGAAAAAACAGCACGCTTTCAGAAGTGTTGCTTTGGCAGCAAATTCAGAAAAGGCAGATAGGAGGATATAAATTTTTACGTCAAAAGCCGATTCATAATTACATTGTTGATTTTTATTGTAAGGATCTCATGCTTGCAATTGAAATTGATGGAGATTCTCACAATGTTAAAATGGATTCAGATAGAAGACGGCAGTGTGATTTGGAGTTGATTGGTATTCGGTTTTTGCGATTTCTGGATATTGATATTAAAAAGAATATGGAAGGGGTGTTGATCGCTATACATAAATGTATTGAAGGGATTGAGAAAGGGCTTTTTGATATTGGCAACTCGACATCTACTACACCCATTACACATATTACACCCCCCTGCGCCCCCCTCGAGGGGGGAATAAACAGCAGGAAGTAACTCAAGGGGGTATAAGCAGCCGGAAAGACTTTTGTGATGGATTTGAAAGTTCAAATAAAATTATACATTAGAAAGACAAATTTTGCAGTTTTGCTTCTGCTTATCTTGATCCCCGGCCACGCCCTGGGAGAATCCGCAGCAGAGATTGTCAAAAGAGGCAATACTGCCTATTCCCTTGGCAAGTATGATGAGGCTTTGTCTGCATATGATGAGGCGTATCAAAAAGCCCCGGAATCCTCCCGGATTTTGTTTAACAAGGGTACGGCTTTTTATCAGGAAGGGGAGTATCCGAAAGCGATTGAGGCATTTCAGGAAGCGGAACAGAAATCCAAAGAGCCTTTGTTGAATGCTTATACCCGGTTTAATCTGGGAAACAGCTATTTTCAGGAGGCGGAGCAGAAAAAGCAGACTGATCCAAACAAGGCACTGGAGTCATATGGCAAGAGCATCTTGAATTATCAGGAAGCGCTTGAACTATCCCCTGATTTTACAGAATCTGCGGAAAATATTGAAATCGCAAGGCTGGCAATGAAATCCGTCCAGGATGAGATGAATAAGCAGCAGCAATCATCTGAACAACAGAAACAGGCTGCGGAAAAGCAGGAATCCAATCAGCCAGGGCAGGCCACTGAAAATCAGCAGCAGGCAGCGGAAAATTTGAAAAAAGCGCTGGATTCCTTACAAGATGACAGCAAAGACAAACAGCAGCAGAATTCGCCAAAAGAAGATCAACAGCAGGGAGAGAACCAGCAGGAACAGCAGAATCAGCAGGAGCAGGGGAAACAACAACAGGAGCAAGGGAAACAAAAGCAGCAGGAAGGGGCTCAGCAGAAATCAGAAGAGATGACCCCGGAAAATCAAAATAGTCAATTGTCGGATGATGCGCTGGATATCCTTGATGAGGAAAAAGAAAACTTGAAACATCGTAACATGATCCGGATGAATGGTGATCCGGGAGTTGAAAGAGACTGGTGATGAAAACAGCAAGGCTTTTGCATATATTACTTTTTCTGTTCTTCATGGTGATTTCGGTTTCGGTCTCATCAGCAGCTCAGCAGATAAATGCTGATGCAGTTGTTGAAAAGAGTTCTGTTTTTGCCGGCGAATCCATTGGGTTTGAGATTCGTGTATCCGGAAGTGACAAACCGGAAAAGCCGGACCTGCCGGAAGTAGAAGGCTGTAAAATTGATTATCAGGGCGGGCAGCAGAACAGCAGCAGTTCGATTAGCATCATCAATGGACAGGTTTCCAAGATTGTTCAAACCGGGCATGTCTTTTCATACCGGCTTACCCCGGTTAGACCCGGAAGAATCGTCATACCGCAGATTACGGTTCACGCAGAAGGGAAGACAACCGCCACCAGACCGGTTGTCATCGATATCCAGAAACCAGTGGAAACAGAAGATTTCAAGCTCAGGATGCAGATATCCAAAACAGATTGTTATGTCGGAGAGCCGGTTTCACTTCAATTCACCTGGTATATGGGAAAGGATGTCCGAAGCCTTCAGGTCATGATGCCTCTGCTGGAGAGTGAGATGTTCTTTTTTGCCGATCCAAAGATTGATACCAAAGATGGAAACCAGTATTACCGCATACCGCTGGGCAAGAGTGAGGCGATCGGAAAAATGGGAAAAGGGCAGATGGACGGCAGGGAATACGCCACCTTGACCTTTGAGAAAATCATGATTCCGAAAAAAGCCGGAACTATTTTAATTCAGCCTGCGACCGCTGTAGCAGAAGCCCTTGCCGGATACCGGCAGCAGAAAAATCCCTTTGGGGATGATTTTTTTTCAGGCTTTTTCAAAGATGATTTTTTCAAGGGACGAAGCAGTGTGTATCAGAAAGTTATTGTGCCCTCCAATCCACTGGAGCTATCGGTATCCGAGTTGCCGGTTCAGGGGCAGCCGAAAAATTTTACAGGGCATATCGGAAAATATAAAATTACAACTGCAGCTTCTCCCATTGAGGCAAATGTGGGTGATCCGATCACCCTCAAGGTGATTGTCAGCGGACCGGAATATCTTGAAGATGTGGAATTTCCTCCATTGGATCAGCAGGCAAATCTTGCGGCGGATTTTAAGATTCCAAAAGAGAGAGCGGTCGGGGAGTTGACCGGAAAGGGAAAAGTTTTCACGCAGACCATACGGCCCAACCGGCCTGGTATCGATCAGATACCCGCCATCGAACTTCCATACTTTGACACTGGAAGCAAACAGTATAAAGTGGCAAAGAGTGAGCCGATTCCCATAACGGTTAAAAAAGCAAAGGTAGTAACCGCCCAGGATGCCGAAGGGCTTGTTTCACCCATGCAATCAAACGGCAGTAGTGTGGAATCCCTGGGTTCGGGCATTGCCTATAATTATGAAGATCTGGGCGTTCTTGAGAAAAAGAGATTCGGCCTTGCACAATGGGTAAAATCACCATTGTGGTTGTTCATGATCGGATTTCCTCCTTTTGTGTTTTGCATCCTGGCTGTCGGGGTGGCTGTCCGGAAAAAAAATCAATCAGACCCCGAGGGGCAGCGTGCAAGGAAAGCTTTTTCAGCACTTGAAAAACAGTTGAAGCCGGCTCAAAAATCCAGCCGGACAGACTTGCAGGCAGACAGGATTCTGGAGATTTTCCGGAAATATCTGGGAGACAAGCTGCATATGCAGGGAGGGGCGATCACCTTTATCGATGCAAAGGAAAAGCTTTTGCAGCAAGGGGCCGATGCTGAGACAATAGCGCAGGTAAAAGATTTTTTTGAGAAATGTGAGGCAGAGAGCTACGCCGGAGCGTCCGGGCATATCAGCAGCAAAGATTTGGCCTCATTGGCAATGAATGTTGCAGGGCGTTTGGAAAAACAGATATAATTGGATGGAGTTGCTGTTTATGATTCCTGTTGAGTACTACACCCCCCTGGCCCCCCTCGAGGGGGGAATTTTTAAGCGGGGAATCCTCGAGGGGGGGTTTTCAGGCGAAGAATCCTAAAGGGAGAATTTTCAAGCGGGGGATCAATTCGCTCCTCAAGCGGATACCATAAGGTATTCCCCCCTTGAGGGGGGTGAAGGGGGGTGTCCCTTGAGGGAAGACGCTGGTGGGTATTCTTGAGACGATCACATGGATGCCACTGAGAGAAAATTGAAAACCGGTATTTTTTAATAGAGAATTTAATTCCAGTATTTTTGGACATGAATGATACGCATGATCGAAACAAACCAGTAATCCGGAGAATGAAATTGAAGACCGCATTGTCTGTATGCTTATGTGTGTTTTTGTTTGCTGTCTTTTTCACAAAACCCCTGCCGGCCCAATCCCTTGACACGGCCGAGGTGATGGAACTCTATCGTCAGGCCCGGGAGATGTTCCGGCAGGCAAATGAACTGGCCACTTCTGATCCGGATCAGGCAGAACAGCTTTATCGGAATTCTGCAATGCGGTTTGAGAAAATTGTCCGGCAGGGAGGAATCCGGAACGGGGAAATATTTTATAATATCGGGAATGCCTATTTTAAAATCAGTGATATCGGACGAGCGATCCTGAATTACAAGCGGGCAGCGCTTTTTATTCCCAATGATTTGAATCTGAGACAGAATTTGCAATTTGCCAAAGCCCGGCGAATTGACCGGATTGAGGAGCCTCAGAGAATGCAGGTTTTAAAGATTCTGTTTTTTTGGCATTATGACCTGTCTTCTCATACCCGGATGATTCTTTTTACCGTTTTTTTTATTCTGTTCTGGGTTTTTGCCGGTTTCCGGTTATTTTTTTCAAAATCGTTTTTAAACTGGCTGATTCTTTTTTTAGCAGGATTTTCATTCCTGTTTCTGGGGTCACTGGCCATCGATACGATTTATCATTATAACCGGGAGCCGGGGGTTATTATCAATCATGAGGTTATTGCCCGAAAAGGGGACAGCATATCCTATGAGAGCAGTTTTAAAGAACCGCTTCATCCCGGAACCGAATTTACCTTGATTGAAAAAAGAGGAAGCTGGTATTATATCGAACTTCCGGATTTCAGAAGATGCTGGGTTCCTGAGGCCGATGTCGAACTGGTGATGTCCAATCTGTAGAGCCAGTTTCAAAACGCCCCATTTTGGCCAATCTCGGCGTTGGGCTCAAATTTTAATCCTCGAAATACTCAATGTATTACTGCGGTTAAAATTTTCGCCCGCCTTGATCTTGACCAAACTGAAACGTTTTGAAATTGGCTCTATAAATTATTTGTGAATTCATCGAAATTATCCTTGAATTAAAAAATCTTTTGAATTAAGAAAAATATTAGGCAGATAAGTGAATTTCATTTGCCATGACATCGGCTTTCGTCTACTGTGTTTCAAGAATCTAAAATACAAATAATGTGGATTTTTGTCATTGTTCGATAGCGGTCTTCAAAACTCATATCCACAAGATATTTTACGAATACTTATTCTTTTTTTCATTCAGACGAATCGATATTTTGATCAAGAATCTAAGGTGCTCATTTAACAATAACAGGGAAAAAAATGCCTAAACCAAAGAATCAACCTGTGAATTTGAAAGTCGGGGAATTACTGAAAATGGAAGGGTTTGTCCAGGATGATCAGATTCAAAAAGCCCTGGAGATTCAGGAAAATGAAATTTTAATGGCCCGTCTGCCTGTTGAAGAATATATGCTGAAAAAAAAGCTTCTCACCAAAGTTCAGTTTGATAAACTCAAAGAGCATCCGGAGTATGGCAAATTTACAGCAGATCAGCTCGCATATAAGCTGAACATCATCAGCAAAAAAAATCTGGATGAAATCCAGAATCGAAGGAACCTGCAGCGGAGTATTGGTGAGATCCTTTGTGAAATGGGTACCATTACAACAAATGATCTGAATCATATTCTTCAGAAATACAGCAAGCATCAGAAATTTGGTGAAATCCTGTTACGGCAGGATTTTATTAATGAAGTCAACCTCAACATCGCTCTTCGAGAACAGACTCACCGGACAGATCCTCTGGGCAAAATACTTGTCCAGAAAAAGTTTATTACGGTTGATCAGCTATATCAGGTATTATCCAAACAATACAATATCCCCTACCGGAAGCTTGACGGATTTGTCGTCTATGACAATCAGATTGAGAAACTTATCAATATTGTCGGGTATCGATATGCCAAAAAAAATATGATCATCCCTTTGATGCTTGAGGATAATACGCTTACCCTGGCTGTCTCCTCTCCGGAGAAACTGGCTGTCGTTCATGAACTCGCTTATGTGTATACCCATCTGAAATTAAAATGCATATTTGTTTCCGAAGAAAAGTTTGATGAACTTTTTGAAACCCTATACGGGGTTGCCATCAAAGCATCAAAAGCTGCTGCGGATGATCGTTCCAGAAAAGAGACCGTCAGTCTTATCGATATCGATCTTGGAGAAGATACCGGCGATACAAGGGATACCAAATCCGGTAACATCTATGGAACCACCACCATAGAGGCGGAAGAGGTTGTTAATTTCATTATCAAATACGGCATCAGTAACAATGCCAGCGATATTCATATTGAACAGAATCGGAAAAAGCCGAAAATCCGGTACCGGATTGACGGTATTCTCCAGACACTCAAGCTTGCATGGCTGGATGAACGGATCAATGAAATGATCGGCGCCATTATTTCCCGGATCAAGGTGATTTCAAACCTTGATATTGCAGAGCGGAGGATGCCTCAGGATGGCGTGTTCCGGGTAAACTATTTTGATCGGGAAAAAAAACAGGGATTTGATCTGGATTTCCGGGTGGCGACCTGTCCGGCAATCATTGGTGAAAATGTTACCTTAAGAATCCTTGATTCCCGAAAAGCCGATGTCGGACTGGATCGCCTTAATCATTCGGCCCATGTTCTGGAGCCATTCAAAAACACCTTGAAAAGTTCAGCAGGAATGGTGCTGGTTTCCGGACCGACCGGTAGCGGAAAAACCTCGACACTGTATGGCGCCCTGATGCATATCAACAATCCCGGGGTCAAAATTATTACGGCAGAAGATCCGATTGAATACAGTTTCCCGGATATCATGCAGACCCAGATCAATCCAAAGATCAATTTAACCTTTGCAAAACTTCTGCGCTCCTTTTTACGTTTTGATCCGGACATCATTCTTGTGGGAGAGATGCGGGATAAGGAAACCGCGAGCATTGGTTTTGATGCAGCGTTGACCGGTCATCTTCTGCTCAGCACGATTCATACCAATGATGCGGTGAGTGCTGTTACACGACTTCTTGACCTTGGGATCGAGCACAATCAGATGGCATCGAGCCTTATGGCTGTAATGGCGCAACGTCTTGTAAGGACAACCTGCCTGTCATGCAAAAAGGAGTACACTCCCCAAAAAGAGGAGTGGATGCTTTTGTTTGACAAATACCCTGAACATCTGTCCTTTTTTATGGGCGAAGGGTGTGAAGAATGCAAGTTTACCGGGTACAAAGGCAGAACACTGATTTCTGAAATTTTCGTTGTGGACCGGAATGTTTCCCTTGCCTTGAATCGGGGGGAAAATGAAAATGAAATCCGTCGGATTGCGCTGAAAGGGGGAATGAAAACCATGCTGGATGACGGAATCATGAAACTCAATCAAACAACCCTGGAAGAGCTGATCCGGGTGGTGCCCCATGAAATGCTGAAGGAGTTTAAAGCAAGAAAATGAGCCGGTTCCAGAAGTCTCTTGTTGTCATTCCGGTAAAGACCGGAATCCGGAGAAATGAAGTGCTATCCAGTATTTTCAGTTCTTTTCTGGACACCGGCCTTCGCCGGTGTGACGGTTTTTAATAGTTTTGAAATCAGCGCAAATGACTACTCTTTTTTGAACGGAGCGAATTTGAAAAAAGCGGATGAGATATCATCAACTGAAAAGCTTCTCCATGTAATCCGAAAAGGAAATGAAACCAGCCTGAAGGAATCCGGAGAAGCCGGAGATGATTTTATCGATCAGGAATTCAAGCCATCACTCTATACCATCGTTCCATTCAAAAAAAAGATAACACTCAGCATCATTATCGGCAATCATGATCTCATGCTCGTCCTGATCAGCCGGATATCCGACCAGGACTGGAGTCTTCTGGATCGGAAAAGAGTTGTCTTTTCCCCGCAAATGAAAAAGGATTACAAACCGTTTTCTGTTTTTCTCCGGTCATCCATTTTACAGTTTCTGGAAGGCCGAAAGCCGGACTATATCTGGAGTACCATCCCCTCTACGAAAATTGAAACACGTTTCCTCACCATTCCAAAGGTGTCCTCCAGTCAGATACCCAAAGTTGCCTATTTTTCCTTTACCAAAATCAATCCAACCAATGGGGAGGATTTGCTTTTTGACTTTGAGATCTTGGGTGAAGTTTCTCAGGGAGGCGCTCAGAAACTACAGTTGTTTGCCTATACTGCATTTTCCAAGGAGGTTGACAATCTTCGGAAACTGTTTGTCGGAATAGGCTTGCCTCTTACCGGCATTTCCATTGTTCCGTTTGCAATGCAGAATCTTTTCAGAAGCAAGCTTCTGGGCAATCTGCCGGCAAATATATGTACCCTGTATGTGGGCAAGGACTGGTCCCGCATAGATATTTTTTCAAAAGGGAATCTTGTCCTGTCTCGGGATATCAAGACAGGGATCAACAGTCTTATCGAAGCAGTGAAGGGCCGGACAGAGAGAGAAATCCAAGAGGATGAACCGGATAATAACCATCCGTACCTGGAAGATAAGGAGTTTTTAGAAAAATTTTTCAAAGACCTTTCCATCCGTGGCGCTGAAACCGGTCAGGGCATGAGTTCCGGCACCCTGAACCATGCCGGTATGCTGGAGATGATTATCCCGGTAATCCGGAGACTGGTTCGACAGGTTGACAGAACATTTGAGCATTTTACCGTTAATTTTGATCATGAACCCATCGGGAAAATTTTTATTACCGGAGATCTTTGCGCACATCCGCAAATCATTGATCTGATCAGTCAGCAGTTGAATTTTGATATTGATTGTATCGATCCTTTTTCAACCGGTATTGTCCGCATAAAAAAAAATCAGATACCCGATACAGTAGCGGAGAAGGATTCTTTTGCTCCGGCAATGGGTCTTGCTGTTTCAAATAACAACCGGACTCCGAACCTTCTTTACACTTACTTACAAAAAGGAATCACATCCAGAATTCAGAAAATCAATCAATATGTATTTATGGCTTTTCTGGCTGCCATGTCTGCCGGTATTGTTTTTTTTTACTGGCAGGATCATGCCATGAAGTTGAAAAAAGAGCGGATTGATCGATTGCATGTTCAGCTCGAGAACTTCAATCCTCTGGTTGAAAAAAAACTGATTCTTCAGATGGCTTCGGTTCTGGATAATGAAAGAAAGGAAAATGTTTGCCAGGCAGAAAGGTGTCTGGGCCTGGTGATGCTCTCTGAACTGGCTAGCAGAACTCCGGAAAATATCCGTCTATTAAAAATGGATGCTCAGTTTTTTAAAGATCCTTCCGAACCCGGCAAGAACAAACTTCTGCTGATCGAGGGAGCTGTCTTTCAGAGGAGTACTCCGGCGGATGCGGATCTGGCTGTTTATTTAATTCAACTTGGAAAATCTCCAATTTTCAAACAGGTCAGCATAAGAGAAAAGTCGATTCAGATGATGAACGGTGAAAAAGTTTTGAAATTTATTGCGAAACTGGAATCTGTGTAATGGCAAAGGCACTAAAAATAGACAGGCTGCCCAAACTACCCAAGAGAAGTTTTATCTATTTGCTGATCTGCGGAGGAGGGATATTTCTGTTCTGCCTTATTGGCATTTATCCAAATTTCAAAGAAATATCCTCCCTTGATGATGAAATAACGATTCTGAATCAAAAGATCAGTGAACAGGAAATACTGTTTCCGGTGTTCAAAAAAATGTTGTCACGAATCAAACAATCCACCCATTTGAAGGGCAGAGAGGACACACGTGAAAAACTGAAAACAGAGGATATCGCCGCCTTTTCAGATATTATCGGAGGGTTTTCACAAAAAAATGATCTGAGTATTCATGAAAATACCATTGATATCCGCAAATTTAAGGAAAAGGGTGGATTTCTGGAGATGAATTATTCAATGCAAGGGGAGCTGGATGATTTCCGAATATTTATTATCCAGATGATGGCCTTGCCCTATGATATTCGAATCGGTCGGCTTGAGATTGAGCCGGTATCTGAGCAGAAAGCTTTTCAGCTTCGCATTTGGGTGGCGCTGAAATAGCCGGTTTGCCCTTCGACCGGCACATCATGGAATTTATATGGGTTAATTTCAAAACGTTCCAAAGCGTCACACCGGCGAAAGCCGGTGTCCAGAAACATACTGAAAATACTGGATAGCGCTACGCTTCACTGCGTGTCCGGCTTTCGCCGGAATGACAAAACAGACTTTTGAAACTGGCTCATATGAGTTGCCTTTTTACGGACATGTCATTTTGATGAAAGAGTAACAATCTGGATCTATAAGTCGGTGTTTATACACAAATGAGTAGACGGGAAAAAATAATTGTCGTTGCCATGATCCTTGCCGTCGTATTGGGAGGGTTCAACTTCCTTGGGAAGCCTCCCGATCCTTTACTTGTCGGCAAGGAACAGCATATCAATGAGTTGAACCAGTTTATTGCAAAAGCAATTTCTCAATTGAATGATAATGGCGGCAAGGTTTCGGAGTATATCCTGAAAACAGCATCGCTCAAATTGGATAAAGATCCGTTTCTGAAAATGGAAGCGAAAAAAGCATCGGTTCCGGAGCAAAAAAGTTCAATCGCAGAAAAGGATGAACAGACGTTGCATTATTCGGGATATCTTCAGTTGGGCCATAAAAACATTGCGATAATCAATGGATATGAGTATGAAAACGGAGATGCAATGGAATCCCTTGGCTATATTGTTCAACAGATTACGCCTGAAAAGGTGATTCTGGAATCAATGGGGAAAGAAAAGATCATTCTTCTTATTGAAGAATAAGGGTTTAAACCGTACCACACCCCCCTTAATCCCCCCTCAAGGGGGGAATTGTGAGCGTCAGAGACCCCAAGGGAGAATATAAAAAAACGAAAGGTTGTTACGCTAATGAATTTTCAAGTTGAAAAAACCATTTTCGTGTATATGACAGCAGCAGTTTTTTTTCTGGCGGCAATATACGGCTGTGCAGAAAAAAACGGTTTGAACTCCAATCTTTCATTTGACAAATGGCGGGCAATGGCAGGTACAAACAAAGGTCATTCCCCGTCTGATAAAGGTCAGTCCACTGTTGTTTCCGATGACCTGTCCAAAAAGATACCGCATAAAGTGGAAGCGGTTTCAACAAGAAAAGTATTGCCTTCCAAAAGAATTACCATGAAACTTCAGGATACGGGCATATCCACGATTCTCAGGGCTCTTGCCAAGTCTGTTGAATTGAATATTCTGATCAACGAGAACATTAAAGGGAAAACCAGTATTCATGTCAAGGATGCAAGGTGGGATGAGCTGTTCAACGGGATTGTCCGATCCAATGGACTGGCTTATGTCTGGGAGGGAGATCTGCTTCGGGTTATGACCATCGAAGATCTGCAACGTGACTTGAAACAGGCGGAGCAGCAGAGGGATTTACGGCTCACGGAGCCGATGCTGACAAGGATCATCCCGATCCGGTATGCGGATGAAAAAAAGCTGGGTGAGAATCTGGTCAAATTTCTTTCCAAGGATCAGAAAGGAGCTGCAATCGGATCCATATCCGTGGATGCGCATACAAAATCACTGGTGATTCAGGCACTGCAATCCGATCTGGATAGGCTGGCAACCCTTGTGAACGATCTTGACAAACCCATTGCACAGGTTCTGATCGAGGCGAATATTATTGAAACCAGCCGGGAAACAGCAAGAGACCTGGGTGTACAGTGGGGAGGAGTGGTGAAAAGAGCAGGATCGACCAATCAATACCTGACTTCCGGTTCAAACAGTTCCGGAGCCTTGGGAAACAGTTTGGAAGCTCCCATAGCGCCCACTTCCGGTATGGCTGGAAATTTTCCGGCAGACCTTGGCAACAGTGGTGGATTGACCCTTGGCTATGTTGCAGAGAAGGCAGGCGAAAGGGTTCTTGCTGTGCAGCTCTCGGCTTTGCAGGCAGAGGGGAAACTGAATATTCTTTCCAGCCCGTCGATCACCACACTGGACAACCAGTCTGCCATTATTGAATCCGGATCAACCGTTCCCTACCAGACGGTTTCTTCCAACGGCGATATCAACATTCAATGGAAGGATGCGGTTTTAAGACTGGAAGTCGAACCCCATGTGATCGATGAGGCATCACTCAAACTGGCGATCAAGACCCGGAAGGATGAGCTGGATTTTTCAAGGGAAGTGGATGGCAACCCGACCATCATAACCAAAAAGGCGGAAACCAGTATCTTTCTTTTGGATGGCCAGACAACCGTGATCGGAGGACTGAACAAGGAAACCAAAACCGATACGGAATCGGGTGTACCGGGTCTGATGCATATCCCGTATGTGGGATCTTTTTTTAAAGGCACCAGTCATGGGGACAGCATGGAGGATGTACTGATTTTTATTACTCCTCATATTTTAAAGAAATCGCCTTCCATACAATCCAAGGAAACAGAAATCTCTGAAAGTGAAGGAAAGATACTGGCTCAGGAACTGGAAAATGAATCAGTTCAGGAGAAAACAGATGAGCATCCTGCACAAGGAAGCCCCCGTTTGGAAAAACCGGCTGTACTTGGAAAAGTTTCTGCGGAAGAATCGGAAACACTATGGCTGATGACGCAATCTGTCTATGGCGTGTATCGTCCGGAACTCGTGGAACAAGTCATGAAGATCAACCCCCATATTCAACATCCGGATCATATTGGTGTCGGGCAGGTGATCTATTTCCCGGCTATACATGAATCCGGAAGGATTTCTCAACAGAATGCATTCTGGATTCAGATTGATGAGGATGGAGAACTGGAAAAAGCCTATCGCAAGCTGCGATACTATAAAACCTTGCTGCCGGACATTCAGATGATTCCTTACTGGAACGACCAGACAGGGCTGCATTTTGCCATTATTCTGAAAGAGGTATTTACAAAAGAGGAGCCGGCCCAGGAAAGAAGAAGTATACTTCCGGATTCCATGGGTGAAAAAGCAGAGGTGATTTCAATGTGGAAATCAGGGACTGTTTTTTTTGCAGATCCTTTCACATCCTTGAAAAGAGCGGAATGATAAGGGGATAGGGCATGGATTACTTTGAAATCCTGAATTTGAGCAAAGAACCTTTTTCCAATTCACCGGATCCGGAATTTTTTTTCCAGTCCAGGCAGCACAAGGAGTGCTTGCAGAAATTGGAGATCTCCATCCGGCTTCGCCGAGGGCTGAATGTGGTTGTCGGGGAAGTGGGAACCGGAAAAACCACGCTTTGCCGTCAACTGATTCAAAAATTTTCAACTGATGAAAAAATCGAAACCTACCTGATGCTGGATCCCCAATTCTCTTCTTCTCAGGAGTTCCTGTCCGCCATTCAACGCTTGTTTGATGAAAGGGAAGTTGCCACAGATCCTCCGGGGCAGGAAGGCGATATCAACGCAAAAGAACGGATCAAGCAGGTTCTGTTTCAAAAAGGAGTCGATGAGAATAAGACGATTGTGCTGATTATTGATGAGGGGCAGAAGATTTCAGAACCCTGTCTGGAGATTCTTCGGGAGCTTTTGAATTATGAAACCAATCATCATAAGCTTCTGCAGATCATTATTTTTGCCCAGAAAGAGTTTGAAGAAGTAATCGCAAAGCATGAAAATTTCAAAGATCGTATTAACCTGTACCATCGACTCGGGCCCCTTGATTTTCGCGACACCTGGCAGATGATTGCTTTTAGGTTACAACAATCCAGCCGGGACAAAACCGTCCGTCCTGTATTCACCCTGCCGGCATTCCTGGCCATCTATATTTCAACCTCCGGGTATCCCAGAAAGATTATCAATTTATGCCATCAGAGCATGCTGGCGATGATTGTCCAGAACCAGCCCAAAGCCGGATGGCTCCTGATTCGGGCCTGTGCACGAAGGAATATGATTGGAAATCCTTTTACCGGGAGGCTGTCGCTGACCTTCGGGTTAGGGTTGCTTCTGGTCGTATGTTTACTGATTTTTGGAAATCCGGATCTGTTTCATTTCTGGAAGGTGAATGCTTCTGAGAAGAAACAGGAAGTGCTGAAAAAGGATCAACCGGAAAAACCCAGGCCTGCCGAGGTTGCCGGGAAACCGGAAATAAAGGTTCCGGTTCCCCCCAAAAAGGAAATTCCTCCAAATGATGCGGTTGATCCATCCAGTGAAACCGCGCCCAGGGTTCTCGGAAAGGTTTCGATTCAAAAGGGAGAGTCCCTTGGATTGATCTCTTTGAGTATATTCGGAAGGGTTGATCCCATGACCCTGGAAAGCATTGTTGCTGCCAATCCGCATATTGCAAGACCGGAAAATATCGAGACCGGAACAGTCATTCATCTTCCTGCAATTCCGGTGCGTGTCCGGAATACAGGCTTGCCATGCTGGTGGGTGAGGTTAGGCGAAACAGGCAGTCCGGAGGAGGCAATGGAGTTTATCCGTTCCCATCCGGAACATGATCCGCCTTTTCGAATGATCCCTTTTTATTCAAAAAAATTAGGTCTGAAATTTGAGATCATTGCCAAGGAATATTTTTTTGATCCGGATTCGGCGCAGAAACTGCTGGAAAAAATAGAGACAGCTGATTTCCCCCATGCCGGCATTCGATCCGGCTGGGGTGATGAAAAAGATGTTTTATATGCCAATCCGTATCTGGTTTATAAAAGCGGGTCTGGAATGAGAAAAGAATAATAACTTGAGTTACTTTCAAAACGATGAAAAACCGTCACACCGGCGAAGGCCGGTGTCCAGAAAAGAATTGAAAATACTGGATAGCACTTCATTTCTCTGGATTCCGGCCTTCGCCGGAATGACAACAGACTTTTGAAATTGGCTCACTTACTTGTTGTTTTATCAAGTTTGATGGTTTCGTAAAAAAAGTTTATTTTTTGTCATTCCGGCGAAAACCGGAATCCAGTGATGTATTTCAATGGTTTCTGGACTCCGGTTTTCACCGGAGTGACGGAATGAGGACATTTTATGAGTTCATCAAGCCTGCAAGGTAGAAAAAACCGTGAGGACAAAAAAGAAACTCGGAACAATGCTGTTTGAAGCCGGTCTGTTAACCGAGGCACAACTGGCAAAAGCAGTTAAGGATCAGCAGAAATATAAACTGAAACTGGGGCAGACCCTGGTCCGTGAAGGGATCGTCAGTGGATCTCAGATCGCCGATATTGTTTCCAAACAGCTGAAAATAGATAAGTATCAGCCGGATAAATATCCGATTGACGTGGCTCTGTCCAAGATTATTCCGGTTGAGATTGTTCAGAAGCATCAGGTGGTACCGCTCAGCAAGGATCGTTTCTTGCTGACGGTTGCCATGACCGATCCAATGGATATCGATACCCTTGACAAAATAGAGGTGCTTACCAATACCGAAGTGGAAGTGGTGATCTGCACGGAAAAAGAGCTGAATCATATTGTCAGCAGCATGTATGGCTCCCTTTCCGGTATCGGCGGCGTCCTTGAGGGTATCGAGGAGATGGAGTTTGAACGGAGTGATGAATCGGAACAGCAGCCGCTGACCGAGGATGTGGAGGTGGGCTCGCTTCACGACATGGTTGAGGAAGCCCCGGTGATCCGGCTGGTGAACTCGATCCTGGCGCAGGCTGTGCGTGAAGGGGCAAGCGATATCCATATCAGCCCGGAAAAAGATTTTGTCCAGGTTCGGTTCCGTGTCGACGGCAGGCTTCACGAGGTGCCGGCACCGCCAAAATCTATGATATTATTGATCATCTCACGATTGAAAATTCTGGCGAACATGGATATCGCAAGATCCAGGATTCCCCAGGACGGCCGGTTCACGGTAAAGATGGATAACAAGGAAATCAATATCCGCGCCTCTACCATCCCGACGATTTACGGTGAAAATCTGGTGCTCCGGCTGCTGGATACTAGTGCCGGGGTTTACTCTCTGGGAAGCCTCGGGATTGTGGATCAGGATATCCAAAAAATTGAGAATGCCATCAGCAAGCCCTATGGAATGATTCTCAGTACCGGGCCGACCGGAAGCGGCAAGAGCACCTGCCTGTATTCCATTTTACAGAAGATCAACAAGCCGGATATCAATATCATCACACTGGAAGATCCGGTGGAATACAGGGTTGAAAAGATCCGGCAGATTCAATTGAACAGGAAAGCAGGAATGACGTTTGCGGACGGGCTGCGGTCGATCATGCGCCAGGATCCGGATGTGATCATGGTCGGCGAGATCCGGGATGCGGAAACCGCAACCATCTCCGTACAGGCAGCCCTGACCGGTCATCGGGTGTTAAGTACGGTGCACACCAATGATGCTGCCGGGGCCATTACCCGTTTCATTGATATGGGCATTGAACCGTTCCTGGTTTCATCGGTGATGCTGCTTTCCATTGCACAGCGCCTGATCCGGAGGGTTTGCCCGTATTGCAAGAAACCCTATAAGCCGCCTCAGTCCGCCCTGGAATACTGGGGGCTCTCTAAAATAGAGGGAGCTGATTTTGTAAAGGGAACCGGCTGTTTCAACTGCATGGATACCGGGTACAAAGGGCGCGTTGGATTGTATGAGATATTGAGCATTGATGAGATGGTTCAGAACATGATCCTCCAGAAAAAATCCGCCCAGGAAATTACACGCGCTGCAAAAGCAGAAGGCCTGCTCAGCACATTAATGGAAGATGCCACCCGGAAAGTACTGGAGGGTGTTACGACTCTGGAAGAAGCAGCTTCAGCGGTGATGGTATAAAATGGCTAAATTTTCGTACAAGGCGATCAATGAGCAGGGGGAAAATTTATCCGGTTCCATTGAGGCAGAGTCTTCGGAAATGGCTACCAATATATTGAGTGCAAGGGGTATCATCCCTCTTTCAGTAAGAGGAGAAGCAGGGGCCGGGGGCGGCGCTTCCCGTCTGGATGCTTTGAATGAATGGCTGACCCCTGTGAAAGCGCCGGATCTGATTATTTTCACCAAACAGTTCCGGACCTTGCTGAAATCCGGTGTGCCGATTGTTAAATTACTGGAGGTGGTGGGAAGCCAGACGGAAAATATCAAGCTGAAGAAGATCATTCATTCCATGAACGATGATATCCGGGAAGGGGCAAGCCTGCATGATGTTTTTAGAAAACATCCAAAGGCATTTTCCCCCCTCTATTGCAGTATGATGAAAGCCGGAGAGGCAAGCGGCGCCTTGCCGGAGGTTCTGGAAAGGCTGGCGTTCATCATCGAACATGAACACAGGATAAAGTCGGATGTGAAATCCGCGCTTCAATATCCGATGATTGTTATTGTTTTCCTTTGCGTTGCCTTTTTTGTGCTGTTAACGTTTGTGATTCCAAAATTCGTAAGGGTGTTTGTGAGCGCCGGGATTGATCTGCCGATGCCCACCCGGATCTGCATGTTCATGTATGAGTTCATGGCAAATTACTGGGTTATTCTGGTTGGAGCCATTGTCTCCGGAGTGATTGCGCTGTTTTATTATACCAAGACAGAGCAGGGGAGCTATGTCCGGGATACGCTGTTTATGAAAATACCGGTTATCGGCACACTGTTTGTCAAGGCGGCCATGTCCAGGTTTGCAAGTATTTTTGCCATACTCCAGTCCAGCGGAGTGGATATCCTGGACTCCATGAAGATTCTTTCCGGAACCATCGGGAATCTTGCCATTGCAAGGGAGTTCCAGAACATTATTAACCGTCTGGAAGAGGGAAGAGGCATTGCCGAACCCTTGGCCAAAGCCAGGTATTTCACGCCGATTGTGATTAACATGATTGCCATCGGAGAGGAGTCCGGAAACCTGGATGAGATGCTGGAGGAGATATCGGCTCATTATGATTTTGAACTGCAATATGCCATGAAGAAATTGTCCGATGCCATTGGACCGATTTTAACCATCGGACTTGCCGCGGTAGTTGGTTTTTTTGCCCTGGCCATATTTTTGCCCATGTGGGATCTCACAAAGGTTGTGAAGTGATGTGTTGATGTTATCGAGGAAAAATTTTTGAGATAATCAGCTAGCCGGGAAAGCCATACCGGCAAAACGATTTGCTGTATTTTGAGCCAATTTCAAAAGTCTGTTGTTGTCATTCCGGCGAAAGCCGGACACACAGTGAAGCCTTGCGCTATCCAGTATTTTTAGTTCTTTTCTGGACACCGGCTTTCGCCGGTGTGACGTCTTTTGATAGTTTTGAAAATAGCTCTTTTGATAAATTGATTGTTTTTTTTTTGAAATTGAATATACTGTGAGTATCTAAAATCTTGGGAGGGATTTTTTGATGAAGAAACGAAATCTGGTAAAAAATGAAGAGGGTTTTACGCTGGTTGAGATTATCGCTGTTCTGGTTATCCTTGGAATTTTAGCAGCCGTGGCCATACCAAAGTATTTTGATCTTCAGAAAGAGGCAAAAGAAAAAGCCCTTACTGCAGCGATGTCAGAGGCGATTTCAAGGGTTAACGGCCATTTTGGTAAGCAACTCCTTTCCGGTTCAGCATGGAATACGATTACCTACAGCAACGCAACCCTGGGAGATGATCTGGGAGATTTTACACTCAATGTGACCAATGCTTCCGGTAATTCAATCACCCTGACGGTTACGGCAAAACCAGGCAGGGCAGCTGATGGCGCTACCATACCACCCAAGACCATACCCAAACCCGGGTCAATTTAGATTTTTTAACCATCTGGTTTTAGAAAAGGGAGATGTTTTGATGAAAGCATATGAAACAGCGCCCTTTTTATTTTTTTTCTATTTTCTTTTGCCCCCTATTCAGGAGCAGTCGATCCTTCTGATAGGATTGAATGACAGGCTGCAAGACAGCCAAATCCGGAAGATAGATCTTTGTTTCGGGATTTTTCATGGATAACCTGATCTGTTCCATTATGGACAGGCCCTGTTTGTTTTTCATCAGGCTGTCCAAATGGTGCCGGCAATTTCCGGTTTGGCCGAGCCGGGCATGCAATTCAATCAGGGCAAGGTGTGCCTGCGGAAAGTCCGGTTCCGATTCACTTACCTGATTCCAGATGGAAATCGATTTTTCCCATTCTTTTCTTTTCCGGTAAATTTCAGCCATTGCAATCCGATAATCCGTCTGATCCGGATCAAGAATTGTAACTTTCCGTATGGCTTCCAGTGCGCTGTCCAGTTTGTTTTCTTTCAATAAAATAACGCTTTTTGCAAACAGAAGGTCTGGATTATCCGGCCAGAAAGAAAGTGCATGTTCGACTAGACCCATGGCTTTTTGGCGATCGCCCTGTATCATATGGATACGGGAAAGTTCTGCCCAGATATAGGGAGAACCATTGTTGATATGTAGCGCTTCCTCAAAGGCGGATCCGGCTTTGCTGTACTGTCTTGTCACATATGCATCATGCAGCGCCTTATTGAATATCAGGGTCCGGTGCTGAATTTTATTGTTAAACCGGTTTATCTTTTCCGCCTTTTCCAGCATCCGGATCGATTCTTCCGTACGGCCGATCTCCCACAAACTTCTTCCCAGATTGAGGAAAGGCGTACTCAAGTTCGGGGATTTCCTGCTGTTATCCTGCCAGAGGCGGACGCCGGATAAAAAAAGATGGTTCCGCATGTAGGTTGTATGGGACTGTGATACAAGAAGGATGATTCCAGCGATTAAGAAAAGGGTTCGCATGAATCTGGTTTTGGACAGGTGGTCAATTGGTCTCGTCAGCATGATCGCAAAAATCAGAAAAAAGAAGATGGAGGGTAAATAGTTCCGGTGCTCATAGATCAGTTCAAGGGGAAGAAAGGAGCCCTCGATCAGATGATTGAAAATAAAAAAAAGAATCCCGAAACCGATAACCGGATATTTCCGGGAAGAATACACGCCAAAGTACAGGAAGGAACACAGAAGGGCGATAGAGGGCAGGGTCGACCATGGGGAAAACAGGCTCCGGGAGATTTCAATATCATGAAGGAGTGTAAACCCGGAGCTGACCGGATAAAGCAGAAGCGAGATATAAAAAATGATTACCCTGGGTTCGGTCAGAAGCCGTTCCAGCATCGTAAAATACCGGATCTTATACCCGTTTAAAATAGAGGCCGGAGAAAAAAGAAATGATCCCAAGATCAGCATGCCGGTCAGGATCAACAGAAAAAGCAGGATATGTTTTTTGTTTTTTTCTTGCGGTAACCCTTGAATGATGATGACGTCATATAAAAAGATTGAAATTGGAAGCATCAGGGCATTTTCTTTGCCGGCAATGGCTAAAATGCCTGCGAGCATAAATAAAAGAAACCCGATTCCTTTTTGTTTTGCTTCCGCATGCACCCGGAAAAAGATGTAGAATAGCATGGACAGGATATAAAACATGGCAGACATGGATGCCATTCTTTGCACAATATAGGTTACGGCTGTGACCTGAATGGGGTGGGAAGCCCAGAAAAGGGTGGAGAAAAGAGAAATCGGGTAGATATTTTTCAGAGAATCCGTTGCCGGGTTCTGAAGTTTCAGCGTAATATGGATCAATAAAAACAGAAGAATGGATGTAATGCAGTGAATTGTAAGATTGACGATATGATATCCAAATGTATTATTCCGGCTGAAGTAATAATTCAAGGCAAAGGTCAGATAGGATAACGGCCGTGTATCATAGGTATGATTCAGTTTTTTCCCATACAGGATGTTTTTTAGGGAATCCAATGAAAATTCCCGCAGATGGATATTGGGATTATCTGTGATGTTCAAAAAGTCGTCATAGTGGAAGGGAGCGTGGAAACTGTTGCTGTAGATTATGAGCAGCAAAATCAGAATGGCCGTAACGGCAAACAGACCTTCCCTTGCTGTGGGGAGAAGAATACGATTTTTTGTCATAGGGTAATATCGGGGCATCTGCTTCGAGGTAAATTTTGTTTATTGTTGCGTATGTATATATCTGTTTCAGGATCAGAGTCAATATGACCTGCAACAGAAACATTACACTTGACAGGAATAGGTAAAAACGTACTAATACAATTGGTTTTGGATTCATTTTCAAATAAACATCGTGTTGTCCAGAAAAATGCAACCATGACTGAAAAAAACATGAATGCCTGAACAGATGAGACAATCAGCCCATAATATTTTTCCTCCGCGCAGCCCAGATGGATTTACCGTAATTGAACTTATCGCGGTACTGGTCATGATCAGCGTGATCAGCGCGGTCATTCTGGGACGGATGGGTGGGGATATAAAGGCGGATCTTGACGCACGAACCGACACCTTGAAAGCACATCTCCGGTATGCCCAGTCAAGGGCGATGGATTCAGATCTGATCTGGGGAATCCGGTATACCGGAACAGGATATTTTCTTTTTTCTTTTAACGGGAGTTCACAATCTGCGATTCGTATACCGGATGAGGAGAATGTGATTGTTGATCTTTCAGGCAATGGAATCAGCCTGGGCTCTTTTCAGGCAATTTCATTTGATTCATGGGGAAGCCCATATGCAAATGCCACAGGAACCGGTTCTTCTGCCGGACAGACAATTGTTGTTTCTGACGGAAGCAACCCCCTGAATTCGATTGCAGTCACAAAAAATACAGGATTTATCCAATGATGAAAAAAAGAACCGCATTCCATTATGACCAAAGGGGTTTTACGCTTCTGGAGGTCATTATTACCCTGGTGATCGCTGCGATCTTTGGAAGCATGCTGATACAGTTTACCGGCACAAGCATGTCCAGAAGCGCTGATACGGTTGAGCGGGTCAGAAACGGAAGCACACTTGTCCGGACGATTGAATCGATCACAAAAGATTATCGAAGCTGGATACAAAACAATCCGGATGATCCCCTGGTCAATTTTAAAAATACAATCGATGCCTCCTATGGAGGAGGAAATATTGCCGTCCAAACGGTTTTTTCAGATGTTGATTCCGGAATGGATACGGATGTTGAAATACTCTGGGTCACGGTCTCCGAACTGGATGAAGGCCTGAATGTCAGGCAATCCCTGGTTACACTTTTTACCAGATGAGCCAATTTCAAAACGATTGAAAAGTGTCACACCGGCGAAAGCCGATGTCCAGAAAGGAACTGAAAATATTGGATAGTGTTACACTTTACTTCGTGTCCGGCTTTCGCCGGAACTTCAACAACAGACTTTTGAAATTGGCTCAGATAGAATTGAGAAGCAGCACACAATGAAAAATGAAAACGGATTCACCTTGATTGAAATCATCATATCCCTTGTTATTGTCGGGATCATGGTGTCGATTGTGGGAATCCTGATGGTGGTGGGTGTTCAGGAATATGCTTTTTCAAAAGAAAATGTGGCAATGTCTCAAAAAGCATCCCTTGCAGTAAAGCGAATTGAAAAGGAGATCCGGGGATTGACAGTGATGGATGAGATTAATTCAGACAATTCCTGTATCCGCTATAAAATCGAGACCCTTTCTCCTTATTACCGGGCAATCGCTATTCGTGGCAACACCATTGAATTAAAAATATTGCCGAATGCCGATTGTGGCTGCGCAACCAATGGAGATGTTTTGGTGGATCAGGTTTCAGGCCTTGTTTTCTCATACGAGAGCAGCGCTACTGATCCTTCAACGGTTTCATCATCACCGCCTTTGAAGTTATCGGATCTGTCAGAGGTCCGGGTTGTATTTACCCTGAATCTCCGGTCAGGGGAAGTGTCTAAAAGTTTTGAGGTGCGGATCAATCCGAGAAATAACGGGAATCTCAATGGCCCGGGAGTACAGTTGTAAGTGACCTGTCAACCATACATTGTCATGATGAAAAAAAAGATGCAAAACATGTTTTTTTGCTATGGTTCAATAATGCGGACAAAACCGGTTCGATGGTGCCGGTTCCGGACGAATCCGGAAACCGGAGCTGTGCTTCTGGTGCTGGTTGTTCTGATGGTGATGGTCGGTTTTCTGGGTGCTGCAATGACACACCAGACCGCCATCGGGAGTCTGAGTTCCGTCAGCGGAAACCGTTCACAGCAGGCCTTTTACCTGGCAGAATCCGGATACCGGTATGCTGCAGCCAAGATGAAGAAAGGTTCGGATCTGAACACACTTCACGATCATGGTCCTTATGCAATCGGTAATTCCGGAACATTCACGATTCAGTTTTACCCCTATATTTTTGATGCCGTGAACACGGATGGTGCCGGGACGCTTACAGCCAAAGTGCCGTTTGGAGATGCACCTTCTGTTGCCATGTCTGCCGGCACAGGTAATTTTTTCTATCTGAAAACCACCAGTCAGACAGAACCGTTCCAGACGATTCTGGTATCGGATGATACCATATCCTTTGTCAAGGATACGGGATTATGGAACGTGCTTTCTTCCGAAAGAGTCCGGCTTGCGGTCAAAAGCAATGGGGATCCCTTGATAGAGGGAGGGGATCTGAATCTGCAATCAACCAGTTCTGCCGATGCGTTTCCGCTTCGTCATGGCCGTATTCTGATGGATGGGAAGGTTTATCAGTACAAAATCCGTGAGCCGTTAAAACTCGCAGTTATAACCAGAGCGGATGACCAGCCGTGGGAAGCCCCGGCACTGTATAACGGCATGGATGTGATCCTGCTCGATTTCATGGAATTGCATTCAACCGGCAGGATCGGAAACGGCTCTGCATCTGTCAGCCAAAAGGTTGTCTACAACATCCCGGTTTATGGAACAGATAATGAAGAGTTTCATGATCCTTTTGACGACAAATCCCACTGGGAAGAGACTTCAACAAAGGGGAGCCATGTGATCGAAACAGTGGCCGGTGACAAGGTGCTGAAGGTTGAGTCAACAACCGTTACCGGTCCGGTAAGCAAAAGCCAGATCGCCCTTGTGCCATCTACAACCGGTATTGATTTTTCTAAAACCCATCGCATTGCCGGTGATTTCCTGAGTTATGATACCCAGGTAAAAGTCGGGTTCTCTCCCGATATACCAGTTCATTACATGGCGGGGATCTCTTTTCGTCTGAATGGAACAACAGGGGAACACTTTGGTGTTTCCTTTCAAAAGCCGGATTTTTATGATCTATCAGGAGCTATCGATCAGATACCGGATGATCTGGTTCCAGGCCCGATGCAGAATCAGTACGGGATTGTGCTGTGGCAGGAGCTTGCAGCAGGATGGGACTGGCTTGCCTATAAAAAACTGACGCCTGTGACCCTGTTTCAGGATACTATGGAAGGTGACAGCTCTGCCTGGAGTCAGACCGATACCTGGGGAAAAACCACCTGGGCGCACGGTTCAGGCCATTCCTTTACAGACAGTGTTTCCGGAAACTATTCCGATAATCAGGAAACAGCTATCATTTCCAGAACCCTTGACCTGTCCGGCAGGAAAGAGGTTTCTCTTTCCTTCTACCATTACTACAGCATCGAACCGCCATTGCTCATTTTTGGGGGGTATACGGATTTTGGAGCGGTTGAGATCTCAAACGATAACGGGACAACCTGGACAGAGCTTGCCCGGTTTGCCAACTGGTATGTTTTTTTTATTGAAATGAGCCAGAACTCCTGGAAAAAGGAAACGTTTTCAATTCCGGATGCATTCTTGTCCGATCAGATGAAGATCCGGTTCCGTCTGGTGACAGATTACTCCGTGACAAGGGATGGCTGGTATATTGATGATGTCCGGCTTGATTCCAACTGGTTCCCGGAAACAGACGCGACTCTGGTTGTGCATCTGGTTGAGGCAGCAGCCATTGAATTCACAAATGGAATTTTGCCGAAAATTGAAGACAAGGATATCCTGATCAGTCAGGTGAATGGGACAAGAGGTGTTGTTGTGGGAGAGCCGATCGTCAATTCCGGTTCATGGGCTTCCGGAAACGCTGCCGGGATTATCCGGTTGAACAATCTTTCTGCACCCGTCTTTCCAAACGGGCCGGTTCAAATCATTGGAAAGGGAACCAATCTGGCCAATGTAACGGGCTTTCGGGCAAGGGATAACTATATTCAGGTGTATTATGGAGACAGGATCGGATACGGCATCCCGAACAGCACTCCGCTTGACAATGAGAAACTGGCAAATCCAAGAATCACATCCCCAACCCAGACCCTGAAGTGGCCTTCCAAGGATGCAAACGATACAACCCCTTTAACCGATTATTACACGACTGTTCAATGGGACGGGTATAATTCGCCGGCTGTGAGCCTGTTGGGAACCGGTCTGGAAAAGGATACCATCATCCGGACAAGCCAATTGACAACCGGCCCGGGTTACAGCCCTGATCCGGAGATCGCCCTGCACACCTTTGGCAAGGATGTCTATTCCACCAGCGTATATTTTGATGATTTTGGACTCCGAACAAACCAGCCCTCTCTTCAGGGATTTTTGCCTGCTATTCAGGAGTGATTCGGTTGGCCCGTTTGCCGGTTAGCCGGTTTGCCGGTGGATTGGTTGATGGAATAAAAAAAGATCTTCTGTTTTTGTAAGCACAGTATTGTTTTTGGAGGAGCAGTAATTTTTCTGCAAGAGCAGTAGCATTTTTGTGGGAGATCTCCCCAATTGCAGTTGTTTGAGAATACACTCATCTCTCTTCCTGATAAGCCGTTAAAAAATCACGTTTCCCGTGAATGATGGTTAAAATTTCAATATGTTTGGTCTTGATTTCATAAATTAAACGATAGGTATAAACAAGTACTTCCCTGATCTTCGGATCATGTAATTCCGGAACAATTCTTCCAATTTCGGGGAAATCCTCTATTGTTTCCGACCTGGATAGAATATCCTGGACTACTCGCCGTGCGTAGAATTTTGAATCCTCGGCAATAAAATCGTGGATTCTCTTTAAATCCCGTTTTGCCGGAGCCGTCCATTTTACCATTTTTCGATTTCTTTCTTCAGTTCATCAGCAGACGTTGTTTCTCCTTTGTCAGCGGCTTCTTTGCCTTTTCTGATTTTATCGATCACATAAAGGCGGTACATGATTTCATCAATGTCAACCGGTTCGGGCATCTTTGAAATTACATTGATTGCTTCTTGCTTTAATGTCTGCATTTTTTCAGTCCTCTTTTGTTTTTTTCTACAGAGCCAATTTCAAAAGTCAGTTGTTGTAGTTCCGGCGAAAACTATAACCCAGTATTTTCGGCTCTTTTTTGAGCACTGACTTTCGCCGGTGTGACGCTTTTTAATAGTTTTGAAATTGGCTCTACAGCATAGCTTAAAAATACAACTTCCGGGTTTCATGTGGGAGCGGTTTCCAGCCGCGAAATAGGATTGTTCAAAGTGCTAATATCGCGGCAATATGCCGCTCCCACATACAATTTAAGATTATTTTTTATCAAACCCGAAAGTTGATTGAAAAATATATTTAACAAACGATATCGGAATTTTATAGATAGTTCAACCGGTTGTCAAGCCAAAGCACTTTATTCTTTCTGCTGCCATTAATAAGTCCTGAATTGTATCGTAGATTCCCATGTCTGCGGTCAAACTGCAATGTACGATTCTCTTGATTCTTTTCCTATTTTTTATAGGGAAGACATATTTGATCACAAGTCACGGCTTCGAATTCAGGATCTTTATGAACCAGCGTGCAATCATTTAAAATGGCGCTGGCTCCAATCCATGCGTCCGCTAGGGATATCCTGTTTTTTGCTTTTATTTCGGCTGCTTTTTCAAGCAGCTCGCTGCTTTCATGAATCCAGTGAACCGGAAGGCTCTTGCACTGTTCATAAGCGAGTCGGCCTTCTTTCTCACCTTCATCTTTCCAGACGCGATAAAACACCTCCATTAATGATAAGAAACAACCAAAACAAATCGTTTTTCCGGCTTTTGCCTTTTGTAAAAGTTCCGCCACCTGATTGGCGCCTTCTTCATCATCACGGAGAGCAAGGAAAGCAGTTGTGTCCAGCAGATAACGTTTCATTCCCGGATACGATCCCGTTTTCGATCACGCAGAAGCCTTCCAACAGATCCGCCTTTGCCACGTCCTCGAAAGGCATTAATGGGGTCTTCAATTACAGGCACAACCCTGATTCCATCCTGATCCACAATCCACTCCAGCTTTTTGGATGGATTCAGCTTGAAACGCCGGCGGATTTCGGCTGGAATCACTGTTTGGCCCCTTGAGGTTATCGTGCTTTTCATCTTTCAGATCTCTTTATGAATTACATAATTCTGTATTTTATAATTCAATTTCTCACCAAGCTATACATATGTCAATAGAGAATTTGAAAGTTTTTCAAGATGCTTTACCATTCAAAAAGAAATTGGTAGAATGCATTATTGTTATTCACAGCCGATATTGTTCGTGCTGTCAATTGAATATTTTTTTTAACCGGCCAACCGGCCAACCGGCCAACCGGCCAACTTGGACTACCATGCAAAAGAAAAAAAATATCATTGAGTTCCTCCGTGAGCACAAGACCTTTGTCTTGATCCTCGCCATCTGTCTGTTTTTGATTGAACTGGAGGTGTTTGCTCTTGCCATGATGAAATCCGGACGGAAATCCCGGCTGCATATCCTGAACCCTTCCGGAGAGGTGATATACGAAACCGATGGAGACAGGTTAAGCAGCTTTGACAAGTATTATTTTGAAAAAACCTTTGGGCCGTTTGAAAATTTTAATGTGAAACTGGTAACCAGTGAACAGCCTTTTCCCTTTCGTGCCTGGTTTTCCGCAGCCATTGGCATCCCGGTCGGGCTGGTTCTGCTGATGGCGTTTGTCATCAAAGCGTTTTCCACGGTTTTTTATGGAGAAGAACATGGAACCGGCCGTTCCCATGAGCTTTCCGGTGATGAAACCCGGTTTGAGAAATTCATCCTGCGCATCAGCCGGTTCAACGTTTTCATCATTGGTTTTTTGGTTTTTCTGTTGATTTTTTCCTATTGGGTGATCCCCAATTTTTTTACCTATGTCGGCCTTAAAGGAATGGAAGTCCTATCCCGATACCGATGGATTGTGCTGGGCGGAATTGCCGTATGCATTTTTCTTTTCATGTGGATCGTGTATCTGAAATACCTTCTTGCAAAAAAGAGTGTTGAAGCCAGAACCGAAATCGAAAAATACAGGCTTGAACTGGAGTATGCCAACCCGAATCGCTCAATGACACAGCTTGAATACCGCGACAGAAACCCGGAAAATCGTAAGCAGATTGAACAGTAGACAAAGCACGGATTGCTGAAAGGACACACTTGAAAATCATAACAACCCACAAGGGTACGGATTTTGATGGATTTGCCTCGCTCATTGCAGGAACGGTTTTATATCCGGATGCTGTTCCGGTGCTTCCCAAAACCATTAATCCCAATGTGAAAAATTTTCTGGCCCTGCACAAAGAACTGTTTCAGGTAAAATCTCCCCAGGAAATCGATTTCCAGCAGGTTACGCATCTGGTTGTTGTAGATACCAACACCTGGAGCCGTCTGGATCATATCGAACCCCTCCGGAATCGGACGGATCTCGATATATTTGTTTGGGACCATCATCCTGGAAAGGAAGATATTGTTTCAAACGGAAAATGCATCCGGGAAACCGGCGCCACCGTCACATTGATAGTCGAGCAGATCCGGAAAGAAGGAAAAAAGCTGACACAGATACATGCAACCCTTTTTCTGGCAGGAATCTATGAAGACACCGGGGGGCTTTTTTTCCCGTCAACCACTGCCTCTGATGCCTATGCTGCCGGTTATCTTCTGGAACAGAATGCGGATCTGACCATACTCAATTCATTCCTGAAGCCGGCCTATAATGCAGAGCAGAAAAATATCCTGTTTGAATTGCTGAAATCCGCAGAGCGGATCAAGGTAAACCAGCACACCATCAGTTGCAATATCCTGGAGGTGGAGGGGCATGTAGGGAACCTCTCTATTGTGGTCAATATGTATCGGGAAATCATCAATGTGAATGCGGCGTTCGGGATATTTTATGAAAAAAACCGGAAGGTGTCCATTGTCATCGGCAGAAGCAATACCGATGACCTGAATATGGGGTCGATTTTAAAGGGCCTGGGCGGAGGCGGTCATCCCGGAGCCGGTTCTGCGATGATCAAGTCCCTGGAGCCGGGTATTGTAAAGGAAATGCTGATCGATCAGATCCGGAAAGAACACCAGCCGTCCTCTCTGCATGACCTGATGTCTCATCCGATTATCAGTGTGTCCTCCGACACATCCATGAAGAAGGTGGCCATGATTCTGCGTGACAAGGGGTTTTCCGGATTGCCGGTCGTTGATGACGGGAAGCTGGCCGGCATCATTTCCAGGCGGGATTTCCGGAAGCTGAAAAGGGAAAATCAGATCGATTCCCCGGTGAAAGCATATATGAGCCGGGATCAGATCATCACCATCGCTTCCAACAAAAGCCCGGCAGAAGCCGCCAATCTGATTGTGAAGCACGATATCGGAAGAATACCCGTGATCGAGAACGGCGAGATTATCGGCATCATCACCCGGACCGATGTGATGCGGTATTTTTACAATCTTGTGCCGGAAAAGGCATAAGGGATATTCAAAAAAAGAGGAGATTTTTTTATTGTGGATAACCGAACCTACCAGAAATCATTTATCCTGGATATGGACGGAGTGGTGTATACCGGTTCCAGGCTGATTCCCGGAGCAAAAGAGTTTGTAAACCGGCTCATGAAGAGCAGTTACAGGTTTCTGTTCTTGACCAACAACTCCTACTACACCCCGCTGGAGCTGCGGGAACGGCTTCGGAACATGGGAATCGACGTTTCAGAGGACTGCTTCTATACCTCGGCCATGGCGACCGCGAGTTTTCTCAAGGTGCAGCGGCCCGGCGGTTGCTCCGCCTATGTGATCGGAGGAAACGGCGTTCTGGCCGAACTTGAAAAAGCAGGGGTTACCATCACATCTAAAAAACCCGACTATGTGATCATCGCCGAGACCGAGGAGTATGACTATGCGAAAATCATCGAAGCAACGCTTCTGATCCAGGAAGGCGCAAAGTTCATCGCCACCAATCCGGATCTGACCGGCCCCAGCCGGAGAGGGCTGGTGCCTGCCTGCGGCGCCCTGGTCGCACCGATTGAAAAGGTCACCGGTGTTGCACCATATTTCCTAGGAAAGCCGAATCCGGTCATGATGTTCCTGGCCAGAAAGAAACTGGGTGTTCATTCGGCCAACTGCTTCATGATCGGCGACCGCATGGATACCGATATCATGGGCGGCCTGGAGTCCGGAATGACCACCTGCCTGGTTTTGTCCGGCGTAACCACCCTGGAAATCATGAACCGCTTCCCGTATCAGCCGGATTATGTGTTCAATCATCTGGGTGAGATCGATCCGGATGCCATTCTGTCCAGGAGGGACAGGGTGGAAAAGTAACCAGGTCACTCTTTTTCAAATCCCCGGCTGAATTGGCCTGAAGATATATCTTGATATATTACAATTGATAGGATAGTATTACCATTAACGGAATTGATTTCTGACTGGAAAGAAAGATCAATGATAAAAGGAGGATACTGCTATGCGTCATAAAGCCAAACTATTCATGAATGGTCGCAGTCAGGCAGTACGGTTACCGTCGATTTTCCGATTCAACAGCAAAGAAGTTTACATTCGAAAAGATCCGGTAACAGGAGATGTTATTTTATCGCGCAAACCAGGATCATGGGATGAATTCTTTAAGTTGATGGAAACCATCGAGGTGCCGGAAGATTATATGAATGATCGTGACAATGAACTACCGCCTGAACATGAACTGTTTTGATGGAGGATGGGATGCAGCTTTATATGCTGGACACAAACATGGCCAGTTATATTATAAAAGGTGAACCCATTGCGGTCAGAGAACACTTACGAAAAGTGCCGATGTCAAGAGTATGTATTTCCTCGATTACTCAAGCGGAATTGCTTCGCGGAGCAGCAAGGAAACCAGATGCCAGGCGATTACCGATAGCCGTAAAAGAGTTTTTATTGAGGGTTGAAATTTTGCCCTGGGACTCGGATGCAGCAGAAATATATGCACATTTGCGTACAGCCTGTGAAAGCGAGGGATTGTCACTTGGAACGATGGATATGTTAATAGCCGCTCATTCCGTTGCTGCAGGTGCAGTGTTGGTAACAAACGACCGGGCTTTTTATCGGGTTAAGCATCATTTGTCTTTAGAAGACTGGACAATATTTCCATATGACCATTGATCAAGAAGATTGTTTGATTTTTCCTTACATCTATATTAGCCCCCGGGAGGACAAAAATGAAAAAGAGGATTCGCATGACACGTACAGTTCTGATAGCAATGACAATCGGTTTATTTCTCACAACAGTAAATGTCCAGGCCGCAGGGAAAATCGATCCGTGCACCTTGCTGACCAAGGCTGAAATTCAGACCGCGCTCGGCCAGAATGTGGGTGATGGCAAACCCAATACCAGGGCCAATATCGCAGGGGGAGGCCCTTGTGAATATACGGTAGGCTCCTACGGCGTATTCAGCGTTCTTTCCAAGGAAACAGGCCCAGGTGAAACCGCTGACAAGATAATGTCGGAAATGAAAAAGATGAAGATAGCCGTAACAGAAGCCCCGGGCATCGGCGATCGTTCATTTTTTTCCAGTCCCGGTTACGGTATGGTACAGCTTAACAGCTTCAAGGGCACAAAATACCTGATCATCACCATGCTGGTGCCGGGCGCCACCGAGGCAGCACAGAAGACCGCTGCCAGGGATCTTATGAACAAGGTATTAAAGAAAATATAGGTACTACGGATCTTATAGCCTAATCCCGAATTCGATAATAAATCGAAATTGACAAGCGGTTTGCCCTTTCATATGATGTGACCTCGGATTTTTTTTTACTGTATTTGTCCAAGATTCTCATGACGAATATTTTACTCATTGATAAAGGAATTAGAAGATGAATCGCTACATCGCTTTTGTTCTGGAATGGCCTAAAACGGTTCTGCTCATCCTGTTGATCATCAGTGTTATCCTGGCAGGCGGCCTCGGCAAGTTGCGCTTTGATAACTCGGTTGAAGTGTTCATGCCGCAAAACGACAGCGAATATGCCTTTTACAATGAGAGCAAGACAATTTACGGAGACAGCGGCCGTTTCATCATCATTGGCGTAAGCCATCCGAAGCTCTGGTCGGCTGAAGCCTTCCGGATGATTGATGGGCTGGTGACCGACATTGAGGAATACAAGGAGTATAACAAAACCCTTGAGGAAAACCGTCTGAAACGTCTGGATGAAATGATCGGGAAAGGACCTGTTGAATCAAAACAATTGCTGGAACAATGGACGGATGACCCGCCTTTTGCCCGCTTTCTGAAACGAAAAATAGAAAAAAAGATCGGCGACAAAGCGCTTCTGGAAGAAAAGGATCTCCGGAAATTGAAAGACGCCGTCATGAAGTCAAAGGAACTGAAGCAGGGGCAGACCATTGATAAAATTATTTCACCCTTTACGATCAAGGATATTACCGGAGAAAACGACACCCTTAATACCAACGATCTGATTCCCAAAGACGATATGGGCAAACGCATCCTGCCGGCCAACAAGGAGGATTTCGATCTGTTTCGTCAAAAATTGACCCGCAATCCCGCACATGAAAAAGGGATTTATTCCCGGGATCCCAAAACCGGAGAGATTACTGATTTAGGTGTCATCATAAAATTTATCAATCTCAAGGATCAGGACCCCATTTCACGGGAAATGCTGGAACTGATACAGAGCCATCACGAGCTGACCCTCGTGCCCCAGGGGGCGCCGATTTCCAATATCTGGTTTAACAACTACCTGCACCGGGATCTGGGGAAATTCCTGCCCTTCACCCTCCTGGCGGTTATCGTTATCTTCTTTTTCAACTTCCGATCTTTTCGCGGCATTCTGCTACCTGCCATCACCCTCAGCATGTCCACTGTCTGGGTACTCGGTCTCATGGGGTATTGCGGGGTTAAAATCACAGCCCTGGGTGTCTCTCTGCCGCCCTTGATGATCGCGGTGGGCAGTTCTTACGCTATTCATCTTTTGAACCAATATTATATTGATTTTGATATGATCGGCCGGACAGGACGAAAAGCCGGCCTGAAACTCTCCATGTCCCATATCTCCACCACCGTTCTTCTGGCTGCGTTAACAACCTTTGTATCCTTTTTCACGCTTGCCTCCAGCCAGCTTACCGCCATGCATGAATGGGGTATTTTTTCCGGCATCGGCGTGTTGTTTGCCCTGATTATTTCCTGCACCATGATTCCGGCTGGTTTGGCGATCATGCCCCACCAGCGGCCGCGGTTGCTGATTAAAAAAAATCAGGAACTGAAAAGCACTGTCATTGACTGGATGATCGAACTGTCGATTCTTGGTGCAACACGTCATCATAAAAAGGTATTGCTGGTGGTGGGAGTGCTTCTGGCCATATCCGTGGTCGGCCTGTCGCGCTTAAATGTGGAATCGGACTTCATGCAGTATTTCAAGGAAGATGACATCATCCGTACCAGCGCACTGGAGATTGAAAAAAAATTCGGAGGCAGGTGGGGATTTAACCTGCTCATCGATACCGGTGTCGAAGACGGTGCAAAGTCTCCGGCGGTGCTGAATACCATTGAATCCATCCGCACCTGGATGGTTGCTCCGGAAAACAACCATATGAACATCGGCAGGACCGATGCTTTTTCAGATTATATCAAGACCATGCATTTTGCCATGAATCAGGACAACCTTGACTATTACCGCATTCCGGACAATCCAGCGGATATCCTGGATTACCTTGAAATCTATTCCGGAGACGACAACGATTCCGACGGCCGTGTTGATGATTTTGAACCCTATGTGGATGCGAATTTCAGGACTCTTGGTCTGCTGGCGCGCCTCTGCCAGAAAGAGGAGTATTCCATTGGTACAGGTGAAATCAAACGGATTTTCAGTCAGTTGGATGACTATCTGCAAACGAATCTGCCCAAGTCCCTGACGTACCACATTACCGGATTTCCGGTGATGAACGTCAAAATGGTGAATTATATCATTTCCGGCCAGATGCAAAGTCTGTTTTCTTCTCTGGTGATTATTGCCATCATCGTCACCTTGCTGTTCAAAAGGGTCAGCGCCGGACTCCTTTCTCTCATTCCCATGAGCGCGGCGGTCATGTTCAATTTCGGTATCATGGGGTTTTTCGGCATTAACCTGGATACGGTCACCTCCATCATCGCCTCCATCACCATCGGTATCGGCGTGGACGACACCATCCATTTCCTCAATACCTACCGGCATATTCACCAGAAAGGATATAGCATTGATGAAACCATCGGGAAGACCTTACGGGTTGCGGGCAAGGCCATCATCTATACCTCTCTGGCCTTGATCCTCGGCTTTGCGGTACTGACCATCTCCAGTTTCAAACCGGTCATTTTTTTCGGGGCACTTATGGGCATGACCATGACAGCCACCACCATCGGAGCGTTGCTGATCCTGCCGTCCGTTATCAAGCTGACCCAGGCCAAACTCGAAAAAAGAGAGACACAAACAGGAATCTGGCGATATATTGATCTTGGAAAATATTTCGGACTGGAAGCGGAAGAAGAAGGGGTTATATCTTGACTTATTTGGAGACAAAAGAGCCGATTTCAAAACGATTGAAAAGCGTCACACCGGCGAAAGCCGATGTCCGGAAAAGAACTGAAAATACCGGATAGTGTTACGGTTTGCTTCGTGTCCGGCTTTCGCCGGAACGATAACAACAGACTTTTGAAATTGGCTCTCCTGTTTGTTTTTTATCTACGAGGCTTCAGGTTGACGGCTTGAATTCCCTTAGGGGTTGTCTTTAATTCAAAAGACACGAAATCCCCTTTTTGCAGACCAAAAGGGCCAAAATCTTTTATTCCTGTTTTATGGATAAAAACAACACCATGCTCCGCCGTATCAATAAAACCATAGCCTTTTTTTTCATCGTATGATTTGATATGACCTTCCATCTATAGTGATTCCTTTCCCTGGGTTTTTAATTTTATACAAAAGAAATATTCGAATCTTAGATTTAATGATTTGTGATAATAAGTCAATCATTTTATTAAAAAATAATCCATTCCCGGTATTGAAAACACCCTTTGTGACAAAAAGAGAAGAACAGGAAAGCAGACCTATTCTTGGCTTGTGAGCTGATGATTTCAAACCGTTGCAGCATCGAGTCGGTATAAACAAGTCAGATTGAAAAAAAAAGGCATCCCTGAATACAAAAGGGATGCCTTTATCTACTCATAACAAAAAGTTAGATTACAGTAACATTCGCTGCGGCTGGACCTTTTTGTCCTTTTTCTACATCAAAGGTAACTCGGTCGCCTTCATTGAGGGATCTAAAACCGTTTGATTTGATTGCTGAATGATGAACAAACACATCAGATCCGTCTTCTTGTTCAATGAATCCGAACCCTTTTTTGTCGTTAAACCATTTAACAGTTCCATTGGCCATAATAATATCCTCCTTTCATAAAATAATTTCAATGTTGCAAACTGGAGGAAGCCATTTTGTCGAATGGGTTGTACCTTCAGAAAGAAACTGCCCTTGCAGATATAGCCGGGCGGATTGAATATCCGGACACTAATCTATATCCCGGAAGAAAGCAAGCTAATTATTTGTTTTTTGAAACATTGTAATATCTGCTCTCATAAGGTTCCTGAATGATGGTTCTCTGGGTTTGATCCTGCCATGACATCACGTTTTGAAACTGCAGGATGCTATCCAGCCGGTTTTGTTTTTTCAAACGGTTGTATATGTCAACCCAGGCACAGGATGCATCCTGGTTTGCTTCACATCGATCTCCATCCACTCCGCCGCAGGGGCCATTGAATAATCCTTTGGCACAACGGGTCACCGGACAGATCCCGCCTGTATAACCAATGACGCACTCCCCGCAGGCACGACATTTTTCTTCATATATGCCGATTCCCCTGTCAATGCCGATTGCCATGGTATTCACAGCCGGGAATATTGGTTTATCCGGATATCTTTCCGCTAAAAGCTGCACTCCTGCGCCACAGGCCATGGACAGAATGCAATCATAGCCGGCTGTTCTCTCATCCAGTTCTCTGAGAAACTGTTCATTGCACTGGCGTTCAACCGTATAGGCATCGATATGGATCTTCATGCCTTTTAGTTTACAGGTTACCTGAAGCTCTGTATTTAGTTCGATAACCTCCTTTTGTCCGCCGGCAAGGCAGACGGAAACACAACCACCGCATCCGATATTCAGTACCTTGTCATAGGGTTGGATCAGTTCCATGATCTGTTCCAAGGGTTTTCTTTTGGCTTTTACCATATTGCATCACTCCCGGTTTTTTGTTCGGTTTTTATCTTTTATCAGGATTGAACCAAATCCATGCAGGGAAGAACCGGATTTTTCATGACATCCAATACACATTCGCGGTCCTGATTTTTCACCGGGCTTCCGTTTGTTGGCATGACAGTGCAGGCACTGCCTGTGGAATGTTTTCTGCAGGTCGCAGGCTTTTTTCAGGTTATGGCAGCCGGAGCATTGGGCAGCAGGGTTTCCCTCTTCCAGCTCAGCCTCATCCAGCACATTCTTTTTGTTTTCATACCGGTGGTGACAATCCAGACATTCAATACTTTCCATATGAAGCCCGTGCGGAAAGGGTACCGGAGCCTGTCTGTTGTTCTTGAAGCTTTTTGAATGATTGATGATAATCTCTTCCGGCTGGGCCAAAAGCAGTGTGCCGGAGAAAAAAAGAGCCAACAGGCAGAACGTACAACAGATTCTTGCGCTGGTTATATATTTCATTTTTCATTACCCTCGTCAAAATCAGGGAGAACATTTTGAGACCGGCATATACTTCTTGCCAGAGAGATCATCTCCGGTATATCGATTCCCAACGGGCAATAACATCTGGTGCAGAGAACACACCGTTTCCAGGCAATCTCTTTGATTTCTTCCAGTGTTTCCCAGTTTACTCGGCCCTTTTTTTTATATAATTTCCCAATGGAATGGATCATTTTATGTGAAGGCATGTATTCCGGCTTTCTGCCTCTGGTTACATAGATAAAGCAGCTTTCCGCACAGAGTCCGCAGTGGGCGCAGACCTTCAGGGAAAGCTTCATTTTTGTTTTGTATCTGGTTAAAAATGAAACGATTGTCTTTTGATCCGGTGCTTCCGTGCTGATGTTTTTCATTTTTTCACCATTGCCTTGTGCCTTTTGAAAAGCTGTACTCACTTCCAATAAAAAACCGGTTCAGAAAAAAGAAAGCGGAATGAACAAACTTGGAAAAGGGCAGGGTGAGCATGATCAGATTGACCGACAACACATGCAGGATGATCAGTGTTCTGTAATCGAAAAAACCGTGTACTGCCAGAAAGCCTGTTATAAAAGGCGCGGCAGTGAGAAAAAGGATCAGGTAATCATATATCGTTGAAATCGAACGGACATGACTGAGGAAGATTCTCCTTAATAGAAAGAGAAGAATACAGACCATGATAATACCTGTAAAAATATCTGCAATAATCTCCGGTAAAACATAGGGGCATAAACTTACCTCCCACAATCCATCCATCAGCATGTTGTGCTCTGACAGAAAAATCGGCAGAAAAAAAATACTGATATGAAACAGTACAGTGAAAAAGAACATGACTGGGTGAACGCCAACAAGGGTGACCCTCAGTTTTGCGGATAGCTGTGGCAGGGATTCTCTTGAAAAATTGAGATTATTGTCTTTGTTGTCTCTCAGTAGTGGTGAAACAAACGTCGGTTGAATTTTTTTTGTAATCAGAAAAAAACGGACAACCTGGAACAGCATCCCCATGATGAAGATGAAAAAACAGGCCCAGGCCATTGGCCCTCTGATAAATTCATACATCATGATTCTCCTGAACAGAAAGGTTTTTTTCCATACAGAAAAGAAAAATCGATTTTTAGTCTGCCGGAGTCGATTCCAAAATCTTCAAGGGGCCGGACACTGTGTATTCGTTTGTATTTCTTTTGTTTTTCCGATTGATGAAGGATGGCTTTACGCAAGGATTCACTGGGGGAAATGCCTGTAAACTGAACGACCTGTTCAAACACACCCATAAGATCTTCCTGAAGCTGAGGATAGGAAACGATCAGAACCCTGTTTTTGTCAATATCATTATTGTTCCAGAGATCATGAAAATACCGGTACAGGTCGATACTTGCACGGTAACGGTAATCAAAAAAACGTGCAATCTGCTCTGGGGTGAACCGGTGCATCCCCCAGATGAGATTCACCATATTATATATAAGGGAAAGAGAGGAGGGCAGCGTATCCTCGGGCATTCGATGCATGTATATGAACCGGGCATCGGGAAACACTTCCATCAATGTCTTGATTCTGTGGGTTGAAAAATGGGTCTGAGCAAAAATCTGTTTTTTCCCGGTATAATAGATATGTCGTTGAAAAAGGGATTTCAGGAACCGGGCGGAACAGATACGATGATCATCGGGCATCTGGTCATGCAGGCGATACCGGTCAAACGAGTCTTCCAGAAATCCCAGCGGGGAGAGGACAACGGCGAACTGGGTGTCATGGTTGTGGAGAAAAAGCAGCTCTTCCTCTTCCACCTTGTCGATTCCAACACCATGCCCTGTTTCTTCCGGAATGATGGTTGTCATTCCCCGGCGTTGTAAAAAACGGACAACAGGCCGGACAAAAATTCGTGCAGTAATGGCGGGAAACAGAATATGCCAGGAACAAAAAGCCGCCATTTCATCGGTCTGGGTAAAGAGATGGTGCATGAATGTGGTCCCGCTGCGCGGGTGGCCGATTATAAAAACCGGATTTTTTACTTCCACATTTTGATATTCGGGGAAAAAAATCCGGTCCAGAAAACAGGTGATGGTCTTGATTATGAAAAGGACCATAAAGAGAGATATCACCATCAGGCAGTGCACAAAGTGTCGGCTGGACCCGAACATCTTCCAGCATATCACAATACCGTCCAGGTAAAACCGCATGGATATTCATCTCCTGCTTATTGAATCCGGATTTTCTTTTTATATGGAGCCAATTTCAAAACGATTTAAAAGCGTCACACCGGCGAAGGCCGGTGTCCAGAAAAGTACTGAAAATACTGGATTCCGGCCTTCGCCGGAATGACAACAATAGACTTTTGAAATTGGCTCTATGGTATAGCTCTATTGAATTCTGGTATAATCGCTTCCCGGATGCATTTTTCTGTATTCCTCAAGGTAGCCGAGTACTTCGTTGAGAAGTTCTCTGGGATACAGTTTGCCGACAAGCTCTTCTCTGGTCCTCAGTTGCATGTCGGTAACAAATTCTATGGTTTTATCCGTAGCCGGGACAACCTTGATGCCGGAGTCTCTCAGGATCTTGAGGCTGTCGGCATTTGCCTTTCTATTGGTGGTGGTGATTTTGTCATGGTACCAGTTTGAGATGTTTTTGATTTTATTTACGCTTTCCGGGGAGATTTTTTCCCATGTATCTTTTGAAACAATAATTGCGGAAGACGGATCGGTGGAAGGGATTTCTGAAATATAGTTGAATTTTGTATACCACCGGAATGCCACGGCTCCAAACGGCGTTGAAGGAGCGGTATCAATCAGTTTGGTTGAAAGGGAGGTCAACACATCGGTGATGGAAAGAGAGATGGGGGTTACGCCCACAGACTGCCAGACAGTCGTGCTCAGCACATCATCCCCCCAGACCCACACTTTCAGGTTTTTCAGATTTTCCCTGGTAACCGGCTCTTTGGAAAAGGTATGGACAAAACCGATATCGGCCCATGCAACGACAACAAAGCCTTTGTCCAGAAAAAGTTTTTCCAGTTTATCTTTGATTCTGGCCCGTACATAGGCAATCTCTTCATAGTTCTTAAAAAGAAAAGGAATATCCGTAACCCGGACTTCAGAGACGATCCTTCCCATGCCGATGCTTGTGAATGCACCGCCTTGCAGTTGCCCGAGTTTGATTTTGGTTAGAACGTCTTTTTCATCCCCCTGAATTCCTCCTGGATAAATCTTGAAATTAACCTCATTATCGGTCTCTTTTTTGATCCGGTCTTTCATCTCCTCCAGCACATTCATCAGGGATGATCCCTTGGGTGCCAGAGCTGCAATTTTGATCGTAACTTTGGACGAGGCCTTTGATTCCGCATCAGTAAAGGCCATTCCGACAAACATTGACATGATTGAGAAGATGATAATGATTTTCCTCATTGTTCAAGATCCTCCTGGTATTCATTGATGGTTTCATCCCGAATCCGGAATGTCTGTATATTGTTTACTCTGTACCGCCTGTTTTTTGCAATGGAATTTTTTTTGGCCGTATATTTTTCCAGGTTTCACCCACCGGGCAGACACGCATACACTCAATACAGTTATCCACATCCGTGATGTATGTCTGGCCGCTTTCAACCAGAAAATCCCGTCGTTTCAAATGTTGACGTATCATCCGGATATACCCCGGCCACTGTCTGATTTTTACCGGCGGCAGACGTTTAAAACCAAATGACCAGTATACAAAACAGGGATCAACATCATAACGGCCCGGCTGGAGAGCCCCGGAAGGGCAGCTATTGATGCACTTACTGCAATCGCAGCAAAGATGTAACTCCTTCCGTGGATCAGGCGCAAGGGGAGCCTCTGTTATGATGGCGCATAGTCTCTGGTGCGGCCCGAACCGGGGTGTCAGCAGCAGATTATTTTTGCCGATCTCTCCCATGCCGCAGCTCACCGCCGCATGTTTCAGGGAAAGAAATCCCACGGTGCGGGTCTGACGGAATCTCTTACCGGTAGCAGGATCATTCTTATGGATCTCAACCGGCTTGTCCGCAGAGATGGGGAGAGACAGAAACCCTTCATACTCTAGCCGGCGGCTGATTTTTTCAGCAGTCTCATCCAGCAGCCGGGAGGTCTGCATTTTATTGCGGGTCCAGAGCATGATATCCGGGGAACAAACCGCTCCAAGACTGTGGGCAACCGCCATGACAATAACACTCTTTGCAGAGGGCATCAGTGCATTCGCAGGTCTTGGGGGGTGTGCGAGAATCAGCTCTTCGGCACGTGCGATCCCGACCAGATCAACGCCTGCTTCCGTGATTTTTTCTTTGATCCTGTCGCTTGTTGTTTTCATTTTACAGCCTTGTCTTTATCTGAATCTCATTACCGTCGGGTGGCAGACTGAACAGCATCCCATCAACTCCCATGGTGATCGGGCCTTTGTAAATCTCTTTTGCATTGCCAAGGAACAACTTGTTCAGAAGCAGTGAGGGAATCGGCGGGATAATGTGATAATACACCAGTTAGTGAGTCATCTGCGTCATTACTTTTTCCCTGAAGATTTCGATTCCATGGATTTTCGTATGGATTCCGGAATTCCGGATTCACAGGGTACGCCGGTTGCGCACAGGCCGCACCCATAGATGAAAATATGATAGTTTTTGTTACAATACTTCAAGGATTGGGCTACTTTTTGATAGCAGGTTTCCTTGTCGTGTGCATTTTCAGCCGTGATCGCGTTTACCGGGCACCGTTTCGCGCAACGAAGACATTTCTTGCCCTGGTGGTGAAGGCAGTAGGCATGGATGTCTTCCGGCCGCTGCCGGTTGGGTTTGAGCTTCAGATTCACCACAAAACTGCCGAGCCGGTGTGCGCATCCTTTTTCCGTGATCAGGAAATCCTGCATGCCGAATGTGCCGAGTCCGGCAGCATAAGCAATATGCCGGTGCGACCAGGGGGATGCCCAGCCGACATTTGGATATCGTTTTTTATTAAAGTTGGGGGTCACGTCCGGGGATACGGATAGTATTCCTTTTCCCATCAGATCGGTTACGATTTCACGCACAATTGTCTGGCTGAGGATCTCGCCCAGAAGGCGTGTCTGCGCCCATCTTTCCGAAGGCCAGTCACCAGCGGCAGCGTTGTCTTTTTTGGTGTTCCGGGTAATCGGCATGACAAAGGAGACCACACTGATATCTTTTGCATCCGGCGGTTCAACTCCGTTTTTTTCCGCCTGCCATTTCATGATTTCCCAGGGCGTGAAATGATGCGGCCCGATAATTTCCTTGAATTGATCAAAAATCAGATCATTTCCCCGGACAAAATCAACCAACGGCGGGTCAAAGATCGGTTCACCAAAAAACGGATATTCCATTCCGTTTTCCGGATGATGTAAAATTTTGTCTGTCAGGGTCCGGATAAACCACTCTTCATTCAAAACCGGGGTATCCTTCGGGATGTCTCGATTCAGAAGTGGTTGTTTTGGGAAAAACATCCCCCTCATCTCGCCGATTGCGTTTTTCATGCCTTCGATATCGGATAAAAATGAAACATACCGGTAGCGTTTTTCCATTTTTCGTCGTTTGCCCATCGGTCGCTCCTGGTCTGATTTGGTTTTCAGGATATATTGTTTTACGGTCGTCAAAAACTTAATTGGCTCTGGTATTTTTGTCAAGTGAATTTAACGATCGTAAAAAAATCTTGACAGGGATTTTATGGATCAGCATAATATCGTTCATGAAAAAATCAAATCAAAAATCACAACCGCCTGCAAGTAAAAATGAAAACCATTATGATGAGAATAGCGGAAGCCTGAAGACATCCACACGGGTAAAAATTGTTGAAGCGGCAAGCATCGTGTTTTCCAATTTTCCGTATTATGCAGCCAGCATCCGCATGATTGGAAAAGAAGCGCAAATCGACCATCCTTTGATCAACTACTATTTCCCGACAAAGGCCGGACTCTTTCAGGAGGTGTTGAGGGTTACGATCGAAGAGTACTACCAGGCCAATGTTCAATGGTTTGATGGTTTGGCAGCATTGGGCCCGGAAAAAGGATTTTCGCTTTACATTGACCGGTTCATTGATTTTGCACTGAAACATCCAAAGCCCATGCGAATCATTGCGCTTAACCTGGTTCAGGCCAAGCAGTCCGACATCATTCCCGGATATCAACTCTTGCAGCAGTTTTTTTTAGATGCGATGCAGACATTCATCAAGGCAGTTCCGGTGAAAGGCACCCATATTGATATTCAGATGATGACAACCAATTTTAACACCATGGCAATTAATTATCTTGGCGCGGGCGATTATTATGCCGGAATACTGGGTTTGGAACCCCAAAATCCTGAATACCTGAAATGGGTGAAGGAATCTTTGACATATATTATTCTGCCATGGTTGAAGCAGCTTCTTTGAAAAGTCAGAAACAGATAACCGGGAAATCGGCGGAGATACTGAAACAGACCGGAGAGAACAGGGAATAGTAACCGTAACAACAGGAGGAGTGATCGATGGTTCGGGCAGGATTCATTTTATTGCACTTGATATTTCTTTTTTGCGGATGCTCACGGATCTATATGAATGATTACAGCGGCCTTCCGGTATTCAGTAAAGACAGCGTTGAGGTGGTTGCCGATCTTTCCGGACCGCCGGGCAATATTGCCGTATCCCTTGATCACCGGATTTTTTTCACCTTTCATCCGGATGGAGATCCGGATATCAAGGTCGCAGAATGGGCGGGAGGAAAAGCTGTAGCGTTCCCGGATAAGGGTTTTCAGGAAAAACAATCCGGCAAACCGTTTTTTGATACAGTACTGTCGCTCCGCATTGATTCAAAGAATCGTTTGTGGACCCTTGACCATGGTTATTTTGGAATCCGTCAGCCCAGGCTGATGGCGTTTGATATCCAGACCGGTCAGGTGCTTCATGAAAATGACTTTCATTCCGATATTGCCGGATTCGGGTCTTTTTTAAACGATTTTCAGGTCAGTTCATCCGGGGACAAAATTTTTATCGCAGATACCGGGGCGCCTGTGCCGCTGATCGGCGGAGCTCCTTCAATTATTGTCTATGATGTCAAAACAAAGACTGCGCGCCGGGTTCTGGAAGATCATGAATCTGTGCGTGCTTCCGACAAAACAGTCCGGGTTGGGCAGGAGGATTTCAGCCTGATGGGGATGTCTCTTAAAATTGCCGTGGATTCAATCGCCCTGGATCGAGAGAATCAGTGGCTGTATTACGGAGCCGTGAATGGTGAAAAACTGTATCGTATCCGGGCGGCATATCTGACAGACAGCACAATTCCTTTTGAAAAGCTCTCTTCTTTTGTAGAGGTTTTTTCAGACAAGACCATGAGTGACGGAATTACGACAGACCTTGCGGGCAATATTTATATCTCCGATATGGAGCATTCCGCAGTGCATCTCATCGGCCAGGATCGCCAATTGAAAACACTCATCAAAGATCCTGCTTTCCGCTGGCCCGACGGATTCAGTTTCGGCCCGGACGGATGGCTTTACTTCACATGCAGCGATCTGATGAATGTCGTGGGAAAAAGCCAAGCCCATATCCAGGAGAACGCGCCATATCAGATTTTCCGGTTTAAGCCCGGGGGACAGGGAATACCCGGGCACTGACGAGGGTATTTCCCATGCAATAAAGCTCCATTCTTCAAATTATCCGAGGACCCGGTTCATCCCCACAGGCGTGGGGAACATTTTCATATAAGGCAAGGGAGTCAGGCTTTTCCACACACAAGAGGAAGCGGTAATGAGTCCAGCTTAATTCTCGACGCACTGCGTCTATTTTTGGATAGGCCAGGTAAAATAACCGCATATTCCAAAGGTTGGATCTATCAAATCCTTTTCCGAATTCGCTTGTCAGTCTTTTTGAAAGTTACTGAATGATGCGTTCACCATATTTGGCCCATTCTTCGCCCTGTTGTTCTTCTTCAACAAGAACACGCCCGATTTCCCAGAAACAACAAACCATTTCATGATTCACAACCTGCCAGACCCGCGCACGGGCCTGAGAAAGAATGTCACGGATCTGGCTGTAAATAAGATGGGTTGAATTTTCAGGGATTGTTTCGGCTATGATTATTTCTTTTTTTTGTTTCTTGAGATTCTTTTTCTGCCTTCCGGTTCAAGCAGATAATTTTCCGGCGATACCACTTTGTCACCGGTTTCAGCTTCCAGCTTTTCACGGGCTTCGCCGGAAATCCGGCCGCCTTTTCGGGCGGCTGTTTTATTCTCGACAAATCCTTGAGCGTCCTGTTTCCGGGCAATCTCGGTGGTGGCCGCCTCACCGAGCATGGAAAAAATAAGTTCAAGATCGGTCATATGATCCCGCAGGTTTTCTCGTTTCAGACTCTTGACCTTTTTATATTCCGACGGCGTCAACCCAAATGCCGCCTTGGAGATTTCAGAAGTCAGGATGGTGTATTCCTGATCTGCACCCACACCCCGGTTTTTCCATTCATCGGTCAGTTCCGCCCGAACCGCAATCCCACGCATCCGTTTTTCAATCCATGCCTCTGAATAGCCTTTGGCCCTATAGATCTCCTTGGTACGCCGGGTTGCAATCTCCGGATCTTCGATCTCCTGAACCCGTTCATAACCGACCTTGGCCAGCCATCGCTTGAATGGTTCAGCCTTGGGTGAGGGGATGGACTGGATGATCCGGAAAATGCCTTCTGTGTTCGCGCAATCGGTTTGTCGCATCTTTCCATCAGGGGCAAGTAATTTGAACTGTCGACAAATTGTCGACGGTTCAAATCCATCTTCTTCTTTTACTCTGATTTTCATCTTAAACCAGTAATCGCGGGGATTTGCGCTATTCGTTAGCGCTCCGATGACGTCGATTACTGAAAACCACCATGCATCATTGTATAATATCCGTCTGATTGTCTTGTTTCTGAATACAGCTAACTTTGTTTCCATGTTGGAATTTCCTTATATCCATTTCATGAGGTTCAGGTCCAATTTCCGTTCAATCCATTTTTTTTGTTCTTCTTCACGAATTAAAGGCACGCGGCATTTCTTGATTTTTTTTTCGGTTTAGCCGTCCAGACTCGTCGTTGATGGTTTTTATCAGGTTCGCTCTTAGCCTGAAACAAAGACTTTGTCCTTTCGATAGTGTAATTTCGTATTTTCGATAGTTTTTTAAATATTCATTGTTGTCAGTAGAGGATTGATTGTCAGATTGCATCAAAATTATAGTGCCATGGTTCTTTTCCTGTTTTTCAACTCGAAATGGAAAATCACGTTTTTTGTCTCCACGATCCGGAAACATTCGCCATAACTCTTGATGAATCTCATAGGGATTTTTGGCTTTATGCCAGGGAAGTATGATTTTACTCAGGTACATAATCACCTCCATAAGCATAAACAAGTCGGCTTGCAAACTGTCGAGGCTGGTGTATCAAAGGGACATCCCTGACTTTTAGACTCCGGACTTTTCCCGGTGTTTCACTGTAAATCTCACCGCCGACAGGGGCCACAGTGCTGAAGGCTTTTCCCCAGTATTTGAAATAGGATGGTATTGTATCTTTGTTCATCTATAGCTTCTCCGGGTGCTTTTTTATTTGTAAGTTATCCTATAAATCCCAACCATGACAAAAATGGTCATACTTCCGGAATAAAATACATCAGTTTGGAAAGGGCGGTCTGAATGTGGCGGTCGATTTCCGTTCCTTTGAATACCACTGATTCACCAGCCATCATGCACAATGAGATGATCTCCGAAAAGGAGAGGGCGATTTTGGGAATACTGAGATTGGGCAGCCGGTCAACGTATGAGGGCTCGATATGCCATCGTTTCTGTTTTTCCAGAGGAACCTGATCATCAAAAATGGGGATATTCAGATCTTCGATGGCATGGAGCAATCGGGATACGGAACGGTCTGTAATATTCAGGAAATCAGCCAGTTCTTTTTTGGTACAGCCTTGAGGCCGGGATAGCAGGCTGAGCGCTTTAATCAGTTGGATCAGGTTTTTCCCCCTCATGCATCACCTCTGGTTTGTGAGACATGGAAAATAACATCCTGTTTCGGGTGAGTGTGAAACCTGCCCATTTGTGTCACTGTCATGCCAATGGTCATCATGGCCTGTATTGACTCAGTAAATACAGCAAACAGGTATGAATAAAATTTTTTCGGTAAGTAAATGATAGGACTTTATTTTTTAATTTCCGACTATAAGCAAAGGTTGTTGGTGTGTCAAGGGGTATGCGAACAGACAATTAGAAGATAATGGAGCCAATTTCAAAAGTCTGTTGTTGTCATTCCGGCGAAGGCCGGAATCCGTGCGCTATCCGGTATTCTCAATTCTTTTCTGGACACCGGCCTTCGCCGGTGTGACGGTTTCTCATCGTTTTGAAATTGGCTCAATGGAAATTTTATTCCGTTATTCGGGAGATAAACAAGAAGGCCAGGGAATACCCGGGCACTGACGAGGGTTTGTCAGTGCACTTTTTGGATAAGGATCATTCTATGGCAAAACAATTAGGACGATGGCCGGCCGTCGAGTTCAATCCGGACAGCGCGGGCAATCTGTTCAAATTATCAGGCATGCCCAGTCAGAATCACATCACTCATGAAATATCTTGGTCGCACGATCCAGATCGTCGGGTGAAAAAACAAAAAGGCACGTTGTATCCGGAGAGGAAACCGATCCATACACATAGTTCAGGTTGATTCCTTCTTTTCCCAACCTGTCGGTTATCTGGGCAAGCGTTCCCGGTCGGTTGTCCAGATGGATTGCAATGACCGGCATAATATCAAAGATGTAGTCATGTTTGGATAGAATATCGATGGCCAGATCTGAATTGTCTGTCAGGAGGCGGATCAGTGCGAACTCTCGTGAATCCATCTTGATTGAACTGTAGTTCGCCACAGAAGCGATTCGTTTGATCGATTTCCCTCTTGCCTGAAAAAGCTCCTGCACGTAACTGGATGCATCCTGTATGGTAAGGGCATCGATGTTGATTCCCGCGTCCGACAAGAGGAGAGAAAGTTTCGCCAGTTCTCCGGGTGCATTTTTTAAAAAAAGTGATATCTCTGTTCTAACCATGTTGATCTCCCTTGGTTTTGGTTCATGTTTGCCGGTTATTGGCGGGTGGTTATCTTTTTTCTGTTTGCCACTTTATATGGTAAGATGTATAAACAATCACTGGCAAAGTGTCAAGTATATGGGGGCAGGGAATCATTTCATGAATATTCAGTTTCATGCTTTGGAATACAGGATTGACGGCAAATTTCAGTCAGCGGATTATGTCTTTGAAGGCGATATGGAGAATGGCTGGCAGATTCATCGCAACCGGGAAAAGCATCTGAAGCTTGGAAAGGGATACAAGCTGCTGCGGAACCGGATGTGCGGCATATGCGCAACAGACCTGTCCAGACGATTCCTGCCGTTTCCACTGCCCCAGGTGATTGGTCATGAAATCGTTGCCATTGATATGGAGACCATGGAAAAATCGGCTGTTGAAATCAATGATACCTCTTACTACAGGGGAGAGCATCCGATGGATCTTTACTGCCTTGAGAATCTTTATACGCATACACCCGGCAGAATGGTTCTGGGGATTGACCGTCTGCCCGGAGGATTCGGTCCATACACGCTTGCACCGAAAAAATCAATCATTCCAATAGGGTGTCTGAATGATTATGCCGGAGTGCTGGTTGAACCGTTTGCTGCTGCTTTACATGCGGTTCTGGCCTCAACGCCGAAAACCGGTGATTCGATTGCCGTAGTTGGCCCGCGCAGGTTGGGAACCCTTCTGGTAGCCGCACTGAATGCTTTCCGGAAATCCAGCGGGATCGATTTTGAGATTGTCGCAGTAGCCCGGCACCGCGATTTGCTGGATCTGTGTCACTGTTTTGGCTCGGATAGAGGAATCGATCTGCAACATGAGGATGAGAAGAATAGTCACAAACAATTTGATATTGTATACGACACCACCGGCACGGAGTCCGGATTCCGGTTATCCCTCTGGATGGCCAAGAAAGAGATACACCTGAAATCCACGAGTGGTAAGCCGGTTTTGGGATTGAAAAACCTGACATCCCTTGTGGTGGACGAGCTTTCCATCCTGCCGTTTAATGAGGAAACAATCCATTTCAAATGGAAAAATGAGAATCGGGACAATCCGGAAATTTATGTGGCCAAGGGGGTTAACCCCGGCATATTGGCGGATAGGAGCGTTCACCGGCTGGATTGCACGGCTGCCGTAAAACTGCTTCAGGGGAAATTGTTTAAAGACCGGCTTCCCCGTTTTGATCTGGCAATTGCATCTTCCCCCGAAGAGATTGACGCCATTATCCGCCCGGTTGAAGCAAGTGAAACATCCCTGGTGCGTCCAAGGGGGGCAATCCTGTTTGCCGGCGATACCGCAGGGAATCCGCTTTTACGATTTATTCAGGATGGGGGAAGATTGCGATCATCCAGGTGTGGAGATTTTGAGCCTGCGATCCGGCTGCTCCAGGAAAATCCGGAGCTTTCCGATGCCATGTCCCAATTTCTTGTTTCCCATGTCTTCCCAACCAGTGAACTTGAAAAAGCATTTCAATATGCAGCCAAAAGCAGCTCCAGAAAAGTGGTAGTCAAGCACTTATAATATTCTGTTCTTTAAGCTATCCCATAACAGGATAAGGATGTTTTGAAGAAAAGGAAGCTTGTTGCCGTTTTTCAAATCACGCAACTGTTCGATATCCTCATTAGCCGTAATCTTTATGGATTCCTCTGAAATGGATGACAACAGACTCTCGGCATTGACAGCGTCTCTCAGGATTCGATTGAGTATCATCCGGATGTTGCTGGATCTCGGGAAACCCAGTTGATCCAGTTCTTTTCGAAGTTTTTTCGAATCCATCTCCGTTATTAACGACAATGCTTTTTCTGCATGAACAAGAGGAGGAATCACTTCACTTTTTTCGATTCGTCCTGCCAGAAGGAGAGAGTTCAGGGTTTGATACGTGATAAAATCATCATATCCGCTTTCCTCTATAATTTGTCTGACCGTCCGAGAACCATCGACCTTCATGAGAAATCTCCACTCTGTCTCATTCAGCAGGGTCTCTTCATCTTTCTGTTTTTTTTCCGACACTTTGAAAACAGTTTGATCGCTAGGGATCTGCATTTTCAGAAGGGACATTTCATCGATGCGGCGGGTGGCTTCCAGAAGGATCTGCATGGTATTAATCTGAACAATTTTCAGGCCTTTCAGATCAATTTTTACATCTTTATATTCAAAATCTCCTTTTTCCCAAAGAAACAGGCCAAAAATCAAATTCTCTGCCTGTTTACAGATATTTTTTTTCAGCATTTCCATGGTCACATACCCTTTTTCAACAAGGACTTTACCAATGGCTTGTTTTTTTTGGTAACTTATTTCAAGGCACTCCTGTAGTTGTTTTTCAGATATATTCCCGTTTGTAAGAAAGAGTTTACCAAGCTGGTCTTTTGTATGAGAGCCTTTTGCATAGATGATGACTCCATCCTGAAGAAACACCTGAACCTCTTTATCATCCTTTGTAACCCTCAGGATACCGGTTTTTTTGTCATCACCAAGAAGTTGAAGAATGGTTGCAAGATAGAATGTACCAAAGTTGCCTTTCAGGCTCATGCTTTCCTCCGGATACTGCGGCTGTATCAGATCCTGAAAAAAAAGAAATATTACTCGATGTTCAAGTTTTTTATCACTGAATAGAAATAAACCCCGTCATTCCGGGCGGAGCGAAGCGGAGACCCGGAATCCAGGCGAACTATCAAAACCACTGGATTCCGGCTTTCGCCGGAATGACAAAAAAACTTGAACATCGAGTATTAAATTATTTTCAGTACTTCTCTGAACACCGGCTTTCGCCGGTGTGACGTTTTTTAAACGTTTTGAAATTAGCTCAACAGATTGATTATTTTTTCGAATTTTTTTGAATCATTGCAAGTAATTTCTTTACCTCATACTGGATGGGTGAATCGGGATTGTTTTTCAGATAATCCTCATAAATTTTAATTACAGTATCAGGGTCATCTGTTTTCATTTCCACTTTTTGAGCCAATTGCTGAAGCAGCGTTGTCTTCTCTAATTGTTTGGTAAAAAAGTACCGTTCACCCGTCAACTGGTTTTCGTGTTTGCTCTCCGGAAAATAGGTGACATACCGATCACACAAGTCAATACATACTTTCCAGTTTTTTTGTTTTTCCTGTATGGTTATTTCCTGCCGGACCAGATTAAAATAGGGTTCTTCCATGTCCATGATTGTTTTTTCTACATCCGTGTGAAATTGACCCTGAGGATAATTGTTCAGATATTTCTTTGCAGCTTCAAGGCGTTTTTTCAGATCCGCCTCTGGAATCTGGTTTATGGCCTGGAAATCTCTTGTCTCGATGAGATTCGGTATCCCGGATACATTATTATTGATCTCCTTGGCATGTTTTCCATCCGGATGCTTTTCTAAATAGTTGTTGTATAGTGTTTGCGCTTTTTCATATTCTTGATCAGCAAGGAAAGTTGAGGCTTTCTTTACGGCAGACTGATAGTCCTTTTCTTCCAGTGCATCGCGTTTTTTTATCTGATTTTCAATCAGGTCTATTTTTTTCTCCGCTTCAATGGCAAATTGATTCTTCTCACGGGATTTGAGGTATTGGATGAGGGTTTCTTTTTTATCTTCCAGCTTCTTTTGCGCTTCTATCGTGGTCAGTACCTGACTGAATTCCTCCCGCAATTGTTCATTTCGAAAATAGGTTATGAGAAAGATCGATACTGCTATGATGACGATAATGAGAGAAGCGGCAATCGATGTGATCATGAGCAATCTTTTTTTCTTCTGTTTTGATTTGACTTTCCAGTTTTTTTGAGAGCAGTATTCTTCGATATAATCATAGGCTTCTTTGTGACTCATGCCCAATTCCGCAGCATTTTTAATGATGGCATCTGTGTACTCGCTTCGAACCACTCCATCAAACTCAGCAATATTGATATCGGAATCCAGAAGCTCGAGAATCGACCTTGCGCGGGAAATATCATAGGAGATCCGGGTTTCCGGCACTTTAAAGATGGTTCTGCAGTGGCCGGCCAGGGTGCTGCCTGCGGTCACGGCCGCGTCTTTTTTGCTGACACCGAGCAGATCTTTTTGAATTTTATCCGCACGATTTCTGAGTGTCTCCAGACCAGAGCCTACAGGCAGCTCCAAAAATTCATACAGAGTTTTTTTCCCGACAATTTTCAGGTTGTCATTGATTGTTTTGAATATGGTTTGATCCAGAGGTTGAGGGATTTCAGCAACAGGCTGATCTTTTTTGGTCTGTACCGGGAAAGGAATATTTTTTTGAATATCACCCGGGTCAATGTTATAGGTTTTTGACAGATACGTAATTTCATCTTCCAGAATAAATCCTTTTCGAATCCGGATCGCCAGGCTTTTGAGTATTTCATCCAGTTTTTTTTCAACAGGAAATGCTGCTTTATTTTCCTCTTTCCTTTCGGATATCGGGGAGGTTTTTTTTTCTTTTTCCTTTTTTAACATCCATTTCAGGATTTCATCAGTTTCAACCGAATGGATCTTTACCAGTTTCTGAATTTCCTGCGAAGTCACGGCTCCTTTGCTGTTATAGATGGAAAGGTGCCGGTCAATCGCAGAAAATTTATCCTTATTATTTTCAGCAAGAATGGCATTGGCTTTTTCCGCTTCTTGTCTTCGCAAGTCCGGATCAGCCATGATCCTTCTGATTTCCGGAATAAACCCGATAAACTGTTTTGCCTGAATCCCATAGGTTGGATGATTGCGCTGTTTGCTCCACTCAGCCTGTTTTTTTTTGATGGCAGCATCAATTTTTTCCTGATTCTCTTCCGGTGGATCAAGGGAGAGATCAAGAAGCAGATAAAAATTGTTGTGCTTCATAGTTCACCATATGCAGTCATTGGATAGCAAAAGAAAATTATTTGGAGTCAATTTCAAAAGCCTGTTGTTGTAGTTCCGGCGAAAGCTATAAACCAGTATTTCCGGCTCTTTTATGGGCACTGACTTTCACCGGTGTGACGCTTTATATTACTCCGGCAATTAAATATACTAAGGTTTGTCATTCCGGCGGAAGCCGGACACGCAGTGAAGCATAGCGCTATCCAGACAAATACTGGATGCCGGATCAAGTCCGGCATGACGAAATTATAGTATTTAGTTGCCTGGTTAATAATAGTTTTGAAATTGGCTCATGTGTTTTTTTTTAATGGACGACCAGACTCTGACACCTGACTTTCGCTTCTTCAAGCTCCTGGCCCTGGATTACAGACCGTGTATCAATTAAAACCTCTACCATTCTGGATTCCGTTTTTTCAACTGCGGTTATTTTCAGCCGTCCGTCATCATTGAGTTTGAAAAAAATCTGAACCAGAGATTCTTTGGGCAGACCTTTGGGGAGATTGAGAATAGCGGTTCCAATCTCCGTTGATCTCTCTAAAGCAACAATCTGATCCATCAGTTCGTTTTCCATGATCCGGATCAGTACGGTTTCCTGATTTTCGGCACCGGTGAAAAATTGTTTGGTGATATCGATCGGTACGGCGGTATTTTTGAAAATCAGGTTAAAAACCTCTTCTTTTTTTCCTGGATTTTCAACAACAATACCAAAACTTTTGCTGGTAACATCTTTGATTTTAACCAGTGAGTTCTCCACAGCCGGCAATGAATATCCGGTAATATCAGCTAACTCAATAGAAACATTCTTCAGAATCTCCGGTGATGTGGAGGCTAATATTTTTGCCTGATCCTCGATACTGGTATTTGGTTCAATGGCATGGCCGGTTTTCTCTGCAATTCGTTTAACCAGCTCATCGTTGATGGCGAGTTTGGATCCATAGATAGCAGCACCTTTTGCCACGGCTTCATCCGGGTCAAAAATTTTTGGCTCGACCTTGAATACCTCCTGGATTCGGTTGGCAACCTGCGGCATTCTTGTTGCCCCGCCAACCAGTATGATTTCATCAAATTTGTCATATCCTTTTTCTTTGGCTTTTTGCAGCATCTCCTGAGTGAATGTGATTGTGCGCTCGAGCAGTGCTTCCGTAAGCTGCTCAAATTTTTCCCGTGAGAGTTCAACCTTGACACGCTCACCGCCATGAGTGATCACAATAGGGGTCTTTTTCCGTTGCCCCAGGATCTTTTTTGCTTTTTCCGCAGTTAACAGGAGGTCTTGGCAGGTGTCAGGGTCTTCCAGAATATCCTTATCCGTATTGGTGGCCTTTTGAAATTCCTGTGCCATGTTGTTCACGATACAGTCATCCCAGTCTTTACCGCCTAAATTATGATCGCCTCCGGTACAAACAACCTCAATCGATTCCGGAGTGATATCGATTAAGGTGACATCAAACGTTCCGCCCCCCAGATCGTAGACCAGGACAACACGTCTATCTTCTGTCTGAATTGAACCATATGCAATAGCCGCAGCCGTTGGTTCGTTGATGATCTGCCGGACATTGTATCCCGCGATTTCTCCGGCCCGCTGGGTTGCCTCTCTTTCGTTGATGCCGAAATAGGCAGGGCAGGTGACCACAATATCCGTAATTTTTTCACCAAGGGTTTTTTCTGCGTCCTGTACGACTTTTTTAATTATATAGCTGGAAATCTCTTCCGGCCGGTACGTGCTTCCATCATGTTCAAAAAGAAAATCCGGTTCTCCCATCGCTCGTTTGACAAAACTGATCACGTCATCCGGATAGAGTTTTGCATTTTCTTTTGCTACGTCACCCACGATAATTTCACCCTGATCAAAAAAGATGACAGAGGGAGTGACTCGCTGATTATCTGAATTTGGAATAATATGTGGTTTCCCATTCTCATCAACATATGCAATTGATGAGTATGCTGTTCCAAGATCAAGTCCAAATATTTTTTTGATCTGACCTTCCATTGGCGCTCCTGTTTCGTGATATCTAACTGACGATTTACTTTATAATATTTTACGATAAGACTTGAAATAATAAGCACGTTCCGTACCATTTTACAAGTCATGCGGCAATCTATATTTTTAAGATTAGGTTCTGATCTGCATTTTTCTTTCAACCATTTTCAGGGAAAAGATTGACACATCCGAAAGGAACGATATAATTCTGATTAGACTGTCGTTCCTGAGGGTATGCGGGTTGAAATGGGATATTGAAAAAAAGTTTCCGTTTTCTGATTTGCCCTGGTTCGGGTTTTACAAAGTTTTATCGATGAGCAATCATTTCAACCTCAACCATTGCGTTCAATGGAAGCGCAGCTACCTGAAAAGCACTGCGTGCCGGCAAAATACCGGAAAAGTATTCGGCGTATATTTCGTTGAATACGGAAAAGTCATTTATATCCTTTAAAAAAACAGTTGTTTTAATCACTTTTTCCAGATCGGAGTCTGCCGCTGAGAGTACGGCTTTCAGATTGCTCATGACCTGTCGGACCTGTTCTTTTATTCCGCCCGATACCAGCTTATTGGTTTTTGGATCAAGGGCGATCTGGCCTGACGTAAAGATCAGGCTGTTAAAAGAAATTCCCTGACTATAGGGCCCTGCTGCTTTTGGCGCTTCATCTGTCGAAATGGCTGATTTCATATGGTTTCCTTTTATTATTGTCGTGGGATTGCTTTATGATTAATTGGAATTTCAATCAGTTCGCCTTGTTTTTATTGTAATGCATCGGATTTTTTTTTTCAAATCATATTTGATTTCAGGTACGGGATCATGATTCAATTGACAGCTATTCAACATGCTGAGGCAGTTCTGAAAAAACATATTGTAAAGACACCCCTTCTGTTTTCAGTCACTTTCAGCCGGATGTTTCATGCAGATATTTTTCTGAAGCTGGAAAATATGCAAAAAACCGGATCTTTTAAAATCCGGGGGGCAACCTATAAGCTTCACACACTTGGGAAAAAGGCCTTATCCAACGGAGTAATTACAGCATCTGCCGGAAACCATGCCCAGGGCCTTGCTCTGGCTGCCGGGAATCTAAAAATTCCATCGACAATCGTCATGCCGGAAACCGTATCGATTGCAAAACAGGAAGCAACAGCATCCTATGGCGGGAAAGTTGTTATTCATGGTCAAAATGTGGGAGAGAGCCTGGAAAAAGCAAAAGAGATCGCCGGTTCAGAAGGAATGATTTTCATTCATCCTTTTGATGACATGGATGTAATCACGGGTCAGGGAACCATCGGTCTTGAGATCATGAAACAGATCCGTGAGCCGGATTTGATTGTCGTCCCGGTAGGTGGCGGCGGATTGATATCCGGCATTGCATCAGCTGTTAAAATGTTGAAGCCGGAAACCAAAATCATCGGTGTCCAGGCCGAAGCCTGTCCATCGGCAAGTCAGGCAAGATTCAATGGAGGACCGATCCAGGTGGATTCACTGCCTTCCATTGCGGATGGTATCAATGTCAGGCGAACCGGTGATGTTTCCTATGGTATTCTGGAGCGTTTTGTAAACGATATTATTCTTGTGGGTGAAGAATATATCGCTGCCGCCATGCTGCTGCTGCTGGAGAGAAAAAAAATTCTGGCTGAAGGCGCCGGGGCAGTTTGTCTTGCTGCCCTGATGAACCGGGCGATTCTTCCACCCAAAGGAGGCAAAGTGGTGGTGCTGGTCAGCGGGGGGAATGTGGATAGCCAGTTGCTGGGAAGAATCATGACAAAAGGATTACTGAAACAAGGACGCATCATGAGTTTCCGGGTACGCCTGGATGATCGCCCCGGTTCTCTGGCCGAACTGCTTTTTCATGTGGCCAAAGCAAAAGCCAATGTATTGCAGGTGAATCATACCCGAAATATCAGGGGAATACCGCTCGGAAGCGCCTGCATCGATCTTGAGCTGGAAACCAGAGGTGCGGATCACATCCAAGAGATTTCCGGTTATCTGAAATCAATGGGATATCTGATCAGCGGGCTTGAGAAAGAGGAATGATCATCAGGAAAAAAGACGATAAAAATCTTGACATAAAAAAGATTGGCATGATAGAGACGTCTTAATTGACTGAGCGCTCGTTCGGACATTCCTGTTCGAGTTTGACATTGTAAAGTTCAAAGCTGGATTTTCCCAGGTAATGATTGTCTTTAGTTATGAACAGCAGGCAGAGCCTGAAGAGGTGACATTATGACAGAATGGTTGTGGAAACCAACAGACGACAGAATTCAACAAACCAATATGTATCGGTTTATGAATACCGTGAACAAAAAATATGGGAAATCATTTGCGGAATACAATGATCTATACCACTGGTCTGTGGATAATATCGCTGAATTTTGGAAAACTTTCTGGGATTTTTCCGATATTCTGGTTTCCAAGCCATATTCCAATGTACTGGATAATCCGAAAAAAATGCCGGGGGCAAAATGGTTTGAGGGAGCCCGCCTGAACTTTGCTGAGAATTTATTGCGCTATCGGGATGATCAGGTTGCATTGATTTTTCAGTCGGAGGGTCAGGCCGTTGCCCGGATCACCTATGCAGAACTCTATGCAGAGGTTGCCCGCGTTGCTCAGGCTCTTCGGGATTATGGAGTGACTGCCGGGGACCGGATTGCCGGCTTCATGCCCAACCGCCCGGAAACGACTATTGCCATGCTGGCGGTTACGAGTATCGGGGCAACCTGGTCTTCCTGTTCACCGGATTTCGGGATCAAGGGCGTGCTGGATCGATTCGGGCAGATCCGTCCCAGGATACTCTTTACGGCTGATGGTTATTTCTTCAAAGGCAAACCAATCGATTCCCTGACTTCCATTTCAAAGATCATCGAGCAGTTGTCATGTGTTGAAAAAGTGATCGTGGTTCCATTCATCCGTCCGGAGCCGGATATCAGCAGGGTACCGAATGCGGTTAACTTTAACCGTATCGGTACAGCGTCTGATAAGATTGACTTTCAACAACTGCCCTTTGATCATCCATTGTATATCATGTACTCATCCGGGACGACCGGATTACCGAAATGTATGGTTCAGTCGGCAGGCGGGATTCTGATTCACCATCTGAAAGAGCTAATGCTCCATACGGATTTGAAACGTGAGGATACGATTTTCTACTTCACAACATGCGGATGGATGATGTGGAACTGGCTGACAACTTCTCTGGCTGTCGGTGCTACATTGGTACTCTATGACGGCAACCCTTTTCATCCGGATCCGGGAGTATTATGGAGAATGGCACAGGATCAGAAAATTACGGTTTTCGGAACCAGTGCCGGATATCTGGGAGCATTAAAAAATACCGGTGCCCAACCGATGAAGGTTTATAATTTGAGTTCATTACGGACAATCCTGTCAACCGGATCACCGCTTTCGATAGAGGGATTTAAATATGTTTATGAGGAGATTAAAAAAGATGTCCAGTTATCCTCTATATCCGGCGGAACAGATCTGAACGGCTGTTTTGCACTCGGTAATCCAATGGGACCGGTTTATGCCGGTGAATTGCAATGTCGCGGACTTGCCATGAAGGTTCAAGCATTTGATGAAGACGGTCATTCAGTTGTTAACCAACAGGGTGAACTGGTTTGCTCCGCACCTTTCCCATCCATGCCCATTTATTTCTGGGATGATCCGGATCAGAAGAAATATCATTCCGCTTATTTCGATGTTTATTCCAATATATGGCGTCACGGGGATTATATTGAAATCAATAGTCGGGGTGGCGTCATCATATCCGGCAGATCGGATGCCACTCTGAATCCAGGAGGCGTAAGGATTGGGACAGCTGAGATATACCGTCAGATCGAACTGGTCGATGAAGTGGCAGACAGCATCGTGATCGGACAGCATTGGAAAGATGATGTCCGGATTGTTCTTTTTGTTAAACTACGGCCTGGTTTTGAGCTCAGCGATAGCTTAAAAAACAAGATCCGGGAGACAATACGAAAAAATGCTTCTCCCCGCCATGTGCCGGGTAAAATATTGAGTGTACCGGATATCCCCTACACACTGAATATGAAAAAAGTTGAACTAGCGGTTAAAAAAGTTATCGAAAACAAACCGGTTACGAATAAAGACGCCTTGCTGAATCCAGAGGTTCTTGAGTATTATAAAGAGATTAAAGAGTTGCAGGAGGAGTAGATTTCATCTCAGTCAAAACGTGAAAACGGATTTTTGTATATTTTAATCAGGAGAGAATGTGATCCTGATAGAGCCTATGGACTGTTTGGGCATGCCATTGGCCACGGTTTGAAAAAGTTTGCAGATTTTCTTTCTCCAAGAAGAGTGCAATCTTATCAAAGGTCTCTCCTTCAGATCTCATTTTGGCTATAATCTGCAATACCTTTTTTCGATTCGCATCCAATGGTTTTTTTGCTTTTCTTTTTTTCCGTTTGTCATCCTTCATATTCAGTAATGTTTCTATGCCATCTGATTTCAGATAATCCATCAAGCCTTCGAGGGTTTTTGAATTTTTTTCTTCGGCCTTGGCTTTTATTTCTTCAATTTCGGCCAGTCTTCTTTGACTGTCTGCCATTTCGATGAGGTATTCTTTGATTGCCGGAGTGAGTTCGTGCAGTGTTTCAGCGAATAATTCCCTTTGATCTTTTTTATTGAGATTATCGGTGCGCCGATCCGTACCTATTCTTTTCTCATTTCCCGGATATTGACGGTTTTCATGGTATGTTTTTTTCCCATACCGGGGCTGCTGTTTTTCCTGGCCGCTTCTTAAGTTTTTTAGAAAATCGCTCATTCTTTCCTCCTTGTCATGGTTTATTTCTGGTAACAAATTTGATTTTTCACATCGTTTTGTATTGCGAGTTATCTCATCATTTCGAATTGTTTTCACATGTTCAACTTGAAAATTATTTTCAACGATCTGCTCTCGAATATATCTTTTTCGGTTGCAGTGAAAAAATATCAGGTAACAACAGAATCAAAATACCTGTTACTTGTCTCATGATTAAATTGTATCAGTTTATCTTGTGAAATTATATAAAACCGAATTTGAGGAATGGTTATTGATCAGAAAGACTCGCTGCGTAAAATTTATAATTCAAATTTACACCACCAAGTGTGTGAAAGTCAAGAAAAAACTATTTTCATAATTCCACGGATGGATTTTCGACCATAAAGATATCGGGAAAAAATCCCAACCTCAGGATTTTCCCCTAGAAAAATGAGTCTTTCATCTTATGGACAATCCGATTTTACATGATAATAGATAAACTCTGTTTACAGAAGTAAGTGCTTTTCTAATTTGATTATTATTCTGTTATGGATCGGGGAGGGCGGAGAATTGAAATGTAAGGAAAACGCACAAAAAGCAAGTATGTTGCCTGAATATTTTCTATGTGAAATGGATAGCATATCCGATACGTGTCATATGCTGTCAAAATTACTGTATTCAAGAGGTCTGGGGGAGGGCCAGATTTTTCAATTGGTCAGTGATGTGATTACAGTTGTCAGATCTTCATATATATGTAATCTGTCAACAGTAAATCAAGCGTTGGAATCGTTAGGATGGCCCAGTCATATTCTGGATGGAATTTCTTTTGAACTGATGAGAGAGATTTTATTCAGTGTTTTTGAGTATAAGGTGGAGGTCTTTACCGTTAATTAATACTCGATGATCAATTTTTTGCTAATTTGCCCAACTCCTGCGTTGGAAAAAAATTTTGATCCTCGGAATACGCGCAGTATGCCTGCGGTCAAAATTTTTTTCCGCCTTGGATTTGAACAAATTATCTAAAAACTTGAACATCGAGTAATAACAATTTCTGCAAAGAGGATTGATTTCATTTGTGGGATATCATACAAAACCATCAAACCGAAGTCATTAGCGATCAGGCTTCAGGAGGTGATGGTGAAGCAGAAAAAAAGCATTTTAATCGTGGATGATCACCCTCTGTTTCGTGAAGGCTTAAAATCGATGCTGGAACGAGACAGGCGATTTGCAATTGCAGGAGAGGCCGGAACCGGACAGGATGGGTTGGAAACGGCAAAAAAAATAAAACCGGATATGATTTTAATCGATGTCTCTTTACCGGATATGAGCGGTATCCATCTTATTTATGATATCCGGAAAGCCCTGCCGGATATACATATCATCATCGTCAGCATGCACTCCAAAGTTGATTATATCACGGAAGCTTTTAAAGCTGGTGCAACTGGATATGTATCCAAGGATTCAGCCTCTGAAATGTTATTACAAGGGATAGAAAAGGTATCGAAAGGTGAGTTTTTCATGGATAGCTCGCTTTCTCATAAGGTAATTGAAAGATTGACGAAACTACCGGTTCGTGAAACCAGGATCTCCGGCAATGATTATAGCTCCCTGACACCCAGAGAACAGGAGGTTATGCGAATGCTGGCAGAAGGCACTTCACCAAAAGAAACAGCTTCCAAACTGTGCATCAGTCCGAAAACCGTGGAAAATCATCGAGCGAATATTATGAAAAAGCTGAATCTTAAAGGTACCATGGAGCTGGTCAGGTATGCAGCCAGAATCGGCCTGATTGATATTGATCTCTGGAAATAGTGACGGCGCTATGGAATTACTATCCGATGGGGATTTTATAGGATATGGTCCAGAAGCTGGATCAGATCGGTTATCACAAGGTCCGGTTTTAGATTTTTACATCTTGGATCATCATTTCTCAGTCTGAGAGATCTTTTATCCCCTGCAAAAAGAGCAGTCTGAAAACCGGCTTTCTGGGCAGGATAAATATCATTCAACATATCGTTACCCACATAGATGACGGATTCCGGAGAAATATTTTTTTGAGCCAGTCTCAAAACAGCCTGTTGAAACAGATACGAGGATGGTTTTGCATATCCGAGTTGATAGGAAAAAAATATCAGATCTTGATTGAATCCAAGCGATGTAAGATCAGCGTTAAAAAAGATATTGAACAAACGGGGTGTGTAAAATTGGGCATTGGAGATAATCCCCATCCAGATATTTTTATCACGGCAGTAATCAAGTGTTTCCAATACATTTGGCATCGGGGATACCGGATTCATACACATTTCATATTCAATTGAAAAATCAAGTATGTTTTCCATATTGGTTTGTCCCAATACGGTTTCCCATATTTCCTCAACACGGATTTCCGGAAAATCAACACCCTTGGATCGAAGAGTTGCATGGGTTTTTTCTATCTCATAAAAAAAATTTTTCAAAACATTCTCCACCGGGTCTTTGATTGAAAATTTTTGAAATAACGGATTTAGCTTAAATGTATTTTCAGAGTCTTTTTCCGCAATACCGATATTGCCTGATCCACTGATAAAAAGTGTTCCGTAGATATCAAACAAAACCGCTTTCACTTTATGGGAAAGAACACCCTGAGGAATCAGTCCGGCTGGAATCGGATTCATTGGTGTCATTGTAAATTTTTGTTCTTCACGATCCTTCACATGCACCCCATTTCAAAAGGTTCAGACGGGATGGAGTCAGAAAATGGAAGAGAAGTTTCTTCTTATCCACTGCATGTGAGATTTGAACATTTTTCACTTTTTCATAAATTTGCAGAAGGTTTTTTTGATACAAAGCTTGATTGTAGCTGGATAGAATTACCTTTTTATTGTGATCAATAATCCATTGTTGACCGGATACACCGATCTCTGCAAGAAACGGATTGATGGTGATCAGGCGATTTTTATCTTTTAATGAAGAAAGGATGCGTGTAATAACCTGTTGCTGAAACGGTTCACTCAGCATACCAAAATCTATACAGTCATTTTGAATAGTCGCTTCAAATCCGTTAGCAAGATGTAAAGTATCCATGGTGTAACCAAATAAAGTCAAACTCCGTTCCAGCGTGGATTGAAATTTTCTGAAAAGAGCTACCCTGTCAAACCAGGATATCGGTATCCGGATTTGAGTATATAGATTGTCAAGGCGGACTCCTTTTTGTTGAAAGTCCATGCAGATTTCCGGAATGTTTCTGCCCCAGAGTTTTTTATCGGCTGTCCAGGGTTCCAGAAATGAAAATCCGAATCCTTCATTTACACTGGTTGTAATGATAAATTTTGATGCATGTACAAGAGATGAAAAATCATGTTTTAAGGAGGCTTGAAATTCAATATGAATATGATGCTGAATGGAATATTCTTTCCATCCGTTGTAACTTTGAATATCGACCGGGCTGGTTGGCGGCAGGGTGATGGCCAATTTCTCCTTGTTCTGGAAAAAAAGGGATAACAAAATTGCTTCACCGATATTTTTTCTTCGAATTGCCCGAACCGGGTATAGAACAAAATTTTTCAAACTGCATTCCGGTGCCTCTGTATCCAGTGGATTGACCATATTGGATAACAGATGCAATCCTTGGCTGGTCAGACCGGATGTAGCCAAAAGATCATAGTCCCGTTTGTTGATCACACAATAATGGCAGTTTTCCGGGTAGGGGTCGGGGAAATAGAAGTGGGGACGCCCATCCTCAGCAAAATCATGGATCTGCAGCAGTAGTTTCAATCCCTTTTGTTGAAGGATTTTTAAAACTTTCAAAAAGATTCGGTTTTTTGCAAGGATCGGATTATGGACATGGACAAGATCACAGCCATCCGGCCATTTATTGTGAATCGCCTTTTGGATATCAGAAGCAGTCTTTTCAGGTGAAGAAGAGGGGATGCCATTTTGATCGTAGGCAATTCCGGATATGGGAATTACCTCGGCCGGGAATTCAGCCGGCTTCTCACCAGCAAGGGCAATCACTTGACAATGATTTTGAATCGTGTTGATCTGTTGCCGGATAACCGTGGTAACGCCACCGGGCTTCAGGTGGAAATGGATAAAGGCGATTTTCATGGCCTACCTGGATATATAGTGTGTGGGATCTTGAATCCCTGCTTCCAGAAAACCTTCTTTTCTCAAGATGCAACTGTCGCATTCTCCGCAGGCCAGTCCGTGTTCTGAAGGATCATAGCAACTGTGTGTCATTTCATACCGGACGCCAAGTTCGATTCCTTTTTGTATAATCTGTGATTTTTTCAGGTTCAGGAGCGGGGTTTGGATCCGCAATGGTTTTTTCCCTTCTACACCGGCTCTTGTTGCAAGGTTTGCCATTGTTTCATATGCCTGAATATACTCCGGCCGGCAATCCGGATATCCGCTGTAGTCAATGGCATTGACACCGATGAAAATATCAAATGCTCCCAGAACTTCAGCCCACGCAAGTGCATAGGAAAGAAAAATCGTATTCCGGGCCGGAACATAGGTTATTGGAATTCCGGAATCCATCTGTTTCTTCTCCCTGTTTTTTGGAACCTCAATCGTATCGGTCAGCGCTGATCCGCCGATTGCTGCAAGATCAATTTTAATGACAAGGTGCTTCACAGCATTGAACGCGATTGCAACTTTCTTTGCTGCGTTGAGTTCAAAAGCATGACGCTGCCCATAGTGAAAGCTCAGGCTGAAGAGTTCATATCCTTCGTTCGCTGCAATTGCCATGACTGTTGTTGAATCCAGACCGCCACTAGAAAGAACGACCGCTTTTTGTTTTTGGATCATACTCAGACTCCCCTTTCAATTTCCGGCCAGATGATTTTATGGAGTTGAAGGTGAAACCTGACATTCAGGCTGTCTGTAAGAATCCATTCCGCAAGCTCATATGGTTCCAGTGTATTTGCATTGACAGAAAAGAGAACATGGCCATTTGTAACATTTATACAATGTTTTTGAAAAATATTTCGTGCAAAAAGGTAATCTTCCCGACATCCGATGACAAATTTAACCTGATCCTTTTTGTTGAGAAAATGGATATTTTCATACAGGTTTTTCCCTGATTCATTGCTGGAAGGGCATTTGATGTCCATGATTTTGATACACTCAGATGACACTTTCCGGATATCGATACTGCCGTTTGTCTCCAGAAGAACTGTATATCCGGAATCGATAAGGGTATCAATCAGAGATGGGGTTTCATCCTGAATTAAAGGCTCTCCGCCGGTGATTTCTACAAGATTGCAAGTAAACTTTTTGATCCGGTCGACAATCTCTTTGATATCCGTAAATATCCCATCATCCCAGGCATACGCTGTATCACAATAAGTGCATCTCAGGTTGCATCCAGCCAGCCGGATAAATATGCAAGGGATCCCAGAATACAAAGATTCTCCTTGAATACTGAAAAAAATTTCGTTAAGCTTTAAGGACATGATACCCCTTATTATTTTTTCTTCATCTCTTTTTGTTGAAACAGCTGGCATTGAATCCCGGAATTTTTAAAAACCGTTATGGAAGGCAGTATTTTGCTTTTGAACGCCATGCTGCGGCATCCATATGGAAATTTTTTATCCCAGGTGATGTAGTAGTGTTTACACTTATAGCATTCTATTGTAAAATGAGTCGTCATGGGACTTGATCAATACAGCACTTTTCGAATTACCGTCAAAAAGCATTTCCATTTAATAGCTCCCATCGATTCGATGGATATACGTTTGTTAACCATCCTGTTTAAAGAATAATGCTATTTTACGTAGCTTGAAAAAAAATTCAAGAAAGAAAAAAAATGACCAGCATGATTCAATTCGCATTATTACGAAACCGTCGAGTATACAAGGTTTATAATAATTTTCGTAAACAGATCTTCAAAGAGATTGCTCCCAAAGACAGTGAGGATATTCTGTACCTTTTACCATGGCTGTTGAGTATCAATCATCCGGCTTGTCCTGGATATATCCCTTCACTTGAAAAAGCGTTCTGGGTATATGGTATCGATAATGAGAAGGAGATATGGAAACGCGAACAGATATTTAAAACAAGGTTCCGGGTTCAAAAAAAAAGCACACTGCTCAAACACTCCAGTAGGCACGTCATGATTCAGGGAGTATATACCATTGGAAGCGTCGGCACGATAACCCAGACATCATCGTCGGACTGCGATATCTGGATCTGCTATGATAAAAGTGAATTCAGTTCAAAAGACTGGATATCACTGAATCAGAAAATTAATTTAATCAAAGATTGGATGGACAGCCAACTCAGGATTCCGGTTTTTTTCTTTATTATTGATATTTCGGATATCCGAAACAATGTCTTTGGATGTGTAAATGAAGAAAGTTCCGGAAGTGCACAACGAACTGTATTAAAAGAAGAATTTTACAGGACAACCATACTCGTCTGTGGAAAAATTCCATTATGGTGGATCTGTTGGGATCGGGATGAAAAAATTCCATACAATGAAGCAGCATTATGGATCACAAACGATAGGGAAGGGAATTTTGACCTGATTGACATGGGGGATATAAAACAGATAAATACGGATGAATATTTCGGGGCTGCCTTATGGCAGCTTCATAAATCTCTTACCCATCCGTTGAAATCCTTAGTCAAAATGTTTTTTTTAAGAATGCTGCTGGATTTTCAGGGTCGCAAACTTGCCTGCAGTCAATTTCGAACACAGGTTTTTCAGAGCGGGTATGATACTTTTCCTGATCCCGGGGCATTCCTGATTCATGAGATATTTCGGTATAACCGGTCGATACGTAAGGATGCGGAAATCGAGTTTCTCAAAGAATGTTTTTACCTCCGCTGTCAAATCAAACCGTATGAAAAAAAAGACAGCATCAAGAAAAGGCTGGCCAAAGAACTATTCACGGAACACCACCTGGATATGAAAAGGCGGATTGAATTAAGTCAGTATGATCGATGGGATTTTAAATCTCAGATAGAATTGGGCAACCATTTGTTTACAATGATTTTAGCATTATACAGAGAAATGGAAGGGGTCTATGCTGCGCACAAAAGCTGTATCGATAAAAAAGACCTTACGATTCTGGGAAGAAAGCTTGCGGTTTTTTATTCGAAAAAAAAATATAAAGTTACAATTCTACATAAACCCGATTATCCATTGAATCTTACCGGAATCAGGCTGAGCTTGAAAAATGAGGAATGGGTAACCTCCTTTGATGATTGTGAAAATGCAACCCTGATTTCAAACACCGAACTGATTTATAATATTGCATTTCTTGTATGGAATAATCTGTTTGCTTCAACCCGATTATCCATGGAACCGAATGCTTCCCCTGTCTCAATCCAGGAAATCATCAACTTAGGTAATAAGATGAAAGAAATTTTCGGGAGTTATGAAACCGTCGTAAATGAATTAACAGATTACTTAAAAGATGAATACATCCGCAAAATTCTGGTGGTGATCAGCTTTGAAAAGTCTCCATGGGAAAAGGATATCAATGATTTTCATATCATTTATCAAAATAGTTGGGGGGAACTGTTTGTCCGTCACTTTCAATCTCCCCACTCTCTGAAGGCCTTCCTGAATCAAAACAGGATTCAATCCAACCACACGGAAATACGGTATTATCTTCAGCGAAATGCCACATACTATGAAAAAATTATTGATCGAACCCGAAAGCTTTTTATTTTTATATAAAAAAGCTTGTATATTCGGCGTATATATCTATAATTGATTGAAGTGACTATAAAAAATATACTGATTTTGAATCGTTTTCTGATCACAATAAATTGTAATCGTAAAAACAATAATTATTTCTGGAGGGTAGAAAAAAGTGTTACTAAAATTTAAAAATGTTCTTGTTACAGGCGCTGCCGGTTTCATAGGTTTCCATCTTGCAGATCGACTTTTGAAGGATGGATGTCAAGTCATTGGTGTGGATAATATGAATGACTACTACGATGTGTCTCTGAAAAAGGATCGTCTTGCCATACTTAATGGTCATAAAGGCTTTTCTTTTTTTCAGACAGACCTTTCTGATCAGAAAGGTCTTGAAAAAATTTTTTCTGAAAACCAGGTTGAGGTTGTTGTGAATCTGGCGGCACAGGCAGGCGTACGGTATTCCCTGACCAATCCCCAGGCATATGTGGATTCAAACCTGGTGGGATTCGTCAATATCCTGGAATGTTGCCGGCATAATAAAAGTGTAAAACACCTGGTTTTTGCGTCTTCGAGTTCCGTTTACGGGGCGAATACAAAGATGCCTTTCTCGATTCACCATAATGTGGATCATCCGGTGTCCCTGTATGCGGCTTCCAAAAAAGCAAATGAGCTGATGGCCCACACCTATAGCCATCTTTTCGGGTTATCCTGTACTGGATTGAGATTTTTTACCGTATATGGTCCATGGGGACGTCCGGATATGGCTCTTTTCCTTTTTACGAAAGCGATCGTAACCAATGAACCCATAAAGGTTTTTAACCATGGAAACATGAAAAGAGATTTTACTTATATTGATGACATCGTCGAAGGAATCGTGCGTGTGATGGCAAAGCCTCCGCAACCGGATTTGAACTGGAACAGCAATTCTCCTGACCCCGGCACATCCTATGTGAATTATAAAGTTTATAACATTGGCAACAATCAGCCGGTGGAGCTGATGAAATATATTGAGGTGATAGAAAAAGTATTGGGAAAAAAAGCGGAAAAAATATTTCTGGACCTTCAGCCTGGGGATGTTCCGGCAACATATGCGGATGTCGATGATTTGATAAAGGATGTGGGATTCAAACCGTCGACTTCAATCGAGGATGGCATTCAAAGGTTTATTAAATGGTATAAAGAGTACTACCGCATTCAATAATGTTTGGTTTTGATCAAGTTGATTTTTTTTTATTCTGTTCTAATGCCCCAAAGCCTGGCCTTTTTTGGTCAGGCTTTTTAACTACCCCATGAATACCGCTAAGATATACATATCAATACAGCCTGTGAAGTAAAGTATAACAAACCCCTTCAGTTACATTCCTTGTTTTTCTGATTCTGTATATTTCCTGTAGTGAATGATTCGTGTGTTGAAGAGGGATGGCTCCTTCTATCATCTGAAATTTTGAATATTAAATAAAATATTTATTTCCAAATATTTATATTGAAATCATTTTATTTTTTTAAAAATACTTTCAGGAGAACAATTGACTTAATCATTCTGCTTTTTTTTGAATGGCATATGTTTTGCTGAGCTAAGAAAGCGACATACAGAATACTAGATAAAGCCAAACCCCGAGTAATCGGGGGACGGAAAGCCACGGGTCCGATGATATCGGATAGCCGGGTTACCAAAAGTAACTAACCGGGCACCTGTGGGAAGGGTGCCCGGTTTTTTTTTGGAGTCAAAAGGAGTTTTTATGAAACGCTTAATCACATTTCAGATTTTCAGCTGCATGATGTCTCCCATGAGATTGTTTTGTTGTCTATTGGTTCTTATGATTTGTTTTTCCCCCTCAGTAGTTTTTTCATATGACATCTCATTAAGCTGGGATGAGAGTTCGGATGATGTTGATGGATATAAAGTGTTTATGAGGGTTCAAGGACAGAGTTATGATTATAATGCTCCTGTTTTCCAGGGAGATGCAGGAAACTGCACAATAACGGGATTGAATCTTGATGTACAGTATTTTTTTGTGGCCCGTTCCTATCGCAGTATCGACAATGGAAGTATTGATTCGGAAAATTCAAATGAGATCGGTTATAGTAAAACCACTCCTGCCCCTGTTGTAGATACATCAGTTGACGAGCCTGTTCAGGATCCAGACCCTATCGTGAATCCTGTTACTGAAACAGTTGAGGATCCATCAAATGATGACACTGCCCAAGATTCAGAACCTGTTGTGAATCCCATTCCCGAAACAGTTACGGATATGGAACTCACTGTTGAAGAAAGCATCCAGGATGTGATTACAGACACGGATACCTCTGATGATGGTTCAATGGTTCTAAAAAATATATCCTCCTATCAACCGGTTTTGGTTTCTCCTGAAAAAGGTTCAACTCAAACTACAGTAACCCCGACCTTGGTAACTCTGGAATACAGTGTTTCAGCGCAGAAAAATATTCACATTCAGACGGAATGGCAGATCAGCAGGGATATGGATTTCCGATCCATGGTATTTCAAAAGAAAAGCAGTTCCTCATTGACAGAGTTGAACGTACCACAGTTGATACTGGATGAGAACTCGACCTACTTCTGGAGAGCTCGTTTTTTTGATAATACAAATACAGCTTCCGAATGGTCGGATTCACGGGAATTTACAACCGGGATAACCACTGATACCGAGGATAGAGATCAGGATGGCGTTCCAGATGATCTGGAGGTTGATACGCAAGTTGACCTCGACCTTAATGGAATCCCGGATATCCATCAGAATGATATTAAATGCATGAGTACATCGATGGGAAGCAGTCAGGTCGGGGTTGGAATCGAATCCGGAGAAGGAACAGTAGATTTGATTCAATCCATTGACTGGGATCTGATCGGAGATTCAAAAAATCGTCCGAAAAAGATGCCGATGAACCTGATTGGGTTCAGACTTCTGGTTGAAACCGGCGCAGAAGTTGAGGTTGTTATCTATTTCTCTGAAAGACTTCCGAGCAACACAAAATGGTTTAAGCATGACATTCAGGATGGATGGCAGGATATTTCAGAACACACTGTTTTTACCCATACAAAAGACGGCCGCACAAAGGTTACCTTTACCCTCAAAGATGGCGGATTCGGAGATGAAGATGGTGTGGCAAATGGCGTGATTGTTGACCCTTCAGGTCCGGGGTTCTTATCCCTTGAAGAAACAGTCGCAGATACCGTCGGTACTTCTGACAATGTAAGTTCAGAATCGGGTTCAGGCGGCGGTTGTTTTATCGGAACAGGGAGTGAAGGCCAGGAAAAATCGGCAGCTCTGTATGTGCTCTCTGTTTTCTTCTTTGTAACATCTTTTTCAGGACTGGTTGGTATCAGAAGAGGATAATCGTTACCCGACAATAAGCGTACCAGAAAGGGCAGTGTATTAAACGCTGCCCTTTTTAATTAAAATCAATCTGAGTCAATTTCAAAACGATTAACAAACGTCACACCGGCGAAGGCCGGTGTCCGTGCGTATTGAAAATTCTGGATAGCACTTCACTTCTCTGGATTCCGGCCTTCGCCGGAATGACAAAAGCAGACTTTTGAAATTAGCTCATCTGTCTGCGGAAAAGCTTCCTGTTTGATATTGTTTAATAAGGATTCCTGAATATTTTGGTTTTTATTATTCATAATTTCTGCTATTTTTCGTTCTCATGACACGAACTATATGGAATGGAGAACAGCTATGGAAAAAAAACAGACTATTTTTCTTTTGGTTTCTTTTCTGATGATATGCCTTAGCCCTTTATATGTGTCTGCACAGGAAGAGAATCTTTCCGAGTCCGACAAGGAGGCGTTGCTTGTTCTGGCAAGAAAAACTCTTACACAATATCTGAAAGATGGGAATCTACTCCGTATTGATGAGCATCGACTTAGCAAAAACCTTCTGGAAAAAGGGGCATGTTTTGTTACCTTGTATAAAAAAGGAAGTGGTTTGAGGGGTTGTATCGGTATTTTTCAGAGAACCGATCCGCTTTATCGTAGTGTGATGGGTCGGGCCATTGCTGCTGCATTGCAGGATTCCCGATTTCCTGCTGTAACATATGACGAACTCAAGGATATCAAGCTGGATATCAGTGTGCTGACTGAGCCTGAAAAACTGGAGTTCATATCCGCGGATGATCTCCTGAAGAAGCTGCGTCCGCTAAAAGATGGTGTGATTCTGAAAACAAGGTTTGGGAGTTCAACATTTTTGCCCCAGGTTTGGGAACAACTGCCGGATAAGGAGCAGTTTTTATACTATTTGTCCGCAAAACACGGGGCTCCGGGTATGATCTGGAAAGAGGAGCCGGATAAAATTCAGGTTCAGGTTTATCAGGCGATTGTTTTTGGAGAAAAAGAGTATGGCGGATCAAAGGGCCTAAAATGAGAAAGAATCGAATATGGGGCTATAGTGGTGAGGATCATTTGGCCTGCCGGATAAGCGGTATTGTTATTTTTGCAATCGGGTTTGTTTTTTTTATCTGTTCATGTGCTTTTCTATCTGCAAAAAAGAATTCTCAAGAAGAAGTGGTACATTCCGGGGAAGAGACAAAAAGCGCTCATCTGAAAATCAGATCCAAAGGAATGGCTTTACAGGACGGCAAAAAGCCGATCCTTTCAATCAAATACATACAATATTCCATAGACGGAAATCTGCTCGAAGCTCATGACGTTACGAAGGATTACGAGAGAACCATTGATCTGGATCCAGGGGATCATTTTCTCCATGTTGAACGTCTTCAGAAAGGGATTTTAAGCGGAAGGGCTCTGATTCTGGATGAAGGTGACTGCTATGAGTTTACGATACTGAATGAACAATCCGGAGCTTTTGAAGGAATAGCAATGCCTGGGCGGAAATGGTATTCAAAGGGCTTTACAGGTGTCCAGTCCTGGAAGAAAACGAGCAGCATTTCCCAGTGTGCGGATTGAAACCGGAAAGAGACTATTAGTCAGCATCCATCCATGCTGGAAATGATTTTCGATAATCGGTCAGGATTTCATAAGACAGCGCTGCATTGTAAATTATTTCGCTGTTGATTTTTTCAACCAGATCATTTCCAAGCGGATCGATCACGCAGGAATCACCATGATAGGTAAGGCCGTTTCCGTCTATACCCACAATATTCACAGCAGCAACATAACACTGATTTTCGATTGCCCTTGCCTTCAGCAGGGCATTCCAGTGAGGAGCCCGCTTTTTAGGCCAGTTGGCAATAAAGATGGCCACATCATATTGATTGTTGAAGTTTCTTGTCCATAAAGGAAAACGCAAATCATAACATATAAACGGACGGATATTCCATCCGCGAAGCTCGACGGTAATTCGTTCGGTTCCCGGTGTAAAAACCTTCTCTTCACCAGCGTAGCGAAACAGATGCTTTTTGTCATAACAGAGGATCGTTCCGTCCTGTCTGGCCCAGATCATCCGGTTATAGAATTTTCCCTGGTCCCTGATGATCATGCTTCCCAGAATATCCGCTTTTTTCCGACCCGCCTTATTAATCAGCCAGGCGACTGTTTTTCCATTCATATCCTGAGCCAATGGTTCTGCATTCATGGAAAAACCGGTTGTAAACATCTCCGGAAGAACAATAAGATCCGTATGATCCGGAATGGCGTCGATCTTCTGATCAAACATTTCAAGGTTTGCATCCGGGTCATTCCAGATCAGGGCTGTCTGAATCAGTGTGATGTTTAAATCCTGCATAATATCTGTGCCGCCTTTTTCAGTGTATCGTCTGTTTTGGCAAAACAGAACCGAAGCACCTTGTTGTCATCGTTTGTGTGATAAAAAACCGATGGTGGAATAGCCGCAACCCCATACTCTTTGGTTAACCGTTTGGAAAAGATCGTGTCCGGTTCTTTTGAAATTCCGGAGTACTTCATCATCTGAAAATAGGTGCCGTGACAGGGCAGGGGAGCAAATCTGGAATCCTGAAGCAGAGACAGGAGCAGATCTCTTTTCTGTTGATAAAAAAGAGAGAGATGGAGGTAGTGCTCTTTCTCTTCCATCATCTCTGCGTAAGCATACTGGATGGGAGTGTTGGATGCAAAAGTCACATATTGGTGGATTTTCTGGAATTCGGCAGACAGCAGGCGAGGTGCAACACAATAGCCGATTTTCCAACCGGTGGTGTGATAGGTTTTCCCGAACGAGCTGATCACAAAACTTCGATCTGCAAGATCCGGATAACGCAACAGACTTTCATGGGATATGCCGTCAAAGATGATATGCTCATAAACCTCGTCGCTTATGATCAGGATATCATGATTCTGTAAAATCTTTTGGAGCTGCTTGATATCCTTCCCGGTAATGACTGTACCGGTTGGGTTGTGGGGGGAGTTCAGGATGATGGCTTTTGTCTTCGGCGAGATTTTTTTTTTCACATCATCCCAGTCGATTGCATAATCCGGATACCGTAATTTGACAAAAACCGGAATTCCGCCGTTTAATCGGACTACCGGCAGATACGAATCAAACGCCGGTTCAAAGATGATAACTTCATCATTGTGATTTATTACTGCACTGATCGCACAGAAAAGGGCCTCTGTTGCTCCGGATGTAACGGTGATATCGGTTTCCGGATCGCAGACTGCCTGGTACAGAAACTCTGTTTTTTCCGCGATTCGTTGCCGGAGAATAGGTACACCCTGCATGGGTGCATACTGGTTGTGCCCTAAACGCATGTGTTTGTTGACAAGTTCTATGAGCTTTGGATCCGCTTCAAAATCCGGAAATCCCTGGGACAGGTTAATGGCCTGATGCTCCTGGGCGAGCTTTGTCATCAGGGTGAAGATGGTAATACCGGTATCCGGCAGTTTTGATTGAATCTTTATTGTCTGTGTCATTCGTCATTCCATTTAAACAGGATTGAGCCTGTCATGAAAAAAAGGAAAGCCATGACTGCAAGCATGGATATCTGGTATCGGATGTCATACAGAGATGCCCCGTCATTCATGATTTTTCTGGCCCCATCAATGAGGTGGGTCAGGGGGAAAAATGCGGAGAGTGTTTTTACCCATGGTTTTGTGCCTTCCAGCGAGAACCAGACCTCAGAGAGGAACATCATGGGCCAGGATATCAGGTTGAGTATTCCATTGGCAAACTCCTCACTGCTGCTTCGGGATGCAATCACGAGTCCTACGGAGATCATGCTGAAACCGCCGAGAAAAAAGATGGTCAGAAGGCTCCAGTATGATCCCTGACATCTGAAGTCGAATAACAACATGCATCCTAAGAAAACGATCAGTGTGGTCAGGGTTAGGAGATACATCCTTGAAATAATCTGCGCTGCCAGGAATTCATATGGCCGAAGCGGTGTTACACTGAATCTTTTCAGCACACCGTTTTTCCGATATCGTACAACCGCATAGCCCACACCATATAATGCGCTGAACATGATGTTCATTCCCAGTATTCCCGGGAAAAGCCATTCGGAGTATAGAATCTCGCTGCCGGTGATTTTTTTTCGTGTATACAGAGAGTCTTTGCTGACCAGTCCTGCCTGCAGAAGTTTTTCAACTACATATCCCTTGGGAGAAGTAGTACTGAGCCAGTATTGTCTGGTATCTGGATTGATTAAAAAATCAATGCGATGATGTTTGAGTTTGTCCAGAGCGATCTGAAAATCAGGGAACTCGATGAATTCAGTGAATTTTGTTTTTTTAAACATAAGAAATTGAGTATCATCGATAGCAGATCCTGTAATCTTTTCCGCATTCAGATTTTGACCAGGCCCGGATTCATAAACAATCCCGACTTTGTAAAGGATCTGTTGCTTTTCATTGAACATGATGCTGAACCCGATGATAACCAGGAAAGGAAACAGCAGATTCCAGCCGTAGGCGGCGTGATCCCGGAAAAACTCATTGTTTCTCGCTTTAAATATGGTCCAGATTCTTCTGATCATAATGAATGCATTCTACGCTCTCAGCTTTTTACCGGTCAGTTTTAAAAACAGATCTTCCAGGTTTGGGGGCCGTACTGTCATGGTTGAAAGATCGATTCCATAGTCCAAAAGGTTTTTTATGCTCCTGTTCAGGTTTTCCGTATAAATTTCGACACCATCCTGTATCTTGATCCATTGGGTTGAAACACGGTCCAGAATGTTGTCATCCGGCGGTTTTGCAAGAATGATTGTTGTTCCATTGCATTGTTCATTCAGAAGTTTTTCCGGTGGACCATCTGCGATAATTTTCCCATAATCCATGATGGCAACCCTGTCACACAATATCTGTGCCTCTTCCATGTAGTGTGTGGTCAGGATTACGGTTTTCTTTTTTTTTTTAATCTGATGAACAATATCCCAGAGGTGTCTTCTGGATTGGGGATCCAGTCCTGTGGTTGGTTCATCCAGAAAGATCAGCTCCGGATCATTGGCAAGCGCCATGGCAAGCAGCAGCCGCTGTTTTTGTCCGCCGGAAATTTTCCGGTTATCCTGCTTTAAAATCGGCTGTAGATGACAGATTTCGATCAATTCGTTGATATCGGATTTCCGACCATAGAGATTCCGGAAGGTTTCAAGTGTTTCCTTAACAGATAAAAAATCCGGCAACTCCGTATTCTGAAACTGTATCCCTGTTTCTTTCCGAAAACCTGCTCCCCTGGGTTTCCCTTTATAGAGGATTTCACCTGAAGTTTGCGGTCGAATTCCTTCAATTACCTCGATCGTTGTGGTTTTGCCGGCTCCGTTTGGTCCAAGAAGGCCCAGGCAGGTTCCTTTTTCAAGGGAAAATGAAACGCCATTCACCGCCTGGATATCGGAATAGTGTTTTGTGAGATTTTTGACTTCAAGGATGATATTCATAAAAATGCCAAGTTAACATTCCATTCAGACAAACAGCCCCCTATTAACACTTTCAAGGCTTGGGTTGCAATGGTTTTTACTCATGATACCGTAACGTAAAGCTGGGCAGTTTCTGAATTTATACTGTTCTTTTTAGTAATAGATAGTTTGTATCGGTTGTTTTTGGATTAATTCGCTTGACATCCAAAGTTCCCGGGTTTTATAAAATATCGGAAAATTTAAATTTATTTCAAAAACAACAAAACGGAGATCCTGGCTGAAAATGAAGAAAATGCTATCCACAAAAGAGGTTGCAAAGTATCTGGGGATCAACGAGAAAATGGTTTACAGTCTGGTTTCGGGAAAAGGCCTGCCCGCATCCAAGGTCACCGGGAAATGGATATTCCCGATCCATCTAGTGGAACAATGGGTTGAATACAATACCGTAAACTATCCGGAATCGGTTCAGCCACTTCCGGCATATGAAGGTGTCCTGATCATCACCGGAAGCAACGACCTGTTATTGGAAAAAACAATCTCTCTTTTTAACAGTCGGTTTTCGGATCAGATCGCGGTTTTCGGGAACATGGGGTCCATGGGCGGACTCAGGGCACTTCGTCAGAATTTGTGCCATATTGCCACCAGTCACCTTCTTCAGGAGAATGAAGCTGATTATAATTTCGATTATGCCGGTCAGGAACTCGACAGAATGCCGGTTATCGTCAATTTCTGCCGTCGTGAGCAGGGTCTGATTGTTCAGAAAAAAGAAAAATCAGAGATTCGGTCATTTGCCGATATCGGGAAACCAGGAATCCGTGTTGTTAATCGGCCTCTTGGAACCGGAACGCGACTGCTTTTTGACCGGGAGCTGGAAAAACAAAAGATAAACCCTTCAAAACTTGAAGGCTATGCAAACGAAGTGAACCGGCATATGGATGTTGGTCTTGAAGTTTTATCCGGTCGGGCAGATGTGGGACCAGGAATACGTCCGGTCGCATCTCTGCTGGGCCTCGGCTTTATTCCTCTTCGATGGGAGCGTTATGATCTGCTGATTTCCAAAGAACGGTTCTTTGACAAAGGCGTTCAGTTTTTTATCGGATTATTGCATGAACAAGAGTTTGTTAAAATAGCACAAGAGTTAGACGGGTATGAATTGAGTTTGAGTGGGAAAATGGTTTTCCCCAAAAGCCCTTGACAGATCAGGTATGAATTGTAGCTGGTCGAGCGGGAACAGCTGCTCTGCCGGATTAAAATTGAAGAAAGATCGGAAAAGGAGGAATGAAATATGGCATGCCCGAGAAGTGCAATCTTTATGATGATAATAATCTTTACAATGGTAGGTGTGATTGTTTCGCCTGCTTTTTCCGGAAATCCGGTTCTGTTAATGGCTACAACGACCAGTACCGATAACACCGGACTTTTGGATTATATGGCCCCCTATTTTATAAAACAGACCGGTATTGAACTCAAATGGACGGCAGTCGGAACCGGCAAGGCACTGGAACTGGCGAAACGATGTGACGTGGATGTTCTTCTGGTTCATGCACCGGAAGCGGAGAAAACTTTTATTCAAAATGGGTATGGTGTCAATCGCCGGGAGATCATGTATAACGATTTTATCGTTATCGGTCCGGGTTCAGATCCGGCCGGGATTCGAGGGAAATCGACTATGGATGCATTGCGTGTGATTGCTGAAAAAAAAATTGATTTTATCAGCAGGGGAGATCAATCCGGAACTGATGAGAAAGAGAAGCTTCTCTGGAAGGAATCCGGTCTTGGAATACCGGATAAGGAAGCGTGGTATGTTCAAACAGGGCAGGGCATGCTGACGACGATCAATATCGCAGCCGAACGCGGCGGATATACCTTTACAGACAGAGGAACATACATAAAATATGAAGCCGACAATGGGGGCCGTCCATTGTTAAAGATATTGGTGGAGGGAGACAAAAGTTTGATGAATCAATACAGTGTAATCGCAGTAAACCAAAAAAATTGTAAAAACGCCAAATATGATCTGGCGATGAGGTTTTCAGATTGGATGGCTGAGAAGGAAACGCAGAAGATGATTCAAAACTTTAAAATTTTTGGTAAACCGCTTTTTACACCAAACGCAAAATAGTTTTTTTCATGGAATATATAATTGCAGGATTCTTTCAGGCGATTCAACTGATCATTCGTGGGGATAACCAGACCTGGTCGGCTGTATCCGCCTCGATTCGTGTAACCACCTATTCTATGATGGCCAGTCTTCTGATCGGAATTCCTTCCGGATTCATTCTGGGATATTTCAACTTTCCGGGGAAAAGAAAGCTTCGTCTTGCCGTTGATACACTGCTGGCACTGCCCACTGTTTTTATCGGACTTGTGGTATATGCTTTTTTGACCCGAAAGGGGCCTCTGGGAGAATTTGGCCTGCTGTTCACCTTATCCGGGATTGCAATCGGACAAACCATTCTCGCTCTTCCGGTCGTGATTGCACTTTGCGCTACTGCCGTAGAAGCAATGGATCGTAATTTGAGAATCACACTGATCTCCCTGGGTGCGAACAGACGGCAGCTTTTTCTTACCAGCCTTTGGGAAGTGAGGTTTGGTATTATTGCTGCTGCATTGAATGCATATGGCCGTGTGATGACAGAGGTCGGTATTTCCATGATGGTTGGCGGAAATATCAAATGGCATACCAGAACCATAACCACGGCGATCGCTCTTGAGACCGGAAAAGGAATGTTTGCTAACGGAATTGCATTAGGATTGATTTTACTGCTTATCTCTTTTATCGTAAATCTATCACTATCCCTTATACGGAAAAAGAATTAGGAATTTCATGAATCAGGCTTTTATTTATCGCATTCAGAATCTTGTCCATCAATATCACTCTTCCACGGTGCTGGAAATTGATGAGTTAACCATTCCCAAACATTCAATTGTAGGATTGGCCGGACCAAACGGAAGTGGCAAGACCACTCTTTTGAAAATGCTTGCCTTTATCGAAAAGCCAAGCAAAGGTTTAATCTGGTTTGATGAGAATAAGGCTGAGCCCTTTTCGTCCAAAGTCCGGTTTCAGGTTACCTATCTACCCCAAGTTCCTTACCTCATGAAACGTACTGTGATTGATAATGTAATCTATGGATTACAAATACGGAAAGATCCTGGCGATCATCGTCAACAAGGATATGAAGCCTTATCCATGGTAGGATTATCCGGAGAGGAATTCGCAGATCGAAAATGGTTTGAACTATCAGGAGGAGAAGCCCAGCGTGTGGCGCTTGCAGCCAGACTGATTTTGAAGCCAAGAGTATTGCTTCTGGATGAGCCGACAGCTAATGTTGATGAAAACAGCAGTCGTATGATACGGAGAGCGTCTTTGCTGGCCAGGGAAAAATGGAATACTACCCTGCTCATTGCAAGTCATGATCTGGACTGGTTGATGAATATCTGTGATGATTTGATTTACCTTTTTCAGGGACAGCTTTCCGGGAGAGGCAAGTATAATATTTTATTTGGTCCTTTTCACCAGGACGAAGAAGGCGTGTGGAAGAAAAAAATCGGCATTGAGCAGCAATTTACGATCACCAACCCGCCCTTGAAAAATTCTGCTGCGGTTATTCCGTCTTCGGATATGCATATCTCCTCCCAAAAGGATTCGACATTCCCTAAAATAAATACAGTCAAAGGCGTATTGACAAATCTCAGAATTGAAAAATCCAGGAGTGCGGTTGTTGCCACTGTACTTGTTGATGGTTTTCAATTTATCGCTGATTTGTCGGAAGAACAAAAACAGGACTTAAATTTCTATCCCGGTAAAGAAGTTTTCCTTTCATTCAATCCAGAAGTTATAAAATGGCAATAGTCATTCCTGAAATCCGGTTAACCGATAATAGATGACAAAATAAGTATTCTTTTTTATACCAAGTGAATGAAAAATGACACCGGCTTCAACTTTTGTCTATACGGGGCTATTTTATTATTAACATTTCGATTTTAATAACTTATTTAAATTACTTTCCTTATGGGATGAGTCCGGGGAGGATAGGATATCATTTGGCACACAATTTGAAAAAGTAGTATAAACGATTGTGAATTCAGACACGGGGAGGAATAAATCCCATGAAGTATTATATGTATCCAATCTTGTTCGCGACCATTATCATTAATTTCAGCGGATGTGCCCAAAGCCTTTATCTGACAAATCCTTCTGGAAAGCACAATGCCAAGTATAAAATCATTGGGCTATCACAGAAAGTCATGCTGGTGGATGATGAAGATAGCGATGTCATGTCCGAATATCCTGAAAAGATGAATGAACCGGAAATAGAAGACAATCTGTCCAAGATCGAAAAATCGATCGAAGGTCTGGATAACAGGGAAGATTCAAAAAGAATTCAACCGGGTAGTTCCCAGCAGGCAATACTGAACGAAGCGCTTGAACATTGTCAAAACGCCCAAAAACTCAGGGAGCATGGAAAGCTGGATGATGCGCTGAAAGAACTGGATCAGGCTTATTTTTTGATCGTAGATGTCAACACAGAGGTTTTGCCTGGTCTGATGCAGCAGAAGGAGGATATCCGTTTCATGATATCCAAACGGATATTGGAAATTTATGCTGTTCAAGGGTCTGTTGTCACCGGGAAGTATAAGGCAATTCCGATTACATTGAATCCATACACCCAGAGAGAGATCGATTTTTTTACTACCGGCCGGGGGAGAAAGTTTTTTCTGGAAGCTTACAAACGATCCGGACGTTACCGGAAACAGATTGTGGAGGAATTAAAAGCCGCTGGTTTGCCGGTTGAGCTGTCCTGGCTTCCCCTGATCGAAAGTGGTTTTAAGACCAGGGCGCTTTCCAAGGCAAGGGCTCTGGGATTGTGGCAGTTCATACCTTCTACAGGATACAAATTCGGCCTGAAAAGAGATACTTATATTGATGAACGGTTGGATCCGGAAAAAGCCACCAAAGCTGCGATACTCTATCTTAAAGAACTCCATCAGCTTTTTGGAGACTGGGCTACAGTGCTGGCTGCCTATAACTGCGGAGAGGAAAGGGTGCTTCGTATTATCCGGGGACAGAATGTAAATTACCTGGATAATTTTTGGGATTTATATGAAAAATTGCCCAATGAAACCGCTCAATATGTTCCAAGGTTCCTGGCATGTCTGCATATCGTCAATCATCCTGAAAAATACGGGCTTGAAAAAGTTGTGGTTGACACACCTATGGAATTTGAATCGGTCTTGATTCAGAAGCAGTTGCATCTGAAGGATGCGGCTAAGGCAATGGAATTGCCGGATCAGGTGATCGCTGATCTAAATCCTGAACTCCGTCATAAAATTCTTCCTGATAATGAATATCTGTTGCGTGTTCCTGTAAACAGCGCATCATTATTGCTGGCAAAGGTCGAAAAGATCCCGGTTTCGATCCCGAGTTCCTCGCTTGTTCAGAAAGAATTACTTGATCATCGCGTGAAACAAGGAGACTCCTTGTGGGGAATTGCACGCAAATATGGGACAACTGTTCTGGCGATAAGGCAGATTAACCATCTGTCACGTGACAGCAGGCTCAGCGCAGGGCAAATTTTGAAAATTCCAAATCAATCTCAGAAGCAACTGGTCATTTATCATTCCAATTCACCTGAAATCAGTATGAAGAGTGCAACTGTGTATAGTGAGATGAGTATTTTCGGGGCAGCGATCTGAATCAAATGCCGGACAGGTTTTTTTTATATTCTGTTGTTGCAGTTCCGGCTATTTTTCCGGCTTTTTATTCTTTTTTTTCTTTTGCTTGGTCTTTTCATCCATGGCTTTGGAAATGTAGTTGCCGTCCTCAATGTTTTTAAATATATCGGAGGCAAAATCTCCGATCTGCTTATTCACACTTCGCACCGCACCATAGACACTGCTCAAAAACTGGTTATGCTTCTCTTTTAAGGTAGCATCGGTCAAACCGGCTTTTTCCAGTGTCTCAAAAGGAAGCGCGGCAATGGTCTTATGGATTTCTTCCACTGATCTTGCTCCCTTATCGATGGCATCCTGCACCAGGTCTTTCAACAATTCCAGCTTTTCGATTTTACCCATGGATTATCTCCTTTGTTGTTATATGAGATTCGGAAATTTAATGAGAGGACTCTTCCAGCTCCATTAGTATAGATGGTTTCGAATGGCAATCCATTTTTACGCTTTACTCATATATCTAAGGTTGTTTTTCCTGTTCCTTCCTGCGCCGGTATCGGCATTTGGCGCTTATCATGGATTGGGAACAGTATCCTCTTCCCGCTGATATGATTCAGACAGCCGGTTCGCACCACGCTTTGATCTGCTGATATACCTTATGGCTGCGTGCCAGTCGGATATGTCCGACCTCGGGAAATGATCGATACCCGGAGAAAGACAAACAGTGGCCTGGTTGACCGGATCGTCCGAAGGCACTTGACGGCTGAACCATGGGATCACCGATAAGCTGAGTGAAACAGTGGGATGCATCCCGGGTAAGTGATCCTGCGATGACATAATGGGATGGGCCAGCCATCAGGGGAATGGGATTTTTGTTGTTTTCGAGGATACCGTCGGGATCATGGCCTGCCCAGTCCTCATCCGTCACATTACCGAAGCGCAGGTCCTTGATTCCCGAACTTCTCGTATTGATAATATCCGCCACTAGTTTTGTGTAAGGAAATGGTACTCTTTTTAAAATGCCGGATACCACATTTCCGAATTTTTCGAGCGGGGCGCCCAGATGCGGAGAGGCCAGGTAAATAATTTTTTTTACATGGTTGGTCCAGTCGGCCTGCTCTTGCCGGCCGTACCAGCATCCGCTGCGGATAACCAGTCCTCCCATGCTGTGGCCTATGAGGACGATTTCTTCAATTTTCCGGGGATAGGCTTTCACCAGATCGGTCAGTAATGCTGAAAACCGCCGGCCGTTTTCAGAAATATGCAATCCACTGTTATAGCGTATGTAAAAGGGCGTATATCCCAGATCTTTTTGCAGCAGTGTGCCATAGGTAGTCGAAGGGTCGGAATGATATTCCCATGTTCGCTCATTACATGACAACCCATGTATCATAATGCAGATTTTGGATGTTGGGCGGCTATAGGATTTTTCGATATCATGCTGAGTCATGCCAAGGGCCTGGCCTTGAAAATAAAACTGCATGGGAATTGCCAGTCCATTTTGATCCTTCTGCAGGAAATCTCCGATTATTCCGTTTGTAACGCTGATACAAAAATCGGCATAGTTCCGATACCAGTGAGGATTTTCTTCCAGGGCCGATTGGTCGTCTCCTGCAGTTAACGATGGATACGTCGAATCTTTCATCAGTTTGTCGGCGCCATTGATCAACAGTTTGGTGAAGAGGCAGACTTCCTGATTCACAAGGCGGATAATCGAATAGATACTGCCGGTATGATGCAACTGAATTTCCTGGGCGCTTGCAGCGATTCGGGCGATTACGGGTACTTTTTGAACCGCCGCAAAATGTTGTTTGATAATTTCGGAATGAATATCCTCAACCGCTGTCGTCCCTTTATCAACGCCTGCCCGGATCAAATCCAGCAAGCCGTTTATTTTCTTCATCGATCCCTCCATTGTGCTGCAATCCAAAAATCTCTGCAACCGCTGTGGTCGCGTGTGCTTTTCTACCCCAGTATCGGCAAAATCTTTTTACGTGCCGGCCGCGTAACCCCTTCCTGTATCCGGCGCTCAATTTCGGTATATTTCCGATGCACATATTGAGTAGGACCGAATGGCATCCAACTCACCACCTGGCCAGATCACCACATCATGCCTCGCGAAAAGTCGGCGGCTGATGGTTGTTTTTCTTCTTACGGACGCTATAACACTTGTTTGTTCATTTGTAAATACATATGTACGCACAAGTATAAATTTTTCCGTTTTTAAGCCCGGAAAAATCATTATTATACCACTGAAAAAATTTCCTCGGTAATGGAGGTGGACAAGGATGGAAGCTTTTTCCCCCGGTTAAAGGGTTTCCAATTTTCCTCAGTCTGCGCAAGACGGTTGGCGAGGAGCCAGAAGACAATCGGATTTGAGGCAAGTCCGCAATGACTGGACCCCGGAATTGCAATGTTCTCAGAATAAGCGGATTCGACGCCATTGCAGCACTCCGCTGCAACGATGCCGTCTGACTTGGAATAAATAGAGGTTGTGGGAACCGGGGGTGGGGTTTTCAGCCTTTTGGTTCGTTTGCGGCTGATCCGGTCTATTTTATGGCCGGAAACAAATTCATAGATTTTTGAAATGGTGATACCTTCGGTAAAATTGTTGAATGGACTGCCCAGCGTGACAACAAAACGAACCATGTCCGGATGAAGATGGGCCAGTTCACGGGCGTAAAGCCCCCCAAGGCTCCAGCCGATCAGGGTAACTTTCTGGTTATAACGCTTATGGATATCAGATAGCCGTGCAACCAATTTCTGATCAATCCCGTCGTAGTATCCTTTATTGATTCCGAGGTTCCACCCATGCACGGCATAGCATCTTTTTTTTAAAAACCTTCTTAATAAAACCGTCGCCAAGTCTCCGGCGGCAAAGCCTGGAAATACGATGACCGGATGTCCATCCCCTTTTGGGGCGAATCGTAAAATCGGTTGCGCAACAAGTGACATCCACATCTCAAACAAAGCGCGGACTTCCATAGCAAGCATTATTTTTGAGGGTGCACGCAGGGTGTTACCGTTTGAGTTCATTGTAAGTCTCCTTTGAAGATCAGGAGCAAATTTCAAGAGTCTGTTGTTGTAGTTCCGGCGAAAAATAGAATCCAGTATTTTCGGCTCTTTTCTGAGCACTGAATTTCGCCGGTGTGACGCTTTTTAATAGTTTTGAAATTGGCTCATCAGGGTTAAGAATATCGATACTCCTGGTCCATCTAACTTATTGGATTCCGGCATATTGAACGAAATATTGGGATAACTTTTAGGATTCCAAGACGGTTTGTTACCATATTGGTCTTGAATGAAAGGGCAGTGATGGATTGATTTTTTTTAAATCAATCCAGAAACAATGCAGTGTTTTTTAATGGCGGCCATTTTCCAACTACTGAAAAACAAAATTCCGTTTCATTCCCAATTCCGAGCATCTATTTAATATTGTTATAATATAATCTTATCAAAAAACATGCCAAAAAATAAATAACGTTGATATGTGAGAAGTATGTTATTTTTTTTTGGTGAAAATTTAAATAGTTAGTAAATTTCATCTGTTTTTTATTGGTTCCGGGGCATTCCAATTGTTTTGTCACGACTGTCCTAAAAAACAGGAAAAATGGTTTGCCCCGTAAGACAGGCCCCGCTTTCATCCTGCACGACATCCGGCCGGAAAGTCCCGGCCCGATGAGATCTCACATATCCATCAATGACGGATCAGACTGATTCGTATTGACTTCCAGGATCTATGTTCCGGATATAATAAAAAGTATTTGAAATATCGAAAAACGTTCACTATGATGGCTTCGTTAACAAACAATTGGTGGTCAAACCGGCGAATGCCGGACATAAAGTGAAGAGGGATGACAGTAATCTATCCGGATAGGATTCTTTCAGGTGAATGAATAATGGCATCGCGAGAAGAAATAATTGCCCAAAAAGAAAAAACAAGTCTTTCCCTGATGGAAGCGGCGCTTGAACTATGCGCCGAAGAAGGTTTTGCAAGCCTGAGTCTGCGTTCTGTCGCACGCAAAGCTGGCATCGCCCCCACTTCTTTTTATCGGCACTTTCGGGATATCGATGAATTGGGTATATCCATGGTAATGGAGGCCAAAAAAATAATGGATGAATGCCTGGGAGAAGTTCGCAGGGGTATTCAATTCTCTTCATTGAAAGCGTCAAACTCGGTGAAGGATTTGCTGCGTATGGTCGATAATTTTATCCGTCCGTTTGCACCGATATGTTTCCAATATTTTGAAAAATACAACTATCTTCTACATCTTTTTTTCCAGGAACGGACCGGTAGTTCTCCGGTGATGCGGACTGCTATTTCAACTGAAATGGACCGTTTGATTGATTTTCTATCGGAAGACCTGGAGAGGTTATCACATGCAGGTGGAAAGCCGCTCGGAGATATCCGGCTGCTCGCCGAAACAATGCTGACAATCATCATGTCAAGCGGAATGGAAATAATGGTTGCTCCTGAAAACAGTGATCATGAGATTATTTCACAATCCATGCAGGATAAACTATCTCTTCTGCTGATCGGCGCATTGATCAGTCATGAAGAAAGGGCTGATTTTGAAGGGGGAATCCGTGTTGCCAAAGAGTAAAAAAATATGGGGATGGGCTTTGTACGACTGGGGAAATTCCGCTTTTGCCACCACTGTAATGGCTGGTTTTTTTCCTATTTTTTTTAAACAATACTGGAGTTTTGGCGCGGATGTGAATCTGAGTACGGCAAGACTCGGGTTTGGGAATTCAATGGCAAGCCTTCTTGTGGCCCTGATGGCGCCGATTCTGGGTGCGATCGCTGACAAAGGATCGGCCAGGAAAAAATTCCTGATGCTGTTTGCATATATAGGTGTGTTGTCGACTGCATCCTTATTTATGGTTCAAAAAGGGGAGTGGGAGCTGGCCATTTTTGTATATGCCTGTGGAATCGTCGGATTTTGCGGAGGCAATGTGTTTTATGATTCACTGCTTCCAAATGTGGCAGCAGAGAGTGAAATGGATTTCTGCTCCAGTTTTGGATATGCATTGGGATATCTGGGCGGCGGTCTTCTTTTCCTGGTCAATGTGCTTATGACATTGATGCCGGAAACATTCGGATTGCCGGATGCAGCTACGGCTGTCCGGTTTTCTTTTCTTTCCGTTGCGGTCTGGTGGGGAGTATTTACGGTTTTCATTCTTGTGTGGGTTCCGGAAGAATCTGAAGAAAAAAGACTTACTTTGAGTGTGATCCGGGATGGATTTCTTCAGCTGTATGAAACGTTTCAGAAGGTACGGCATTTAAAAACCGTTATGCTTTTTCTACTGGCGTACTGGTTCTATATTGACGGGGTTGATACGATTATTCGGATGGCCGTTGATTATGGAATTTCATTGGGATTTGAATCCAAGGATCTGATTGTCGCCCTACTGGTGGTGCAGTTCGTAGGATTTCCTGCGGCGATTATTTTCGGAATTCTGGGTGAAAGATGGGGAGTGCGCAAATCCATTTATCTTGCAATCTTCATTTATATGACGATTACGATCTGGGGAGCCATGATCACCAGCAAAAATGAGTTCTACATCTTAGCGGTTGCCATCGGACTGGTTCAGGGAGGAATTCAGGCCCTGAGCCGTTCTTTTTACGCAAGACTGATCCCAAAGGGACAGAGTGCGGAATACTTCGGTTTTTATAACATGCTGGGAAAGTTTGCCGCCATCATCGGCCCGATGCTGATGGGCATTGTGGGATTGGCTGCCCGTAATCTTCTCATGCCGGCTTCACCAACTCAGGAACAGATCCATGCTGTCGGCCGGTTATCTGCCAGATACAGCATCGCTTCCGTTATTTTGCTTTTTATCATCGGCGCAATTCTTTTCTATTTTGTGGATGAAGAAAAAGGAAAGGACGCTGTAAAAAAATGGTGAGCCATTGTCGTGGATATAGAGAAAGCAGGAATCCAGAGCCATCCTTTTCATCACGAAAAATAGAGCCGCTGATGATTTCTTTTTTTCTGTGTTTTTAAGAACCATCCTGATATCAAAGATATAATAAAGGGTTGATACGTAATTGTTTTTGATATATAGACTGTCGCTAAAAAAGTGAATTCTATCTTTTTGGATATATATGTTAAGGATGGAGCATTTTTTAAAAAAATGAATTATCTTGTCGCCAAGCTTGGAATCCTGTTCTATACATTAAAAAAGTACAAATAAGTAAACCTGTATATGCACTCTTAATGAGTCTTCATCAATTGTTCTTGCTCCTGATAATGATTAGTAATTGTATTTTACTCTAATGGTAGCCAACAACTCGAAGATAATTGAACCGGAAATAACTGGAGAATTTTATGAAAATTAAAATTAAAAACCTTGGTGCGTTGAAACAAGCCGAGTTTGAACTTGGAGAATTAACTATTATTTGCGGCCTCAACAATACCGGTAAAACATATGCCACATATGCAACTTATGGTTTTTTGGATTTCTGGAAATCAGCATTCGAGATAGATATTGATCAACATTACATTAGTACCCTGATGGAAAAAGGAACCATTACACTAAATCTTAAATCTTATGCAGGTAATGCTTCCAGGTATATCAAGAAGGCTAGTGAACAATATTCAAAGGTTCTTGATAGGGTATTTGCGGGCAAGAAAAGTTTGTTTCAAGCAGCATCATTCGAAATGGAGGATATTATATTTGATAATTATCAGGATAGGGAAGTGAATATTAAAGCTGGATCTGTTGAGAAAAGCATTATACAGATTTTAAAATTAAAAGGGAGTGATGACCTTTCTGTCTCGTTAATGGTGGAAAAAGAAATCAACGAGGCACCTCCACGTCATTTTGTTGAGCGTATAATCAGTGATGGCATTAAAGAGGCCCTTTTTAAATCAAGCATGCCTCGTCCTTTTATAGCCAGCGCAGAAAGAACAGGGTCATCTATTTTTCAAAAAGAGCTGGATTTTACACGGAACAGACTTATTGAGCTTCTGGGTGACAAGTCTGCAAAAATTAATCCTGTCCAGTTATTAGGTCGATTCAGCGCTGAATATTCTATCCCTGTAAGGAAAAATGTGGATTTTATTAGGGAACTTCCAAACATTACAAACCGAGAGAGCTTTATTCTGCTTAATCATCCAAACATTCTGAATATATTTGCCGATATCATTGGTGGTGAATATAAAGTCTCAAGGGATGGAGAAATACAATTTATCCCAAATACAAACAAGCGTATTAAGCTATCATTAGTTGAGAGCTCCAGTGCGGTTCGTTCTCTTTTGGATATAGGGTTTTACCTTCGGCATATTGCGAGTCCTGGAGATCTGCTGATGGTCGATGAGCCAGAGCTTAATCTGCATCCGGAAAACCAGAGGCGCGTAGCCAGACTTTTTTCCTGTTTGGTAAATCTTGGAATTAAAGTATTCATTACAACTCATAGCGATTACATTATTAAAGAATTGAACACGTTGATTATGCTGAATCATGACAAAATTAACCTTAGACAGATAGCTAACGACGAAGGCTATAGAATGGAAGAACTTCTTTCCGCTGAAAAGGTAAGGGTTTATATGGCTGAAAGGGCTCTCATTAAGTTGGATGAAAATTTTAAAAAGGCCCAATATCCAACACTAACCCGTGCAGATATAAACCAGGAGTTGGGGATTGAGGCCCGAAGCTTTGATAATACCATTGATGAGATGAACCGAATACAGGAAATGATAATTTTCAGCGGGGAGGAGGCCTGATGGGCGTGGAAAAATTGAAGGCATTGCTGGCTGATGGTCTCTTTGGAACAATCTCGGAAAAAAATGGTCGGCGTTTTGCACGATTGAAGGAGTCCGGTGCCGGTGCCAAATTGAAACAAGTGGATATTTACGATATTCCTGATCAATCCCTCCTCATCAATCTTGATAAATATGAACAACCCAAGAGTCTTTTCAAAGGGAAAAAAGGAGAATGTCAGCGTTGTGATTATATATTGTTGACGAAAACAGGGGGTCACTTCTTGCTTCTCTTTATCGAGATGAAATCTGCTAAGATAAATAATTCAGAAGTTGAAAGACAGTTCAAAGGAGCTGAATGTGTTATGGACTATTGTGATGCCACATTAAGCCGTTTTTATGATGGTTATAGAATGCTGGATAAATTTGAAAAACGATTTGTCGTTTTTTATCGACCACGATCACCCAAACATCGCACTCGCCTAACATCACCATCATGGAACAATAATTCCCCGGAGAATCCACTGAAATATCCGGCCCCTCAAAACCCATCATTAAAATTATTGGTGTAGCATGATTGAATAATTATAAGATGAAGGGTGGACCGGATGGGACTGCAGCAAGAAACAATGAGTCTTGAACCTGGAAGGAGACTGACCTAATGAATCCAATTGTCAGATATTTCCTTCCTTCCCAGGTTCGCGGTGTATATCGTTTTGAAGAAACATACGGTACAATTGACAGAGCAGATCATACCCTGATTTTGTCAAAAGCAAACTTCGGTTCCTCCCGGTTTCTCTGATTGATAAAATTAGTCATCATTTTCCTTTATCCGATGATATAGAAACAGATAGAAAGAGGATTTTCCTCAATTCATCCCGCAGAGAAAGCTGCCAACACTCCGCCACGTCCTTTTTTATGCGCTATCCATATTTTGAAAACGCCCTTAAAGGAAAGGAAAATATTGATGGTGCTGAAAATTTTCTTGAAATCTATTTTGTTAAAAACATTCTTGCCCCTCTTTTGAATTACGATGGATTGACTATCGTCCAGCCTCAAAAGAAAGTTGGGCGATATTATGTGGACTTTGCCATTGACGGGCCGACCAAGTTGGCGATGGAAGTGGATGGATTCGGTAAGTTTAGCAACAGAAGCGATCTTGATGGATTTATTGAACGTCAAAATTTTATCTCCTGTCAGGGGTGGAAGGTCATCCGGTTTACCTATGGCCAGATAATGCACACAACCAAAATGACTTTAAAGATGTTGTATGATTTTTTGGCAGACGATCCAAATTTGAAAAAGTATCTTTTTGATTCAAAAAATCAACGGCAAATGAACTTATTTGATGAGCTTTTTGAACCGGCTCAAACCGGATCCACTGTTTTCGATCTCGTCAATGGCTTTTACCGTGTTCAAGACTGGTTTGCTGAGTATTCCTGCGGCCTGGGGGGTGATGCAGCCGATTTTTTTTTGCGAGATGAGTTCGGTTTGCCGTTTCCAATGGTAGCTCTATCTCTGGGTTCTCTTTATCGTTTTCTTGATGCAGTAGCGGCGGTTGTAAATGTGATGTTTCATCTGCCTTCAATCAAAGTGAAGGTTCCCGAAAAATTCAGCACCTGGATAGAACACCTGCATCCAAAGATAGTCATGGAGATAAACAATCCGAATTCGCAGGCAGTAAGTGTGGATTTTGGTATTGTTCGAGACTGTGCTGCATCCTTACCCACACCCATTCCCAGCGAAGAAAAATTTTCCTTTCGAAAAAATTTATTACTTGAAGAAATACACCAGCATCTTGATTATATCAGCCGTGAATTTTTTGGGTACGATCGTGGGACAACACCTTTTCAGGACAAGGTGTTGCAACGAATTTTCGACGGAAAGGAAACCCTGGGTATTTCCGCGACTGGCAGCGGCAAGTCATTTTGCTATTGGCTGCCGTCCTTGCTTAAGCCGGGGCTGACCCTGGTCATTGCCCCCCTGCGCTCCCTTATGCGGGACCAGCGTCTGACATTGTTGAACTATGGCATCGCCTCAATGGAGTTCATAAACACCGATGTCGATGCGACGGATCAGAAGCGATATATGCAAGAAGTGAAATTCGGCTATCTCCGCATTTTGTATATTTCACCGGAACGTCTGCGTATTAAGAAATTTGTCGAAGAAATCAGCGCGCTCCAGCAGTGTGTTCCCATCAACGCCATTGCCATTGAC